>CAKASQ030000013.1 GCA_916988195.3 Oscillospiraceae bacterium
CGCCAAGGGTCACAGGGCGTATTACACCTGCTCCGGATGCAGCAAGCTGTTTGCAGATGAAAACGCGACAGAAGAGCTGACTGAGGCGGATGTTACCCCGAAAACTGACCCGACCAACCATGTGGGCGGCACGGAAGTTCTTAACGCGAAAGACGCAACCTACACCGAGGAAGGCTACACCGGCGACACCTGCTGCAAGAGCTGCCACGCAGTGATTTCCTACGGGCATGTCATCCCGAAGCTGACCAAGCCTTCGAAGCCCTCCGGCGGAACCGTCAGACCGGTCAGCCCGAACGCCGGCGTAGGTAAGAAACCGGAAGCAGAGAAAGACGCTCTTCCGTTCACCGATGTCCCGCAGACGGCATGGTACTATGAGAGCGTGCAGAGCGCGTGGGCGGCAGATCTCATCGACGGTGTGACGGCAACAAAGTTCAAACCGGACGATACTTTGACCGTGGCGCAGGCGATCAAGCTCGCAGCTGCTCTTTATCAAATGGAGCACGAGGGCGAGGTTACCCTGAGAAACGGCAGCGAGACCTGGTATGACAGCTATGTTTCTTACGCAGTTGCAAACGGCATTATCGAAAAGGATTATGCAAGCTATACTGCGGCGCATATGAACGCTGCTATCACCAGAGCAGAGTTTGTCCACATCTTCCACGGCGCGGAAAGCACCTACAAAGCGATCAATCAGGTCGCGGACGGTGCGATCCCCGACGTGAAGAGCGGCGATGCGTTTGCGTCCGATATCTACGAGTTCTACCGTGCCGGTATCCTGACGGGTTCCGACGCGAAGGGCACGTTCCATCCGGCAAGCAGCATCAAGCGCAGCGAGGTTGCGACCATCCTGCTCAGAATGTTCGAAGCCGCTGCAAGAGTTTCTATTGATCTTCCCTAAGCAGTAATGATCCGGCCCCGGATGGATCTTCCGTCCGGGGCCAAGAAAAAACGGGTCTGTTCTCCGGAACTTTTGATAACGACAGTACGTTCCCCGCACGGCACAGAATAGGACCGTCTGGCGGAGCCTGAATATAGA
>CAKASQ030000014.1 GCA_916988195.3 Oscillospiraceae bacterium
CGATCAGATCTTCATGCGCCTGGCAAGAGCCGTCGCTGCATCTTGTGCCCAGCTGCATTAAGCCGATAAGCACAAAAGAAAATATTAACTCTCTACCGCCAGACAGCGAATTTATGATCACCATGTACGGCGCGATGGCGCAGTCCGAAAGTGAATCTATCTCCGGCAACATCCGGCGCGGGCGGCAGATGCACGCAAAAGTTGGAACGCTTAAAATTCCGTGCAATCGCCTGTATGCCTACAGAAAAGATGCAGACGGAAAACTCCAAGTCATTCCGGAACAGGCCGAAGTGGTACGGGAAATCTATAAGCGATATGAGAGTGGCGCCAGTCTGCGAAACCTGAAGGACTGGCTGGAAGAAAACCAGATCAAGACTGTCCTCGGGACAGAAGAATGGTCGGTTTCTGCGATCAAAGGAATCCTGACCAACGAAAAATACTGCGGCGACGTGCTGCTGCAAAAGACCTTCTGTACCGATGTCATCAGCAAGAAGATCGTCAAGAATGTCGGTCAGATGACCCAATACTATATGCCAGATCACCATGAAGCCGTTGTCAGCCGAGAGCAGTACAATGCGGTGAAGGCCGAAATGGCACGGCGCAGCGCCTTACGCACTCCTTCCAAGCAGGCGGTCACAGGACGCTCCTGCTACACCAGTAAGTACGCCTTATCCGACCGGCTTTTCTGCGACGAATGTGGTACGCTCTATCGCAGAAAAACAAGAAATGTCAAGGGAAATATCTATCACGAATGGCGCTGCATCAGCCGCTTGGATTACGGCAAGAAATACTGCCATGAATCCCCGACGCTCCGGGAAATCCCGCTGCAAAACGCAATCCTGGCAGCAATCAACTCCGCCATGAGCGACAAGTCGGTCCTGCTTGACCGTATCAGAAATGCAGTCTCCTTGGAGCTGCTGCCGATACAGGGACAGACCATGAGTCTTGCCGACATTGAACACCGCTTGGTGCAGCTTGACGAGCGGTTCCAACAGCTGTTGGCGGAAGCCATTGATGCAGAAGATAAAGAAGCCTGCAATACGCAGTTCGCAGAAATTCTGGCCGAGCAGACCACGCTTAAAAAGCAGAAAGAAGCGATCCTGCAAAGCAGCACCGATGCGAGCTGCGTCTGCACCCGCATGAAGCAGGCAGAGCAAGTCATAGAGAACACCGCACAGACGATCACGGAATGGAACGAAAACGCTGCCCGCCAGACCGTGGAGCGCGTGACCGTCCTCTCCGCCGACGAAATTCTGGTGCAAATCAAGGGCGGCGCAGAAATCAGGCAACGACTGGAGGGAAAGTAACCATGACATACCGAGAGATTGGAATTTCGATCCGCAGCGCGTACTCACAGGGCTGGCCGGATGATGCTTCACGGCTTGCATTCCGTACAGAAACAAGAAAGTTGTTTCGAGATGCGGGCTGGCAGGTCGAAGAAACGCCGCTGGACAGCGGCCATTGTGTTACGGTGCGGAACGGAAACGACGCTCTGTACCTGCATCCGGATCTGTTCAGCGGCGTGATGCAGGAAGATCATATTCCAGAGTTGCAGCGACTTTTGTCTGGTGCAAATACGTTTCGCGTTCTTGGTACAGATCTGCGCCGGGAATGTTTTGACCTGACAGACGAAGAATACCGCCAGAGGTTGGAAGAACAAACCGAACGGATCGACAATGCCATTCTGGAAGCCTGCAAGACGAAACAAAAGAATCTCTTTCGCACGGGGCCGATTGCCGAGCGTATCGGACAGCAGTTTGCGATTCGCCGCCTGCAGGACTGGGAACGGTCCGGTCCATACATCGCGGAAGGTTATGTTGGGGAACGGATCGAACAGCTTATTGCCGATGGCCGTTTGATCATAGCACAGACCCGTTACGGGCAGGGACTGCGGACAGCGACCGAAGCAGAACTCAGAATGACAGAAAACGCAGACACAATGCAGATGCATTTTTAAGAGGTAAGACGATGATTTATGCAACCGGTGATCTTCACGGAAACACACTCCGATTCCGGCCGCAATACTTTCCGGAGCGAGCGGAGATGACGAAAGACGACTACATGATCGTCTGCGGCGACTTCGGTTGTATCTGGAACGGCGATAAGAGTGACGTCCCGCAGTTCGACCGGCTGGAAGCCCTGCCGTTTATGGTTCTGTTCGTGGACGGCAATCATGAGAACTTTGACGCTCTGAGCGAATACCCGGTGGAGCAATGGCGTGGTGGGAAAGTGCATAAAATCCGACCGCACGTCATTCACCTGATGCGTGGACAGGCATTTGAGCTTCAAGGCCGCACTTTCTTCACAATGGGCGGCGCACAGAGCCACGACATTGCAGACGGGATTCTGGATATGGACAGCCCGGATTTCTACGAACGATATGACAGCTTGCGCCGCAGTCGCGGACAATTCCGGATCAACCACATTTCATGGTGGAAAGAAGAACTGCCGTCTGATGAGGAATACGCCGAAGCCTGGCAGACGATGGAGCGGCTGGATTGGAAAGTCGATTACATCATCACGCACTGCGCCCCGACCGCGATTCAGCAGAAGATCAACACTGATTTCAGGCCGGACAAGCTGACGGAATTCCTGGAAGAAGTTCGCAGCCGCAGCCAGTTTCACTACTGGCTGTTCGGACATTACCATGATAACCGGATCATCGACGAAAAGTACGTTCTGCTCTATGAGCAGATGGTGCGGGTGTTATAAAAACAGGGCAAAGAAAAGCATGGTTGGAGAACCGTGTTTTTCTTTGCCCTGTCTGGACATAGGAGGAAAACATGTTTTTTGAAATTTCAAGTTTCTATAGGGAAGAAAAAATTCGGCTAAAGCCGCGAGTCGAGTTATACGACACACGCGATTACATGGGGGCGCAAATGCCAGGGCTGGCGATTGTCCTCGACGAAGTGGATCAAAATGAAAATGTGACCGAGCAATACGCCGTCCTCACGGTGTCCTTCGGTGAATTCCTCACTTTGAAAAACTGCGCATACATCGATGCCAACAACTGCCCGTTTGCGCTGCAGCTGCTTGCCGATGGAATCGCGCAGGATACCGGTTACAGCAAGATCAGCGGCTATTGCGAATATCCCCTGTGGGTGTTCAAGGAGGACTTCCTGAAAGAAATCGGCGGTGACAAATACGAGCGATATTCTGAACAGTTTGATGCCTATATGCGCACCAACGTGCAGGAAGATGATACGAAAATGGATGAGATGCAGAGCTGGTAAAGATGATGGCGGCTTGGCATTTGCCCCTCGACGAAGGTTGACGCATCTGGTATAATTCATATAGGAAAACCAAGCAGCAAGCCATCCACATAACAGATACGGGAGGCATCATACAATGAGCAGAGAGACAGAAAAGGTTTTGAAAGAATTACAGAAATTCCTGGATGCTCACGCAGAGGACGCGGCGGATGAAGCTGACGTGGATGCTCTGACGGAGCGGTTCTTTGCGGAATACAACCGGAAATGCAACGACCAGAAAGATTCTGCGCCAGAAACGTCTGACGATTATCTGGATCTCGCCGAGCAGGCCACGTCGAAGAAAAAGTGCGTGGAATATCTCCACAAGGCTTTGGCGCTGGAGCCAGACAATCTGGATGCCAGACTACAGCTCATCACGCGCACGACGGAAGAAGAGTTGGACGAACAGCGGCTTGCCTTGCAGGAACTGCTCGACACAGCGGACAAGCAGATGGAAAAGGCCGGCGCGTTCAAGGAGCATGCCGGCGAGTTTTGGACAGCGCCTGAAACCAGACCGTATATGCGCGTGCGCTATACATACTTCGATGTGCTGATCTCCTGCGGCATGATGCGCCGGGCGATCGACGAGGGGCAGCGCCTTCTGGCGCTGTGCGAGAACGATAACCTTGGCGTCCGCTATCAGCTGATGCACCTGTATGCCTATATGGAGGACGAACTGCACGCGCTGGCGCTTCATAAGCAGTTTGACTCCTACGAAGAAACGCAGATGCTCCTGCCGCTGGCGGTTCTGTACTACAAGCTGAACCAGTTTGATAAGGCAGAGGACTACATCAAGCGTCTTGCAAAAGTGAACAAGGACACGAAGAAGTTCCTGCGGGCGGCGGCGCGTGACCAGCTGTACGATTACATGGATGAGATGAGTCCCTACGGCTACCAGCCGTTTACAATGGAAGAACTGCTGGACGAGCTGATGAAGTCCAGCTACCTGTTCGATTCCGTGCCGTACTTCTTTGCGTGGGCAAGTAAAGTTCTTGCCACGAAAACGAGTGCAAAAAAGAGTGCTGGAAAGCCAGAGCTCCTGCATTGAACCATCATATAAATGATACAGCAAAGGCACGACATTTCGTCGTGCCTTTACGTTATTGGTTGTACCAAAGACAACCCCCGGCTATGTCGGGGGTAAAAAAATAGCTTCCAGCGAGGAGTGGCGTAGACAAGAAAAAAGCTCCCTGTTAGATTAGAAGTGGTTTGCCGACCACACAACAATCAAAACAGGGAGGTCTTTCGCGTGAAAGAAAAAGACATTAACAGTTTAGACCATACGACGTGGAGATGTCAATACCACGTCGTCTTTGCACCAAAATATCGGAGATTAACGATCTACGGAGAGATCAAGGTAGACATCGGGAAAATACTGCGGCAGCTATGCCAGCAGAAGGGGATCGAGATCATAGAGGCGCAGCTATGCACGGACCACGTGCATATGCTCATCAGCATCCCGCCAAAGTATAGCGTATCACAGATCATGGGGTATCTCAAAGGGAAGAGCAGTCTTATGATATTCGACAGGCACGCAAATCTCAAGTACAAGTACGGAAACCGGCATTTCTGGGCACGAGGATATTATGTGGATACGGTAGGAAGGAATAAAAAGCAGATACAGGAGTACATAAAGAACCAGTTAACCGAGGATCAGATCGCAGATCAGCTCGGGATGAAGGAGTTCGTAGACCCGTTTACGGGTAGCGTGAACCAGAAGGCGTAAAGAGAGCTCCTTCAGGGGCAGCCGGAGGAAGGAATGCGGTCGGCAAACCATTCGGCGCCCCTTCAGGGGCTGCGTCTGTATAAAGCCCTTCTAGGGCTTATTCAAGCCTCCGGCTTAGCCGGAGGTTTTGACTCACAATTGCCGTGAGGTGTTCAAAAGCGCCGTTGTCCGTGCGTTGATACCCATAAGCTCCCGCTGCGTCTGCCGGTTTGCTTGGCACATGGGCATCAGAAAATTCACAGCCTTTCGGATCTGCTGAAGGTCAGAGGAAGTGAGGGCGTTCTGGTGCAGATGCTCCAAAACGCGGCTATAGGCATCCTTCAAGGATGCAGACACAGCAGGCTGAAAGAAATAAGTTGAAATCAGGCCACCGATCAGGGCGGCTTCGTTATCGGTATACTGCATGACTGCTCCTCCCTCGCAAGAATCAAACGAACGGGGCAATCATACCACAAAATATTGTAGCAGGCTATTCGCAAAACGACGAAATATACGATGCGCGTCAGCGCGGAAAGGAGAAGCCATGAACGTCAGAAAACCTGTGGATTACGGCACAATGCATCGGGAATTGACCGCAATTCTTGCGCAGAATCTTCCGCAGATGGAAGAAGTGTATGCCATCGGCAAGGTCATTAACCAGTGCCCAGAGAAGGGCGCGGCAGTCGCAGCCGCAGAATTCATGCAGGCGAATTTCCCTGACCGCACAGGCTTTTCCCCGCGCAACGTGCGCCGGATGCGCGATTTTTACAAGATTTATGAAAATGACCAAACGCTCCTCCGGCTGGCAATGAAAATCGGCTGGACACTGAACGTGGTCATTATGGAATCGGAGTTGACAATGGATGCAAGATGCTGGTATCTCCAGAAAGCCAACGTAGGCGGTCTATCTAAGGCAGAGCTTCTGCGGATGATAGAATCTGCCGCACATTTGGAAATATCTCTCGACGAAAGCAAGCAGGACTGGTATACTAAAGAAAATGATGAATGTTCGGAGAGAATGCAGCGTGAAGAATATCCTGTTTATCTGCCATGGAAATATCTGCCGCAGTCCGATGGCGGAGTTTGTGATGAAGGACTTGGTGAAAAAAGCGGGGCTGGCATCACAGATTCATATCGAGTCGGCGGCAACCAGCAGGGAAGAACTTGGCAATCCGGTTTATCCTCCGGCGCGGCGCAAACTAGCGGAACATGGGATCAATTGCAGCGGTCATGCAGCGCGGCAGCTGACGAGCCGCGACTACGACGAATACGATCTGCTGATTGGTATGGACAGTGCCAACCTGCGGGATATGCACCGCATCTGCGGCGGCGATTATGCCGGCAAGATGTCCCTCCTGATGGATCATACCGCCCGCCCCGGCAATGTGGCAGACCCGTGGTACACAGGCGATTTTGAAGCGACTTGGCGGGACGTGTTGGAAGGGTGCCAGGGGCTGCTGAAAGAATTATGACTGGAACGAGGTGAATGGAATGGCGCAGAATGATCAGATTCAGCTTTTTGAGAACAAGCGCATCCGTACCGCATGGGATGCAGAAAAAGAAGAATGGTACTTTTCCATCGTCGATGTTGTAGCTGTGCTGACCGATCAGCCGGATCAGCGCGGTGCAAGTAACTATTGGGCAAAACTGAAGCAGCGGCTTAAAGAAGAAGGTGCAGATCAGTTGCTGACAAATTGTCAGCAACTGAAACTGAAGTCGCCAAAGGACGGAAAACGCTACAATACCGACGTAGCCGACACCGAACAACTCCTGCGCATCATCCAGTCCATTCCCTCACCGAAAGCCGAGCCGTTCAAGCTCTGGCTGGCACAGGTCGGCCGGGAGCGAATCGAGGAAACCATCGATCCGGAGCTAACAATCGACCGCGCGTTGGAAACCTATCTCAAGAAAGGCTACAGCCGCGAATGGATCAACCAGCGCCTGCAAGCCATTCAGGTGCGCAAGGAACTGACCGATGAATGGGATGCGCGCGGGGTACAGAAAGGCGTGGAATACGCGATTCTGACCGACGAGATTATAAAAGCGTGGTCCGGCATGAACACGCGGCAGTATAAAAATCTCAAGGGCTTGAAGAAAGAAAACCTGCGCGACAACATGACGACGCTGGAGTTGGTTCTCAATATGCTGGCCGAAGCCACGACCACGGAGATCTCTAAGCAGAAAGCACCTGCCACATTTTCCGAGAACCTATCCGTTGCCCGTGAGGGCGGTGAAGCAGCTGGCATCGCCAGAAAAGCCGTGGAAGAACGGACTGGCGTTCCTGTGATTTCAGCAAAGAATGTCGCACAGCTCAATCAGGTCGTGACAAAACTGATTGAAAGCGCTGAGAATTTTGCAGATAACGATAAGAAGTCTAAAAAATAAACCATTGATCCATAGTGTTCGCATGACACAAAGTTGAGAAATCCGAGCGTTTTGCTTGGATTTCTCTTTTTTATTTCTCAAAAAGTTCAGAATATCAAGTCCGATGCTTGCGGTTTTTCCCAAATTAGACCTTTAGGGACAAAGGTCTGCAAATTTGGAGGACGATTATGCGAATGAGAAAAATCAGCGAAAAAGTTCCGAATTTGGAGGATTTGGTTCAGAAGCTCTTACTTGTACAAGGCTCTGGAGCGTACCATTTGAGCGCCCCATTGCACTGTAACACCGCAAAACTCCCGCTTACGCTCGTAAGCGGGAGTTCCTTTCTTCTTGGGCAATTTACAGCGCCACAAGCTCCAGCCGCACGTGCAGCTTCGCACGGTGGACGATTACGCGGTCATGTCGATGGTCGAGCGGGCTCGGGCTCAGTATCCTCCCGGGACTAATCCTGCGCCGGATTCCCTACAAAATCGCCATCCGCCCGCTCGGCGTTCCGGCCAGCCGGACGCTCGGTCTTGCGCTGCGCAAAGACGCGCCCACGCCGCTTGCCGTCCGCTGCTTTCTGGACTATCTCCCCTACCGGAACTAGAAAACCGGCTCGACTGCCAAAACAGCCGAGCCGGTGATTTTTATGCAATTTTCCGGGATGTTCGACCCCTTCCGGGAGGTTCGTAGGGGTCGATGCCCACATCGACCCGATGGCACGCTCGAATTCGCCGGGGATTTCCGTAAAATCAGTGCATTCTGCCGGGACGATGTAGGCATCGTCTCCTACGCAAACCTCGGAAACTTTCAAACCCCTGTAGGGGCGGACGCCTCTGTCCGCCCTTTGGCAGTACGAATTCGCCGATGGGTTTCACGTTTCGGTGGATTTTTCGCAGGCGGACAGGGCCGCCCCTACGGAATATATACACGTCCCCGGTTATTTTTATGCCTCGTAGCCGGGCTTGCCGAGTAGGCGGAACATGTTTTTCTTATAAGCCTCCACGCCGGGCTGGTTGAAGGGGTTCACGCCGGAGATATAGCCGGACACGCCGCAGGCATACTCGAAGAAGTAGATGAGTGCGCCAACGGTCTCTTCGCTGATCTCGGGCAGGCGGATTTCCGTCACTGGCACGCCGCCGGAGATATGCGCGGCCTTGGTCGCCTGCATGGCCTTTTCGTTGATATAGCTCATCTCACGGCCAGCCAGATAGTTGAGTCCGTCCAGATTTTCTTCATCCGACGGAACGGCGATCGACGTTCTGGCCTTGTCGAAGAAGACGACCGTCTCCTGAAGCATTCTTCTGCCTTCCTGCATATACTGTCCCATGGAGTGCAGGTCGGGCGTGAGGTCGACGGAGGCCGGGAAAATGCCGGTCTGGTCCTTGCCTTCCGACTCGCCGTAGAGCTGCTTCCACCACTCGGCCATAAATCGGAACGAGGGCTCATAGGCAGCTAAAATTTCCACATGCTTTCCCGCGTCGGAGAGCTTCTGGCGGCTCATCGCGTACTGCGCCTCGGCGCTCTCAAGGCCCTTCGACAGTGCTTCCTCGCGCTCCTTAGCCGCACCCTGCATGAGCTTTTCGATGTCAATACCGCTGACCGCGATGGGAAGAAGGCCGACTGCCGTCAGGACCGAGTACCGGCCACCCACATCGTCGGGCACGACGAAGGTCTCGTAGCCTTCTTTGGTCGCGAGCGTCTTGAGCGCACCCTTTGCCTTGTCGGTCGTAGCATAGATCCGCTCGCGCGCGCCCTCTTTGCCGTATTTCTTCTCGAGAAGCTCCTTGAAAATACGGAACGCGATCGCAGGCTCGGTCGTCGTGCCGGACTTTGAGATGACGTTCACAGAGAAATCGCGCGCGCCGATCATAGCGATGATCTCCGTCAGCGCGTCGGACGAAATGCCGTTGCCGGCAAAGTAGATGTCCGGGGTCGACTTCTGGAGCATGTTGTAGTTCGGGCTCTTGAGAAGCTCAATGACCGCACGCGCGCCCAAGTAGCTGCCGCCGATGCCGATGACGACGAGGGCTTTGGAGTCCGACTGGATTTTCTTCGCCGCCTTCTGGATACGGGCGAACTCGTCCTTGTCGTAGCTTACCGGCAGGTCGACCCAGCCGATGAAATCGCTGCCCGCGCCGGAGCCGTCCTTCAGCTTCCGAATCGCGTCCAACGCCTTTTCTTCGTTCGACACATTGGGCGTAAATTCCTTCGCGCCGCTCAAATCAATTCTTACCATAGTATATTCCCTCCAAACTCAGGTTTCAGGTTTTCAACAATATTATAAAGAAGTGTTACTGCGCATCCTTGTGGAGCATGGCCGCGCCGATCATACCCGCGTCGTTGCCAAGCTCTGCCGGGACGAGCTTTCCGTGCGTCTTATAGAAGCATTTGCCCGTCGTCTTTTCGCGCAGCGGAGCAAAGAGGAATTCCCCCGCACCACACACGCCGCCGCCGATGGCAATAACCTCCGGGTCAAGCAGATTATAAATAGAGGCGCAGGCGGAGGACAGGCTGTCGATATATTGATCGAACACAGCCTTTGCCGTTTCATCGCCTTCTTTTGCGCAGTCGATGACGAGCTTTGCATCTACATTCTCCGGGCTCCCGCCCGCGCGCGCGGCGATGAGGCTCTCGGGGTGCTTTTTCATTGCCCGCTGTCCGTCGCGTGCCAGAGCGCTCGCCGCGCAGTAGGCCTCCATGCAGCCGTCGTTGCCGCAGGTACAGTGCTCACCGCCGTTTACAAGGTACATGTGCCCGAGCTCCACGCCCTGGTTCATGCCGCCGTTGAACATGTGGCCGCCTAAAATGATGCCACCGCCAAGCCCCGTGCCGAGCGTGAACAGAACCGCCGTCTTGCAGCCGCGGAACGCGCCCGCGTAGAGCTCAGCCAGCGCCGCACCGTTTGCGTCATTGGCAAGATACACAGGAATCTCCCCGAATGCCTCCTGCGCAAGCGCTTTCAGGGGCACGTCGTGAAAGCCGAGATTATACGCGTCGATCACGCGCTCGCCCTTCTGGTCGATGCTGCCGGGAACGACAATGCCGACGCTCTCTACGTCCTTCCGCGCAATCGCCTGCTGCCGCAGCAAAAAGTCGACCGCTTCTTCGATCGTCTTGACCACACTGCGCGCGCCGTCGTGCGGGAAGCGGACGCTGCACGTCTGCACCAGCTCCATGGTCTCATTCACAAGGCCTACTTTAATATTGGTTCCGCCGATATCCACACCGATCTGATACATCTTATCCTCCCTCCGCCGTTTCCTCCACATCATGCAGATCGAACAGCTTCATAAAGTTTCCATACAAAATCTTCTCGTTCACGTCGTCTCCCAGTCCCAGCGCCAAAAACCGCGCCAGCTCTTCCTTCGGAGACCACATCGGAAAATCTGTCCCGAACAAGAACCGCTCGGGGCCGAACCGATCCAACATCCGCAGCACCATCTCGCGCGGGATCATCGGAAGCGTGCTCGACGTGTCATACAATACACAGCTTGGCAGCGGGCATTCATACGAATGCTCCCACGCGAGCCAGCCGCCAAAGTGCGCGGCGATGACCTGCAAGTCGGGAACCTGCCGGAGCAAATTCAAAAGCCGCTCGGGCGTCGAGTAATCGTACCGGTTGTCCCCCATATGAAAGAGCACCGGGAGTCCCAGCTTGGCCGCTTTCCGGTAGACCGGCACGCCGCACGGCTCGTCGATGGGCACCTTCTGAAAATCCGGATGCACCTTGAGGCCCCGGATTCCGAGGGCCTTTGCCCGCTCGAGCTCCTCCTCCGCGCCATCCATGCCGGGGAAAATCGACCCGAATGCAATCGCACCCGGCACGTCCTTTACCGCCTGCGGCAAAAAGTCATTGATGCTGCGCACCTGATGCGCGCTCGTCGCGGAATTGCTCATGACAAAGCGCGTGATCCCGGCCTCGTGCTCGAATTTTACCAGATTCTCCGCCGTCGCCGGGTGGCAGGCAACATCCATGCCGCCGTAAAACGCGCTGATGGAGGCCGGCGCTTTATCCGCCAGCTTCTCCGGGAAGATATGCGCGTGAATGTCCGCTACCTTCATCGCCTGTTCCTCTGTCTCTCCGGCGCGGTTTTGCCGCCGCGCCATATTTCTGTTTTCCAATGCAATATTATACCACGCAACCGAACACCATACAAGTAACCAAGCGCCCAAATTCCAACGCAAAACTCGTAAAAAACCGGTAAAAATCCCCGGACAGCCGCCCGGGGATTGGTTTTTCATTATAGAATTTTCCGGCCGGAGACGAACTTCGCGCAGATGTTCCGCTCGTCGGCGAGGTAGACCATGCGCTCGAGCCGCGCGTGCGGGGAAAGCGGCTGCGGGTGCTCGAGGCTCTCATCATCCAGCACGATCGCGTCGAGCTCGTACCCATCCAAAAACGATCCGACCTTGCCGAAGAACTGGCCGCCGCCCATCGTGGCAAGATAGAACGCGCGCTCGAAGCTCAGCGGCTTCACGTTCTGATCGAGAAGCCTCCACCGAAGCTTTGAGGCCTGAATAGCGTGCATCATCGCCTTGAGCATACTCTCATGGCTGCCGCCCGCAACGTCCGTGGCCAGACCCACATGAAGCCCCCGGTCGATGAACTGGTTGACCGGCGCAACGCCGGAGGCAAGGTTCATGTTCGATTCCGGCGAGTGCGCGATATAAACGCCGCGTTTCAGCATCAGCTCCTGCTCGGCCTCATTTGAGTGTACGCAGTGCGCCATGATGCAGGGGTAATCTCCCCCGAACATACCGAACTGGTCGTATGCGTCGCCGTAGAATTTAGACCTTGGGCAGAGCTCTCTCACCCAGTCGATCTCACCGAGGTTTTCAGACAAATGGCTCTGCACGGGAAGGTCGTATTTCGCGCGCAGGCGGGCGAGGGCATACATTAAATCGTCTGTACAAGACGGAATAAAGCGCGGCGTTAAAATCGGCTTCGTGCGCACAAAGCGCTCGCGCGACTGCAAGGCCCAGCTCTCTGTGTCCCGGATGGCCTGATTCGTCGAAATCTCGCGAAGGTAGGCCGGGCAATTGCGGTTCATGTTGACCTTGCCGACATAGGTATCGAGGCCCGCGTCCTCCAATTTCTGCATGAGAAGGAGCGTCGCGGGCAGATGGAGCGTCGCGAAGATGCACGCGCGCGTGGTCGTGCTGCGCGTAAGCCGCGTCACAAAGCTCTCATAGGCCGTTTCGGCATAGGAAAGGTCCTCGTATTTCGCTTCCTCTGGGAAGGTATAGGTATTCAGCCAGTCGAGAAGCTCCAAATCCATGCCGAGGCTGCGGAAGGAAAACTGCGGCGCGTGCAGATGAAGATCCGTCATGCCGGGAATGATGAGCTTTCCCGAATAGTCGAGCACGTCCAGATTCTTGAACCGCTCGGGCTTCTGCCGGAACACACCCGCCGCCTTGCCGTTTCGGCAAAGGAGCCAGCCATCGTCCAATATTTCAATGGTATCCGGGCTGCTGCTGTATAAAAGCGTCCCGCGCAGGAAGAACGGTTCGTGCATGAATACTCCCTCTTTCAAAAGCCGCGCAGGCATATCGGCACACGCGGACAGGTTTTTCTGTTGCCAGTCTATCATATCATGTTTCCGCCCCGTTTTCCACGCCGGTCTTTCGTCAAACTTCACGAATTCCGCCCCCTTTGCTTGCGCAAAAGGACAGGTCGCTCAAAAAGCTAAAAATTTTTTAGGTTCGTTGTGAAAGGCGTACAGCGTCGCCGAATTCGGAAGTGGCATCTTAGACAATTTGAACAGGCTGTTTGCGTGCATGATTTACAAAAGCCCGAGAAATCTAAAAATTTGTTAGGTCAGCATGGCCGAATTCCCGTAAAACCATACAAAAGCTAAATATTTTTTTGAAAGGGGATTGCATTCTTTGCATAAATCGTGTAAAATGAAGGCACTTGACCGGCACGCAAAAAGTTTTTCTGATTCGCGTGCATGTCAGTGCATCCACAAAATATTTAGGAGGAATCGCTGAAATGAAAAAGATCATTGCCCTGCTTCTGGCGCTGGTTATGGTTTTTGCGCTGGTAGCCTGTGCGGCTAAGACCGACGCTCCCGCTGAGGAAACCAAGACCGAAACCGCAGCCACCGAAACCGCAACCGAAGAAAAGACCGAGGAGGCTACCGAAGAGCCCGCCGCCGAGACGGCCGCTCCCGCTGACTTCAAGGTTGGCTTCATCATGCTCCATGATGAAAACTCCACCTACGACCTGAACTTCATCAACGGCGCGAAGGAAGCCGCCGAGGCTCTTGGCGTAGAGTACGTCATCAAGACGAACGTTCCTGAAGGTCAGGAATGCTACGACGCTGCTGCTGATCTGGCTGACGCTGGCTGCAACATCGTCTTCGCCGACTCCTTCGGCCATGAGGACTACATGATCCAGGCTGCCAAGGAATTCCCGGACGTCCAGTTCTGCCACTCCACCGGCACGAAGGCGCACACCGAGAACCTTGCCAACTACCACAACGCCTTCGCTTCCATCTATGAAGGCCGTTACCTCGCCGGTATCGTTGCAGGCATGAAGCTCAACGAGATGATCGAAGCTGGCGAATTCACCGCAGAAGAGGCCAAGATCGGCTACGTCGGCGCTTTCACCTACGCCGAGGTTATCTCCGGCTACACCTCCTTCTTCCTGGGCGCCCGCTCCGTCTGCCCGACCGTGACGATGGAAGTCACCTTCACCGGCAGCTGGTACGACGAGACCGCTGAAAAGGAAGGCGCGCAGAAGCTCATCAACAACGGCTGCAAGCTCATCAGCCAGCATGCTGACTCCATGGGCGCTCCGACCGCCTGCGAGACCGCCGGTGTCCCCGACGTTTCCTACAACGGCTCGACCATGGCTGCCTGCCCGAACACCTACCTCGTTTCTTCCCGTATCGACTGGGCTCCGTACTACAAGTACGCGATCTCCGCTGCAATGAACGGCGAACCCATCGACGCTGACTGGACCGGCACGCTTGCTACCGGCTCCGTCGTCCTGACCGAGCTCAACGAGAACGTCGTCGCTGCCGGCACTGCGGAAGCCGTTGAGGCTGCCAAGGCCGAGCTCGAGGCTGGCACCCGCCATGTCTACGACGTGACCACCTTCACCGTTGACGGCCAGCAGCTCACCTCTTCCATGGCTGACGTTGACACCGACGCCGACTACACGCCCGATACTGAGGCGATCGTTGACGGCTACTTCGCAGAGTCCACCTTCCGTTCGGCTCCGTACTTCCAGCTGAACATCGACGGCATCACGCTGCTCGACACCGCATTCTAAAACTTCTTGCAATCCAGATCGGGCTGCCTTTCGGCAGCCCGATTTCCATTATGGAAACATGACAAATTTTTTGATGAACTTAAAAAATTTTTGGTCATATTATTTACTTTTGCGTTCCGGTATGGTAGAATACATGTGTACTTACAAAAATCGGGAGACGACTTTCCTCCCACAAAGAAAGGGTGACCGCCTTGGGATCTGAATGCGCAGTTAGGATGGAGAATATTACAAAGCGGTTTGGAAAGGTGACGGCCAACAACGCCGTGAACCTGGAGCTGCACGAGGGCGAGATCCTGTCTTTGCTCGGCGAAAACGGCAGCGGCAAAACAACGCTGATGAACATGCTCTCCGGCATCTACTTCCCCGATGAGGGGCAAATCTACATTCACGGTGAACCGGTTACGATCGGCTCTCCGAAAGACGCCTTTGCTCACGGTATCGGCATGATCCACCAGCACTTCAAGCTCGTTGATGTCTTCACCGCCACGGAAAACATCATCCTCGGTCTGGACGAGCCCGGCCGGATGAACATCCCCGAGGCGACCCGTAAAGTCAAGGAGATCTGCGACAAATACGGCTTCGACATTGACCCCAACCAGAAAATTTACGACATGTCCGTCTCGCAGAAGCAGACGGTCGAGATCGTCAAGGTGCTCTATCGCGGTGCGGATATTCTGATCCTCGACGAGCCGACCGCGGTTCTGACCCCGCAGGAGACCGACAAGCTCTTCCAGATCATGCGCAACATGAAATCCGACGGCAAGTCGCTCATCATCATCACCCACAAGCTCCACGAGGTGCTCGATGTCTCCGACCGCGTTGCGGTTCTGAGAAAGGGCGAGTACATCGGCGACGTTCTCACGAAGGACGCTGACCAGCAGTCTCTGACCGACATGATGGTCGGCCACGCGGTCGCGCTGAACATCGACCGTCCGGAGCCCGTAAACGTAGAGCCGAGACTGGTCATTGAGGGCCTCACCGCCTACGATGAGCTTGGCGTCAAACGCCTCGACGACGTGTCGTTCACCATCAACGCCGGCGAAGTCCTCGGCATCGCGGGCATCGCAGGCAGCGGCCAGAGAGAGCTTCTCGAGTCCATCGCGGGTCTTTACCCCGTGGCCGAAGGCTCCATCCAGTATTACGCTCCCGGCGCGGACAAGCCCAAGCAGCTTGTGGGCCTCGACCCCATGAACATCCGCAAAAACGGTATCGCCATGTCGTTCGTCCCCGAGGATCGTCTGGGTATGGGTCTGGTCGGCTCGATGGGCATGACGGGCAACATGATGCTCCGTTCGTGGCGCAAGGGCGCAAGCATCTTCTTAAACCGCAAGGATCCCGAAGCGCTTGCAAACCGCATCTGGAACGAGCTCGGCGTCGTGACCCCCAGCACGAACTTCCCCGTCCGGCGCATGTCCGGCGGCAACGTGCAGAAGGTTCTGGTCGGCCGTGAGATCGCGCAGTCCCCTGCCGTTCTGATGACCGCCTACGCCGTGCGCGGCCTCGATATCAACACGTCCTACACCATCTATAATCTGCTGACCGAGCAGAAAATGCGCGGCGTCGCCGTTGTGTATGTCGGCGAAGACCTCGACGTTCTGCTCGAGCTGTGCGACCGGATTGTCGTTCTGTGCGGCGGTCAGGTTTCCGGCGTGGTCGACGCGAGAACCACCGACAAGCGCCAGATCGGCAGCCTCATGACCCTCGTGAGAGGAGGAAAAGTCGATGCATAAACAGTCCCTGTTCCATATCTCCAAGCGCGACGCGCTCCCCTGGTACCAGCGCGTGCTCATCTGCGGCGGCGCGATCCTTCTGGCGCTCATCGTCTGCGCGCTCGTCACGATGCTTCTCACAGGCGAAAACCCCATCAGCATTTACGGCACCATCTTCTACGGCGCGTTCGGCACCGCGAGAAAATCGTGGGTCACGTTCCAGAACCTCGCCGTTCTGCTCGGCATTTCCCTCGCCGTCACACCGGCGTTTAAAATGCGCTTCTGGAACATCGGCGCAGAAGGTCAGGTGCTCATCGGCTGTCTTGCGACCGCGGCATGTATGATCGTGCTCGGCGACAAGCTCCCGAACGGCGTTCTGATTCTCGTCATGCTCGCCGCAGCTCTGGCAGCGGGCGCTCTGTGGGGCTTCCTTCCGTCGTTTTTCAAGGCGAAGTGGAACACCAACGAGACGCTTTTCACCCTCATGATGAACTACATCGCGACCCAGCTCGCCGCGTTCTTCATCATCATCTGGGAGGTGCCGAAGGGCGCGGGCAAGATCGGCATCATCAACCAGAACTCCGAGGCCGGCTGGCTTCCCGTCATCGGCGGCAAGCAGTACCTGCTGACCATTCTGGTCGTTGCGGTCATGACCATTCTCATGTACATCTACCTCACCTACAGCAAGCACGGCTATGAGATCGCCGTCGTCGGCGAGAGCCAGCGCACCGCGAGCTACGCGGGCATCAAGGTCGAGCGCGTCATCATCCGCACCATGGTGCTCTCCGGCGCGGTCTGCGGCCTGATGGGCTTGCTTTTAACGGCAGGCACCGACCACACCCTCACCACCACCATCGTCGGCGGACGCGGCTTCACGGCCGTCATGGTCTCGTGGCTGGCGAAGTTCAACCCCATCGTCATGGTCTTTACGAGCCTGCTTCTCGTCGTCCTCAGCCGAGGCGCGAGCGAAATTTCCAGCGTATTCTCCCTCAACCATTCCTTCGCCGACATTCTGACCGGTATCATCCTGTTCTTCATCATCGGCAGTGAGTTCTTCCTCACCTATAAGGTCAGTCTGCGCACGAGCAAAAAGGAGGCGTAAGAGATGTTTGATTTTGCTTCGTTCCTTCCGCGCGCCGTCATGCAGGGCATTCCCCTTCTCTACGGCAGCACCGGTGAGATCCTCACCGAAAAATCCGGCAACCTGAACCTCGGCATCCCGGGCGTCATGTATGTCGGCGGTATCTGCGGCGTTATTGGCGCGTTCTTCTATGAGCAGGCCGTTCCCGCAGCCGAAATGAGCGCGCTGGCCGCCATCGGTATTCCGATGCTCTGCTCGCTGGCAGGCTCGCTTCTCATGGGCCTGATTTACTGCCTGCTGACGGTTACGCTTCGCGCGAACCAGAACGTGACCGGTCTTGCCCTTACCACGTTCGGCGTCGGCGTCGGCAACTTTTTCGGCGGCTCTCTCATCAAGCTCTCCGGCAGTGAGGTCCCGTCCATCGCGCTGTCTGCAACGAGCGCCTATTTCAGTAAGTCGCTACCCATCGCCGAGACGACCGGCTGGTTTGGTCAGGTCTTCCTGTCCTATGGCTTCCTGGCTTACCTCGCGATTGTCATTGCGCTTCTCGCTTCCTACTTCCTCAAGCACACGCGCGCCGGTCTTCATCTGCGCGCCGTCGGCGAGAGCGCCGCGACTGCGGACGCAGCCGGCATCAATGTCACGAAGTATAAGTACCTCGCAACCTGCGTCGGCAGCATGATCGCGGGTCTCGGCGGATTGTACTACGTCATGGACTATGCCTGCGGCGTGTGGTCGAATAACGCGTTCGGCGACCGCGGCTGGCTGGCCATCGCCCTCGTCATCTTCACGATCTGGCGTCCGAATGTAAGCGTGCTTGCCTCCATCCTTTTCGGCGGCTGCTACATTCTCTACATCTTCATCCCCACCGGCACGAACCTTGCCATCAAGGAGCTCTATAAGATGCTTCCGTACGTGGTCACACTGGTCGTTCTGATCATCGTCTCGCTCCGCAAAAAGCGCGAGGATCAGCCGCCCCAGTCGCTGGGTCTTGCCTATTTCCGAGAAGAAAGATAGCAAAATATCGCCTCTGTACCGCAGTACAGAGGCGATTTCCTTATACAAAAAAGCGGAAGGTTTTACCTTCCGCTTTTCAGTATGCTGACTAAGAAATTAGCCCTGTGCCTTCATGCGAGCGAAGCAGTCGCTGCAGTAGACGGGACGATCGGACTTCGGCTCAAAGGGAACACGAGCTTCGCCGCCGCAGGCAGCGCAGGTCGCGGTGAAGTACTCTCTGGGGCCACGGGTCGCGGTCTTGCGGGCATCGCGGCAAGCCTTGCAGCGCTGGGGCTCGTTCTGGAAGCCTCTTTCTGCGTAGAATTCCTGCTCACCGGCGGTGAAAACGAATTCCTTGCCACATTCTTTACAGACCAAAGTTTTGTCTTCGTACATTTTGATGTTACCTCTCTTTTTTAGCGAAAATGATTTGCCCCGGAAACTGGGACTATTATATGCCATCAGCAAGAAGCTGGATGCGCTGAGATTTGCCGTGTGTTCTCCTGGGGTCTGTACACGAAGAGAGGGTACAAAGAATATCCGAAAGAATCAACAAGGCTGTGTACCGGAATTTTATGACACTGGACTCGGCTCCGGCCACCGTCCTACCTTTATATTATATGCAAGCTTTTTCCATTTGTCAATAGTAAATAAAACTCTTTTTATTTATTTAGAATTTTTTGTATGTTTTCGACGGCTTGTACCAGCGTTTTTACGACCAATTCCGCAAGATCTTGTGTATCCGCCTCGGCCATAACACGAATGAGCGGCTCTGTGCCTGACGCGCGCAGCAAAATCCGTCCGTGACCCGCAAGTCTTTCCTCCTCGCGCGCGACAATCGCGGCAAGCTCGGCGCTGTTTAAAATCGCGGTCTTTTCCTCGTTGGAGCCAACCTTTACATTTTGCAGCAGCTGCGGATAGTGGGTGATCTGGCCCGCCAGCTCGCTGGCCTTCTTGCCGCTTTGTCCCAAGATCGACAAAAATTGCAGCGCCGCAAGCTGACCGTCGCCGGTCGTCATGTGCTCTAAGAAGATGATGTGCCCCGACTGCTCGCCGCCGAGCACCATCGATTCTTTCTGCATCAGCTCCAGAACATTCCGGTCGCCGACCGCAGCGCACAAAAGTTTCAGGTGATTTTCCTCGCAGAATTTATGAAGGCCGAGGTTCGACATCACCGTCGCCACAAAGCCCTCGGACTTTAGCTTCCCCTGCGCAGTCAAATACTCTGCACAGACCGCCATGATCTGGTCGCCGTCAATTTCCTCGCCTGTTTCGTCAACGGCCAGACACCGGTCGGCATCGCCGTCAAACGCAAGGCCAAGATCGTATCCGCCGTCCACAACGGCTTTCGCGAGCTTTCCAAGATGCGTTGAGCCGCAGCCATCGTTGATGTTCACGCCGTCAGGGTCTGCGCTTAAATACGTCGCCTCCAACGGGAAACGGGAGAACAGCTTCCGTGCCGTCGCGCTGGCCGCGCCGTTGGCGCAGTCGAAGACGACCTTAATGGGCTTGAGGCCGTCCACCGTCAAGGCCAGATGGTCAAGATACGCGTCCATAAGCCCCGCGCCGTCGGAAATTCTTCCGATCTCGCCGTGCGTTTTCACAGGAAGCTCGCCCTCCTGCAAAATGAGCGATTCGATGTTTGCCTCCAACTCGTCGCTGAGCTTAAAGCCGCGCGAGGAGAACATTTTAATGCCGTTGTGCTCAAAGGGATTGTGCGACGCGGAGATCACAATGCCCGCGTCCGCGTGCTCGCGCACCGTTAAGTATGCCACCGCCGGGGTCGGAATCACGCCGAGCTTTACCGCGTCGCAGCCGCTGGCCGTAAGACCCGCGAGAAGCGCCGCTTCCAGCATATCAGAAGAAATGCGCGTATCCTTGCCGATGACGACCTTCGGGCGCTTTCCCTCGAAGCTTCCAAGACTGATGGCCGCCGCCTGACCGACCCGGTACGCAAGATGGCACGTCAGCGTCTCGTTCGCAACGCCGCGAATGCCGTCGGTTCCAAATAGTTTTCCCATACGAAATACCCTTCTTACTCAAAAACTAAGCTGCTCACCCTGCGCGCTCTGCGGCGCGGGCAGATGCAGATGCTCATACGCGAGCTGCGTCACGCAGCGGCCTCTCGGCGTGCGCGTCAAAAATCCAATTTGCATCAAGTACGGCTCATACACGTCCTCGAGCGTCACGGCCTCCTCGCCGATGGTCGCCGCGAGCGTTTCAAGGCCGACAGGGCCTCCGCCGTAATTGCGGATGATGGCCGTGAGCATGCGCCGGTCGATGGCGTCGAGCCCCAGATGGTCGACCTCCAGCTTCCCCAGCGCGTGGTCCGCCGCTTCCTTGGTGATGACGCCGTCATAGTAGACCTGCGCAAAATCGCGCACGCGGCGAAGAAGCCGGTTCGCAATACGCGGCGTGCCTCTCGAGCGCGAGGCAATCTCCATCGCGCCCGCCGGGTCAATTTCAATTCCTAACAGCGCCGCCGAACGCGTCACGATCCGGCTCAGCTCCTCGTTCGTGTATAATTCCAGCCGCAGCTGCACGCCGAAGCGGTCGCGAAGCGGACTCGAGAGCTGCCCCGCGCGCGTCGTCGCGCCGATTAAGGTAAAGCGCGGCAGATCGAGCCGGATGGAGTTTGCAGACGGCCCTTTTCCGATGATGATATCGATCGCGTAGTCCTCCATCGCGGGATAGAGAATTTCCTCGACCGCGCGGTTGAGCCGGTGAATTTCGTCGATGAACAGAATATCGCCCGGCGCGAGGTTCGTGAGTAACGCCGCCAAATCGCCCGCCTTTTCGATGGCCGGGCCCGAAGTGATGCGGATGCCGGAGCCCATCTCGTTTGCAATGACGCCCGCGAGCGTCGTCTTGCCAAGTCCCGGCGGCCCGTAGAGCAGCACGTGGTCCAAGGGCTCATTGCGCCGTCTGGCCGCCTCAATATAGACCGAAAGGTTTCCCTTTGCCTTTTCCTGTCCGGTGTAATCCGAGAGCGTCTTGGGGCGCAGGCTCACCTCGCCGTCGTCCTGCGGGGTCAGGCTCGTCGTTACGATCGGCGCTTCAAAATCCTGTGAAAAATCAAGGCTCATCGCCGTTCCCCCTTACTGCATGACCATTGCGCGCAGCGCCTGCCGGACGATCTCCTCGACGCGCATCGCGTTTACGTCCACGCCCTTGAGCGCGGCGGCGATCTCCTGCTGGCTGTATCCAAGGCTCGCAAGCGCCGCCGTGGCCTCCGCCGTCTTGCTGCCGCGCACGGGAGCCGCGCTTTCCATCTGCGCGCCGGAAAGCTCGAGCTGCGCGGGCGCGAGCTTGTCTTTGAGCTCCAGCAAAATCCGCTGCGCCATCTTTTTGCCCACGCCCTGCGCCATCGTGAGCGTCTTTTCGTCCTGCGTCATGACGGCAAGCAGGAACTGGTCAGGCGTGACGACCGACAAAATCGCAAGCGCCGCCTTCGGCCCCACGCCCCCCACGCCGAGAAGCCTTTCAAAGCAGTTTAATTCCTCGCGCGTAGAAAAGCCGTAGATGTCGAACGCGTCCTCTTTGATGTTGCAGTAGGTAAAAAGCTTTGCCTGCTTTCCGACCTGCAATTTGGACAGCGTATAGTTTGTCGTATGGCAGGCATAGCCCACGCCCCCGCAGTCGACGACCGCGAGGCCGGTATCGAGCACCGTAATCGTGCCGTTCAGATAATAAAACATGGCCTGCCTCCTAAGTTTCCTGTACTCTGCTCAAAAGCGACGTTGCGCTTCTCGCGTGGCACAGGGCGATGGCAATCGCGTCCGCCGCATCGTCCGGGCGCGCCACCTTTTCCATTTTTAAAATTCTTCGCGTCATGTCCATGACCTGCCGCTTTTCCGCGCCGCCGTAGCCCACGACAGCCTGCTTGACCTGATTGGGCGTATACTCATAAAGCGGCGCGCCGTATTTTTCGATCGCGAGCAGAATCACGCCTCTGCCGTGGCTCACACCGATACCGGTCGTGACGTTGTGCCCCCAGAAGAGCTCCTCGACCGCCACCGCGTCGGGCTTCACGGTTGAAAGAAGCTCCATCATGTCATCGTAGAGCATCACGAGCCGCCTCGAGAGCGTCAGTCCCGCCGGGGTCGTGATCGTTCCGTAGTTCAAAAGGTGCAGCTGCCCTTGGCTAGAGTGCAAAACGCCGAAGCCCGTCGTTGCGTAGCCGGGGTCGATGCCCAGAATCTGCATGGCCGCCTCCCGTCAGAACTTGCCGAACATTTCCCAGTAGCACATGCCGCCGATTGCGAAAATCACAATCGCCAGCAGCACCCACGCCAGAATGATATGGCTCTTCGGGCGCGGCGTATAGGGCGTTTTTTCCTCCGGCTGCGCGTGCGCGCTCTTGTATTCCAGCTCTTCCGTCGATCGCTCCGCCATCTCTCGCGCCTCCGTTTCGTTTTATCGCATATAGATTGATTATATCACACATTCGTTCAAAATCCTAGAAGAAAAATTGCGTGCCCGCCATGCATACTTTTCCGCCTGCGGCAGATACTGCCGTCAGGAGGTTTCGCTATGCTCATTTCATTCATCCGCACGATTATCCTATACACCATCCTGATCGTTGTCATCCGCCTCATGGGAAAGCGCCAGCTGGGCGAGATGGAGCCGATGGAGTTCGTGGTCACGATGCTGCTGGCAAACCTCGCGGCCGTCCCGATGCAGGAGACTGGGATCCCGCTTCTGTCGGGGCTCATCCCGATTCTGGTCGTTTTGTCGATGGAGCTGCTGCTGTCTGTTCTGGTCTATCACAGCGTCGGCGCGCGAAGGCTCCTTTGCGGCAAGCCCGTCATTCTGATGGAACACGGCAGGCTCTTGCAGGAGAACCTCAAAAAGACGCGCATCACGCCGGACGAGCTCACCGAGTTTCTGCGCATCGAGGGTATTACCGATCTTGCCAGCGTCAAATATGCGATTTTAGAGACGAGCGGTCAGGTGAGCGTGCTTCCTTATGCAAAGTTTAAACCCGCCAGCGCGAAGGCTGCCGGGGTGCAGGTGGAGGACACGAATCTCCCCGTGACCGTCATTTCCGACGGTCAGGTTCTGGCCGAGAATCTCCCGAAGCTCGGGAAAAACCGGGCGTGGGTGGACGATGTTCTGCGGGACTACGCCTGCCGCGCGAAGGATGTGTATCTTCTGTCCTGCGAGCCGGGCGGCAAGCTCTACTTCTGCCGGAAGGAGCGTGGCTGAGTATGCGTCATATTTTGCTTTCCTGCATCATTTTGCTGCTCGCGCTCGCGTTCTGCCTGTTTTCGATGCTCCACGTAAGAGACATCTGCCGCAAAACGTTAGACCTTTTGTCAAGCGCGCAGACTGCCGCGGAGCGAAATGATTTTGAAACCTGCCGAGCCTCCATGCAGGACGCGGCGCTGCACTGGAAGCAGTATGAGCGCTATTTCGGACTCGCCCTGCGTCATGAAGAAGTCGACGATGTCATTTCCCGCTTCGCCGCGCTCAATCAGTACGCCGTCTTAGCCGACCGGGACGATTTTCTCGCCGGGTGCGCCGAGCTGATGAGTGCTGTCCGCCATCTGCGCGAAATGGAGCTTCCGACGGTAGAGAATATCCTGTAACAAAGAACACCCGCCGGAACCCCGGCGGGCGTCGCAGATTTTCGGATTTTTTCATCACGTCCGTACGGGATTCGCGAAAATCCCCCCGGTTTTGCGTAGGGGTCGATGCCCACATCGACCCGGCGGAACGTACCGTTTATACGGAAATCCCCGGCGAATTCGCAACATTTTCACGGGGCGATGTGGGCATCGCCCCCTACGAACATTCCGGAGAAACGTGTGTGCTTATTTTTCCTCCAGCAGCTTATTGAGCTCGCGCATGAAGCTGTCGATGTCCTTGAACTGGCGGTAGACCGAGGCAAAGCGGACGTAGGCGACCTCGTCGAGGGGCTTGAGGCGCTCCATAACAAGCTCGCCGATCTGCGTCGTGGACACCTCGCGGTCGAGCGAGTTCTGGATGATCTGCTCAATCGCGTCCGTTGCGGCCTCGAGCTTCGCCAGAGCCACCGGGCGCTTCTCGCAGGCGCGGAGCATGCCGTTTAAAATCTTGTTGCGGTCAAACGCCTGCCGCGCGCCGTCGCGCTTGATGACCACGATGGGCAGGCACTCGACCGTCTCGTAGGTCGTAAAGCGCTTCTGGCACGACAGGCACTCGCGTCTTCTGCGGATGCTCTGCCCGTCTTCCGAGTGGCGCGAATCGACGACCTTGCTCTCCTGATACCCACAATACGGACACTTCATGGCATGTTCCTCCCAGCGGCGAAATATAGTTTGATTATAACAAACTAGCCCTGCCGTGTCTACCGGTTTTTCGCCCAAATCCCGGCAAATTCCGCGCAATTACAAGGAGTCTTCTATCACCTCCCGCAGGCTCTCCGGCGTCACCGTTCCGCGCGCAAGCTTCCGGAGAAGCTGGTCGATTTCTTCCCGCAGGCTCGTCACGTCCGGAACCTCCGTGCGCGTTTCCTCGCCATTGCACACTGCTTCGACGGCTATGCCGTAGCGTGTGGTTCCGTCCGGGGCTTCCTCCCAGAGTCGGTAGTACTTGAGCTCCAGCGGCGCGCCGCGGCAGGTTTCGGTGAAGACTTTTTGCGCAAGCGATCGATTTTTTGTTTTCATTGTCATTTTTTATTCCCTCCTGCTTCCTATTGAACCACAGATCGTGTATACTGAAAACGAAAAGTATTCGCGCCCGTTCGACACGCTTCGCCGCGTTTCTCGGAAATGAGAGGAAAATACCCGGCAAGCGCCAGATAACCCGCGTTTTCTCTTCTATATATTTCCTTTTCTGTCGAAAACTTTTTCAGGAGGGCCTTTCCCATGCGCCTGCCGGAGCCTGCCTCGCGCGCGCTGCGCGCGCTCAAACGCACGCAGATCCCCGTCTATGCCGGAAATGCGGCGTTCTTTCTCGTGCTGTCGTTTCTGCCGCTGCTGACGCTGCTTTTGGGGATCCTCCAATACACGGTCTTCGGGCCTGAGGACCTGCTCGAGATCCTCTCGCGCATCATGCCGGACGAAGTGCTGCCGCTGTTCGATGATTTTTTGCAGAAGCTTTACCCGAAAAGCGGCGCGGCGGTAATTTCCGTAAGCGCGGTGACAGCGGCGTGGTCGGCCTCCAACGGCATTTACGGCATGGCGCGGGGGCTCGGCGCGGTGCTGGATGTCAAAGAGACGAGAAGCTATGTCCATATGCGGCTTTTGTGTTTGTTTTACATGCTGCTGTTTGTGCTGGGGCTCGTGCTGACGCTTTTGCTGCACGTATTCGGCCGGAAGCTGCTCTCGGTTTTCACGGCGCGGGCGCTGCCGCTTGCAAGGACGCTGTCTTTTTTGCTGGAGCATTTGCAGCTTTATTCGTTCTTTCTTCTGACGGCGCTTTTTTCCCTTCTCTATCTTGCCCTTCCCAACCGGCGGCAGCGGCTCTCCCGTGTGCTTCCGGGGGCGTTGGCCGCGGCGGGCGCGTGGCTGTTATTTTCTGCGCTGTTTTCCGTCTACGTCAACCACTTTGCGAAGGGTCTCGCGCTCTATGGCAGCCTCACGACCATGGTCCTCACCATGCTCTGGGTTTACGTCTGCGTGAGCATCGTCTTCTACGGCGCGTTTTTCAACCGCCTGCTTGCCCAGCGCCGCGAGAACCGCACATAATACGGCAGAACGCTCCGGAACAGTCCGGAGCGTTTTCGTTTTCCGTAACACTTTGATTGCCCGCTACGTCCTGTAGGGCAGCACGTGCAAGTTTGAACCCGAGGTGATCCATATGACCGAAGAAGAAGCATTGCAGCGCTTACGCGCGCAGGACACGACCGTCCTGCACTGGCTCATCGGACAATACAACCGGTATGTCGCGTCCATCATCCGCGCGGTGCTGGGCAAGACCTGCCGGGAGGAGGACGCGGAGGAGCTGACCGCCGATGTGTTTTACAGCGTCTTCCGCCGCGCGGGCAGCATCTCACCCGGAAAGCTGCAGGCATATCTTGGCGCGGCGGCCAGGAACCGTGCAAAGGATTTTCTCCGGAAGCAGAAGCCGTTGGAGGCAGACCTTGACGAGCTGACGCTCCCGGATGGAGAAGGAACGGCCCCGGAGGCAGAGCTTCTGCGCCGCGAGCGCCAAATGCGCGTCAAAGAAGCCATTTTCTCGATGGAGCCTGTCGACCGGGAAATTTTCCTGCGCTATTACTACTATTTGCAGCCCGCACCCGAGATTGCGGAGGCGATGCGCCTTACCCCCGGTGCGGTGCGCACCCGACTCTCGCGCGGCCGGGCGGCGCTCAAAAAACGACTTTCACAGGAGGAATTCTTATGCGAGTAAAACTGACCGACCTTCTGGACGATTTGGAATTAGACCCGGAGCTTTTGCCGCTTCCCGAGGCGAAACGTCCCACCCGTGCGCGCACCGAGCGGCTCGTTCTGCAAAGGCTTGGAATCTCACGCCGCCGCGTCCGCTCCGCAGGAAGAACGCTGCTGGCCGCCGTCATTGCCGCGCTGTTGAGCCTTGCGGCGGTGGCGGGCGCGCTCGGGCTTCTGGAGATCTCCCGCGCCGATCTCGGTGTGACGCAGCCGGAGAAAATCCCGGAATATACAGAATATGAAGTCACATCTGAAATGGACGGTGCGCGCCTTGTCAGCAGCTTCTGCGCGGGTAAGCGGCTGATTGCGTATGTAGACGTGCCGGACGTTACGGCGGAGATGAACCGCGCGTATCAGGAGGCAATGGACACCTACGGACTTTCGCTCTGGTCTTGCCGGGCGAAGCCATATTCCGTCTGGGCGGAGGCGCTTACCTACGACGAATCGCTTCAGACGGCGCTTTTGCGCGTGGAGCTCTATACGTATGAAGCTTTGGAGCCGGGCGAGGTCACCATCGAGCTCTGCTTCGACTCGCAGGAAAACGGCCACGAAACGGCAGGCGAGGTCTTCGCCACCGTTACGGTTCCCGTTTTGCCCTCCGAAGCCCTACAGGCAGCGCCGGAGCTTTCCGTTCCCTCTGACTTCCTCAAAGCATCCGCCGTCATCGGGTCGCTCACGCTCGACGCAGGCACGCTCCGCCTCACGCTGCAAGCGCCTACGCTGGATTCGTATCTGAACGCGCGCGGAGACGGTGCACTCGATACGCTCGTCAAGGGCTACTTCGGGCAGGACACGGAAAATCCGACGGAGCTGGACGCGCAGGTCGCCTATCGGAGAAGCTGGAACGGCGCGCTGAACGAGCTGTTTGCGGATGCGGCGCTTGAATTTGCCGACGGAACGCAAACGCCGCTTTCCGCTCTGTTTGAAAACAGCGCCTGCTTCTTCTCTGCGTCCCTTTCCGAAACGCGCGACGAGCTGGGGCTCTACACCTTCGAAGCCGCCCTCTCAACGCCCGTCGCCCTCGCCGACGTGCAGGCCATCGAGATTGCCGGGCAGGAAATTCCCTTTGCGGACTAGCGCTTATTTTTCGCAGGGTCTTCGAGATCTGCGTAGGGGTCGATGCCCACATCGACCCAAGGGAAGTTACGAATTCGCCGCAGATTTCCGTAAAAAGGAGTGTATTTTGCCGGGGCAATGTAGGCATCGCCCCCTACGAGCCCAATCGGGGAAATTTCCAAAAGATGCGGCAAGGGCGCGCCGCAAAGCGGCGCGCCCTTCTTATTCCTCCCAGAAAACCGTCAGCTTTTCATTTTCCCGCTCGCTGTCGTCGAGCACATGGCCGAAGCCGGACGCATACCCGCCCAACGTCTCGCGAAGCGCGTGCGCGTGGATGACGCGGAGGGTGACGGGCTCGCGAAGCTCCGTCAGGCAGTCATGCAGCGCATCCAGATTTCTGCCGTACCAGACCGGAAGGTGCAGAAGCTCCGAAAGCCTCTGGTGCAGCGTCTCGCGGCTGTCGACCGTCCGGCCGTCAAGAATGATTTCCATCAGTCGTCCTCCCCGTAGAGAAGCTCAAACGTCTCATAGTGGTCCTCCGTGTAATAGATGAGCCCGTCGTTGGAGAAAACGATGCGCTTGGCCCCGCGCTTGCTTGCTCCCAGCGTGTCAATGTCGCACTCGGTGTAGGTTCTGCCGTCCTTCTCGGGGAGAGTTCCCTCGTAGTTTCCGAAGCGGCTGCCGCCGATGCATTTGCCGGGGGCGTAGGGCTCGAGCGAGCCGCCCTCCCAGCCGAGCGCCTGCGCCTGCTTTTTGGCAATGAAGTTATCCGGCAGGTGGCCGTAGGTGTGAATGTAGCGCGCAACGTCTTCTTTTGTTGTGTATGTGCCGTCTTCCTCGATGGCGGGCGTTTCTTCCTCCTGCGCGGCTGCGATCTCCTGCACCGTCTGCGCAGCCTGCTGCACGGTATCAATCGTCTGCGCTGCATCGCCGCAGGCCGTGAGGCTCAGAAGCAGCGCCAGCAAAAGAAGCAGCGCCGTCAGCTTCCGTTTCATATTCATTCCCCCTGTCATCGTTTCATTATCTTAACACAAATCGCCCGTTTGCGCAATTGCCGTCCGGCGCGCTCTGTGCTAGAATAGGGTCAACACTGAAAATAGCAAAGGAGCACGCGCTATGGAACCGAAACTTCTCATCCATGTCACCTATCAGGCCAAGCCCGGCCGGGGCCGGGAATTTGTCCGGCAGATCGTTTCGCAGGGTCTGCGCGGCAAAATCCTCGCAGAAGACGGCTGCCTGCAATACGACTACTTTTTCTCGAGTGAAAGCGACGACACGGTGCTTCTCGTGGAGCTCTGGGAAACCGCCGCGCATCAGGCCGTCCACATGACCCAGCCGCACATGAAGGCGCTTGCGGAACTCAAAGAGCGCGAGACGCTTTCCACGACGATTCAGAAGCTCCCCGTCTGACATGCTCCGCACCTCTCGCCTGCGGTCCGTTCCGCGGGCGGGATTTTTTATTTTTTCTCTTGACTCTACAACTACTTTAGAGTTTACGATAGGGGCAACGAATTTCCCAAGGAGGCCTTTTCCATGCAGCAGAATCTGACGAGCGGCAGCGTCTTTCAAAATGTCGTCCGCTTTTCCCTTCCCTATCTTCTTTCCTACTTCCTGCAAACGCTCTACGGCATGGCGGACCTTTTCATCGTCGGCCAGTTTGAGCCCGTCGCGGCGACGACCGCCGTCTCCATCGGCTCGCAGGTCATGCACATGCTCACCGTGATGCTTGTCGGCCTTGCCATGGGCACAACCGTCACCATCGCGCAGGCCGTCGGCGCAGGAGACAAAAAAAGAGCCGCCCGGGCGGTCGGCAATACCGTGACGCTCTTCGGCGGGATCTCCGCCCTGCTGACGGTCCTTTTACTGCTGCTCGTGCGGCGCATCACGGCCGTCATGTCCACGCCCGCAGAGGCAGTCGACGGAACTGTCCGGTACCTCACCATCTGCTTTCTCGGCATTCCGTTCATCACGGCCTATAACGTTTTGAGCTCGATTTTCCGCGGCATGGGCAACAGCAAGAGCCCCATGTATTTTATCGCCTGCGCCTGCGTGTGCAACATCGCGCTCGATTATCTGTTCATGGGAGCCATGCGCCTTGGTCCCATGGGAGCCGCGCTCGGAACGACGCTCTCGCAGGCCGTCAGCGTGCTGCTCGCCCTGCTTGCTATCAGCAAACGCGGCCTCGGTCTTCCGCTGCATCGGAGCGATTTAAGGCCGGATAAGGCTGTTTCCGGTGATATTCTGAAAATCGGTCTTCCCATCACCTGCCAGGACGGGCTCATTCAGGTTGCGTTCATCGTCATCACCGTCATCGCGAACCAGCGCGGGCTCACCGACGCGGCGGCGGTCGGCATTGTGGAAAAGGTGATCAGCTTCCTGTTCCTCGTGCCGTCTTCGATGCTCTCGACCGTCTCGGCGCTCGGCGCGCAGAATTTTGGCGCTGGAAAGCCGGAGCGCGCCAGAAAGACGCTTCTTTACGCCATCTTGCTTGCGGCAGGCTTCGGCGTTATCGTCGCGGCGATCGTCCAGTTTGTCGCCGAGCCGATCGTCGGCCTCTTTACGCCGGATGAAGCGGCCATCGTCGCGGGCGGGCAGTATCTGCGCGGGTATATTTTCGACTGCATTTTCGCAGGCCTCCACTTCAGCTTCAGCGGCTATTTCTGCGCCTGCGGAAAATCGGGGCTGTCGTTTCTGCACAATATCACAGCCATTGTCCTCGTCCGCGTGCCGGGCGTGTGGCTGATGTCGCGGATGTACCCGCAAACGCTTCTTCCCATGGGCCTTGCCACGGCGGCGGGCTCCGCGCTCTCCGTTGTCATCTGCGTGATTGCCTACACGGTTCTGCGCAAAAAAGAAGCGCGCGCGGCGCTGGGAGGGTAACATGGACAAGGAGCAGCTTTTTTCCATCGGCGAGGTCGCAAGGCTTTTTCACATGAGCGTCAGCAGCCTGCGGCACTATGAATCACTCGGCTTGCTTTCCCCTGAATACATAAACCCGGACAGCGGCTACCGCTATTACAGCACGCGCCAATTTGAAGTGCTCAACACGCTCCGCTATCTGCGCGCGCTGGACATGCCGCTGCCGGAAATCGCGGATTTTTTGCAGAACCGGGATGTGGAGACGATCGAGCAGAAGCTCCGGCAGCAAAAAACCGTTGTCGAGCAAAAGCTCGCGGAGCTTTCGCGCATCGAGCGGAAAATTGACCACCGCCTTTCGCAGCTGCAAGACGCAAAAAGCGCGCGTCTGGACGAGATTGAGCTCATCCAAACGCCCGCCTGCCGCATTGTGTGGATGGAAGACGCGCTGTATTTAAAAAGCTTTCTTGACATGGAGCCCTCCATCCGAAGGCTCGAGCAGTCGCAGCGGGAGGCCGTCGTCTTTCTGGGAAAGGTCGGCGTCGGCATTTCGAAAGAGCACCTGGAGGCCGGGCTGTTTTCCCGGTATGACTGCGCGTTTTTGCTGCTCGACCGGGAGGACCGTTTTGACGGCGAGACGCACAAGCTGCCCGAGACGCTCTGCGCCCGCATCCGCTTCCGGGGAAGCCACCCGCAAGCGGGCGCGGCGTATGAAAAGCTTCTCGCCTTTCTCCGGGCGCATCATTTTACCATCAGCGGCTTTTCGCGCGAGGTCACGCTCATCGATAACGGTCTGACGGACGATCCCGGCAAATTTGTCACCGAAATCAGCCTCCCCGTCTGCCCGGCAGAGTGACCCGCCCTCCGGAACTTCCCGTGAAAATACGTTCCGGAATTTTTTGGAGAAGCCTGCGTAGTGTTCGTAGGGGTCGATGCCCACATCGACCCGGCAAATAAAACCGATTTTACGCAACTCCAATGCGAATTCGATGGTGCCCAATGGGGCGATGTGGGCATCGTCCCCTACGCATAACCGGGAATTTTTAAAAAAACCGTAGGGACGGATGTGTCCGCCCCTACGGGATGCGTTGAAAATCAGGACAATTTTTTAAGGGCTGCGTCAATGTCGCCGATCATGTAGAGTGAGCCATAGCACAGCACCACGCCGTTTTCTCCTGCGTGCTCGATGGCGAGCCTGACGCCGTCCTCCACGACGTCGCAGGCCGTGACGGGCTTTCCGAACTGGCGCAGGTAATCGGCAAGACCCTCTGCCGACATTGCGCGGGGATTGGCGGGCGTGATGGTGATGAACTCCTTGGCATACGGGGCGACGTTTTTATACATGCAGTGGAAATCCTTATCGCCCAGAACGCCGGTGAGGATCGTCAGCTCGCGGTCCTTGAGATAGTCGTCAATATTCTGCACGAGCGCCTCAATGCACTGCGGGTTGTGCCCGCCGTCGACGATGAAAAGCGGCTTTTCGCGCATGAGCTGGAAGCGTCCCGGCCACTGCACCGTCTCAAGCCCCGTGCGGACCGCCTCGTCCGTGAGGTTCCAGCCCTTGGCCTTGAGCGCGTCCACTGCCGCGAGAACGACCGCCGCGTTGTGGAGCTGGTGCTCGCCGAGAAGCGGAAGCTTCAGGTGCTCGAACCTTCCGCAGGAGAAGACCTGCCCGGAAAGACCGTGCGACTCGAGCCGGATGGAATCGAAGTCCGCCTTATGAAGCGTTGCGCCGACCTTCTTGCAGCGTTCTTCAAAGACCGCTTCGACGGACGGCTGCTCCCGGTAGATGACAGCGTCGCAGCCGGGTTTGATAATCCCGGACTTTGTCGCTGCGATTTTCTCCAGCGTGTCGCCCAGAACCTCGGTGTGGTCGAGACCGATGTTGCACAGAATGGCGGCCTCCGGGGGCAGGATGACGTTCGTCGCGTCAAATTCGCCGCCCATGCCGACCTCGCAGATGACGATGTCGCATTTCTCGCGCTTGAAGTATTCAAAGCCCAGCGCCGTGACCATCTCAAACTCGGTCGGCTGCTCGAAAATCGAGTCTGCCATGGGCTTGATGTACTCGGTCAGCTCGCAGATGGCCTCGTCGGGAATCTGCTGGCCGTTTACCTGAATACGCTCGTTGAAGCGGAGAATATAGGGAGATGTGTAGAGACCTGTCTTATAGCCCGCGGCCTGAAAGATCGAGGCCAGCATCGCGCAGGTCGAGCCCTTGCCGTTTGTGCCGGCAACATGGACAAATTTGCAGGCGCGCTCGGGGTTCCCCATTTTATCGAGCAGCGCTTCGATGCGCTCGAGCCCGGGAATGCTGCCCTTCCAGCAGACAGCATGGATATAGTGCAGTGCTTGTTCCAGCGTCATAACGAAAAACTTCTTTCTTTAGAATCAATCCTCGCGCGTCGGCTTCTGCGCGCCGGAAACGGGCGGCCAGAGCTTCGCGCTGGAGAATACCTTTGCTTTATACAGCAGCCATACGATCAGAACGTCGAGCACAAACGTCACGCCGAACTGCACAGAGCGCGAGGCAAGCTTTGTCAGGAAGAACGCCTCAAATGCGTCTCCGCCGTAGACAAAGGCCAGGGACCAGCTCTGATAGAGAATGGAGCCCAGGACGATCGCGGGCAGGAAGGCAAGGCCGATGGTCAGCGGGTTTGTCTTCTTGGCTAACATCGGGCGGAAGAAGCCTGCCGACAGGCCATAGAGGATCGGCGGAATGCAGAACAGGGGATTGTACCCATAGCCCGAGAACAGACAGCCGACCAGGTCCGCCGAGAAGCCTACGAGCGCGCCCGGAATGGGGCCAAAGAACATGCCCGCTAAGAAGATGGGCACGGCTTCTAACGAGAAGCGCGTCGATACGTCCGGCATCGGGATAATGAGTCTTGCCAACACCACGCTGATGGCGGCGAGGACAGCGGATACAACAAGGGTTCTGACGTTTTTGAGCGAATGCGTGCGCGTCTGCGCGACGGCTGCGGATTGGTTTTTAGACATAAAAATAGCCTCCGAATCGAAATGATAGGAGGAGGTTGAAATATACAGTGATGCGGCAGACGAAAATCCTTTCCAGTAAAACGCAACAGATTTCTCAGGAAGCCCCGGCGCAATTGCCAGAGAACCCTGCACAAACAGCGGATGCGAAATGACACCGCGGAGAAACTCCTTCGCCCGGCGGCAACCTCCCATCCGACCGGTACTTGACGCGCCATTTCTACTCATGCAGCGTTTGACTGCCATGGATTGTTAAATTGGCGGTACCACATCTTCCCCGCCCTTATGATGATCTCCTGTTCCCTAGTATATTGCATTTTTGAAAAATAGCAAGAGGGAATCAATAAAAAATTACCGATTTTCGAAAAATTTTGCAAAATAATCACGAGCCCCCAAAATTCCCGGAAAATCCGCACCTTTTGGCAGGCTCACGCGAAGCGGCGGTTGCTTTTCCGGAGATTCCGGGCTATAATAGGCAAACTGCGCACGCGGCAAAGACAAAACAGGACAGGTGTTAGCATGTATCGGGACTTGACGAAGGGGAATATCACAAAGGGGCTTTTGCTGTTTGCGCTGCCGATGATCGCGGGAAATTTACTTCAGCAGTTTTATAACATCGCAGACACGCTCATCGTCGGGCAGGCGCTGGGCAAAAACGCGCTGGCGGCGGTGGGCTCTGCGTATACGCTCATGACGTTTCTCACATCCATTTTCCTCGGCCTTTCGATGGGCGCAGGCGCGCTGTTTTCGATCTACCTTGGGAAAAAGGACTATGCCTCTCTTCGGAGCGCGGTCTGGCATGCGCTGGTCCTGATCTTTGCGGTGACGGCGGCGCTCAACATTTTGGTCTACGCGTTTTTAGACCCGATTCTGCGCTTTCTGCAAATCCCGGCGGAGCTGTACGACTCGATGCGGGAGTATCTTGTCATCATTTTCGCGGGGCTTATCGCGACGTTCCTTTATAACTTCTTTGCGTGCCTGCTGCGCGCGGTCGGAAACTCGGTGGCGCCTTTGTGGTTCCTCGGCGCGGCGGCGATTTTGAACGTCGGGCTCGATCTTCTGTTCGTGCTCGTGCTCTCCTGGGGCATTGCGGGTGCGGCGATTGCGACGGTGCTGGCGCAGTATGTCTCAGGAATCGGAATTCTCATCTACGCAATTCTGAAATGCCGCGAGTTTCTGCCGGGGAAGGACGATCGTACATTCAGCCGCGCGATGCTCGCGGAAATTCTCGACCTCTCGCTTCTTACCTGCGCGCAGCAGTCGGCGATGAACTTCGGGATTCTTCTCATCCAGCGTCTTGTCGACAGCTTCGGCGCAGTGACCATGGCGGCCTTTGCCGCGGCGGTGAAGATCGACTCGTTTGCCTACCTTCCCGTGCAGGATTTCGGCAACGCGTTTTCCACCTTCACGGCGCAAAACTACGGAGCGGGGCAAAAAGAGCGCCTCAAACAGGGCTTCCGGCAGGCGACGATCGCCAGCGCGGCGTTTTCTGTCGTCATTTCCGCGCTCGTGTGTATCTTTGCAAATCCGCTCATGCGCATCTTCGTGCAGGCGGGGGAGACGGAGGTACTCGCGGCGGGCGTTTTGTACCTGCGCGTTGAGGGGGCGTTTTATGCCGGCATCGGCTGCCTGTTTTTGCTCTACGGGTTCTACCGCGCCGTCAAGCGCCCGGGCATGTCCGTCGTGCTGACGGTCATCTCGCTTGGCACGCGCGTCGCGCTTGCCTATCTGCTGGCCGGGCGCATCGGAGAGATCGGTATCTGGATGGCTATCCCCATCGGCTGGGTGCTGGCCGACCTCACCGGCTACGGCTACTACTTCCGCCATAAGGAACAGCTCCTGCCGCAGGATAACGCATGACGTTATCATTTTGTAATGCTAGTACACAAAAGAAGCCCTGAAGCAAATGACCAGTTTGCTTCAGGGCTTCTCTTTTCAAAATATATGAGGGGAAAATGAAAAAGTGTATATCGCTTCTTGCAAGATTATGATACCAAGGGGATATTAAAAAACTTAGAGGGTAGTTATTAAATATGTATGAAATCCAAAAAATATTTTGTATTTTGGCGAATGGGTAAAATTCACAAAAACGTTACAAACTTTTTGTGCGGCCCCATTGACAAAACCGGCAGTCGGGTTTACACTGTAGAAAATTGAGTTAGCACTCGAACGTAGAGAGTGCTAAAAGGAGTGGAATCTATGAATGCACAGAAGTATACGCAGAAGTCTTTGGAAGCGATTCAGGCTGCGCAGCAGCTGACCATTGAAAATCAGAACCAGCAAATCGAGCAGGTGCATCTGCTCGCGAGCCTCCTCCGGCAGGAAAACGGCCTTGCCCCGCAGCTTTTGCGGAAGATGGGCGTGACGGTCGAGAGTCTGGACGCAGCCGTTTTGCAGGAGCTGGGCAAGCTCCCGCGTGTGACGGGCTCCGGACGGGAGGCCGATAAATATTATGTAGCGCGCGCAGTCGACGAAGCGCTCAGCCGCGCAGAGAAAATCGCGGATGAGATGAAGGACGACTTCGTCTCTGTCGAGCATCTGCTGCTGGCCCTGATCGAGACGGCAGACTCGACGCTCAAGCGTCTGTTTTCGACCTACAATATTACAAAGGAGCGCTGCTTGCAGGCGCTTCAGTCCATCCGCGGCAACCAGCGCGTGACCTCCGACTCTCCGGAGGATACCTATGAGGCGCTCGAGAAATACGGCACGGACCTGGTAAAGCGCGCCCGTGAGCAGAAGATGGACCCGGTCATCGGCCGCGACGAAGAGATCCGGAACGTCATCCGGATTTTGTCCCGGAAAACGAAAAACAACCCCGTTCTCATTGGCGAGCCGGGCGTCGGCAAGACGGCCATCGTTGAAGGCCTCGCGCAGCGGATCGTCTCGAACGAGGTGCCAAAGGCCTTGCAGGACAAGACCATTTTCTCGCTCGATATGGGCGCTTTGATTGCGGGCGCGAAGTACCGCGGCGAATTTGAAGAGCGGCTGAAGGCCGTTTTGTCGGAAGTCAAAAAGTCCGAGGGCAAGATCATCCTCTTCATCGATGAGCTGCACACCATTGTCGGCGCGGGCAAAACCGAGGGCTCAATGGACGCGGGCAATCTTCTCAAGCCGATGCTGGCAAGAGGCGAGCTGCATTGCATCGGCGCAACAACGCTCGACGAGTACCGGCAGTATATTGAAAAGGACCCCGCGCTTGAACGGCGGTTCCAGACTGTTCTGGTGCAAGAGCCGTCGGTCGAAGATACGATCGCCATCCTGCGTGGTCTGGAATCGAGATACGAGGTGTTCCACGGCGTGAAGATCACGGACCCCGCGATCATCGCCGCTGCAACGCTCTCGAACCGGTACATTACAGACCGGTTCCTGCCGGATAAAGCCATCGACCTCATTGATGAAGCCTGCGCCATGATCCGGACCGAGATGGACTCAATGCCGACCGAGCTCGACATCATCAACCGCAAGATCATCCAGATGCAGATCGAAGAGGCCGCGCTCAAAAACGAGGACGATGAGCTCTCGAAAGCGCGCCTTGCGGAGCTCCAGAAAGAGCTGGCCGAGAACCGCGAGACCTTTAAGACCATGAAGGCGCAGTGGGAAAACGAGAAGAAGGCCATCGGGCAGGTGCAGCAGCTGCGCGAGAAGATCGAACAGCTGAACCGCGACATTGAGCTCGCCGAAAAGAACGGCGAATACGAAAAGGCCGCGAAGCTCAAGTATGGCGACCTGCCGGAGCTCAAAAAGCAGCTCGAGCAGGACGAAAAGCAGACCCAGAACACAAAGGGCTCGAATTTACTCCGCAACAAGGTCACAGAGGAAGAAATCGCGAAGATCATCGAGCGCTGGACGGGCATTCCGGTATCGAGACTCATGGAGTCCGAGCGTGAGAAGCTTCTGCACCTCGAAGACACGCTCCACAAGAGAGTCATCGGGCAGGATGAAGCCGTGCGCGTTGTGGCAGAGGCCATCCAGAGAAGTAGAGCCGGTATTCAGGATCCGAATCGGCCGCTTGGCTCGTTCCTGTTCCTTGGCCCCACGGGCGTTGGCAAAACGGAGCTGGCCAAAACGCTGGCCGCGAGCCTGTTTGACGACGAGAAGAACCTCATTCGGATCGACATGTCGGAGTACATGGAGAAGTTCTCCGTGTCGCGTCTCATTGGCGCGCCTCCCGGATACGTGGGCTATGAGGAAGGCGGTCAGCTGACCGAAGCGGTACGCCGCCGTCCGTATTCCGTCATTTTGTTTGACGAAATTGAAAAGGCACATCCGGATGTGTTTAATGTCCTGCTGCAAGTGCTGGACGACGGCAGGATCACGGACTCTCAGGGCCGGACCGTGGACTTCAAGAACACGATCATCATTCTGACCTCGAACCTCGGCAGCCAGATTTTGCTCGACGGCATCGGCGCGGACGGCGAAATCACGCAGGAAGCGAAGGATCAGGTCGATGCCCTGCTCCACCACACGTTCCGCCCGGAGTTTCTCAACCGGCTTGACGAGATCGTCTTCTATAAGCCGCTCACGAAGGACAATATCACGGGCATCATCGATTTGCAGATCGACGCGCTCAACCGCCGTCTTGCCGACAAGCAGCTGCGCTGCGAGCTGACAGATACGGCCAAGCAGCTCATCATCGACACGTCTTACGACCCGCAGTTCGGCGCGCGGCCTCTGCGCCGGTATATCCAGCACACGGTCGAAACGCTCATCGCGAAGAAGATCCTGGCTGGCAGCATTCTCCCCGGCGAGACGATCACGGTCGATGTACAGAACGACGAGCTTGTCATCCGATAATATTCCTGAAATCCTGCCACATCTTCGGATGCGGCAGGATTTTTTCGCTCGTTTTGTTGCAACCGGCTGCAATTTCCGATAAAATAAAGAAGAAAGAAGGGATTGTATGGAACTCATCGCGCTATGGCGGTCTTCCGGCAAAGCTTCTGGCGTTTGCGGAAACAGCGCCCATGCAGCGGCTGCGGCAGGTCGGCATGCACTGCGGGTGTGAATATACGGCGTGTCCGCTTTACAAGGGAAAACCAGCCTATTCCCGGTACCTGCACAGCCTCGGCGCGGCCGCGATCGTCTGGCACTTTACAAAAGACGAGGCACAGAGCCTGAGCGCGCTGTTTCACGATATTGCAACGCCGGTTTTCGCGCACGTTGTCGATTTTCTGAACGGCGACCATCTGGCGCAGGAATCGACCGAAGCGCCGACGCACGACATTCTGACAAACGATGCAAAGCTTCAGGCAGGCCTCCGTGCCCTGGGTCTTCAAACGCAGGATGTGGACGACTACCACCGCTATCCGATTGCGGACAACGACTCGCCGCGGCTTTCCTCCGACCGCCTCGAGTACACACTCGGAAACGCGTACCGTGTGTTCGGCGCATCGCTTGACGAGATTTCCGCCGTCTATGAGGACCTGACGGTTCTGGAGGCAGAGGACGGACAGCCGGAGCTCTCGTTCCGGGATTTAACCGCCGCGCAGGTTTTTTCCAAGTGGTCCTTGCAGCAGTCGCATTGGTTCGTGAGCGACGATGACCGGTTTTTCATGCAGGCGCTCTCTGATCTTCTGCGCCTTGCGCTGCAAGAGGGCGTGATTGCGCGGGATGATCTCTGGCGCACCGAACCGGAGGTCATTGCGAAACTGGAGGCCGACCCCCGCATGAAGGCATACTGGCGCAGCTACCGCCGCATCGCCGGCACCTGTTCCGGCCAAACGCCGCCGGAGGATACCTACGCCGTCAGGATCCGCGCCAAAAAGCGCTGCATCGACCCGCTCGTCCGGACAGGCAGCGGCGCAAAACGGCTGACGGAGCTGGATGAAAGCTTTGCCGCGCAATTGCGGACGTTTTTGCAGGACGAGTTTGACCGCTATGTCTGGGCAAGATTCGATTTACAATCTTAGAGAGGAGCAGTCCCGATGGCAGGTAAGTTCTCCCGAAAGAAACAGGAACCCGGCGCGTCGTGGGTTTTGGGCGCAGTTCTGATTGCGCTGCTTCTGGCGGCAATCACGCTGGGCGCGCTCTGGGTGCTGCGCGCGTCCAAGGCTGTCGACGCGTCAGACAATGCGTTCTCACAAACGCCCGCAGAACCATCCGACGCGCAGGAAAATACCATGCAACAGCCGCAAATGACAGAGTCTGCCGCGGAACCACAGCCAGAACCAGACGCGCTTCCCGCCGAGCCGGAGCTAGAACCCGAACCGGAGTCTGCGCGCGTGACGCTGATGGCGCTGGGCGACAATTTAATCCACAATACCGTCTACTGGTCAGCAGAATTGCCGGATGGCGGATATGACTTCACGCCGTTTTACGCGGCCATCGCGCCGGTCGTTTCACAGTATGACATTGCCTGCATCAATCAGGAGACGATTCTGGTCGGTGACCCGGCGCTTTACGCAAATTACCCGAACTTCGGCTCTCCGACGCAGGTGGCGGACGCGCTGGCGAAAACCGGCTTTTCCGTTGTCACCGGCGCGACGAACCACTGCTTCGACAAGGGCGAGACAGGCATTCTCGATACCTGCCGCTACTGGCGGGATCACTATCCCGACATCACAACGCTTGGCATTCACGACTCGGAAGAGGACGCGAAGACCCTTCGCGTGATCGAGAAAAACGGCATCCGCATCGCGATGCTGAACTACACCTACGGTCTCAACGGCGGCGCGCCGGGAAAGGCGTGGATGGTTGACCGCTTTGTGACGTTTGACGCGGTCAAGGCCGATCTTGCCCGGGCAAAGGAAGCTTCTGATTTTGTCATCGTCTTTGCCCACTGGGGCGAAGAGGACACGTTCCAGCCCAACGATTATGAGAAAACCTGGGCGCAGATTCTGGCCGACGGCGGCGCGGATCTCATCATCGGCGGGCACCCGCACGTTGTCCAGCCTGCGCGCGTTTTGATGGCGGAAGACGGACGAGAGGTGCCGGTTTTCTACTCGCTCGGAAACTTCCTCTCCCACCAGGCGCAGGCCCAGAATATGCTCGGCGGCATGGCGAGCGTCACGATCTGCAAGGACGAGACCGGCGCGTATGTCGAGCACTATGAGCTGCTGCCAACCGTGAACCTCATCACGAAAAACCCGGATACCGGCTGGTACCATTACGTCCCCATGCTGCTGTCCGACTATACCCCGGAGCTTGCCGCCACGCACCATATCGCGGGCTGCTCCGTCGAGGCCATGCAAACGCTTTTTGATCAGATCGTCTCCGGCACGGCAGGCACATAGCGTGAACGCGCTTCCGATAAGCATGCCTTACAACCTGGCATGCTGGATTGAAAAACGCCCGCAAAGCGATGCTTTGCGGGCGTTTTGTCCCAGATTTTTGCAGAGATCGATACCTTTGACGCTGCGCAGCCTCGAATTTGCCGCAGGTTCCCGTCAACGCACGGTGGTTAAAAGCTTACACCATCCGGCAGGACTCGCAGTTCTCGCACTCAGGGAACTTTTTCTTGTCGTAGGCGATGCCGTTCTTGTCGTAGTAATCCTTGACAGCGGATTTGACGGCCTCCTCGGCAAGTACCGAGCAGTGGAGCTTGTGCGCGGGAAGTCCGCCCAGCGCATCGACCACGTCCTTGTTTGTCACATTGAGGGCCTCTTCGATCGTCTTGCCCTTGATCATCTCGGTTGCCATCGAGCTCGAGGCAATCGCGCTGCCGCAGCCAAAGGTCTCAAACTTCACATCTTCAATCTTATCGTCTTTGATTTTGAGATACATCTTCATGATGTCGCCGCACTTGGCGTTGCCGACTTCGCCCACGCCGTCCGCGTTCTCGATGCTTCCCACATTTCTCGGGTTCATGAAGTGATCCATCACAATATCGGTATAAAGTGCCATAGCCTTGTCCTCCTTATTTACAGCATAAACTGTTTCTCGCCGCGCTCGAGCTCTTTCCACACAGGAGACATATTGCGAAGATACGTGACCACCTGCGGAATTTCCTTCAGCATATACTCGACTTCTTCCATCGTGTTTTCCTCGCAAAGGGTCAGCCGGAGTGAGCCGTGCGCCACCTCGTGGGGCCGGCCAATTGCCAGCAGCACATGGCTGGGGTCGAGCGAACCCGACGTGCACGCAGAGCCGGACGACGCGCTGATGCCCTTCGCGTCCAGAAGCAGAAGCAGGCTTTCGCCCTCGATGCCCTCGAAGCAGAAGTTCACGTTTCCGGGCAGGCGCGGTGCTTTCGCGCCGTTGAGCGCGCAATGGGGGATCTCGCTGAGGCCTTCAATGAGCCGGTCGCGCAGCGCCGTGACCTTCTTCGCGTTTTCGTCCAGATGGTCACACGCGTCCTTTAAGGCAGCGGCCATGCCGACGATGCCGGGGACGTTTTCCGTGCCCGCGCGCTTGCCGCGCTCCTGCGCGCCGCCTTCAATGATGTTGGTCAGAATAATCCCACGCCGGGCATAGAGCGCGCCAACGCCCTTGGGGCCGTGGAACTTGTGGCCGGACATGGAGAGCATGTCAATATTCATCGCGTTCACGTCGATGGCGACATGTCCTGCCGCCTGCACCGCGTCAGTGTGGAACAGAACGCCCGCTTCATGGCAGACCTTGCCGATCTCCGCGATGGGCTGGATGGTTCCGATTTCGTTGTTGGCGAACATGATGGTGACAAGACACGTGTCCTCGCGGATCGCGTCCTTGACCTCCTGCGCCGTAACGAGACCGGTTTCATGCACGTCCAGCAGCGTCACCTCGAAGCCCTCTTTCTCTAACTTCGCGAGCGTATGCAAAACCGCGTGGTGCTCGAACTTCGTCGAGATGATGTGCTTCTTGCCCTTGCGCGCGCCGATGACAGCTGCCGTGCGGATGGCCTGATTGTCTGCCTCACTGCCGCCGGAGGTGAAGGTGATCTCTCTGGGCTGCGCGCCGATGCACGAAGCGACGGTCGCTCTCGCGGCCTCTAAGCCCTCCTTGGCCTCCTGCCCGATCGTGTACAGGCTCGAGGGGTTACCATAGTGCTCGGTCATATACGGAAGCATCGCTTCCAGCGCCACGCCGCTCATCTTGGTGGTTGCAGCGTTGTCGGCATAAATCTTCATCATAGGATTGACTCCTTTCGTATTCTTCTTTGTGTCTTCAGAATATCACATATTCCCTACTAAGTCAATAGGTTTATATGTTGAAAGAAATTTTATGCGGAAACAAAAAATCTTAAGAAAAATTTAGCCGTTTTTTCCTTGAGCCAATTGGAAAAAACGTGTATGATAGACAAAACACATCTTCCGGGAGGCTTCCATGGCAAACATTCTCGAGTATCTTGACTGGCGCGGTGATCTGACGCTTTTGGAGCGGCCGTTCAACGAGGTGGACAATCTGATTCTGGCGGAAATCTGCTATCTGGATTTCTCCGGCTTTGTACCCGCAGGCTTTCAGACGCAGCAGGTGACGCTCCTTGACGCGGCCAGCGCCTATTTTGCCGCCCACCCGGAAACCAACATGGGTGTTCTCGTGCCCGATCAGATCCCCGTTCTGGTAGAGCATGCGGCAAAGACCGCGCGCTTCTCCGATGTGCGCCTGCTCGGCTATGTGAATCGGATTGACGAGGAGACGCAGACGCAGTTTTCCGCTCTGACGATGCTCCTCCCGGATGGCAGCGCCTATGTCGCCTTCCGCGGCACGGACGACACGATCGTCGGCTGGAAGGAGGACTTCAACATGGCCTTCACGCCGGAAATCCCCGCGCAGAAATATGCAGCAGAGTACCTCCGGCAGGTATCCGCAGCCCTTCCCTTCCGGCCGCTTCTTGTCGGCGGGCACTCGAAGGGCGGAAATTTAGCGGTCTACGCGGCGGTCTTCTGCGGCCAGGACGTGCAGAATCGAATTCTCGCCGTCTACAATAACGACGGCCCCGGCTTCTATTCCTCTCTGCTGTCCCTTCCCGAGCACAAGCCGGTGGCCGGAAAAATTACGACGCTGCTGCCGGAATCGTCGGTTGTCGGGATGCTGCTGGAGCACGAGGAGGCCTATCAGGTCGTGCGCAGCACACAGATCGGCCTCATGCAGCACGACGGCTTTTCGTGGCAGGTGAAAGGCGAGCGCTTCGAGCATCTAACAGAGCTTGCCGAGGGCGGAAAAATCATGGATCAGACGCTCCGGTCCTTCCTGCGGGAGCTCACCGAGCCCCAGCGCGTGCAGTTTGTCGACACGCTCTTTGCCATTCTGACCTGCACCGACGCGAGCACACTCACAGACCTCAAGGAAGGCGGCCTCAAGACAGCCTCCGCGATGGTCAAGGCGCTGCAAAAGCTCGATAAGCCGACGCGGAAGGCGCTGACAGATACGTTAAAGCTTCTTGTAAAGTCCGGCGCACGCTCGGCCTTCGAGGAGCTCGGCATTTCCCGCCTGCGCGATAACCGGCTCATTGAGGCCATTTCCGGCTACCTCGAAACGCACAGCCGCACGTAAATTTCCATCTCACACAAAGGACCCTCCGCCTATGACGCTTCACGATTATCTCTTTACGCTGCTTCTCGCGATGGCTCCCGTCAGTGAGCTCCGGGGCGCGATCCCCTTCGGTCTGGCGCACGACATTCCGCAGGCGCTGCTATACCCCTCCTGCGTTCTGGCAAATTTACTGCCGGTTCCGTTCGTGATTTTATTTTTGCGCCGGATTCTGGCGTGGATGCAGCGAAAGGGCGGGAGACTCGCGTCCGCGGCCGACTGGTTGGAAAAGCGGGGCAGAGCCAAATCTGCCCGCATCAAGCGTTCGGAACTTCTGGGGCTCTATCTTTTCGTCGCCATTCCCCTGCCCGGCACAGGCGCATGGACGGGCGCGCTGGTTGCGGCGCTGCTTGGAAGGCGGCTTTCCCACGCCATGCTCTCCATAGGGGCCGGCGTCATGACCGCCTGCTGCATCGTCGCGCTTTTGTGCAAAGGCATCATCCATATTGCCGGTTTATAGATTTTTATAAGTCTTCCGTTTTCCCCGTAGGGGTCGATGCCCACATCGACCCATTGGGAAGTATCGAATTCGCCGAAGATTCCCGAAAAATCGGTCCTATTTGCCAGGGCGATGTAGGCATCGCCCCCTACGCATAGCTGGGAAATTTCCGCATTCTTCGCGGGATGTTCGTAGGGGCAAGTTTTTGGGAACGTTTATCACCATGCAAAGAGCCAGCCGGGACTGCCGCGATATGCGGCAGTCCTTTTGTTGCATTTTTTTTAAAAAACGATATAATATGGATAATCTTATGTTGGGGAGAATCGCCATGACTGCCATTGTGACCGACGCGCATTACCGGATGTCCGTTTCACTCATCCGCGATTTAGCAGATCGCGGCGTGCGCGTGGTCGCATGCGAAAAAGCGTCAATCAAAAATCCCGTCGGCTTTGCAAGCCGCGGCGTTTTGCGCTGTGTGCGCCTGCCGGAGGAAGGGTATCTCGACGCGCTGCTTGCCCTGTGCCGCGAAATTTTGGCGCAGGAGGGAGAAAAGCCCGCGCTTTTGCCGGTTGGGGCGAAGACGCTGGCGCTTCTGAGCGAGCACCGCGAGCGCTTTACCCCTGTCGCCGGCCTCTGCATCGCCACCCCCACGCAATTAGCGCTTCTCAACGATAAGGCCGCTGTCAGCAGCCTCGCCCAGAAGCTTTCCGTTCCCGTTCCGGAGAATTTCGAGCGGAAATCAGGCGAAAATTTGGATGCGTTTTTCTCCAGGGTGCCGCTTCCGTGCGCGGTAAAGCCCCATTGCGGTGAAAAATTCGGCCTCACCGCCGCGCAGCGCTACCGCATCTGCCGCACGAAAGAAGGCTTGCAGGAAGCATTCTCTCATTTTCAGGCCATCACACAAGAAGACCCCATCGTGCAGGAATATCTCCCGGGTGAGGCCTTCGGCTGCTCGGTTCTGGCAAAGGACGGCGCCGTGTACCGGACGATCTGCCATCACCGGCTGCGTGAATACCCCGTCTCGGGCGGGCCTTCGAGCTGCTGCGAGAGCATTTCGCGGCCGGATTTATGTGCGTACGCCGAAAAAATTGTGTGGGAAACCGGCTTTTCCGGCCTTGCGATGTTCGAGTTCAAATGCGGTGCGGGCGGCGCGCCCCGGCTCCTGGAAATTAACCCCCGCGTCTGGGGTACGTTCCCGCTCACGCGCGCGTCCGGATCGGATTTCGCCTACAGCTGGTTCTGTCTGGCGGCAAACCTTCCCTTACCGGAAGAGCAGCCCGCAGCCCCTGTGCGCATGGTCTACTATCCGGCGGACTTTGCCGCGGCACTCGGCTATCTCAAAGCCGGAAAGCCCGGGCGGCTTTTCGCCGTGCTGCAAGACTTTATAAACCCTGCCGTTAAAAACGGCCTTGCCGACAAAAAAGACCCCGCCCCTGCGCGGGCGTATTTCCGCAATTTATTTTGCCGGGGAGGACACAAATGAAACTGCTTGCCGACCTGCATGTCCACTCCCGCGCCTCCGCCGACGGAAGAAGCAGCGTACAGGCCCTGATCGAAGCCGCCAAGGCGCGCAGCCTTGCTGCCATCACCGTCTCCGACCACGACCTGTGCACGCCGCTGCCGGAGCGCCCGGACGTGCTTTTGATTCCGGGCGTGGAGATCACCTCCGCAAATGGGCACATTCTGGGGCTCTTTTTGGAGCGCCCCATCGACTTTTCCGCCCTCGGGCGTTACCCCGCGCCGGAAAAGGCCATCGAAGCCATTCACGCGTGCGGCGGTCTTGCCGTCCTCGCGCACCCTTTCGCGCCTGTGAAGCTCTCGGAGGATGAGATTTCAAAGCTGCCGTTTGACGCGGTCGAAACGGCCAACGCCCGCGCGATGCTGAAACCCGGTGCGAACGAAAAAGCCCGGCAGTTGGCTTCCGGACTGCACCTTCCCGGAACCGGCGGCTCGGACGCGCACTGCGCCAAGGAGCTCGGCGGCTGCGTGACGGAATTTACCTGCGAACCGAGCCTTTCTGCACTGAAAGCCGCGCTTTTATCCGGGCAATGTCATCCGGTCGAGGTCCGCGCGTGCAAATGGGTCTGGAAGGGTTTTTCGAAGCTCCGCCGCGAACGAACCTGCGGTACATTCGTTTCCCGCTGCAAGGCGCTCAGCTATTTTGCCGGGTGCGTGCTGCGCGATATTTTGAAGATTTAAGGAGGCGCGCCATGTCTGCTGTCACGAAGGCCATCGGCCTTGCCAAAAAACTCAAGCACCGCTATCAGGACGAGCTTCGCGCCCGCACGCCGGTGTACTTAAGCCCTGTGCGCCGCATTGAGCAGGTGCGCCTGCCGAAGCGAATCTGCGCCATGACCTTTGACGACGGTCCCTGCCGCCTGCCCGCGAACCCCTCGAAGGACGGAAAGCCGCTGACGCTCTCGCTTCTGGAAAGCTTGGAGCAGTACGGCGCGCGCGGCACGTTTGACATTGTGGGCGACACATCTGAAAATTACCCGGACAAGCCGGGAAAGGAAGGTTCCGCATCGTGGGGCGGGGTCAAATTCGACCACTACCCCGATATCCACAAGGACGCGGACGGCGGCGCGGTCCATTGCCCCGAGCTCGTGCAGCGCATCTTAGACGGCGGGCACGAGATCACGAGCCATACCTACCGCCACGTGCTCTACGGCCCCAAACCTCTGGTCTACGGCGGCCGGCAGCCATTCGATTCTCTTTCCGAGGTCGCAGATGACCTTCGCAGGCTCGACGATCTGCTGCGTAAAGATTACGGCTACGAGATAAAGCTCTCCCGTCCGCCGCACTATGTCGACAAAACAAAGGACGGCTTTACGAGCTACGACGCGCACGCGCTGCTTGGCTATCAGTACATGGCCGCGAGCTTCGACGGCGCGGGCTGGCTGCCTCTGGCAAGCTATGAAGCGGAAGTCGAGGCGATGCTCGCCCCCATGGAGCGCGCGCTCGCTGAAAACCCGGACTGCCTCTGCGGCCAGATCATCTTCCAGAAAGACGGTTACAACATGGCGCGCCGCTCGCCGGTTGCGGACGCACTTCCAAAGCAATTGGCGCTACTCAAAGAGTATGGCTACCGCGTCGTGACCGTCTCGGAGCTCCTAATCATGTGCCCATTTGCGGATCTCTCGCCCGAGAGCCCGGTCTTTGCGCCCGCAAAGGCGCTGCTGGATACGGGCTGGTGCGTCTGCTACCGCGACAACACCGTTCGCCCGGACGCAGTTTTAACGCGCGGCGAAGCGTGTATGCTCGCCTTTGGCTGGAAGACGGCGGCACGGCGGTTAGATCTTGTGAAGACCAAAACAAACGTCTGCCGCGACGTTTCTTACCGCCACCCTTATGCTGCGGCCATTGAGCAGGCCTTAGAACGCGGCTGCATGCAGCAGGGAAACGGCCGCTTCCGCCCGGACGCTCCCATATCAAGCCAGGAATTCTCAAGCTTTTGCGAGGCATTTTTCGGCCAGTCCGCCCCGCAGCCCCACAGTCCCATCACCCACGCGCAGGCCATCGAGCTGCTGGCCGCCATGGCAGCGCGCGACAATACCTGATTGGAGGAACCATTATGCAGCTGGATACCGCAGTCAAGAATCTCACAAATCATGGATTTTCTGTTCGCGTTTTCAAAACACAGCAAGAAGCCGTCAGCGCCATCTCGCAGGAGCTTTCCGGCAGGACCATCGGCTTTGGCGGCAGCGTGACGCTGCAGGAGCTCGGTCTTTTTGAGGCGCTGTCCGCCAATAACACCGTCTACTGGCACTGGAAGCAATCTCCCGCCGAGGCCCTCGAAAAGGCCGTAACCGCGCAAATCTATATGACCTCTGCCAATGCCATTTCCGAAACGGGCGAAATCATCAACATCGACGGCACGGGAAACCGCGTCGCCGCCATGCTCTACGGCCACGAGGCGCTCTACATCATCGCGGGCACCAACAAGCTTGCGCCCGACCTTCCCTCCGCTATGGAGCGCGCAAGAAACATTGCTGCGCCGTTAAACGCCCGCCGCTTAAGCTGCAAAACGCCCTGCGCGATGAGCGAGCCCATGCGCTGTCATGACTGCGGCAGCCCCGACCGGATCTGCAACGGCTTTGTTACGCTCGCGCGCCCCTGCGGCGGCATCGGCAAAACACACGTCATCCTGATCGAGGAAAATTTGGGCTATTAACCAAAAACCGAGTGCACCGCGTATTGCAGTGCGCTCGGTTTTTGTTTGACCTGCATCATTCTTCGTAGGGGCCGATGCCCACATCGGCCCGGCGATACCATTCGTTTTTACGGAAATCCAATGCGAATTCGTTGGTACCCAAGGGGCGATGTGGGCATCGCCCCCTACTAGGATGAAACGCTTAAAGATTTACTTTTATATGGGAGCAATGTGTTGCTGTGTACGGTTTTCACTTGCAGAGAAAATAAAATATTAAGAGGTTCACTCTACTACGCGTTTGTTTGATAAATTGCGATCATATTTAAGCTTTGGACTCCGCACCGGCCTTTTTGGCGCGTGCTCTTCCCGACCTGCGGCGGCGGTGGTGGGTCGGCTTTTCGGTCAGGCGGCGGTAGCTCTCGGCGGCCTCGCTGTCCGCGCTGTAGACCAGGCGGTTGGCGCGAAGCGTTCCGTCGGGGTCTTCTGCAAGGCGCACCCGCACGAGAAACGCGCCGTCCGCTTCGCACGCAGCCATGGCCATAAAGCGCTTGCCGGGCTGCGGATACCACTTGCCGCAGGACATGCGCTTTCCGCAGACGGGGCAGATATTCCCGCTTCCTGCCATCGCGGCCAGCGCATGGGGCTTGTCCGGGTGTCCGTGGCTCACGCTGCGAAGCAGGCAGCCCGGAAGCTCCGCGCCGTGGAACCCGTTTTCGTGCTCCTTCGCAGCCTTTTCATAGGCGGCGATACCATCCGTGAGGTTGAGCCGGCTGCAAATGAGCGCCGTATGATACGCGTCTCCCAGCGCGTCGTGCGCAGGTCTCGTCGGCTCGATGCCCATGATCTGCATCGCAGACGACAGCGACTTCTGCGCGCTCGAGCCGTCGGTCTGGGCGTTGAAAATCAGCTGCGCGTTGTACCAGGTATCGACCCACGCGGTGTCCATGCCGTAGAGCGTGAGATTTTCCTTCAAAATTACAATATCGTCGAAGCCCCACGTCAGAAACGCCGCGTCTTCGCCGCACCAGTCGTGAAACGCCTGCATTGCCTCGCGGAAGGGCTTGCCCCGCTCCTTGAGAACGGAATCCTTGATACCTGTGAGGCTCGCGACCTTGCGGTTCATCTTTTTATAATAGGCCGGACGGATCAGCGTCTGAAACTCGTCGGCGACCTCGCCGTCGCGCGGCATGCGAACCGCGCCGATCTGGACAATCTCGCCGCGAATGGGGCTCGGCAGAACCTTTTTCGCGCTCGGAGAGCCCGGCCACGGCTGGTTCCACTCCATGTCCAGAACGATATATTGCATACGCTCACCTCCGTCAGGAAAACTTCTCCCGATATGGTATCACAAAACGCGCCATATGTAAACAAGGAGATATAAACAAGCTTCCATGTACCCGGCATTTTGTCACCCCTTTTCCCCATCCCGCATAATATAAAAGACCGGCGCAGCAGAATCTGCGCCGGAAAGCTCGCGAAAGGCGGTAGACATATGCCCTTTTTGTTTCTCAGTCCCTCCACGCAGGAGTTTAATCCCTACATCACGGAAGGAAACGAAGAGCTCTGGATGAACCGGCTTGCCGATCAGATGGAGCCTTACTTACACGCAAGCGGCGTGAACACGGTTCGAAATGACCCGGAGGCCGGCGCGGCGGGTGCGATTCGCCTGTCCAATCAGGGAGACTACGATTTTCATCTCGCGCTCCACTCCAACGCCTCCCCCGAAGCGCTCGCAGGCCAGCAGCGCGGTGTGGACTTTTACTACTATCCCGCGAGCGCGGCCGGGCTCCGGATGGCGAACATCCTTGTCGATAACATAAAACCGATTTATCCGCTTCCCGACCGCGTGCAGGCAAGGCCGTCGACGGCCATCGGAGAAGTTCGCCGGACGAAAGCCCCCTCGGTGCTTGCCGAGCTCGGGTACCACGACAATGTGGACGACGCGAACTGGCTGACCGGAAATTTAGACGCGATTGCGCAGGCGCTGTCCGTCGGCGTGACGGAGTATTTCGGTCTTCCGTTTCTCATTCCGGGCGAGATCCGGGACGGCCGGGTCCAAACAAACGGCGACAGCCTGAACCTGCGCGGCCTTCCCTCCACCGACGGCGCAGTGCTCGCGCAGATGCCGAATGGCGCGGCGGTCCGGATTCTGGCCGAATACAACGACTGGTACTCCATTTTTTATGACGGCCTCTACGGCTTTGCCGAGCGGCAGTACATCGCCGTCTAGCCCTCTTTGCCGAGCCGCCGCGTCTGAATGTCGCCTTCCGCCCAGCCCCGGTCCTTGCCGCAGACGGGGCAGACGCGGAAGGCTTCCTTGGACAGCATCACAAACCCACAGTTGAGGCAGCGCCAGACGATCGGGTGCTCCTTTTTATAAAGCCGCTCGGTCTGCATCTGCTCGTAGCTCTCCAAAAAGACGTCCCGGTGCACCGCTTCGATGCGGGCGATATTCTCCCAGAGGCTGGCGATATCGGCGTACCCTTCCTCGCGCGCGGTTTTTGCGAAGCCCGGGTAGACGCGCACCGACTCTTCATTTTCACCCTTCGCCGCCTCGAGTAAATTCTCCATCGTCACGCCCAGCGTATAGGGGTAGCCCGCCGAAATGTCAATGTTCTCGATCGGCTGACGGCCATATTTTTGCAGCTTCTCCAGAAACTCCTGCGCGTGAATCTGCTCGTTGGCGGCGGTCTCCTCAAAGATCCGGGCAAGATAGGCAAGGCCCTCTTTTCTGGCCTGATCTGCGTACTGCGTATAGCGCTGGCGTGCCTGCGATTCCCCCGCGAACGAGCGCGCAAGGTTTCGGCACGTTTGGGTCTGCATGAATTCCATTCAAATCGCTCCTTTTGCAAAATTCTCAATACGGCTAGAATCTGCAAAATCGGGCGCTTTATTCCGCCTGTAGGCTTGACATGTTTTGTATAATAAGAGATAGAGCATTTTGGCTCGCAAACTATGACTTTTTGAGGATTTTTATGAACAAACGAATTTTTGCGCTGCTGCTGGCGGCGCTGCTCCTCCTGACTGCCTCCGGCTGCTCCAAAAAGCAGGCGCTTCCGGAGCAGAAAACCGCCGACATTCTCGCCACAACCCAGCCCGTCTATCAGCTGGCCTCCGCCCTTACCGACGGGACGGGCCTTTCGGTTTCGCTTCTCATCTCCGAGCCCGTCTCGTGCCTGCACGACTACACGCTGACGGTCGCGCAGATGGAAAAAATCGAGGGCGCGCAGCTGGTTTTGGAGAGCGGTCTCGGTTTGGAGGATTTCATGGAGGGCGCACTCTCCGGCAAGACGCGCATTGATATCGCAAGCGGGCTCCCTACGCTCACCGGAGACGAGGGCGTCGACCCCCACTGGTGGCTGGATCCCACGCGATTTCAGCAGGCAGCCGCCACCGCCGCACGGGAGCTCGGCGCGCAATACCCGGAATTTTCCGACCGGATCACCGAGAACCTTGCCGCGTTTGACGAAAAGCTTTCCGACTTGCAGGCTTACGGAGACGAGGCGCTGGCGAATCTTTCCTGCCGCGAGCTTGTCACGTTCCACGACGGCTTTTCGTACTTCGCTGACTCGTTTGGCCTGACCATTGCCGCAGCCATGGAGGTCGAGTCCGGCAGCGAGCCCTCGGCGAAGGAATTGGAGGCAATCATCGCCATTGTCGAAGAGAACCAAATTCCCGCCGTATTTTACGAGACGAACGGGGAAGCGGCCTCTGCCGAGGTCGTTGCAAACGAGACGGGCTGCTCGGTCTGGACGCTTGACATGGCCATCAGCAGCGGCGACTATTTTGCCGCCATGCGCGAGAACATCGACATTGTAAAGGAAGCGCTCGGATGATTTACAAGCATGCAAATACCGGCGGCTGCGAAAACGCCTGCTGCCTCAAAATTGAACACCTGTCGGTCCGAATTGGCTCTGAGGTCATTCTGGACGATATCAATCTGCACATGCACTGTGGGCAGATTGTTGCGCTGATTGGGCCCAACGGCGCGGGAAAATCGACGCTCATCCGCGCGATTCTCGGCCAGCGGGAATACGAGGGCAAGATCACCTTCCATTCTGCGGATGGCAAGCAGACCCGTCTGCGTATCGGCTATGTGCCGCAGAGCCCGGCCTTTGACCCGGCGGACCCCATCTCGGTGCTCGATCTTTTCACCTGCTGCATTGCAAAGCGCCCTGCGTTCCTGCGCCCCGGAAAGGCTTTGCGGGAGAAGGTTTTAGAGTGCCTTTCGCGCGTGCACGGGGAGAGCCTCATCGACAAGCGCGTCGGCACACTCTCAGGAGGAGAACTTCAGCGTGTGCTGCTGGCGCTGGCGCTCGAGCCGATGCCCAACATGCTGATTCTCGACGAGCCGCTTTCGGGCGTGGACGTGGAGGGCATGGAGCTTTTGATGGACATGCTGGACGAAATCCGGAAAACCTACGATCTTTCGATTCTCATGACGACCCACGATTTTTCGATGCTCGAGCGCTACGCCGACCGTGTAGTGCTCCTGCGCGAGAAGATTCTTTGCAAGGGAACGCCGCTGGAGGTTCTGAACTCGGACGAGTTTGCGCAGGCGTTTCACCTGGGAGGTGCAAAATGAGCATCTGGTACGCACTGTGCGAGGCAACGCACCTCGAATTTCTGCACATGACATTCATGAAGAACGCGCTACTTGCCGTTCTTATCCTCGCGCCGCTTTTTGGCCTGCTTTCTACCATGATCGTCACCGGGCGCATGAGCTTTTTCTCTGACGCGCTCGGCCATTCAGGCTTCACCGGCATTGCCGTCGGTGTTCTCTGCGGCGCGGTGCAGCCGATCGGCTGGGCGGTGGGACTGGCCGTTTTGTTTGCGCTGCTGTTTTCGTTCGTGCGCAGCCGCTCACGGCAGTCGGCCGATACGATCATCGGTGTATTTTCGTCGACCGCGGTCGCACTCGGTATTTTTATCGCGACGCTCGGCGGCAGCAGCTTTACAAAATTCAATAAGTATCTGATCGGCGACATTCTCTCCGTCACGCCGGGCGAAATCGGGCGGCTGGCCTTGGTCCTGCTGGGCGTAGCGCTTTTGTGGATATTTGCGGCGAACCGGCTGTTTCTGACGGCGGTGCACCCGCAGCTTGCCTCCTCGCGCGGCATTCCGACGGAAAAGACGCAGGCGCTGTTCACAGTCTGCATCGCAGTCGTCGTGACCTTAGCAATGAGCTGGGTAGGCCTGATGGTCATCAACTCCCTTCTCGTGCTCCCTGCCGCGTCGTCCAGGAACATTGCGAGAAATTTGCGGGAGTATCACCTGTTTTCCGTCCTTGGCGCGCTGTTCTGCTCGATTGGCGGCCTTGTGACCGCGTACTATCTTGGCTGCTCGGCCGGCGCGACGATTGCGCTGTATCTCGCGCTTTATTTTACCGTTACCTTCTTCTTCCGCAATACGCGGCAGTAAATTCCGACAAAAACATACCTGCCTTTTTGCGATTCTTCAAACGGTGCGTAGGGGTCGATGCCCACATCGACCCAAGGGCAGCTTGAATTCGCCGGAGATTTCCGTAAAAAACAGTGCGTTCCGCCGGGCCAATGTGGGCATTGGCCCCTACGCATAAATGATACTCTGCACAACGCAAAACGCTCGGGAAGCGATGCTTCCCGAGCGTTTTTGGTTCCACTTACGGCAGATTGTTATAGCACTGCTCCAGCTTTTCGTAGAGAAGGCTGTCGACAAACGTCCTCTGCGCGTCCGTCAGCTTCCAGTACGCGTCCCACGCCTTCTGCACGGTCTTCGCCGTCTTGGTCGTGACGTTGTCCGGATCGAGCTTTTCGATCTGTTTTTCGACCTTCTGCGCCGCGGACCGGTTCTTCTTGAGCGCCTTCTGGCAGTTTTTGAGCGCGTTCTGCTCGTCCTTCGTCGTGAAGCGCTGGAAGAGCTTTTTGTCCGCGTCAAACATGTCCTGCGCCTGCTCGTAAAGCGCCGCCATGTCCTTGTCCATGTGGTTCTCGTCAAGCTGAGAAATTAAATTGCGCAGTTCCTCGCTTTTCTGCATGCCCTCGTCAAACGCAGCCTTGCTCTCGAGCAGCTTCTGCTCGAGCTTCTCATCGATCTTTAGCCCGCGGTGTTCTACCTCCTGCACGGTTTCGAGCGCCTCGTTGAGCTTGTCTTCATCGGAGGCCTTGATCTTTGCCGCCGCCGGAACCTTCTTGACGAGCTTTTCCGCGTCCTGGATCAGCTTCTTGTTGTCCTGCAGCTCCTTCAGGCGGGGCAGGACTTCGTTTTCCAGATACGCTGCGTTCTCCGGGTCAACAAAGCTCTTCTGCTCTTCGGACAGCTTGCCGTACGCCTTGTTTGCCGCCGTGACGGTCTTTTCGTGCGTGAGCGTCATCTCCGCCGGTGTCTCAAACGGGAGCTTTTCGATCTGCGCGTCGACCTTTGCCGCCGCCTTGCGATTCTTCTCGAAGGTTTTTTCCGCCGCCGTGAGCTGCGAGTAGAGCGTCTTTACCTGCTTCTGCTGCGTTTTGTCGAGCTGTTTCAGGTCGATCTCATCATAGCACGCGCGCGCCGCGTCGATGGCCGCGCCGTCCGTGTTCCAGACCTTGTCCTTCTTGCCGGGGACGGCCTCCATCAGCTTCTCGAAGCGCTCTGCTGGGTCCTCCGGAAGCTCGGGCTCTTTCCGGAGCTCTTCCATGCGCGAGACGCAGGACGTGAGCTTTTCTTTCATGCTTTCACTGACAAGCGCCTTTGTCTCGTCATCCAGCGCGTCAAAGGCCGCCTTCGCCGCGTCCACCAGGTCGCCGTCTTCCTTCGTCAGTGCATCCGCCTCCGGAAGCGCTTCGATCTGCGCCTGCATCTTCCGCGCCGCTTCCTCGCGCTGCTTCTGCGCGTCGTCTGGAATTTCGTAATCCACATCAAAGAGCGCCTTGAGCCGTTCCTTGACCGCTTCCTTTGTTGTAAGCTGCATGGCCGCCATCGCTTCTTGCAGACTCTCGCCTGTCTGCGTATAGTCGGTCCTACCTGCCGCGGATAACGTATCGCCGCAGTAGCCATAGACCGCCTTGACCGTGACATAGGCAGGCGCACCGACGATTGTGCCGCTCAGATATCCCGCAAAGCCGCCGGCATAGCCCTGTCCATCCGAGCCGTCGGCTTCCACGCGTCCTGCGCTGAGCGCCGTGTCCACATACCGGATCGAGCCTGCAAAGCCGCCGACATAGCCGCCGCCGGACACGTCGCCAAGGCTGTAGCAGCGCTTGACGATGCCGGAACCGCTCCCCATGAAGCCGCCCACGGAGCTTTGTGCATGGACGCACACATCGGCGTGCGAATCGTAGATTTCGCCGTCGTTCTCTCCCACCAGACCGCCGGCGATCGTGCCGCTTTCACCCGCGTCGACGCTGCCCTCGGTGCTGCACATCGTGATCGTACCTTCGTTGCGTCCTGCAAGGCCGCCGGTGATCGTCCGGCCTGTGAGCGTTCCTTCAAACGAGCAGCAGTCGACTGCATTTTTGACAGAGAAGCTTGTCTCCGGATCTGTCTTGCCGTCGTTCCGGCCGATCAGGCCGCCCGTCTCCGTTTTGCCTGCGACGCTGCCTGTCACATGGACGTTGCCGATCAGTCCTGCAACATTGCCGGACATACTGTCTTTGCTGAGCGATACCTGCGCCCAGCCCACAACTGCGCCCACAAGCGAACCGCCCGTGACTGCGGCGTCCTTAAGCGTCAGATTCTTGATCGTGCCGCCCCGAATCACGCGGAACAGGCCGACATTCTCCTCGTCCGCGCGCGCGATGGTGAGATTGGAGATCGTTTTTCCATTGCCGTCAAACACGCCGGTAAAGGGCGCGCTCCCGCTGCCGATGCCGGGAAATTCCGCGCCTTGCAGATCAATATCCTGCGTCAGCCGGTAATTGGCGGCGAGCGCTTCTGCATCCTGACTTGCCGCCAGCGCGCGCAGCTCGCTTTCGGACGAAATTTCCGTCCAATCGCCGGAGCCTGCGTCCAGCTCCTCTACCCTCGGCGCACGGAAATGGTTCTGGGTCATGCCCTCGTACCACAAAAGCGTGTCGCCGTCGCTGAGCGTCGCTGTGGATACGCCGAGGTTGGAAAGCACGCCGTTGATCGTAAACATCCAGCCGTTCGGCGCAAGCAGCTCGCGGCCGTTGATGGTGCTCACGTACCGGCCGAGATTCGTCGTCTCGTAGCCGTAGGTGAGAAGCGCTTGCTCTGCCGCTGCGTCCATCACGTCGCACACGCGCGTGTTGCCGTTTGAGAGCACCTCCACCTTGATTTCCTCGCCAAAGCGCTCATAGCGGTATTCCTGCGTGTTGTACTTTGCCAGGATGATGGTAACCTCCAGCGGCGTTTTCTTCAACGGGACCGGGATCTCCACGCCCGTCAGATACGGAAGGCCGCCGTTGTCTTCTTCGTTTTGACTCCAGCTTGCGCCGAGCTTCGAGCGGAAGTCCTCCGTCTGCATGCCGGAAAGCGCAAGACCGGTCGCGCCATAGTTGCTCGCGGCTGTCTCCGAGGCCTCGTTGTAGTAGCAGTTTGTAATGCCCTCGGACTGGTCATACTGGAATGCGCTGTCCGGCTTGTTGCCGCCGATGAAGCCGTGGCCTTCTTCGCCCGAGCAGGTTACGATGCCCGCCGCATAGCAGTTTTCATAGACATTTCCGCTGTAGACGGATCTTCCGACAAAGCCGCCGGAGTAGCCGCGCGCCGAAACGTTTCCGAGCGCGAAGCAGTCGCGGATCGTGCCGCCGTAGCACAGGCCGACAAAGCCGCCCGCGTAGTCGCTTTTTGTATAGACATCCATGGACGTCCAGCAGCGCTCGATGAGTCCGCCCGTTTCGTTGGAACCCACAAAGCCGCCGTGACCCGTGGCGGTGGTGGTATTGGAGTCGAACCGGCCGCCGCGCACATAGCATCTGCGGATGATACCGTAGTTCCGTCCTGCAATGCCGCCCATCACGCCGCTGATGTCCGCCGAGATATTGCAGCCGATGACCGCGCAGTCCTCGATCACGCCGTAGTTATTGAGCGCGAGAACTGCCGCCGTGTTTGAAAAATAGACGTTGGGATTGACAATCTTCACATCGTGGATCCGGCTCATCCCGCCCACGTATGCAAACAGACCGGAGTCGGAATTCGAGAGCGTCAGCCCGCGGATCTCATGTCCGTTTCCGTCAAATTCGCCCTGGAAGTTATAGGTGATCGAGCCGAAGGATTTCGTCCGGTTCTGGTCCTTGGCAGAGAGTGTGGAAAAATCGATGTCGGCCGTCAGTCGGTAGTTCCGGCTCCAGACAATATCCTGCATACTTGCCGAGTTCGGGTCAGACGGGTCGGACGGTATGTCCTCGGTGTTTGCGATCTCCATCCACTGCGCAGCAGAACTGATCTCGAACCACTCGCCGCTGCCCGACGCACCGGACGGGGTGTATGTGGGGCTCATCTGTGAACGGATCGAATCATCCACACCGTATTTTTCGTATGTTTCCGTGTCCACGAGCGCAATAACGGCAAAGGCATAGCTTCTTCGCGCTGTCAGTGCGCCTTTGAGTTCTAACTGTGTCACATTGCCCGGCAGCTCAAAGGCTTTGACAAACCCATACTTCCCGTTTATGACCTCGTAGAGCTCGAGCTTGTAGGCCTGATCGGCCGTAAAATTGTCCTTGCCCGTCCACTTCGCGAGTGTGCCGTCCCATTGCAGTCCCGTCACCGGTTTCATGCGCGTATAGGGATCCTGCCATCCAACCACATCGCGGTCTACCTGCTCCGCCGTAGGCAGAACATACGTCCCGTCCTCCTCGACTGCGCAGACTGCCGCGTAATAGACACCATCTTCCAGCTGTGCAAAAACCTCTGTGCAGTCATAGCTCGTCTGCGCGCCAAGCTTTACGGTCTGCGCCAGCTGTAGCTCGCTCCAGTAGTCGCCGAGTGAGAGTCCGCTTTCTACCGCCTGCAAAATGATATACTTGCAGCACGCCTGATACGCCGCGTCGTAATCTGCCAGCGCAGCGTTGTACCTCTTATTGGCCGCGTCATAGTTGTCTACGTCCTCTTGTGTATAGCCGTCTTTATACTGCGCGTTCAGCTTCTGCTCGAGCGCATCGTTCAGCGTCTGGAACTTCCCGTCCATTTCCGTTTGCAGCGCAAGCAGTTCCTGCTTCTGGCTGTCTGAAAACTGCGCGATGATCGCGTTCTGATCCAGCTGCAAAAGACGCAGCGCCCAGCTGTCCACTTCGTCGTCCGGCTCCGCTGTCAGGGCCTGCTGCTCCTGCTGCGTCAGCGTTTTCCAGACACGCACCTTCTGCCACAGTGAGATCGCATAGCCGCTTGCGCCTGTGACCGGCTTCCAGTTGAGCTTCGCCGTAGGGAGCGTGATCGGCTCATCGGCAAACGTTTCAATGATCTCGCGCTCAAACGCCGCATCCTGCGCCAGCAGTGTCTCCCCCGCCGTGGCCTGTGCCTTCTGCCACACAAGAACCGGATAGCCGCCGTTTTCTGTCAGCTCCTGTTTCCATATCCCGTCTCGCCCGGCGCGCAGAGCCGTCAGAAGCTCCGCCTTACTGACCGCGTCCGTGCTGCCGTCCGGGAGGATTTTGCCGCCCGTGACCACATAGCAGTTTTCGCCGTCATACAGATCCTTCGGTGCGATCGCACCTGTCGTTTTTCCGGTGACGGTTCCGGCGCTGTAGCAGTTTGTGATCTTGCCCGCCAGTGTGCTGAGATACCCACGGATGCCGCCCGCGTAGTTTGCGCCCGAAATAAGCCCGGTGTTATAGCAGTCGGTGATGGCGGCTTTTCCCATATCGTAGCCGAGAATACCGCCCGTGCGGCTGTCGCTGCCGCCCGTCACATTGCCCGCGTTATAGCACTGCTCGATGGTATTCGTCTTATCGTATACGCCTGCGCTGCCTGCAATACCGCCGGTATAAGACCCCGAGCCGGAGACGGCAGCTTCATTGCCGCAGCGGAAGATCGTACCGCCGTTTTTCAGATAACCCACGATTGCGCCGGTGTAGGTTGTACCGCTGACCTTGCCGCTGACAACAAGATTTTTAACCGTGCCGCCGTCGACGCAGGCAAACAGCCCCGCGAGCTTTGCTCCCGATACGTTCAGTCCCTTGATTTTATGGCCTTGCCCATCGAACGTTCCTTTGAAGCCATAGGTATCCCTTCCCATTGGTTCCCATGGCTCATCCTCCAGATCGATATCTGCCGTCAAGGCCGCACAGACCTCCTGCGCGCCCTGCTCTGGGTCTGAGATCGTCTGCGCGAACCATGCAAGCTGCTCTGCATTTTCGATTCGAAGCGGGTCATCCTCCGTGCCTTCCCCCTCCGGCATCCCTATTGGCGTAACGCCCATCCCGGGGTCAACTTCCACGTCCGGATCCCAATCGGCGCCTGTCTCAATCGCAGCTGCGCCGGGAACCAGCCCCAACACCAGCAGCAGAGCCAGCAGCAGCGATACCACTCGTTTTTTCATTGCGATTCCTCCAATGTCCGTTTTTCGCCGCAGCACAAACAGGGAGATAAAGCGGGCGCGGCAAAACCTGCCGCGCCCGTCTTTTGCGCAAGATCCGACCGCCCAAGCCGGGCGGCGTTTCCATCATCATAGGTCTTCCGGCTGATGCTTCCGGGATTGCTCCCACGTCCACCGCGCAGCCTTCTCGGGTTTCCCCAATGACCGGATTTCTCCGCGCGCGGCAGCCTCATGCAATGACGGCTACGTTTCCATGCTCCGGATTTGCACCGGATTCCCTCATCCTGCACGCAGCGAAGCGCACAGGTCATGATGCAGCGTATGAACTTTTTCTGTTTTTATTATACCGGAATACCGGAAAAAGTCAATTGCAAAGCACCCCGGAACGGATCGTCCCGGGGCGCCGTTTTGCGTTATGCCTGCTCACCGCTATCTTGCGTGGGATACGCCTGCTGGTAGCGCTCTTTCAGCGTGTCCACATTTTCAACAAAGCTCCGCGCCGCCGAAGACAGGCCGTCATACGCGCTTTTCGCCGTGTCGATGGCCTTGCGCTCCCTCTTTGTAAACGGCGCGTCGTGCTTTGGAAGCTTGGAGATCAGGCTTGTGACCTTCTTCGCGGCCTTCTGGTTCTGGCTGAGCTGCTTTTCAAGGTTCTTGAGCATCGTCAGATCATCCGGCTCGATGAAACTCTGGACGCATTTGCTGACGTTCGAGCCGTTGTAGCTCTTGCCGAGCGCCTGATACTCCGTGCGCGCAGTCCTGATGGCCGCTTCGTGCGCCTCATCCGCGTCCGTGAGAGTCTCCAGGGGCGCAAGGTACGTCTTGCGGTAGCTCTCTGCCAGTTCCTTGTACGCGTAGAACGCCTCTGTGGAAGCCTGATATTTCTGCTCGTTCGCCTCTCCGGGCGTGAGCGTGACGTGCTTCTCCTCCGCAGCGCTTGCAAGCGCCTGCATCGCGTCCTCTGCCGCGTGGACCTTCGCCTCGTCCGATTTTTTGATCTTGTTCCACGCCGGGAGCTTCTTGATGGCCGCCTGCGCGTCCTTGACGATGGTTTCGCAGTCGGTCAGAAGCGCCATCTGCCGGACGCAGGCCGTAAGCCGTCTGTCTGTGCCGTCACCCAGGAACGTCTGCTGCGCAGCTGTCAGATTTTCGAACGCCGTCTGCGCCTTCGCGACGCTCTTGCGGTCCTTGGCATAGGTCAGCTCCTCCGGGGCCGGAAGATCGTCGATCAGCTCCTGCACCTTCCCGGCGGCCTTTTCGTTTTTATCGTAGGTCTTACGCGCGGTCTTGAGGCGCTTGACAAGATCGTTATCGAGATATTTCTTGACGTTTTTATCCTTCGCAGCCTCGTTGTAGGCCTCCTCCGCCTCCCGGATCACAGAAAGCGTGCTGCTTTCAATCTTCTCCATATCGGCGGGGATTTCCTCCATCAGGTAGTTGACGTAACCCGCCTGCTCGGCATATTCGCGCTCGGCAACCTGCTTGTCATAGGTCTGACGTGCTTTCAAAAGCGTTTTGTAATTTGTGACCTTCTTCTGCTGCGCGGCGGTCAGCATTTCGTAAGCTTCCTCCGCATCGAGAATCTTCCTCTCGCATTCGTCGGTCAGCTCTACCTTGCCGATTTCGTCGATCATATCCATGACGCTCTGTGCAGGTTCGCCGTCTTCCGTGACAATCATGACAGTCCCCGCGCCGGTTTCACTGGCCTTTGCGGGGTCGAAGCCGCCGGGAAGGTCTGCGCCGATCATGTCATAGCCCTTCGCGAGCCAGCCCTTCATCGTGCTTTCTCCCGCGGCCAGCGCGTTTTGTCCTGCTGTAAACGTGCCGCCCGAAAGAGAAACAGAGCTGCCCTGCTTTGCAAAAAGGGCCGTCTCGTCCGCGTTAATCTCGCCGCCGCTGATTTTGACCGTGCTCTTGGGCGTGCCGCCGTCCATCGTGAAGCTGCCGCCATCGACGAGCACACCAGCCTCCTTTCCGGACACCTCACCGGAATGCAGCATCGCGGACGCTTTTTTGCCGCCCGTCACGAGAAGGCCGATCTGCTTGCCGCGCACATCGCAGTCGGTAATATGCACCTCGCCGCTTGCCATGATTGCCGTGGCCGCCTCTGTTTTCACGTTGCTGCCATTTTTGAGCTCCAGCGCCGCGCCCGCGTTAATGACAAGCGAACCGAAAAGCGGCGAATTGTCCAGCGTCAGTCTGCCGCCGTCCATATGTACGCTCGAATGGATGATGCGGCTTTCTTCCCCGTTTTCCGGCTCCGTCGGGTTCGCCAGCACCTTTGTGTTCGTCACGACCGCCTCGCCGCCGCCCAGATACACGCAGTCCGTACCGGAAAAGTCAGACTGGAGCGTACTGCCGTTGATGTACAGCTCGCCGCCGCCCAGCATCGCCGCGTTGTGGAGCTCGCTGTTTCGCACGTTCACCGTGCCGCCGGTCTGCGACAGCCACATTTCCTCGTAGCCATAGACCATGCTGTTCGAGATGTTCACCTCGCCGCCCGAGACGTCCATCATGCCGTAGAAATTCGAGTTCTCCTGAATTTCCGCCTTGCCGCCGCAGATGCTGAAGAGACACAGAGCATCTGTCTGGTAGACATCATTGTACCATTGCAGCTCGCCGTCTGCCATGATGATGCTCTTCAGCGCCGCGCTCTTTAGATCCGCAAAGCCGCCGTCGATGGTGTCGCAAATGATCGTGGTATCTGCATTTCTGTCAATGTCCGTTGCAATTTCGGCAAACGACGCATTCGTGACGGTCAAATCGCCCCGTACCGTGCAGGCATTTGTGCTCTTGATTGAGATCTGTCCCAGTGCGTCGCCCTCTGCCAGATCAATATTGATATCCGCATGATTTCTGTCCACATACAGACCCGACATGCCGGTTCCGTTCAGCTTTAGTATGCCCGAGCCCTTGATCGTCAGCGATCCCGATTCGACCGACAGAACCGCCTTCCAGTCCTCCGTGCCGCTGTTGCCGACTACTATTCCGCCGAATACCGTCAGCACGCCATCCTCGTAAAATAAATAGTTCTTCAAGCTGTCCGGCTTTTCCGTATAGTGTCCCACTTCGGCCTTGTTGGCTGTATAGTAGCCGTTTTCCAGCCGCATGCCCAGCAGGTATGCGACCGTCCCGGACGCATCCGCCGCAAGGGGCGCAGCCTCTGCTTCCGCCTTGGCTTCTTCCTCCGCTCCGGTCTCTTCCGGCTCTTCCGGCATTTCCTCATTCTCGCCCTCGGCGGGGTTTTCCGTGTCCAGCTCTTCTCCTACCGCGGCAGGTTCTACCGCGTCCGTCGCGAACGCCGTCGGGAGCATGCCAACCATCAGCACCAGCGCCAGAAGCAGCGCAAGCAGTCTTTTCCTCATGTCCAAATTTCTCAGCTTTCTTTCGTTTTTCCCGCAAAGACGCACAGGCCGCGCACTTCGCAGAATATTTTTTTGTGCTTATCGGCTTAATGCAGCTGGGCACAAGATGCAGCGACGGCTCTTGCCAGGCGCATGAAGATCTGATCG
>CAKASQ030000015.1 GCA_916988195.3 Oscillospiraceae bacterium
TGTGCTTATCGGCTTAATGCAGCTGTGCACAAGATGCAGCGACAGCTCTTGCCAGACGCATGAAGATCTGATCGCCGGTTTTTCTGCGATTGAAGCGGAAGCAGAACTCGTCCAGGTACGCCTGAAGCTGCTGGCAGCGACCGTGATATGTGCCGAGCAGAAACGCTTTCAGATTGCTGATGGCTTTGTGCAGCTAATGCAGGCCCCCAGGTTCATACTTTTTCGCGTCCAGCTCCACGCCAGACAAGTTCCGATAGCTCTTATAGCCGTCGCATTCGATTTTTGAGCCCGGCGCAACAGTTTCGTCAACGACCTGCTGAAGCGTGCCGCCGGTAACATCTTCCACGACCTGCATCCGCATGAACAAAGCCGCGCCGTTTTCCATTTTTGACAGCGCCACCACGATCTTTGCCTTGTCCGTCCCGTGACCACGTTTGCCATTGTGCGTTGCTCCGCCCACGTAGCCGTCGTCCATCTCAACGATGCCGGAAAGTTCGTACTTTTCGTCTCTCTGACGCATAGCGGAGCGGATTCTGTGCAAAAGATACCATGCAGATTCATAGCAGATGCCCAGCGTGCGGCTCAGCTGTACGGCGGAAATGCCGCGTTTGTCCGTGGCACACAGATAGATTGCCCAGAACCAAGCGGTCAGCGGCAGGTGCGTGCGGTGCATAACGGTTCCAGCGGTGACGGAGGTCTGGTGTCGGCAGGCGCGGCACTGGAACGTGTTTCGCCCGCGAACCGGGTAGTATTCCGTACAGCCGCATTTCGGGCAGACAAAACCGTTCGGAAACCGAAGCCGGAATAATTCCGCCCGGCAGATCTCTTCCGTGCTGAAACGAGTGCGAAATTTTTCAAATGTGATGCTCTCTGCGTGTGCCATGCCAATGACCTCCTGCGTTTTCTGAGATCGTTTTCTGAGATCATTGTAGCACTTCTGCTGTCCTATATTTCGGACTTTTACATCTATTTTTCGTTCAGCTGCGTGAAGCCGATAAGCACAT
>CAKASQ030000016.1 GCA_916988195.3 Oscillospiraceae bacterium
CACCTTGACCTCTGATACGATAAAGAGCATTACAGGGCGTAGTTGGATAATCAATTGTTTTAATTAGACTTTAGTATCAGGATACAATTTTCGCAGCAAAAAAGCAGCGCCCAGAAGCCCAGACGCCGCATTCCTTCGTATTCAGCTGATTTCCTCGCGATAGAACAGCTTCAGAACCGTCTGCTCCAGTGCGTCGTCATCCACGTAAAACTCCGCGATGTTTTCCTCGCTGATCTTCGCTTCCCCCGCAGGCGCTGGCAGAACCGTCAGCTCGCACTGCTCTATGCGTTCGAGGAAACGGCTCAGCTTCTGCACCGTACAGTCCGAGCGCAGCCGCTCTCCCAGCGAGACCAGCGCGTCCGCTCCAAGTTCAACGGCGTCACCATTGGCCGTCTTTTTCTTCCATGCCTCCCAGCTCGCCTGCAAAAACTGCTCCTGCCGCGCCATACGGCTCTGGTTCGTGCCATCGGAAACGATTTGACGCGCCCGCACATAGGAAAGCGCCAGCTCGCCTTCCAGCGTGACCGTCTCGCCCTCAATAAGCCGCGGGTCGACCGCAGTCATGTCCGTATCGATCGTGACCGGAACACCGCCGACCAGGTCCGCCAGAAGCGGGACCGCGTCCATGCTGAGCGCCGCGTAGTGGTCGACCGTCTGCCCGAAAAGGAGATTTTCCACCGCGCGCACGGTATTCTCGCAGCTCTCATCTCCACCGCTTCCGTAGGTATGGGCAAGGCAGAGCTGCTCGATTCGGCTCGTAGATGGCTCGCCGTTTACGTCAAGCTGCCAGACCCTCGTCATCGTGTCGCGGTTCAGGGGCAGCGCCGTACAGGTATTTTCCTGCTTATCGAGCACAACCAGCAGCAGAAAGTCATTCTGCTCCTTGTTGAGGTATTCTGCAAAGGCCTCATAGCTGGAGTCCTTGTCGAGGCCAATGAGCAGAATGCTCTCAAGATTGCTTTTGAGCCGGTAGGCTTTTCCGCCGTAATACAGCTTCTGCCCCGCTTCATCCGGCACGATCTGCATCTGCTCGGGCACGACCTGCCGATGCTGGAACCGGCTGACGCCAAACAGGATCAGCGCGAACAGCCCCAGCAAAAGAAGGCACACGACAGCCGCGCGAAGCGAACGTTTTCCAATTTTCACGCTGGCCATCCGGACCTCCCGCAGAATGCTCAGTTCTTCTTCCGATTGGGAAGAACCGCAACCATAATTGCCGTGCCCGCGGCCAAAGCTGCCGCTGCGGCCAGCAGCCAGAACGGATACAGCGGCCGTCCGGTCTTCGGCGAGGTCGACGTAGCAGCGTCCGCCGCGCTCACGCGATTCGTGCTGACGGCAAAGACCACGTAGCCAAGGTTATAGAACTTGATATCGACGGTGCCGTCATCGTTAAAATGCAGGCGCGAACCCGTGATCTCCTCCCACGTGCCGTCAGGCAGCTGGTGGAGCACATGCAGCGTTTCGCCGTCCTTGAGCTCGGTCAGAAAACGGATGGTAACACTGCCGCCTTCATCGAGAATCGACGAATGGTCCTCGTCAAGCTCGAGCTCAAAAATCTTCGAGACGGTCAGCTGCTTGTCGTCTCCAAGGCGTTCCTGCACTTCGTCGACCTTCTCCTTCAGGCCGTTCGGATGCTCCTCGAGCTCCGCGAAGTCGACGTCTTTTTCGTTGACATAATCAATAAAATTGCCGTCCTTGTCCTCTGTCCAGCCGACGTAATCGCCCGGCGCGACCTCGCCGTTGATCGGCACGAGGCGCTGCTCCTGGCTCTTCGGCGCACCGGCGGCAAAGGCCGAAACGCTTACACCGAGCACCAGCGCCAGCACAAGGATCACACGCGCAAATTTTCTCATAACCCATTCCTCCATTTAATCGACGATCTGTGTCAATTTTGCAAGCACCAAAAAGCGTTTGGAATAATCTCCGGCGTAGCAGGTGGACAAAATGACCACCCGATCGTCCGGGCTGACCGACGCGTCCGGAACGATCTGCGCATCGAGCGCGCGGCTGTGCAGCAGAGTGTCAAAGAACGCGGTAAAAACATCTTCGTCTGTAAAATCGTAGCTGTAAAGCAGATGGCGGCTGTCCGTCGGAACGGCGGCGAAAATCTCATAGTGCAGCTCGCGGTATTTCTGGTAAATGACCAGCTCGCGGCTTTTCTCCATCCACGAGGGGTCGGAATAGATCCGCTGGAGGCTGCTGAACATGCTGCCGTCATACATCTGGTGGCCATAGATGACCGTCACGGGGTCTGCAAACGTCGTAGTATTGTAGAGCGACTCCGTGAAAATAGAGCCCCAGCTGGATGGCTGGCCGTGTACATCGTGCTTTAAGTAATAGGTATCCTCGCCGTCTCGCTGCAAAATCGGGTCGCTGATCTTCGTTCCCGGCAGATCGAGCCATGCGTAAATATCGGAATTTTCCCGCCAGAGCGCCTCAAAATCAACTGGGCTCTCATATGGCGACTTTTGCTCCTCCGGCGCTTCCTCCGGCTGCTCCACCTCGTCTGATTCTGCCGAAGCATCCTGTGAGACGGCCGATTGCACTGTCCCGGTCTGCTGGTTTTCCAGTCCCGCGCGCATGTATTCCGCCGTCTGCTCGATGACCGTCTGCTGCTTTTTTGCGCAGGCGCTGAGTGTGATCAGGCAGCAAAACGCGGCCAGCAGGCAGATCACCTTATGCATACCACGCACATCCTTCCCGCAGAAGCTGTTCTTCTCTGCGGAAAAAATCCGCTGTGAAATCGTCTCCGAATCGCTTGGAAAGCTTTCTTGCCGCCTCCTGCATCCGGGGCGGGCGCGTCTTGAGATTGTGGCAATCAGAGGCGAGGAACTGAATCATCCCGCGCCGCAGCATCCGCAAGGTCTTCCCAGCGCTCGCCATCCGAAGAAGGGCGTTCGCGTTCGTCTGCATGCACACGCCGCGATCAGAAAGCCGCTGCCACACATCCGCGCGCTGAAACCGGAAATACCGCTCCACATGCGCAAGCATCACCTGAATCCCGCGCTCGGAAATTTCCAGCGTCTCCGCCAGGACACGTTCCGACCACGGCTCAAACGGCATCTCAATCAGCAACAGCCTGCTTGAGCCGATACAAAAGCGCTCCAGCTGCTGCATCTGCGAAATATTTCGGTAGAACGCCACCTCCGCACCCAAAAGCACGCAGGGCATGCCGGACTCCATTGCGCCGGACAGCTGCTGCCACGCCGCTTCCCTGCGCCGGAAAAACTGCTCAGGTGTGTCGCTCGTCGCATAGAAATGCGGTGTTGCCGCCGTCAGGTTGACGCCCTGGGAGGCTAGCATGCGAAGAAGTGCAAGGCTTTCTTCCAGACTGGAGCTTCCGTCGTCGACGTTCGGGAGGATATGCGTATGCAGGTCGATCATGGTTTTTGTTCCGGATTTTCCCGCGCAGGAGAAGTCTTGGACGAATTTTTCCGCCTGTCCTCCTCGCGGCGGCGCTTTTCCGCTGCGGCATAGTAGCCGTAGTCGTAGCGATACGAGTATTTGTAACCGTATTTACTGCCATAGCGATAGCGCTTCGCACCGGTCTCGCCCGAATCGTCAAACGTCATGACAAAGCCGAGAACCTTTACCTGCGTGAATTCCAGCTGACGCATGGTGACGTCCAGCGCGCGCATATCTGTATAATTTTTCCGAACGACAACGATCATGCCGCTGAGCATCGGTGAGATCATCAGCGCGTCCGAAACGACTGTGATCGGCGGCAGGTCGCAGAGAATATAGTCGAACCGCTCCCGGAAGCTTTCAAGCAGCGCCTTCATACGCTCCGAGCCCAGAAGCTCCGAGGGGTTGGGCGGCAGATTGCCGGCCGTAATGACGTAGAGATCGTCGTGAATGCCGGACTTTTGCAGCGCATCCGTCAGAAGCGCCGAACCGACCAGCAGATCGGAAAGGCCGGGCGCTTTGGAGATCGGAAGCGATTTGTGCAGCACGGGAAGGCGCATATCCATCTCGATGAACAAAACGCGTTTGGCCGATTCCGCAATGGAGTAGGCCAGATTGATGGCCGTGGTCGACTTGCCCTCGCCCTTTATGGGGCTTGTAATGCCGAAAATGCGGCTGCCATCCTCATCTTCCGCAAGGCTGAACATCACGTTTGTTCGAAGCAGCTTATAGGCCTCAGACGCCGAGAAGCTGAGCTTGCCGCCAACCATTGCGCGGCGGCTGCGGGAATCCTCAGCGTTTCTATGTGCATTCTTGTTCAAGTTGTCTTCTCCTTTTTGGCGGGCTCATAGTCACTGCGGTACGCACCGGCGCCCGAATACGCCAAATCCGGGATAACCGCCAGAATCGGCAGCTGATAGCGCTGCGTGATATCATCCTCGCTGTGAAGCTTCTCGTCGAAAATCTCGCGCAGGCAGATGCTTGCTGCGATGACCACAAGACCCGCCAGCATACCGAGCGCCGTATTGCGCGTGTAGCTCGGGGAGGCAATTTCCGCCGGAACGATTGCGTAGTCGACGATCTTGACCGAGCTCCCCTCCACGATATCCGCGATCCGATCAGGCAGGATGTCCGCAATCGCGTTGGCAATGAGCTCGGCCTCCTGCGGATCGGGAGAGGTCACGTCGATGGAGAAGACCTCCGTGGAGTTGACAGCCTCCGCCTGAACCATTTTGGTCAGCTGCTGATAGGAATACGGAACGCCCGTGCGCGAGATGACTTCATTGAGCGTGCCGCGTGTTTTCAAGATGACGGTATACGTATCGACCAGACTCTGCGAAGCGGCCAGATCGCCCGCCGAGATGCTGACCTTCGCGCTGCCGACACTGATGGCGCTGTTGTTGACGTACATCATGGCCGTCGCCTTATATAAGGGCGTCACCAAGAAGAACGTATAGCCGAACGCCAGCGCGCCGCACAATAGTGTGACCAGCACGATCAGCCACAGCTTTTTCCAGAGCGCACCCGCCAGCCGCAGCAGGTCAATTTCATAATAATCGGTTTTGTTTCTATTCATGTACTGCTCCCGTTTCGCCGCATCTTTCGCTGCGGAGCAAATAAAAATCTGCCATCCGCGCGGTCGGAATCTCCCGATACGCGCTCTTGTGGTATTTATAGTATACTGCCTACTGTCGGAATAATCAAGTGCGGCCGCGGATTTTCCCGCACATTTTTTCCAGAAAAGTGAAGCGTTTTTTGTGAATTCCCGGCAAAGAAAATCGCCCGATTTCCTTATGGAAACCGGACGTTCTAGCTTTGTACGATTGTCTTTCCCTGGACATGCAGCCGCCTCTGCGCAAGAGCGAGAGCGGCAGGCCGGTGTGTTACGGCGATGCAGGTTCTTCCGGGAAGAGACGATAGCCTTCGCAGCACCTCGCGCTCCGTGTCTTCGTCCAGTGCGCTTGTTGCTTCATCCAAAAGCAGCACACCGGCTCCGCTCAGAACCGCGCGGGCAATCGAGACGCGCTGCGCCTGCCCCTCGGAAAGTCCGGCGGAATTTTCACCGAGCGGCGTATTGAGCCCCTCGGGAAGCTCCGGCAAAAATGCGTCCATACAGCTGGCATAGATGGCCTGCGAGATGGCTTCCTCCGACGCATCCGGGCTTGCAAGCGTCAGGTTTTCCCGCAGCGTGCCGCTGAAAAGAAGATTTCCCTGCGGAACGTAGGCAAAAATCGGTCTCGTAGCGGGGCTGATGGGAATTGTGCCGTCTTGCAGCCGAAGCTGAAGCGCCCCCGCCTGCGGTGTGTAGACCCCAAGCAGCAGCTTTAAGAGCGTGCTTTTTCCAGCGCCGGACTCGCCGGTTATGACCGTGAAGCTGCCCTTCGGGATGGAAAAGCTGACGTGGCCCAATACTGTCTCGCGGTCATAGACGAACGAAAGCTCGTCCGCCTCGATCGAAATCACTTCCTCATAGACCGATTTTGCGTCGATCCTCTCGCACTCCGGCTCATCGGGCAGCGCATCGAGCTCCATCAGGCGCTCGCACGAGCCGAGCATCGCGATCATCTGCGGCAGCACGCCGGAGAGATTCACAAACGGGCCCTGCAATTGGCTGACAAGCGCGGTCATGGCGCTCAGATCGCCAAACGTCATGCTCCCCTGCTGGATCCCGACCGCGCACCACACGAGCGTCACAAAGCCCGCGCCGTATCCAAGAAGGCTCACGCTGGTGTTCGCAAGCAGCGACACGTTTTTTCGGCGCTTCTGGAGCGCGAATCGGTTCGATAACAGCGTCTCTGCCCGCGTTTCCACTGCCTCGCTTGCGTCAAGTGCCTGCACAAGCAACAGCTTTTCAAGAACCTCCTGCAAAAATGCAGCGCTTTTGCCTTCTGCCTCGCCGAGGGCCTTATGGAGCGTTTTGAGCTTTTTTCGGGCGGCCGCCGTCAAAATCGTCACGAGAAGACCGGCCGCCAATGCCGCGAGCGTAAATTCAGGGCTCAGGGATAGAAGCGCCAGTCCCGCGCCAACGAGACGCACGAGCATTGCGCCAAGGCCAGGGAGCGTCGTCACAAGCCCATCAGACACGGCCTTCGCGTCGTTATTCATGCGGTTGAGAAGCTCCGCCGTGTGGAACTTCGCGCTTTCCTCATACCGCGTGTGCAGAAGCTTTCCAAGGTACCGCCGCTTCCAGTCGCGCTCTAAATTCGCCGAAAGGGAGTCCCGCAGCGCGCGCAGACCCGTGAGCGTCAGAAGAAGCGCCGCAATCAGCGCCGCCTGCATCCCGGAAGCACGCAAAAGCGCTGCCGCCTCGCCGGAGGCCGCAGCGTTGACAACGCCTCTTGTCCCCAGCGCGAACAAAACGCCAAGCTCGGCGTTTGCCATGCTGAGGAGCAGCAGCGCCAGAAGCGAGGGGATCCTCGCCCGGACGCAGGATAGAAGCCAAAAAATCGAATGGGTCTGTTTTTTCATCGGTTCCTTTCCCGTGTCACCTGCCGCCGGAGCCAGCCTGCCGCGCGATGCGCAAACCGGCGAAGCGGCCGCACGGCGAGAAGCGCCCGCCAGTAAAGGCCGTATCCGGCGCTATTTACGCTCGTCCAACGGTCGGTGCGCTGAAACTCGGTCACAACGGCGAGAATCTGCTCGCGGCGGAGGCCTCTTTCGAGCACCCACTGCGCGTCGCCGCAAAAATCGTAGGTTTCCCCGCGACACGCAGCGACACGGTGCAGCACGTACTGGCCGTTATCCCGCTTATAGAGCACGACGGCCCCGCGCGGGAGCGTTTCGGGCGCGGCTTGCAGACGGACGCGGCTTTTGCGGTCGTGGAGCGTGGGCTCCATGCTGCGGCCGGTCACTGTCAGCTCCGCCACGCCGCCGGAGGCGATGATCTCCTCCAGCAGCGGCGAAAGCTCCCGCGTGGGGACGCGGGTATGTACGCGGTCAGTTCTTGCCAAGGATCTGTCCAAGGTCGACCGTGCCGTCCGCGCCGACTTCGATCACGTTCTGGTTCTTCTCATACTCGGCCTCGGCCTTTTCCTTCCACGTGAAGAAATCAGCCGGGTTCGAGAATTTCTGGAAAAACGCCAGCTGCTCGTCCGCGCTCATGGCGAGGTACTGCTCCCACGTGGTGTCCTCGAGCTTGCCGCTGGGTGGCGTGGTGCTGCCGCCATTGCTGCCGTTGTTCCCGGAATTGTCAGTCGAGCCGTTATTGCCGGAATTGTTGGTATTGTCGGACGTGTCGGGCTTCTTGTTTTCCTCGCGGCCCTCGCTCTCGGGGTTGCCGGTCTCGGAATAGCCAGCGGCCTTGGCGAATGCCTTTGCGTCGAAGACCTTCTGGTCGATCAGGCGATCGGCGAGGGTCTTGTCGGAGTCCTTGAGCTTGGTGTTGAGCGCGCGCCAGAAGATCTCGACGGCCTCGCCGCGCGTGAAGCTCGCGTCATCCTCGACGTTGTCAACGAGACCGATCTTTTTCGCCAGACCACGGCTCGTGCGATAGTAGAAGTCGGGGTTTTCGCCGCCGTCGGTGTAGCCGAGGACGCGAAGGACGATCGTCAGGTACTGGAAATCGGTGACGGTGTCCGCGCCGCCGTATTTCGTGGCGCTGTAGCCCTTGACGTATTCATTCGCGTAGGCGTAGGCCACGACCTTGGAGGCCCAGGTGGCAACGTCGGTGAAGGGGTGGGTGTAACTGCCTGCTTCGGCGGTCTCCAGCGCGCCCAGCATGCGCACGAGAAGCATCGCGCTCTGCTCGCGGGTGAGGCTATTGTTCAGCTCATAGCCCTTGTTCGTGCCCAGAAACAGGCCAAGGGAATAGAGCGCGTCCGCGGCGTTGAGCTGGGTCGTTGTCGCGGCGCTCACGGGCATGACCAGCATGCCGCACAGCAGGCAAACGGCCAGAAACAGTGACAAATATTTTTTCATTGGGGTACCTCCTGTCAGGTTCGCAAGGTTCTTTGTAACTTACTTTTCCAGACAACCGGCCTCTTGCAGCTGCCGCAGGAAGTCCTGTACATCCTGCAAGGCTGTTTCCGGGCTTACGTCGTATTCCGCCGTCAGCGCGCGGGCGAGGTCTTGCTCATCCGCGCCATCTTTCAGCTTGTTCCAGAGCAGCACGCCGGTATCGTTCAGGCGGAGCATGCCGTTAAAATCGACGCTCGCCTGCCCGACGGCGACGGCTACCCAGCTGCCGACGATCTGCCGGAGGACAAAATTTTCATTCAGCTTCATGGGATTCTCCTGTTTGGGGTTTGTCCGGGCGCATCGTCTCGTAACTGAGGCGGGCGGCGGACTCAGTGGGGGTGTTTTCCAGCTCGTAGACGGGAACCTCCCGCAGGAGGCGATCGACGTGAGTCAGAAGCAGGCTCATGTTCTCCGGACTAAGCCGGTGAAGCGTCTGTCCGAGCAAAAGCGGAAGTGCTTCCTCAGGCGTTAACCGCCGGATGCGGTTCCGTTCCGCTTTTTTGAGGAAACAGATACCCGCGAGCGGCCACTTTTCGTTTTTATTGATGCCGTCCTTGCCGCACCACGGCGTGCCGTAGGCATACCAGCCGGACTTTAACCTGCGAAGCGCGGGCTTGTCGTCGTTAAAGACGCTGGCCGCTTCGCCGAACGCGGACTGCCACAGGCGGGTGTGCGTCGACTTTCCCCTGCCGCACGGGCCGGAGAACAGATATGCGTTTCCGTCCATCGCGACAGCGGAGGCATGCAATACAAATCCATCATAATTCAGAAGTGCTTGATAGAACTGCCAGCCAGATTCCATGTATGGAAGCTGTTCAGGCGGTAGATCTATGTACGCATCTGGACGATATTTCATTTCGTCTATCACAATCTGCGCGGGCTCGTCCGTTTCCACGCGATACGCCGCACAGCGGGAGGCTAAGCCTCCCGCTGCTGGGACGTGTGTGATTAAGTCACAAATCCTGCAAAGCAAAGGGTATTATTCCCAACCCCAGCTTCCCGCGCTCATGCCGCCGTCAGCAATATTTTCAGCTGCTTCATAGGTTACAACTTCACAAATCGGTTTCGTGTATTCCTTCTTTTCCATCTCGTCAACTCCTTATATCAGTCGATTGCAATACTAACTTCGCTGCCATAAGCCGCCTCGCTCGTTCCGGGCCAAGCTCTATTTGTTAAGCCCGCCTTGGCATAAAGCGTCTCACCTGAACCAAGTACGTTAACACCATTGATTGTAAGCGTAAAGAATCTTTCGCTAGGATCAACGCCTGCATTTCGCATTGCATTGAGCGTACTTGAAAGAACAGTGTTGGGCATACCAATTCTCCAGTTCTGATCCTGAGTACGAATTGCATTCCAGCTGATGATCAGATTCAACGCCATACCGTGCGCGCCAGTCGAATCATTAATCAGCAACGTGTAAGCATCAGCATTTGTAAACTTCAACTGCAATCTAGCCTTAACAGAAGTAGCGCTTTCTTTTGAAAGATTACCAGTAACGATCTGGTACTGGAAGAAACGATAACCAGTACCATCGTACAACGGGAGATACTTCTCGTTCTTCTGGAACAGAACGTTCTTCTGTCCAACAACCAGCTTGCCAGTACCATCCGTGCTGTCGATCACGTTGCCAGTCGCGAACAGGAACGAGGAAGTCATGGTCTTGCCGTTCAGATCAAGTGTAACGCCTGCCGGGAGCATGAAGCCGCCGTTGGTCGTGTTCTTGATGAGCTTGATCGTCTGACCTTCCGTTGCGGTAAGCGCGAGCTTGTCAGCGTAGCCGTAGCCCTTAGAAGTACCGTCTGCGTCGAGGAGTTCAGCGTCGCCTTCGACTGCCTTGACCTCATAGAGGCCATCAGTGTTCGGCGTAGTGACCGGGACGAAGCCTTCTGCACAGAGGTCAGCGGGAACAACCGTGGAATACGAGCCGCCGGAGATTGCGACCTTGTCGGATGCAGTGAAGGTTGCTTCACCGGGTTCCTTGTTCGACCAGTCGTAGGCCTTGACAGCTGCGTTGCCGGACTTAGCCTTGAAGGTACCTCCGGTGACCGTGATCTTATCGAGGCCCTTGTAGCCGGTACGGTTGACGATGGAGATTGCCGCGCCGTCCTGGATTGCGCCGTCGTTCTCGGTCTTGGGAACCGGGTCGCCGGTGACTTCGATCTTGGTGTCAGCGCCCGAGATGTCCAAGCTGCCGGAGCAGACCTGAACGCCCAAGGTCATGGCCGTGATCTTGGAGTTGTCGATCGTCAGCTTGCCGGAGGACGGGAAGTAGATGCCGAAACCGTTCGGAACGTTGAGCGTGGAATCCTTGAGCGTCACGGAAACGCTCTCGTTGCCGCCGTTCGTCTCGATGCCGCTGTGGCCGTTCGCGGTCGCCACAACATTTTCGAACACGAGGCCGGAGTTGGGGTACTTGATCGTGCCGCCCATCGCCGTCGGGATAAGGCCGATCATCGAGCTGCTGACAACCGTACCGTTCTTGACTGTCAGCGTAGCATTCGGATGGTTGACTTCGAACGCCGCGCTGTTCGTATCCGTGCCGGTATACGTCCAAGTGTGGTTGTTCAGATCAACCGTTCTGTTGATGCTACCGGAATTAAAGCTTGAGCCCGTGGTGTAATCACGCAGCAGAACGATTGCTTTGCCGCTCGTGGTCTGTGCCTTAAAGGCCTCCTCCATGGTGTAGTAGGACGTATCGCCAACCTTTGCAAGGTACGCCTTTTCTACGCCGTACGTGCCGTCGCTATTCGTGGTAACGGAAGAGCCCTCGACAACATATTTCGTCGGGTCTTTGCTAAACGTACCGCCAGTAACGCCAATGGTTGCCTTTACAGGGTCCTGAAGAGGAACCAGCCCATTGTTGTACGAGTAAGTACCCAGCGTGCCGGTGACTGTGCCGCCGGTGATAGAGACGCGAGCCTGCTTGCCTTCAGCTTTGTCATAGGTGATGGAAGCAACGTCGCCGTTGACTGTGCCGCCGCTGATTTCGAGCTCGCTGAATGCTTTTCCACCACTATAGACCCAAGACGAAACCGTACCATTGACTGTGCCGCCTTTGATCGTAGTGCGGAACCAGTTTTCAATTGCGTAGCTGTTTTCAGAAGTAATCGTGCCGCCGTTCAGGAAGAGATCACCACGGTCAACCTTGATCGCAATGAATTTGTTCTGCTTGAAGTTGCCGCCATTGATTCTCAGACCGGGATACTTCGTGACAGAATCGTCGCCAACGCGGACGAGGGATGCGCCCTTGCCAGCATCGTTGCCGCTGTTGTTGATCACGTTGCCGCTCTCAAACGTCAGCCAGCCGTCGCCCTGAACGTCGATGACATAGTGGGAGGAAACGCCGGAGTTCTCCGCGGTATCCTCGCGCTTGATCGTACCGGTCTGCTCTGCGCTGGAGTCCATGACAGTCACCCTAGCCGTGACAGTCAGCGCGGGCTTGCGTTCGCCGGTACTGCCATTGAGCGTATGGCCGTTCAGATCGAGCGTCAGATAAGGTGTCTTCATGGTGACATTTTCTGTCGTGTCCGCAATCAGCTTAACAGTCTGGTTTTTGCTTGCCGCGTCGATGGCTGCCTGGAGGGTCTCATACTGCTTGCCGTTGACTTCGGCAACGTAAGTGCCTTCCTTGACACCGTAAGTGCCGTCGCCCTTATCCGCGGGGATGTAGCCTTCTGCACAGTACTTGGGAAGAACCGCGCTGCTGAATGTGCCGCCGGAGACAGCCAGCGTGCCGGTATACTTCCCGCTATCATAGGTATCCTGAATCAGTCCCTGCGTTTCGGTGTACTTAAACGTACCGCCGGAGATGGTCATTTTACCAATTGCGTGGTCACTCCACGCTACGCTGAACAGAAGCGTCGAGTTCACACCACTGGCCAGTTCGAATGTACCGCCTGTGATGCTTGCCTCATTCCAGTTCATGACAACGCATTGCGTGGCGTTGGTGAACGAACCGCCGTTGATCGTCAGCTTGCCGAACTCGTCATTCTTGATGGTGTTGATGCCGCCGGAGAACAGGCCGCCCTCGATAGTCAGCGTAGTGTCCTCCACCGCCTTGTTGCCATTGCAGATCATGCTGGAGAAATGGCCGACATTGGTGACCGTAACGCCATCTTTGATCGTAAGGCTGCCGCCCTTGTCGTTCAGGATGGTGTAGAAGCTGTTGCCGCCACCGCTATCCTTATTGTTTTCAGGGTTCTCCAGGCTGCGGGTGTAAGTGCCGCCCGCAAGCGTCATGGTGCCGTAGTTGACAATCGCCGCTCTTGCATTTGTCACGTTGTCGACCTTGCCCGTCTTAGCCTCGGAGCCGTCCGTGATGGTCAGCGTGCCGTTGTTGATGATCGTGTGATCGTCCTTATTCGTCAGCGTGAAGCCGTTCAGATCGAGCGTCAGATTTTTCTTGCTGCTCGGAATCGTGACACTTTCCTTCACGTCTGCCAGCAAGGTAATGGTCTTGCTGTTTGCGGCCAGTCTGATTGCATCTGCAAGGGTCTCATAATTCGTGCTGCCAATCTTGGCAACATACTTGCCTACCTTGACGCCGTACGTGCCGTCGGCGTTCTTGGTCGGAATAAAGCCATCAGCGCAGTAGCCCTCGGGGATGCTCTTGTTGAACGTGCCGCCGGAGACTTCAAAGTTATCGCTCGTTGCTTTGCCTACACCGCAGAAAATATTCGAGGTAGATTCAGACAGATTGTTGGTAAACGTACCACCTGTAACCTTGGTAAAAGCAGTGTAACCCTCTACAACGCCAGTCAAAATAACTTGCGGATGATTCCACCTTCCGGTCGTCGTTAAACTCTGAATAAACTCGCCGCCCGTGATAGTCGTATCACCGTAGGCGTAAATGACGCCAGTATATCCACTTGTTGCATAGTCCAGCGTGAACTTACCACCGTTAATGGTGAGTTTGGAGCCTTCCTCGCTCTTAACGACGTTGAGGCCGCCGGTGTACGTGCCGCTTTCGATGGTCAGCGTGCCCCAGTTGTCAACCATGGAAGAACCAGTGTTGCCAGCGGTTGCAGTCACGTCAACGAGCGTGAGGTTTGCAGTGGAATTGACCGCAGTACCAACAGCGATGTTGTAGTATTTCGCGCCGCCGACAACAGAACCGTTCTTGACCGTGGCCGTCGCGCCATTGGCAATTGTGATGGTTGCCTTGCCTGCGCCGGTGTTCGTCAGCGTCTTGCCGCCGAGGTCGAGGGTGATGTTCTTGTCGATCGTCACATCCTCGGTCAGGTCCTTCAACAGTCTGACAGTCTGACCTTCGATTGCCGCATTGAAAGCCTCATCCAGCGTTGCAAACGCCTTGACGGAGTTGCCGTCCGCGTCGAGAACCTGTGCAGCCATGCCGGCCTTTGCGGTAAAGCTGCCGTTTTCGTCGTAATCGACGCCAACGCCTTCCGCGACGAAGCTGGTTCCCTTGCCCTCAGCCGCATTATTGCACGGATCAAAGCCGGTAAACGTGCCGCCGTTGACAATGATCTTTGCGCTGCCGTCCTTGAAAGCCGCATCCTTGCAGTTCAGCGTCCAAGCAGGCGTGCCGCTCGTGAAGGAGCCGCTGTTAATGATGATCGTACCCTTGGAGGTATAGATCATATCCATCTGCTTGTCGTCTGTGTGGGCGATATCCTGGGTTACAGTAAGGCCCTCGAGTGTAAGCTCGCAGTTTTCTGCACAAGCCCAAACGGCCATTGCGTACTTGCCTGCGCTGCCGCTTTGCTCCACAGCAACAACATTGCCGTTCTTGATGAGAACCTTAGCGTCTGCACCGTCAATCTGGAACACGCCGTCATAGCCGCTGCCAGTGACAGTCTTGCCATTCAGATCGATTGTCAGGTTCTTGCTGACAACATACGTCCTCTCGGGCGTATTCACATCCGCAATCAGCGTTACGGTCTGGCCAGCTTCTGCCTTGGCGATTGCCTCTTCAAGTGTCGCATACTCGGTCTCGCCGACCTTTGCAACGTTCTTGACCGCAGGAACCGGCTCGGTCTTCAACGTGATCGGGTTCTCCGTCTTCCACTCGAGCGCGTCGGTAACCGTAATCTCGTTGCCACTCAGGTCTTTGACAGTCGAGCCAACAGGCAGAGAAGTCTGGTTCTCATTTAACGTGTAGAGCGCAGCTGTAGTGCCAATCTTCTCGTTGGTACCAAGAATAAGGTTGAACGCATTCTCATTTGTATGCGAACCGAAGTACATACCAACGTTTTTAACCTTGGTATCGCCTTCCTGCGCAGAGATATTAAACGTGTTGCCGTCCACAGTGATCGTTGAAGTGACGTCCCACTGGGAGATGTACTCAAACTTCACCGGACGCGTGCTGGTGACCTTGTTGTTCGTGAAGTTGATCTTCGTCAGGGAACGGAAGTCCTCGCCCTGACCCTTGTTGTCGCTCGGAATCCAGTTGCCGTAGGCCGGACGGATCCAGGTCGGGTTGGAGCTGTTCGCGTCCGTGGTGTTCGTGAAGTTCGTGAACGTGCAGCCGTTGAACGTCAGAGTCTGCGCGGCAGTCGCGCCGACGATGATGCCGTTGAACGTGCAGTTGTCGAACTTCAGCTCGCCCAGCTGGCTCCACGGGGAGGTGTAAAGCTGGTAGTTGAAGCACATGACGTTATTGAACGTAATACCCTTAAAGGTAACGTTCGTGTAGGCCGGAACAGCCAGCAGGAGGCTCGTGCCGATGTTGTCGATCGACGTATAGCCCGTCACGCCGCTGGTGATCGAGCTGCCGACGAAGACAATGTTCTTGCCGTTCGCGCCGTCGTTATTCGTACCCAGATAGCCGTTCGAATTGTAGCCGTTCAGAACGTTGCGGTCTTCGGTCTGACCCGTCGTGTCGTCTCTCTTACCGTTGCCGAGAACGCCATCCTTGTCGTAGCTGTAGTCGCCAACGGAGACGTACATCGTGCCGCCCAGAGCGTCCTGCGCCGCAATGTACTCCGCACGGGTCATCGCGCCGAGCTCAGCCAGCGTGTAAGCGTTCTCCGCAGAGCTGCCCTTGATCCCGGTCGAGCCGCCAATCAGGTCTTCCATTTTGGAAACCGTCAGCGTTTCGCCCGCCGTAAGAGCTTTTTCACCCTTCAGCGCATTGTCCGTCGTGCCGTCATCTTTATAATAGCCGGGCTGCTGCGCTTGAATGTTCGCTTCGGTATTCGTAACGGTCAGGCTCACGTCGTTGGACTTCTGGCCCGTACGGCCATCACCAATGAGGATGTCGCCGTTCACGCCAACAGTACCGGCGAACGTGCAGGTATCGGCCGTTGCGCTCTGCGTGCCGCTGCCGCTGTTGACAAAGCGGACAGGTGCCGCGAACTGCTTCCAAACACCATCATCGCCGCAGCGTGTAAACGTGCAGTTCGAGACAGTCACGGTCTGCGCGCCGCCGGCCTTGTGGTTAAAGTTCACAGGAACCTGTGCGTCCGTGAACGAGCAGTTGGCAATATTGATATCGCCGTCCGCGTTGGAGTAGACGGAGGTTGCCTTGGTTCCAAAGTCGCAGCCGCTCAGGGTGATGTTGTTCACGCCCGTCGTGCCGCTGATGTAAACGCGCTGAACCGTAATACCCTGAACGGTATCGCAGTCGGTCAGGTTCACGTTCACGGTGTTGTTCGTGTTTCTCTGACCCCAAACACCGAGGTTATCCAGCTCATAAGCGGTGATGGTGATATCCTTATCCAGCGTTACACCATCGGTCGCCTGCTTGCCGGTTTCGCGGCTAAACTGGAAAGTATCAACCTCGAGGTCGCACTCGCCGGCGGAGATGTACGCCTTGTTGCCGTAGATGGTGATGTTGTCAGCAACATGGCCGTGCGTCATCGTGCCCACGTCCGCGCCCGGACGGCAGATGATCGTGATATAATCCGCTTTGGCCTTGTAAGCCGCTGTCAGAGCCGCCGCCAGAGTATCCGCATAGCCGCTCTGCGTGCCAGCTGCCCAGTAGACGGGCGTATTCGCATCCCACTTGGTGTCATCAAGGAGCGTCAGCGTGTGGTTGGCGCTGTCCAGAGCAGCAAATGCCTCTTCCAGCGTATCATACGTCACACCGCCAACCGTTGCCACGCCCTCGCTCTTCGGCGCGAAGACCGTTTCGCCCGCAACAGTAACCGTGGTGTTCTTGTTCGTGTCTGCGGTCTGCTTCTTATCATTCCAGAGGGTGTTGCCGCTCTTGCTGCCCTCTGCAAAGCCATCAGCAGTCGTATTTGCATCAACCGTGATCGTTGCGCCTTCCGTCATCAGGGATGTATCGATCTCGATAGCCGCCTTGCCTTCGACGGGTGCAGAAGCGTTAAACGTCGTGTCATTGACGTTCAGGTCAGTCTTTGCGTTCGCGCCCTCATTATAAACGAGGACAGACTTGCCGACGCAATTGAAGGTGCAGCTGTTGAACGCAACATTCTTCGCGCCGTAAGTCCAGACGTTGTAAGCGTCCGCACTCGTCTGATTGAACGTGCAGTTATTGAACGTCTCGTTTGTGGCATACAGGAAAACCATACCATTGATTACGCAGTTGTTATAGACCAGCGTGTCGGTATGCTGCAAGCCAATGTAGTTGCCGTTCGTCTTATAATCGAACGTAACGCCTTCGAAGGTGATCTTCGCGCCGTGCAGAGCAACTGCGGCGGACATGTCAAATCTAACCGTCTCGCCATCAGCGGCCTTGATCGTGAAGGCCTTATTCATGTAGGTCAGGCTGCCGTTGAGCGTGTACTCGCCAGCGCTGACAACAATGATATCGTTGTCCTGAGCCGCCTGAATTGCAGCGTCGAGTGACTCGTAGCCCGTCTCGCCGATAGAAGCGACAGAGTTCGCTCCTCCGACGACGGCCTGCTCGCCCACGCCTTCCTGCGTGTCAACCTCTTCATCAGAGGTTGTTTTCTTTTCTTCGGGGATTGTTTCCTCTCCCGTGGGGACGTCCTCTTTGTTCGTTACCTTGGAAGACTCGTCTTCAGATGCGCCCGAAGACTGTCCCTCGCCGGAACCGCCCTCAGACGTACCATTTGCGGCGCTTTCCCCGACGTTACTGGTATTCTGGTCGACCTCGCCTGCGAACGCCGTTGTCGTCAGCAGACCGAAGATCATACTCAGAGCCAGCAGCATCGCAAGAATACGCCGCGAACGCATGTGTCTCATCTGTATTTTCCCTCACTTTCAAAATATGGCCCGAAGGTCTTTTTTGCAGCTTGTTTCCCGTCGACCGTGGAACCGTTTACAGCCGGCAAGCCCAGCAGCCACATCTTAACACGATTATAGCAATCCAATTCTTCAAATGCAACCCTGCATTATCATTTTTTTACTATTCCGGAAATTTTTTTCGCTCGTCTCGCGTTCTGCTGCCAGCGCACGCTCCCTCAAACAGCCGCAGCGCGCGGAAAAGTGCCTCCCGGTCCCGCCCGACCCGGCTCATGTCCCCCAGCCGCTGCCGCTTTCCGAGCGCCGCTCTTACTATATATAGTATCGCCCGCCAGAGCGCGAAAAACGGGATCAGGACCGGGACTTTTTTCACGATCGGGTGGTGTGAGCGCACGCCGCCAAGCAGACTCTGCCAGAGCTTCTGTGTCCGCGTCTGCCGCTTCTCCTCGCCCCGGAATGACGGCAGAAAAACCGCGCTTCCGCTGTGCGTCTCGTCCCGCCGCCCGAAGTTTCCGCCCGAGAGAATATCCTCCAGAATTCCCGTGGCCAGCTCCTCCGGCGCGTCCTTCGCAAAGTCCAAAAGCGGCGCGCCAAGATACATCGCGCACGTTTTGGACAGCACCTCCGCAAAGCGCAGCAGGCCGATCTCCTTCAAGAAGTCCAGAAATTCCGGCCAGAACGCCCCGTCCGCTTCCGCCCGCAAAAATGCAGCCCAGTCGCACAAATGCCGCAGGCCGACGCCCGCCTCCTGCATGTGGTTCTGCGTGTGCAGCAGCAGAACGAGCGCATGGTCGGCCGGCACGGGAGACGGAAATTTCTGCCCGTCCAACTCGCGCACAACACGCCGGGATAACATCCCTTCCGCCCGCGCGCGAACAAGTTCCCCCGCCTTCCCGAACGGAATGCCCGGAATCGCAAAGTGCAGCTCCAAAAGCGTCGAGCCATGCGTAAGCTCTCGGTGGTGGCTGCTGTCGCCCGGCTCGTCGATGATCTTACAGCCTTTTTCGGTCAGACAGCCCAACAGTGCGTCCGTCTTTGCCGGGTCCGTCAGAAAGTCGATGTCTCCCAGCACACGCCCGGACGGTTTACAATAGTAGCTCGCCGCGGACATGCCCTTTAAAATCACCATCGGCTCCGGCGCGATCGCGTTCTCCAGCCACGCCTCGCTTTGCAAAAGCGCAAAATTTGCCCGCATAAGCCGCGCCGCGCAGCTCGTCCAGGCCCCGATGTTCGTCACATACTTCCCGAACGGGGAAAGCGCGTCCGCCGCCATCAGCGTCACCGCCTGCGCCTGCGATTCTTTTAATACCGCGTCCCAGTCGGCCTCCCGCAGCGTCTTTTCGTCAAGCTCTGCCGCCGTCCCCGTCAGCTCGCCGCGCAGAAGCGCCAGCAAAAGTTTCTGTTCACCCGTCATAAAATCCCGCCTTTCTTTCGGCGAAATTATATCATATGATATTGGAAGTCGACAAGCGGTGATTTTTCCGTTTACAACTGTAGACGTTCGGAATTTCAAAGAAAAAACAGTCTTGGTGGAAAAATCCAGCGAATGGACTTGATTCTTGCTCCCAAAAACAGTATACTACTATCTGGGAGTACGGCCATTCGTTTCAGGTAAAGCCGTTGATCGATGAATAAGCAGGCACGCCCATACGCGGCGCGCCGGAGAGGGAGAAACAGGAACATGAAACGAGGGCGGATTCGCTGGCCACTGGTCGCTTACGATATGCTGATCCTGCTGGCGCTGGATGTGCTGCTGCTGGTTCTGTACCGGAGCAGCGAGCATTTGCGCTGGAGCGCGATTTTGCTGCACAGCGGCATCAGCTTTGTCTGCGTCTTTCTCGCCCGTTCCCGCGGAAGCGTCTATCAGCAGATCTGGCGCTACGGCGGCATTCAGAGCTACATCCGGCTGCTTATTGCAGACGGCGCTGCGTTTTTTGCTGTGCTTGCCATTGAATTTCTGCTGCCTGTGACGGTGCATGTCCCCCGTCTCTCCTTTGCGCGCCTGCTGAGCATCGCCTGCATGAATCTGCTCGGCGCGCTTTCCATCCGGATGATCTACCGATATGCCTTTAAGTATGGCCCCGAGGATACGCCCCGGGGGCATTTTCTGCGCCTTCTGCTGCGCATTTTTTCCGGTGAGGACATGGTGCACGTCAACGTCGACACCGTCCAGAAAATCAAGATCGCCATCATCGGCGCCGGGCGCGTGGGCGTGAACCTCGCCGAAGAGCTCCTCGGAAACGCGGACGCGGCCTATGCCCCGCGCTGCTTTGTCGATGGCGACCCCGAAAAGGCCGGGCGCGAAATTCACGGCATCACCGTCGTGATGGAGGACGAGCACACCGTCGAGCAGCTCAGCCGCTTTGAGGTGCAGGAAGTCGTTCTCGCCATTCAGAACCTGAGCGAGGAGAAAAAGCGCGACCTCTACACCCGCTATTCCTCCGCCGGATATAAGGTCAAGGTATACGACTATCCCGTCATGCAGACCGCCGGACAGAAGCGCCATCTGCGTGAGTTCGATGTAGAAGATCTGCTGTTCCGCAAGCCTATCCATATCTCGAACGAAAAGACCAGCGCGTATTATCGGGACAAGGTCATTCTCATCACGGGCGGCGGCGGCTCCATCGGCTCCGAGCTCTGCCGGCAGCTGGCCAAGATGAGCCCGAAGCAGATTATCATCCTCGATATTTACGAGAACGGCGCGTACGACGTGCAGCAGGAACTCCTGACCGCGTATCACGGCAAGCTGGACCTTCAGATCGAGATCTGCTCTATCACGCAGAAGTCTGCCCTGACGCGCGTTTTTGAGCGCTATCACCCGCAGATCGTCATCCATGCCGCCGCGCACAAGCACGTTCCGCTGATGGAAAAGGACTGCATCGAGGCGGTGCATAATAACGTTTTCGGCACGAAGAATCTTGTCGACCTCAGCGAGCAGTACCGCGTCGAGCGCTTCATGATGGTCTCGACCGACAAGGCTGTCAACCCCACCAGCGTCATGGGCGCGAGCAAGCGCATGTGCGAAATGATCGTTCTGAGCGCAAGCACGTGGGGCAGCGTCAACTACAGCGCGACGCGTTTCGGAAACGTGCTCGGCTCGGCGGGCTCGGTGATTCCCCTCTTTAAGCGGCAGATCGCTGCAGGCGGCCCCGTCACGCTGACCGACCGGCGTATCATCCGCTACTTCATGACCATCTCCGAGGCCTCGCAGCTCGTGCTGCAATCCGGCCCGATGGCGAAAAACGGCGAGCTGTTCGTTCTGGATATGGGCCAGCCGATCAAGATTCTGGACCTCGCTGAGAGCATGATCCGGCTTTCCGGCGTGCAGGGGGTTGAAATTATCGAAACCGGCCTTCGCCCCGGTGAAAAGCTCTATGAGGAGCTGTTGGTCAAAACCGAGCAGCTTGGCAAAACAGAAAACAGCCTGATTTTCATCGAAACCGATACGCCGCTGCGCAAGGAAGAGCTGGACAACCGGCTCGCGCTTCTGGAGCAGGCCTGCGATACGCAGAGAGACGAAGCAGTCCGCGAAGCCCTCCGGCAGACCGTCCCCACCTATTGCGCTTTGGACGATGTAAACCCTCCCGATACACAAGCTGCGGAACTGAGCACACGTCATCCGCTGCGCGAGCGCCGCAAACCAGTGCAGGTTCGCGTATAATTTCCGCCAATTCCGGCGGGCAGCAGGAGGAACCCGAAACCAATGTACGTCAAAACCGAACGCTTCCGGCCGTTTGAGAAAAAGCTCTGGCTCGCCTCCCCGACCATGCACGGCGAGGAATTACAGTATGTCCGGGAAGCCTATGATACAAACTGGATGTCTACCGTCGGCGCGAATATTACCGCCGTTGAGCAGCTTGCGGCAGAACAGGCGGGCGTAAAATACGCGGTCGCCCTTTCCAGCTGCACGGCTGCACTGCATCTGTGCGTAAAGCTCGCGGGTGAGCGGCTCTATAGCCGTCCGGCGATTAGCCATGGCACACTGGAGGGTCGGCACGTCTTTTGTTCGGACATGACATTTTCCGCCACGCTGAACCCCGTCGTCTATGAGGGCGGTATCCCTGTATTTATTGACACAGACCGTGATTCGTGGAACATGAGTCCTACCGCGTTGGAACGAGCGTTTGCGCTTTATCCGGACGTGAAGCTGGTGGTATACGCCGAGCTTTACGGCTTTCCCGGCAACATTCAGAAAATTCGGCAGATCTGCCATGCGCACGGAGCGCTTCTGATTGAAGACGCAGCCGAGGCGATGGGCGCGTTCTGGGCTGACGTCCCCTGCGGCGGCTTCGGAGATTACGCCGCCGTTTCCTATAACGGAAATAAGATCATCACCGGCTCTTCCGGCGGCTGCCTTTTGACGAACGATATATCAGACGCGAACCATGCAAGAAAATGGTCGACGCAGGCGCGCGAAAACGCCGCGTGGTATCAGCACGAGGAAGTCGGCTACAATTACCGCATGAGCAACGTTATTGCTGGTGTGATCCGCAGCCAATATCCCCATCTGGAAGCGCATATTGCGCAGAAAAAAGCAATCTATGACCGCTATTGGGAGGGGCTCCGGGATTTGCCCGTGCAGATGAATCCCTTTGACCAAACGCGCAGCAAACCAAACTATTGGCTCTCTGCCATGATTATCAATCCAGAGGCTATGTGCGGGCAGGTTCGGAGCGATTCGGAGGCTCTTTACCGTCCCGAGCACGGAAAGTCCTGCCCGGCGGAAATTCTGGAGGCAATTTCCGGTCTGAACGCCGAAGGGCGGCCCATCTGGAAGCCGATGCATATGCAGCCGATGTACCGCATGCATGAGTTTATAACCGTCAACGGCTCCGGGCGCGCAAAAACAAACGCTTACATCGCAGGAAGCACGGAGGATATCGGCGCAGATATTTTCCATCGCGGGCTGTGCCTCCCGAGCGACAACAAAATGACGGCGGAACAGCAGGAACGGATCATCGCTGTGATCCGCGCATGCTTTGACTGAGGATGGATATGGACCGAAAGCAAAGCTTTTACGAGCGGTACATAAAACGTGTACTTGATATTGTCTGCGCTTTAGCAGCGCTGCTCGTCTTTGCCTGGCTGTATCTTCTTGTTGCAGTGTTGGTGCGCTTCAAACTAGGCGCTCCTGTTTTGTTCGTGCAGCCGAGGCCTGGAAAAGACGAGAAAATTTTCAAGCTGTATAAATTCCGTACCATGACGGACGCGCAGGACGAACACGGCGAGCTGCTGCCGGATGACGTTCGGCTCACCACCTTTGGCCGTAGTCTTCGCGCAACCTCTCTGGATGAGCTGCCGGAAGTGTTCAACATTTTAAAAGGTGACATGTCTGTCGTCGGCCCCCGGCCGCAGCTGGTGCGCGATATGGTCTTCATGACGCCCGAGCAGCGCAGTCGGCACTCCGTTCGCCCCGGGCTCACAGGCCTTGCCCAGACCCGCGGCCGGAACGCGCTGAGCTGGGAGAAAAAGCTCGCCGCTGATTTGGAATATATCCAGCACATCACCTTCTGGGGCGATGTGAAGATCGTGTTTGACACCGTCAAGCAGGTTTTCTTCCACCAGAAGGGTCTGCCTGGCGAGGCACAAGACGAAGTAGAAATCACCGATGATTACGGTGATTATCTTCTTAAGCGCGGCGCGGTCTCGAGAGAAGAATACGAAGAAAAGCAGGCAATGGCACTAGCACTGCTCGATGGGCAGGAACGCATATCGGTCTTGTCGAGGTAATGGAAATGGATGAACTCGTATCAATTATCATGCCTTCCTACAATACTGCAAACTACATTGCCGCCTCGATTCAGTCCGTGCTTGACCAGACGTATCAGAATTGGGAGCTGCTTCTTGTCGACGACTGCTCTACAGACGATACGGACGCGGTCGTCGCGCCCTTTCTTTCTGACGCGCGGATTCGCTACTTGAAAAACGACCGAAACAGCGGCGCGGCCATCTCCAGAAACCGCGCGCTGCGCGAGGCCAAGGGACGGTGGATTGCGTTTTTGGACAGCGATGATTTATGGTACCCCACGAAGCTGGAAGCGCAGCTCAGATTTATGCAGGAGCACGGATACCACTTTTCCTACACGAATTACGAAGAGATCAACGAAGCCGGCGCGCAAACCGGCGTGCTTGTGTCCGGTCCGAAGCGGATTACAAGAACCGGCATATACAATTTCTGCTGGCCGGGCTGCCTGACCGTGATGTATGACGCAGAAGCAATCGGCCTGATTCAGATTGCAGACATCCGGAAAAATAACGACTACGCCATGTGGCTGAAGGTCTGCCAAAAGGCGGACTGCTACTTATTGGATACGTGCTTGGCGCAATACCGGCGCGGGCGAACCGGAAGCATCAGTTCGCACCACATCGCGGCAATGGTTTCCTGGCATTACAAACTGTTTCGGAATGCGGAAAATAAAAGTCCAATGATTGCGCTCACCCTTACCGCGCGAAACCTGTTTTGGGGTTTATACAAAAAAGTCAGATATGTTAAGAGGTGACCTCGTGCATACAGCAGCCGTCCTTGGACATTTGGGATTCGGACAAAATTTGCTCAACGGGCAGACGATCAAGACGAAAATCGTAACAGAGGAATTGCAGCGCCAGCTCGGCGAGGATCAAGTTGTATGTATTGACACGCACGGCGGACTGAAAACGCTGCTGCGCGCCCCGTTTCAGGTGATTTCCGCACTCAAGGGCAGCAAGAACGTCCTGATGTTCCCCGCACAGAACGGTCTGCGCGTCTACGCGCCTCTGCTTGCTTTTTTCAGAACCTTTTTCCGCGAACGCGGCCTGCACTATGTTGTCATCGGCGGCTGGCTGCCGCAGTTTTTATCAAAACGCAAACTGCTTACCGGCACTCTGAAGCGCTTCGACGGAATCTATGTAGAGACAAACACCATGAAGGCGGCTTTGGAGGCGAACGGCTTTCGCAACATCTTTCTCATGCCGAACTGCAAACCGCTGGCCGTGCTTTCTGAGGACGAGCTTGTCTACCCTACCGGCACGCCGTACCGGCTTTGTACGTTCTCCCGCGTCTGCAAAGAAAAAGGCATTGAGGACGCGGTTCGCGCCGTTGCTTCCGTAAACGAAGCACTCGGATACACCGCCTACACGCTCGATATCTACGGCCAAGTCGACAGCGGCCAGACGGCGTGGTTTGAGCAGCTTATGAAGACAGTTCCTTGTGAAGTGCAGTACAAAGGCAGCGTCGCTTACGATCAAAGCGTTGCTGTCATCAAAAACTACTTTGCCCTACTTTTCCCAACACAGTATTACACAGAAGGGATTCCCGGAACAATTATCGACGCATATGCAGCCGGTGTTCCGGTGATTTCTTCAAAATGGGAAAGCTTTTCAGATGTCATTCACGAAGGAATAACAGGCGTTGGATACAGTTTCGGGGCGCTCAATGAGCTGGTTGAAGTCCTGATTCGGCTTGTAGATAATCCTGAAACAATGATTGGAATGAAAAAGTCTTGTCTCGAAGAATCGAAAAAATACAAACTCGAAACGGTCGTCAGGGATTTGCTGAATCATTTGAAGGTGTAATGACCATGAAACGTTTGCTTTGCATCATATCGGCCATGAACACGGGCGGCGCGGAAACCTTTTTGATGAAGCTGTACCGAAAATTGGACAGGACTCGCTTCCAGATGGATTTTTGCGTCAACTCTCCGGAAAAAGGCTTTTACGACGAGGAAATCGCCTCCATGGGCGGCAGAATTTATTGCATTCCCTGTAAATCCAGCGATCTCCCCGGCTTCCGGCGGCAGCTGACAAGCGTCGTCCGCGAGAACCGGTACGACTACGTGCTGCGCATCACCGCCTCCGGCGCGGGGCTGATGGATCTGAAGCTTGCGAAAAAGGCGGGCGCTTCGGTCTGCGTCGCCCGTTCGTCCAATTCAGGAAGCGACGGCGGGCTCAAGTCTTTCCTTGCGCACAGAATCGGGCGGCTGCTCTATTCCAGATACATAGACGTTCGCATCGCGCCGTCTGATCTTGCGGCCATCTATACCTTTGGCCGTCGGGCCTATCAGCGCGGCGAGGTCAGAATCCTTCACAACGCACTCGATCCGGCAGTGTACCGCTTCGATTCCGAAGCCAGAGCGCGCATCCGCGAGACCTTTCATATCCCGCAGGACGCGTTTGTCGTCGGGCACATCGGGCGCTTCTCCCAGCAGAAGAACCACACGTTTTTGCTGGAAGCCTTCGCGTCTGTTCACCGGATACATCCGGAGGCTATTTTGATGCTTGTCGGAGACGGCGAACTGCGGCCGGAAGTTACGCGGCAGGTCGAGCGGCTGCATCTGTCCGACTGCGTGCGCTTTTGCGGCGTGCGGTCGGACGTTCCGGCACTTCTGTCGGCGATGGACGTGTTCGCGTTCCCCTCTTTTTATGAGGGCATGCCGAACACCATCATTGAGGCGCAGGCGACCGGACTTCCGTGTGTCCTCGCGGACACGATCACAAAGGAGGCCGACATCACCGGCCTTCTCATCTATCTCCCGTTAGGCGATGCAGCGCGCTGGGCAAATGAAATTGCCGGAAAGTGCGCCTGTGTGCGCCGCGACACCTCGGAAGAACTGAAGGCCGCCGGGTACGATATCAACGAGGTATGTAAAGAATTTGTCCAGATGATCTTCGGAGAAGACGCATGAGAATCAACACCAAAGCATTTTGCGACCGCCTGATCTGGCTTCTGACGCTGTTCTGGGTCGTGGCCATCTATCTGTTTACGATGGAAACGTGGGGGCGCTATCTTTATCTGGCCTTAGCTGTCGCTATCTTTTTGCTGACCGCGCTCCGAAACGGCGGCCGCATCCGCGTAAAGCTTTGCCGGTACCATGCGTATGTGCTGGCCTTCGTGGTCTATACCGGCTTTTCCGCTGCATGGGCGTGGGCGCCCGCGGAGGCGTTTTCCAAGTGCATTACGCTGCTGAATATTTTTATATGCTGCGCAATGATGTATCCCTATTACGCCCAGCAGGACTCCGCCGAGCCGCTGCTATCCATATTCATGTGGGCAGGTTACCTTGTTGCGCTCTATTCTATCCAGAAAATCGGCCTTACCGCCATATTGGAGGCCACCATATCGGCTCGCGCAAGAATGTATTTTGAATATAATAATGCCAACACGCTCGGCATGCTCTGCGCGCTGGCAATCGTAATCCAGGCCTACCGGTGGCTTTTCGGCCGCTTCTCACTTTCGGCGCTGCTTTCTGTTCCGGCGCTGCTGATAGTTGCCGCATCTCAGAGCCGGAAGGCGATTTTGATGATCCCGCTTGGAATCATCATCCTTCTGTTCCTGAAAAATCTCGGAAACCGTAGCTTTTTCAAGAGCTTTTTCCGCATCGTTCTGTCCCTAGCGCTTTTCGCAGCAGTTCTTGTTCTGATTTCCCGAATCAGCATCTTCCGGGGCGTCAACGAGCGGCTTACTTCTATGATCGCCTCGTTTACCGGCGAGGGCGCGGCAGACGGCTCGAGTCTGCTGCGCAAAAAAATGCGCGAGGTCGGCTTTGCGCAGTTCCTGAAAACGCCGATTTTCGGCATCGGCATCGGCTGCTCGGACGTGCTTTTACAGCACACAATCAACAGAAGCACCTACCTTCACAACAATTACATTGAGCTCCTGGCCTGCGGCGGTATCGTCGGAACGGCTTTGTATTACGTTCCGAGGCTTGCCCTGCTCCGGGACTTTTGGAGCAGCCGTTTTTTGCGAAACCGGCAGGCCATCGCGTGCCTGGCGATTTTGCTGCTGCTTCTGATTATGGACTACGGCGCGGTAGCGTACTCGGAAAAGATGCAGTACCTGTATCTGCTGATGCTGTTTGTGCAGGCGGACAAGCTGCGCGAAAGCAATCATCAGACTTTGGAGGATGGAGCGGACGAATGAACCGGATGCAGCGTTACACGGAAAAGCTCAAAAAATACTGCGCGGACAGCTCTTACCGCTTTGTGGTCAACGCGGCGCTGGGGCTGTATAACAGCATACCGGACAGAGACTATCTGGAGCGGAAATTTGAGGCGCTGATGGGCACGCCGCTGCATCTGGATGCGCCGCAGACCTTCAACGAAAAGCTCCAGTGGCTGAAGCTCTACGACCGGAAGCCGGAATACACCAGGATGGTGGACAAATACCGCGTGCGGGAGTATATCACGCAAAAAATCGGCGCGGAGTATCTGATTCCGCTGCTCGGCGTGTGGGACAGCCCGGACGAAATCGACTTTGCCGTGCTGCCGGAGCAATTTGTGCTCAAGTGCAACCACAACTCTGGCCTCGGCATGTGCATCTGTAAGGATAAGTCCACCCTCGACCTGCGCAAGGTGCGCCGCGAGCTGAGAAAGGGTCTTCGGCAGGACTATTACCTCCCCGGAAGAGAATGGCCATATAAGGACGTTCCCAGAAAAATCATCGCGGAGAAATACATGTCGGATGGTTCCGGAAGCGATCTGCGTGACTATAAGTTTTACTGCTTCAACGGTGAGCCGCGCTTTTGCCAAGTGATTTCAAATCGCTCAACGAAAGAAACGATTGACTTTTTCGACATGGACTGGAATTTGCAGGATTTTACTGGTTTTGCTTTCCCTGGTTTCCCACACAGTGAAACAGAAATTATGCAGCCGCGAACGTTTTGCCGGATGCAGCAAATGGCAAGGATTCTGTCAAACTCGATACCATTTGTACGAATTGATTTTTATGAAGTAAACCGCAAGGCCTATTTTGGAGAAATTACATTCTTCCCTGCTTCCGGTTTTGGCGAATTTTCACCAGATAAGTGGAATTATACTTTAGGAAACTGGATTCAGCTTTGATGCAGTAAGCAACATGAACGCATATTTTACGAAATACCCATTTTTTCATCGTTAAAATGATTCCGAATGAATCTTGCACTCTAATTCGATGCATTTGAAAACCGCAAAGAAAGAAGTACCACAACGGGGCTAATCGCAAATGACTAGAAAAACAAAACTTGTTATGAATATAGGCGCTGCCTTCACAAAGCAGGTCATTACCGTCATCTGCGGCTTCGTTTTACCTCGCTATATTTTGAAGGGATACGGCTCAGAGGTAAACGGCTTGCTTACCTCCATCACACAGTTTTTGAGCTTCATCTCTTTTCTCGAACTGGGCGTTGGCGCAGTGGTTCAGTCTAATCTCTATGCACCGCTTGCCAAAAGAGATGACGAAGCCATTAGCCGAATCGTAGTTTCATCAGAAAAGTTCTTTCGAACGCTTTCTTTCATTTTTATCGGCTATGTTGCTTTTTTAATTCTTCTTTTCCCCAGATTTGTCGCTTCTGGCTTTCCCTTCTTTTACACTGTAAGTTTAATTATTATTATCGCGGTCAGTTCGTTCGCGCAAAACTATCTTGGGGTTACCTATCAGCTGCTTCTGAATGCGGATCAAAAAGCGTTTATTCAGATGTCTATCCAGTGTGTGACGCTTCTTATAAACACCGGTGTCAGCATATTGTTCATACAAAAGGGATTCTCAATTCAGCTCGTAAAGCTATCCACTGCCGCCCTGTTTCTGATTCGGCCAATCATTCAAACGATTTACGTACATCATCACTACAATATCAATTGGAAAATTCAATTTGCAGGAGAGCCCATTCAGCAAAAGTGGAACGGCTTTGCACAGCACGTCGCAGCAGTTGTTGTTGCAAATACAGACGTTGTTGTATTGACATTTTTAGATACCTTAAAAAATGTCTCTGTCTATTCCGTGTATCACAGTATTTCTTATGGTGTTGAACAGACGATCATGACGATGTCTACCGGTTTGGAAGCCATGTGGGGAAATATGCTGGCAAACCGTGAACAGGAGCGACTGACTGCATCATTTTCTTTCACGGAATGGCTCGTTCACAACGGTATATCGTTTGTATTCGTCCTGACAGGAATTTTGATTGTTCCCTTTATTCAAATCTATACGCAAGGAATATCCGACGCCAATTATATTCTTCCAATATTCGGTGTCATTCTGACCTCTGCGTTTGGTATGCAGTGTCTGCGTTTACCATATTTTTTGATCATTAAAGCGGCCGGGCATTACAAGCAAACGCAGACTGCCTCCATAATTGAAATGCTGATCAATGTGGTGTTTTCGGTCGCGTTGGTGAAGCGGTTTGGCCTAAACGGCGTGGCGGTAGGAACGCTGGCCGCCATGCTGTACCACACATGCTATTTTGCGTGGTATCTCAGAACAAGAATTCTGAACAGACCCATTCGTTCTTTCTGCAAATATCTTGCAATCGACGTTGCGTACGTGCTGGTTTGCGCCTGCCTCACGCGCGGCTTTGCGCTTCGGGAGCTGTCCTATCTGGCGTGGGTCGTGCTTGCTCTGAAAGTAGGTGCTGTCTGTCTTGCCGTTCTGATTGCGGTAAACTGCGTTTTCTACCGCAGCACTATCCGCAAATTCATGCAGCGGCGCAAAAAATAACGCCCGCTTTTGCGTGCGGCATCCGGAATGTGAGAAAGGGACAACATATATGACCATTTTCATTACCGGCGCGGCCGGGTTTATTGGCGCGAACCTGGCGAAGCGCGTTCTGACGGACGAGCCGGGGGCGCACGTCGTCGGGCTGGACAACCTGAACGACTACTATGACGTCCGGCTCAAGCAGGCGCGGCTGGCAGAGCTCGAGGCGTTCGAGAACTTCACGTTCATCCGCGGAGACCTTGCCGACAAGCGCCTGATTTCCGACCTCTTCGCGCGATACCGGCCGCAGATCGTCGTGAATCTCGCCGCGCAGGCAGGCGTGCGGTACTCCATCACGAACCCCGATGTGTACATCGAAAGCAACATCATTGGCTTCTACAACATTCTGGAAGCTTGCAGGCAGCATCCGGTCGAGCATCTGGTCTATGCTTCGTCCTCCTCCGTTTACGGCTCCAACTCAAAAGTTCCATACGCGACCGAGGACAAGGTGGATAATCCCGTCTCGCTCTACGCCGCAACCAAAAAATCCAACGAGCTTTTGGCACACGCCTACGCCAAACTCTACGACATCCCCTGTACCGGCCTGCGCTTTTTTACCGTCTACGGCCCCGCCGGCCGGCCGGACATGGCCTATTTCAGCTTCACCAACAAGCTCCGCGCCGGTGAGACGATTCAGATTTTCAACTACGGAAACTGCAAGCGCGACTTTACGTACATCGACGATATCGTCGAGGGTGTACTCCGCGTCATGCGCAGGCCGCCGGAGCGGAAAACGGGCACGGATGGCCTTCCCGTTCCGCCCTACGCGCTCTATAACATCGGCAACAGCCAACCCGAGAACCTGCTGGATTTCGTCCGGATTTTGTCCGAAGAGCTGGTGCGCGCCGGGGTTTTGCCGGAGGATTATGATTTCGCCGCGCATCAAAAGCTCGTCCCCATGCAGCCCGGAGACGTTCCAGTCACCTACGCCGACACAGCCCCTCTGGAGCGCGACTTCGGCTTCAGGCCTCACACGCCCCTTCGCGAGGGCCTGCGAAGGTTTGCGCAGTGGTACCACGATTTTTATATGTGAAACCTGTTACGCCTCGAAGGGAGCCTTTACAATGTCAAACAGGCATTCTGCGCCGTCTCGGTTGGAACTTGATTATGCACGCTACCCCCGGAAGAACGAAATGCCGCAATTTCAAAAATACTATCGAAAGGCGCAGGCCGCCACGTTTCCCCCGCTTCGCTTGCTGTACCGCGTGCTTTTTCGCTTAACCCGCAATTCCCATCTGGTTGACCTTTCCATAGACTGCGACATCGGCGGTGGGCTGTATCTCGGGCACCCGCACTGCATTACCATTAACCCCTCCGCTCGGATCGGACAAAATGTCAATATTCATAAGGGCGTTACCATCGGTCAGGAAAATCGCGGCGCGCGCAAGGGCGTTCCGACCATCGGAAATAATGTATGGATTGGGGTCAATGCAACCATCGTCGGTAATATAATAATCGGCGACGACGTGCTGATCGCGCCAAACACTTATGTAAACTGCAATATTCCATCGCACTGCGTCGTGCTTGGGAATCCATGTCAAATCAAGCCAAATGCGCATGCAACAGAAGGTTACGTCAACCGAACCGTTCCGTTCTATGAACAAGGAGAAACTGTATGAAACTTGCCGTTGCCGGAACCGGCTATGTGGGTCTTTCTCTGGCAGTGCTGCTGGCGCAGCACAATGAGGTCGTGGCGGTCGACGTCCTCCCAGAGCGCGTTGCGCTGGTCAACGACCGAAAATCAACCATTCAGGACGAATACATCGAACAATATCTGGCGGAAAAGCAGCTCCATCTCTCGGCGACGTTAGACGCGGAGGCGGCATATCGGGACGCAGAATTTGTCATCATCGCTGCGCCCACGAACTACGACAGCGAGAAAAATTTCTTCGACACCTCGGCGGTCGAGTCGGTCATCCGGCTCGTCATGCAGGCCAACCCGGACGCCATCATGGTCATAAAATCCACGGTTCCGGTCGGTTTTACCGCAGCGGTCAGAGAAAAATACGGCTGCAAAAACATCCTGTTCAGCCCGGAATTTCTGCGCGAATCGAAAGCGCTGTACGATAATTTGTACCCAAGCCGAATTATCGTCGGCACGGATATGCAGGACGAGCAGCTGGTCAAGGCGGCGAACACGTTTGCGAAGCTGCTGCAAGAGGGTGCGCTCAAAGAAAATATCGACACGCTCATCATGGGTTTTACAGAAGCCGAAGCCGTCAAGTTGTTTGCCAATACATATCTCGCGCTGCGCGTCAGCTATTTCAACGAGCTCGACACTTACGCCGAGATGAAGGGGCTCGACACGCAGCAGATTATTCAGGGTGTGTGCTTAGACCCCAGAATTGGAACGCATTACAATAACCCATCCTTCGGTTACGGCGGGTACTGCCTCCCCAAGGACACCAAGCAACTGCTCGCGAACTACGCCGACGTTCCGCAGAACATGGTCTCGGCCATCGTCGAGTCCAACCGCACGCGCAAGGATTTTATCGCCGACCGTGTGCTGCAAAAGGCGGGCTATTACGGTTACATCGAAGACAACCAGTATAACGCAGCCGCCGAGCAGCCCTGTACCATCGGCGTGTACCGCCTGACCATGAAGGCCGGCTCGGATAACTTCCGCCAGTCGTCCATTCAGGGTGTCATGAAGCGCATCAAGGCAAAAGGCGCGACGGTCATCATCTACGAACCGTCCTTAAAAGACGGCACGACCTTCTTCGGAAGCCGCATCGTCAATGATCTGAATACGTTCAAGCAGCAAAGCAAAGCCATCATCGCCAATCGCTACGATCCATGCCTCGACGATGTCGCGGAAAAGGTCTATACAAGGGATATTTTCCGCCGCGATTAACTTCCCGCAAAACGAATCTTGTACCGTCAAGATTTATGCGCAAATTTATTTGCAGACTCCGGCAGACCTGAAGTCAGCCGGCAACGGAAACGTCATCCATGACCGCTTCCAAGTGCTTCGTGTTCATGTAATTCTTGTTGCTCCACTGGGTGCCCGCCACATGGCGAAGCCTCGCGCAGACTAGCATTAGGGCGGAATTTCCATCGGGGAACGTCCCCACCACGCGAGTCCTGCGGCGATCTCACGGTTCAGCCGCTCGATCACATTGTTGGTACGGATACGCGTCCAATGCTCTCTGGGAAAATCGCAGGAGGTCAGCGTTTCTTCCATTCCTTGCTCCGGATGACTTCTCTGCATCCCGTCCGGGCAAGTCGGCAAACACGGGTTGCAGAGCGGAACCGGTCGTATTATAATAGTACCGCAATCCGTCGGTTTTCGGCGAACAAACAGAAATGAGGCATATTATGCATTACGATTTTACGACCATTTATGACCGCCATGGAATGGACGCGCTGGCTGTCGACGGGGTCGGCTCCATGCCGGGCTTTTCCCCCGACGCGCCCAAGAACGGCACGACATTTCTTCCCATGTGGGTCGCGGATATGAACTTTGCAACCGTCCCTACCATTCCGCAGGCCATCGCTGCGCGCATCCAGCACCCCCTCTTCGGTTATTTCCGCCCGTCGGAGGCATATTACAAGGCCATCATCGACTGGCAACGGACACAGAACGGCGTGGAAGGTCTTCTTCCGGAGCACATCGGCTATGAAAACGGCGTGCTGGGCGGCGTTGTGTCAGCCTTAAACGTCTACTGCTCCAAGGGCGATAACGTCCTCGTCCTGAGCCCGACCTACGTCGGCTTTACAAGCAGCCTTGAGAATAACGGCTACCATATCATCCACAGCGAGCTCAAACGGGACGAACATGGCATCTGGCGCATGGACTATCCGGACATGGAAGAAAAGATCGTCCGCCATAAGATCCACGCTACTATCGTCTGCTCGCCGCACAACCCCTGCGGCAGAGTCTGGGAGCGCTGGGAGCTGGAGCAGGCCATGGAGCTGTTCCGCAAGCACGACGTGATGGTCGTGAGCGACGAGATTTGGTCGGACCTCACCATGCCGGGCTACCAGCACATCCCCACACAGTCCATCAGTGAGGACGCGAAGCTGCGCACCATCGCGCTCTATGCCCCGTCCAAAACCTTCAACCTCGCGGGTCTCGTCGGAAGCTACCACGTGATTTATAACAAACTGCTCCGCGACCGTGTGGACAAGGAGTCTTCCCTTTCCCACTACGACGAAATGAACGTTCTTTCCATGCACGCGCTCGTCGGCGCTTATTCTGCCGAAGGCCGCCAGTGGCTAACGGAGCTGCGCGAGGTGCTGCAATCGAATATCGACTATGTCTGCGATTTCCTCGAAGCGCAGCTTCCCGGCGTGACGTGCGCAAAGCCCCAAGGTACCTACATGGTCTTCGTCGACTGCACCCAGTACTGCGCGGCTCACGAGCTCACGATGGACACGATCTTAAAGCGCGGCTGGGACGCAGGCGTGGGCTGGCAGGATGGACGGCCGTTCCACGGCGCGCACCATATCCGCCTGAATCTGGCCCTGCCGCACGCGCTCGTCATCGAGGCCTGCAAGCGCATGAAGCAGTCTGTCTTCTGCGACTGATTTTCTGGCATACTTCCGTTTCTTCCGCATAGAATAAAAGGTAATGCTTTTATGGTTGGAGGGAACGGCAATGGATAAGCCTATTTTTGTGCCCGCGCCGCAGGGCGACGTGGACGATCTGATTTTCGCGGACTGCGAATGGCGCGCCAGTGAGCGCTGACCGGTAAAATCGAGGGAAAGGAGCACGAACCGGCTTCTTTCCCTCTTTACATGTTCTGTATTTTAGGGTATAATACCTCAGGATTTACGATGAAAATTTGAAATACTGGGATTGACGAACTATGATGATTGAATTTGATGAGTATAAGGTCAAGCTGAACGGTCTGAAACCGAAGCTCGACGAGCTGGCCGCTTCGCTCGGCATCGAGCGCTGCAAGGAGGATATTGAGCGGCTGCATGCACAGATCGAGTCTCCGGGCTTCTGGGACAACGCGGAGGTTTCGCAGAAGGTCATGAAGCAGGCGCGGCAGGTCGAGGCGAAGGTCGAGCGGTATGAAAAAATGTGCAGCCACTGGGAAGACCTCATGACGATCTGCGAGATGGCCATTGAAGAAAACGACGACTCGATGCTCGAGGAACTTAAAGAGGGCTACACGGCGCTCGAAGAAGAGATGGAGCGTGAGCGGCTCGAGACGCTTTTGTCCGGCGAATACGACGGAAACAACGCCATCGTCTCGTTCCAGGCCGGCGCCGGCGGCACCGAGGCGCAGGATTGGGCGCAGATGCTCTACCGCATGTACACGCACTGGGTCGAGGGTCATGGCTTAACGTACAAAATTTTAGATTATCTCGACGGCGACGAGGCAGGCATCAAATCCGCCAGCATTCTCGTTGAGGGCACAAACGCCTACGGACTTCTCAAGAGCGAAAACGGCGTGCACCGGCTCGTGCGCGTCTCCCCCTTTGACGCGAACGCCCGCCGCCAGACCTCGTTTGCGGCTGTGGAAGTGATTCCCGAAATCGCGGACGACACGAAGGATGTGGACATCCGCCCCGAGGATATCGAAATGCAGGTCTACCGCTCCTCCGGCGCGGGCGGCCAGCACATCAATAAAACATCCTCGGCTGTGCGCCTGATTCATAAGCCGACCGGCATTGTCGTCTCCTGCCAGACGCAGCGTGACCAATTCCAGAACAAGGAGACCTGCATGCGCATGCTCCGCTCAAAGCTGATTGAAATCAAGGAGCGCGAGCATCTGGACAAAATCTCCGACATCAAGGGCACGCAGCTCAAGATCGAGTGGGGTAGTCAGATCCGCAACTACGTCTTCATGCCCTACACCCTCGTCAAGGACACGCGCACGGGCTTTGAGACCTCGAACATCAACGCTGTCATGGACGGCGACCTCGATGGCTTTATCAACGCCTACCTCACCTGCGCAGCCACCAATACGTGGGTCACAAAATCGTAATTTTTCGCACATTTTGTGGTTTCGCAAGAAAAAGTTCTTGCAATTCTGTTCCCATCTGTGGTATAATTTTGTTTGCTATGTAAAGGCCATGTGCCTGTTGAATGTGAACGCATTTCGGCGAGCCGCCTGCCGGTGAAGGACGGCAATTACGTTTGGAGGAAATTATGACTGCTCTTCACACTGTTCTGACCGTTATTCAGGTTATTCTCGCCGTCGCGCTCGTCGCGATCGTGACGCTCCAGTCCGGCAAAAGCGCCGGTCTGTCCTCTGCCATTGCCGGCAACGACAACAGCTTCATGGGCAAGAACAAGTCCAAGGCGCTCGACGCAAAGCTTGCCAGCGCAACCAAGTGGATCGGCGCTGCGTTCCTGATCCTGACCTTCGTTCTGAACCTCTTCTAATCTGAAAGCAAGCATCCGCTCCGGGTTTTCCGGGGCGGATTTTTTATGCTTCATAGCGCCCTATTTCCGCGCCCTGGTAGTAATAGAGCAGAATTGACCGATACGAAAAGCCGATCCGCGCCATGCTTTCCGCGCCGTACTGGCTCATGCCCACCCGATGACCGAAGCCCTGCACATCGAAAACAAACTGCCCGTCTTTCAGCGTGAGCGTGAACCGCGCGGAATTGAGGCCAAACAGCTGCCGGAGCTTCGTTCCGGAAAAGGCTATGCCTCCGATGACGCAGGTCTCCACACTTCCGCCCTCCGTGTATGCCGTCTCCCCCACCCACGTCTCCGGGCTTCCAGTCAGATGCACATCCGGATTTTCAGCGCGCAGAATCTCGGAAAATTCCGCGGGTGCGAAAATCTCTTGCGAAGAAAACCGGGGCGCGATTTCTTCGCCGGGACTCTCAACCGACTGCAAATACGGCACGTCCGTTCCCCATACCGCGACCGCCGCTTCCGTCGCGCCGCCGGAGCAGGAAAAATAGACCGCGTCGATGAGCTCGCCGCCAAATGTCAGAACCTCCCCCGCACTCTCCCGCACAAGCTTCTGCGCGCTCTGCCATACCGCAGTAAAATCATCGCCGTATTTCCGTTCCAAATCCCCCCGGCTTGTCCACGCCTGACAGCAGGAGAAGTCCGCGCACACGTCTGCCTGCGTATGCTTTGGGCTTTCGAGCTTCCGGCACGTAAACGTCCGGGCAGCAACCACCTGTGCCTTGCGCGCCTCCGGTGAAAAATCGACCGGCATTTCGCTCAGCAGAACCCCAGTCAGGTAGTCCTCCATGGAAAGCTCCAAAATCTCCTCCCCCGCGAGAAGCCGGACCGTCCGGTTGTCCAAGGCCTCCGCTGGGTCCAGATCGTCTGCCGCGCCGGAAACGCTCTGCGCCGCTTCGTTCTGCGCTGCATCCGTCTCGACCAGCAGCACAAGCCCGTCGTCCTCCGGTATCCACTGCTGCTCCATCCCCGGCAGAAGCCCGAAGGCCAGCGCCGCCAGCAGCGCGCACGCCGCAATTGTCTTCATGCGATCCCTCCTTTTGCTCCATCGTATGGCCGCACGGGCGCAAATATACCGCTTGACATAACGCCATACTTGACACGCTTTTTGGAAAGCCGTATAATATGACAAACTGTTACTTTGTCTGTCAGGAGCTTATGCGATGAAATATATTCTGAAAATTTTCTTGATTGTGCTGCTCGTTGTGGCGATCATCGGCGCGGCATGCTGGTTCTTCCTTGTCCAGCGGCCGGATTTAACGATGAGTGTCTTTGCCCACTGGGGCGATTACTTCTACGACGTCGGACGCTATAACCGCGCGGTATCGCTCTACGAGACGGCCTGCAAGCTCTCGCCGGAGAATGCGAACCTCCCTGTCCGGCTGGCGCAGGCGTATATCAACAGCGGCAACTACACGAAGGCCGAGTACACCCTCGTCAGCGCCATCACCAATAACCCCGAGTCCGTGCAGCTCTATGTTGCGCTTTCCAAAACGTATATCGAGCAGGACAAGATTCTGGACGCAGAGCAGATGCTGGACCGCATCACAAGCGCGGATGTAAAAGCGCAGATCGATGCGCTTCGCCCAAACGCGCCCGTGCTTTCGCCCGAAAGCGGATACTACAGCGAATACATTGACGTCGCCGTCACGGCTACCGGCGGCACGGCCTATCTCGCCGTCAATCAGGACTACCCCTCCATCAAAACGGACGCGTATGAAGCGCCCGTTACCTTAGAGGCCGGAGACAGCAAGGTCGTTGTCGTCACGGTCGCGGAAAACGGCCTTGTGAGCGACGCCGTCTATGGCGGCTACACGATTGGAAGCGTCGTTGAAGAAGTGAAGCTCTCAGACAGCGCTTTGGACAGCTACGTGCGCGAGCTCCTTGGAAAATCCGCAGCGGATACGATCATGTCCGACGAACTCTGGGAGATTGAGGAGCTGACCCTTCCCGAGGGCGTGCAGGACATTTCCGACCTCACACGCTTTGCCGGCCTCACATCTCTTACCATTCAGAACGCAACAGGGCTTGATCTTTCGGTCCTCCCGCAGCTCACAACGCTCCAGTCGCTCGACCTTTCGGGCACGACGCTCCCGACTTCGACGCTGGACGCCATCGGTACGCTGCCGGAGCTCAAAAAGCTCGTGCTGCAAAGCTGCGCGGTCACGGCCATCAATCCCCTCGTCGGCCTGTCAAACCTCGAGTACCTTGACCTTACGAACAACTCTGTCTCGGACCTCACGGCCATCACGGCGCTCGAGCACCTGAAAGACCTGTATCTGACGAACAATCCCGTGAAATCGATCACGTATCTCAACAGCTGCCTGGAGCTCGAGCGGCTGCATATCGAAAACTGCGGCGTCTCGCGCCTGTCGAGCCTTGCCGGGAACACCTCTTTGCAGGAGCTCTATGCGTCCAATAACGAGATATCGGATATTTCGGTGCTCTCCGACTGCGTGAGCCTGTCCGTGCTTGACATTTCTGACAATCAGGTCAAGGACGTATCTGTCATCGCAAACCTACCGGAGCTGACGTATTTCCTCGCGAGCCACAACCAGATCGAGTCGCTGCCCGCATTCGATACGGCAAACTGCAAGCTCGTGCGCATCAACGTCAACAACAACCAGCTCACCGATCTCTCGCCGCTCAAGGGCCTGCCCGCCCTCAACTATATCTTCGCCGACTACAACCAGATTTCTGATATCTCGGGCCTCGAGGACTGCCCGCTGCTTACGCAGTTGAACCTCTTTGATAACCCAGTCAACGAAGCACAGGTCAAGGCTCTGCAGGAAATCGGCCGGATCGTGAACTACACGCCGGGCTATGTCAACGACGCGGCATAATTCAAAACCACAACCGCCTGCCTCCCACCTAGGAGGCAGGTTTTTCTTTGTTGAAGCTTTTCTTAAGCTTTGCTTAAAAACGCAGATAAGTCCTGAAAGTCTGCTATGATGCTCCCGGACAAAAACTTGAAAAGGAGCATGAAACATGAAACGGATCGTATCGCTCGCGCTTATGCTGGCGCTTCTCACGGCGCTTTTCACCGGCTGCAAGAAGCAAGGCACGGCAAGCGAGACAAAACAAAGTGACACAACAGAGCCCACCGCCGCCTCTGCGCAGGCGGTCGCCTACAAAGCGGTCTCAAATCCCCTGCCCAAGCCGCTTGACACCGTGCAGGCCGCCGTCTTTACAGACAGCGCGCTCTTCCTCGCCGCCATGACGCAGAGCGAAGAAACCACGCAGGACGTTGACGAAACGACCGGCAAAATTTACGGCTACTACAAATACGAGTCCACACTCTACCGCGAGGACCTTGTGACCGGCCAGATCGCCATTCTGGAATTCCCGTCTGAGGGCTTCGGCCGGCCGCAGGTGAACGCATTGGTGACGGCCGCAGACGGCTCTGTCTGGGCGCTTTGCCAGACATCAGAATCGGACGCTGAGGACGCGGCGTATGTCTGGTTCCTCGTCCGCTTTGCCTCTGACGGAGCCTATCTGGAAACGGTCCGACTCGATTTTTCCGGCTCGCAGCTCGAGCAATCGCAGGTCTATCTGAACCGCCTCGTGCTGGATGGCGCAGGAAATTTCGTCTGCGCGGACTATTCCGACACTGTCTACATTTTTGGCAAAACCGGCGCGCTGATCAAAGCGCTCGATCAGGACGGCAAGTACGGTAACCTCGTCACCCTTTCCGATCAGGCCGGCATTTTGTTCTACGCCGACGCGGGCGGCATGTGCTTCCGGCCGATCGACGCGGAAAGCCTTTCATGGGGTGAAGATGTTGTGATTCCCATCTACACGTGGGACATCTTTCCGGACGCAGGCGGGAACACCTTTTATTACTTTAGCGACGGCTCCATTTACCGCTACGACTTAGTCACCCGGCAGGCCGAAAAAGTTCTGGATCTTCTTGACTGCGACTTGGACGCGACGGACCTGACAAGCCTGTATGCGGAAGAAGATGGAGCATTCCGCGTGCTTCTTGGCACGCAGGGCAGCGGCGTAGATAACACCTATGAACTCTATGACTTGCAGCCCATTGACCCCTCGATGCTTCCGGAAAAGACGGTTCTGACGCTTGCAACGCTGTCTCTGAGCCAGTCGCTTCGCCAGCAGGTCGCAAAATTCAACCGCGAAAACGACCGTTACCGCATTGAGGTGCAGGACTATTCCGAGTACAACGAGATCATCGCGAGCCCCGGCTCATATACGGAAGACAGCTCATCCGCGCTTCTGAAGCTCAACACGGAGCTTCTGTCCGGCAATCTTCCCGACCTCATCGACGTCTCCGGCGGAGAGCTTCCCGTGGCGCAGTACGCGGTCAAGGGCTTTCTGGAGGATCTGCTGCCTTACTTAAACGCAGACAGCGCGGTATCTCCGGATAAGCTTATGGAAAGCGTCCTGAACGCGGTCAAAACAGACGGCAAGCTCTATCAGCTTCCGACGAGCTTTCAGGTTGTGAGCGCGGCGGGTAAGCGCGAAATTGTCGGGGGCTACGAGTCTTGGACGACGGACGAGGTAGAAGACGCGCTGAAAAAGCTCCCGGAGGGCGCGACGGTGTTCAACGTCGACTATACGAAATCTCACGTACTCTACCTCTGTGCGTCGAGCGCCATGAACCGCTTTGTCGACTGGCAGGCCGGCACGTGCAGCTTTGACTCCGACGAATTTAGGTCGATTCTTTCCTTTGCGAACACCTTCCCCGATGAATTTGACACCACGAATTTTGACTTTGACGAGTACCAAAGCGACTACCGCCGCGTGGGGCAGGGCCAGCAGCTGCTCGCCAATATCGCTTTCGCCAGCTTTGATGATATCTACTACCAGTTTGCCGCCATGGACAACGATGTGTGCTTCGTGGGCTATCCGGGCGCGTCAGACGGACTTGGCTCCGGCTTCGTGCCGCTGGGCTCGATCTGCATGACGACCGCCTGCAAAGACAAGGATGGCGCGTGGGGCTTCATCCGCTCGCTTCTGTCGATGGACGCACAGATGCAGTCGCCAGCCTTCCCGATGCTGAAATCGGCCTTTGAGCAGCAGGCGCAAGCCGCCATGCAGCAGGACTACGTCACGGACGAAGATGGAAATCCCATTCTTGACGCAAGCGGCAATCCCATCCCGGTTGTCCTCTACACCATTGGATTCTTCAGCGAGACTGTCGACGTTTACGCCGTCACGTCCGAGCAGTACCAGGCCGTGTGTGATCTGATCAATCAGACGAAGAGCGTCTTTACGTTCGACGAAAACATCATGAACATCCTGACCGAGGAAGCGGCCGCCTACTTTGCGGGCGCAAAAACGCTCGACGAAACGGCCGCCATGATCCAGAATCGTGTGTCACTCTACATCGCCGAGCAGAAATAACCAAAGGGAGTCCGTTTTTTCGGACTCCCTTCTTTTTTGTTTTATTCCCGTTACGAGATCAGCGCGGGGTTCATGTAGTAGACGTTCTTTTCGTCGAGCTTTTCGCGCAGCAGCTGCACGGCCTCACCGAAGCGCTGGAAATGCACGATCTCGCGTTCGCGCAGGAACCGGATGACATCGTTCACATCCGCATCGTCACTGAGCCGGAGAATGTTGTCGTACGTCACGCGCGCCTTCTGCTCTGCTGCAACTGTGAAAACACAACATTTTGTATCTATATTTGCGGAAAATGTCAGAAATTCCAGTGAATTTCGACAGGAACTTGACGTGTTTCTTTGTTTCTGCGTCCAACCGTAATATAGTCGATCAGGACATCCACCATCTCACGGTTCAAATGCTCCAGATTCATGTACTGTGCGATCAGATCCTTGCGATGGTCTTCTGATTGCATCTGTTCTTCCAGCCGTTCAATTCTGCCTTCGCCTTCCGCAATCAGACGTTTCATTCGTTCCCGTTCTTCAGTGAACCCTTTTGACAGCTCAACAAAATCTTCTGCCGATATGAGTCCTTTGACCTTATCTACATAAAGCTGCCGGATACCCTCGGAATCTTCTTCGATTTTTTTCCTGTATGCTGCCAGCTCTGCAAGAAGCCGTTCTTTCCTGCCGTGCAGATTATCTTCCAACTCAAGGTTCTGTTCCAGTGCATCCTGATCCAGATATTCAGCCGACAAACGTTTCAATTCATTCAATACGATTTGTTCCAGCTCCGCAACAGGTACAAACGCACCCTCGCAGGAATCTGCGGAAACATGGCGGTTTGCACATTGCAAATAGTGTTTGCCGCGATTCTTAGAAGAACGCATGATATAACCGCAGCTTGCACAGCGTACTTTCTGCGCAAAAATACCAACATTCCCCGTATCAAAAGGTTTCGCTCTCTCAGCGACCAAATCCTGCACCCTGTTCCAGAGTTCTCTGTCAATAATTGCTTCATGCGTTCCCTCGACGCGATACCATGTGTCCTTGGGGCGCGGCTTATTCTGCTTGGTCTTATAGGAGACACTTCCGTATTTCCCTTGTACCATATTTCCAATATAGATTTCATTGACGAGCATATCGGAGATCGCAAAATAGCGCCATAGTGTGCTGTTCTTTGTTTTTGGCTGCTTATAACGAAGTCCATGCTGGCGCTTGTACTCGGTCGGATTTGGGACTCCCCTATCGTTCAGTATTCGGGCAATCGCGGTCTTGCCGTATCCTTGCGCGAATAATGTGAAAACCTCTCTGACAACCGCTGCGGCCTCCTCGTCGATAATCAGATGCCCCTTTTGTTCCGGGTCTTTTTTGTATCCGTAAAGGGCAAATGCGCCGATGTGAAACCCGTTTACGCGCCGGTTGGTCAGGACGCTTCGGATGTTATCCGACATATCCTCAAGATACCATTCGTTGACAAGCCCGTTGATCTGCCGGGATTTTTTGTTGCCCTTATTCGCGGTGTCGGCATTGTCAACAACACCGATAAAACGGATGCCCCAAATCGGGAACAGGCCGTGAATATACTTCTCTACCAGCTCCAATTCGCGTGTAAAACGAGACTGTGTTTTGCAAAGAACAATGTCAAACTTTCGCTTTTCTGCGTCGGCAAGCAGCCGGTTAAACTCCGGCCGTCTGCGATCAGAGCCCGTGTAATCATCATCGCTGTAAATGTCGTATAGCTCCCACCCCTGTTCTACTGCATACTGAACCAGCATTGTTTTCTGGTTCTGAATACTGTTGCTGTCATCTGTTTCAAATTGCTTGTTCCGATCTTCTTCGGATAAGCGGCAATAAATCGCTGCTTTCATGTCCATATCTCCTTTAAGATAGGAACAAGCTGCTCCAGTAATAGTATATCACATGACAAGGTTTTTGTCATTTTTTGCACCAAAATCGCTGTTTTTATTTCTTTCTGTTTGATTGATAAGCGTGATCCACGCCCGTGTGTAGCTTTCCGTGTTTGTCACGAACCGTCCATCTTTGAAGATACTCTGGCAAGCAGGATGCTGCCCCGGATTCTGTTCCATTTTAGAATCTCCTTTTATACAGATTCAGCTTATTCTTTGCAGAGTGCGCACCCTATTTTATGCAGCAGGAATCAGCTTTTGCTTGTACTGTGTCAAGAGTGTTTCTGCTTTTGCTCTAGGTATTCACTGAACGCTGAAGAAATCAAGCCCGCACGTTGTTCACGAATACTGTGCAGTACCACACCATGCGTTTTCATCTCCAGCAATATACCACATTGATTTTCGTAGTCATGATTCAGCCGTGAGAGATCATAGACAATTACATCACCGACTTGATCTGTACGGATAGCTTCAAGCAGCTTCTGATATGCGGGTCGGTCTGTTTTCAAGCCGGTGCAGCCACAGTCACTAAATACTTGTAAATTCGTAAGTCCACATTCTTTAGCATAATAAACAAGCCGTTTTTTCTGGTTTTGCGCGTAGAACGCGGACATAGCACTATGTTGTCCACTGTCCACTCGGCAATAAAGCGCCGTTATTTTACGAGGATGCCAATTCATAACTTTCTCTTTCTCCCTTTTGAAAATGCTATAAAATGCGTCTCACGGTGGGACGCATTTCGTCAAAACTCGCACGGAACATTCTGCGTAAATCTGTAAGAACTTTTATCATTTTTTCAAAGGCTTCGCAGACGGCAGCTGGCAAGGCTGCTCCATAGGCTGTTACCTCCCTCCATGCTGATGGCGGGGCGTTCCATTCTGTGACGTATGGCTAACGCAAGTATCATTATCCTTTGTATGTGGTCGTCGCCTATAAGCCTGCCACGGCTTGTCCGCAATGCTGGCGTTTGTCGCTCCGCTCCGGAATCGGTTCACCCCCCTGTTCCGTCGCATCCCCGCGCGCCCATTACCGGCTCGCACATACAAAACGTATCTGTTGACCCTATTCAGTTGTAAATCAGACTTTTACCTGCGGTTGATTGTCAACCTGGGAAAACGCAGTATCTTTCGATGCTGTGTTTTCACAGACTGGCAATCTGGCGCCTTTGTCTGCTCTGTAGCTGTCCGTTCGCAGCACGGACACACCATGCGCCCCTCCGGGACGATCTCGCCGCACATCACGCAGCGTTCTTCCTGAAAATATGTCATGCTTGCCTTACTCCTTTCCTGCGGCGAAATACGTCTCACGGTGAGACGTATTTCGCCGCTTTTCGCGTCTGCGTCAAATAACAAAATCGGGCGGCGGCTCTTTACATTTGAACCCGAAAATGGCGGCGTAAAGCGCAGCTTCTGCCAGATAGCGCAGCTCATCGTCCGGGAACGTACAGCTGTGCCCGTCTCCATCGTCGTAGGTCACAAGGCACTTGCTGGCGATGTAGCCCTCAAAGTGGCGGCGAATCAAAGCAATCGCGTCGGTGTCGCCGTTTTGCGCGGCGCAGATCACAGAATAAGGGATTTCTTTCATGGAACCTCCATCAAAAAATCTCGCAGCCAGCACACCGCGCGGTTGCGCTGCCGCTGGACGGCGCTAACGCTCATATCGAGCTTTGCTGCAATTTCGGCGTCTGTCAAATCCTCAAAAAAGTACAGCAGCGTAATTTCCCGTTTGCGGCGCGGGAGGTATGTAAGCGCCTGTCCCAGCGCAGCATTATGAACCGTGATGCGCTGGTCGCAAACATCAAAAGTTATGGCTTCTTCCAGAACCGCTTCTTGCGGCGCGTCGGTTGGGTCAAGACGAAAGAGAACTGCGTCGTTCAGCTCCGTCAAGGGCGGTTCTCGTTCTGCACGGCGTTCTTTTTTGCGGACGCCGCGATGGATGGCGTTGTCGATTGCCGCTTTGCAATAGGCTTCAAATGTGATTTCGTTGTAGCGTTCAAATCGCTCGTTCATGTGCTGCTCCTTTTATGTCCCTCTACTCCCTAACAGTCTGCAAAAAGATAAAAAACCCACTTTTCGCGCAAAGCGCAAAAACTTCTTATAAAAAAATTTTTCTTTACATGGTTCGACATGGGAAAATGAAAAAAAGAAAAGCACAAAGCCCTCCTCCTGAGATCAGGAGAAGGACTCTGTGCTTACTCCGCTAAGCCATATTTAACCTTAATTCTGTCGAGCTTTTCGAGCATCGGTTCTGCACCGAGCCAGAGGAAGAAGAACGTGCCGATGGCGCGGACGAGATCGATAGGAACGCCGGTGAGGTAGTAGCTCTTGATGATGTTCCAGTTGATCGTGTGCGCCCACATGAGCGCCGACGCAGGATTCATTATGCCGCCGTAGACGACGGTGGACGCGATCACGCCGAAGATGCAGAGGCTGATACGGGAGCGTCGGAGGACGCCCTTGCGGTACAGTACCCCGGCAAGCCAACCGATAATGCCCATCGCAAACATCTGCCAAGGCGTCCAGGCACCTTGACCAAAGAACATGTTCGACACCAGCATCGTCATGGCTCCGACCAGAAATCCGGTTTCGCCGCCGAACGCAACGCCTGCTAAAATTGTCATGCTGACAACCGGCTTGAACTCCGGCAGCATGAAGAACACGGCGCGCCCCGCGACGTTCAACGCGACGAGAACAGCAATCAGAACAAGTTCACGCGCCTGCGGCTTTCTGCCCTCGAAAATGAGGAGGAACGGCAGCATACATTCCAGCAGGATGAGCAGCGAAATGAAGTAATACTTTCTGCCGCCGAAATAGTACGCGCCGATGAACAGCGTTAGCGGAATCAAAAGCAGGATGAGCAGCGTTGCAGCAACTGTGCGCTTCTGGAGCTTGCGCTTTTCGACCGGCGTCTGAATCAGATAGTCCGGACGCTTGGCTTTGTGACTTACGGACAGCGCGAAGACGAGCATGGAGACGAGCATCACGCCGTAGAGCTTCAGCTGGTCGCCAGCCAGCGCCGTCAAACCATCGGCGGTCACGAGCTTCGTAAGATCGGTGACTTTGAGCGTCTGAACGATTAAGACCAGCGATACGATTCCCGACACGGCGGCAAGAATTTTACGCCAGACGGGCAGCTTCTTCGCGGCTGCTTTTTCGGTTTTTGGTTTGGGCAGCGTGCGTTCGTATTGTGGCAGCTCCGGTTCTGGTTCGACCGCGCCGCCGCATGCGGAAATGACATCCTCGGGTGTGACAGCTTCGGGCAGCACGTCGCGGGCGATACGGTTTGAACTGGTAGTGTAGAAATTATTTCCAGAGAAAAACACACGCGGCTCGGCTTCGGTGACGATATTGCCATCGAAGAACAGCGCACACCGATCTGCATACTTCGCGCAGAACTCGATGTCATGGCTCACCATTAAAATCGACACACCGGATGCTTGCAGCGTCCGCAAAATCTGCCCGAAGACTTGCTTGAACTCGGCGTCCAAGCCCTTTGTCGGCTCATCGAGAAGCAGGATGTCTGGGTTCAGGAGCAGGATTTTCGCCAGCGCCGCGCGCTGCTGTTCGCCGCCAGATAAGTCGTAGGGATGGCGGTCAAGCAGCTCCGTCAGCTTGCAAAGGGAAACAACTTGTGCCAGCCGGTCGGATTTGCGTTCCGCTTTCGGGAGGATTTCCAGAAGATCTTCCCGGACGGTATTTTTCACGAAAAGCGCTTGCGGATTCTGGGGCAGCATACCGACGCTGCCGGTGATGGTCAGCTCGCCGCGATAGGCTTTCCGCAAACCGGCAAGCAGCCGCATGGAGGTCGTTTTGCCCGTGCCGTTGCCGCCGAGCAGCGCAAGAAATTCGCCCTTGTGCAGCTCCAGCGACAAACCTTTCACGACATCCGGAGCGTCTTTGTCGTACTTGAACCATAATTCCTGCGCCGACACGACGGTTTCGCCATTTGGCGCGGGTTTTTGCGTTTCGGGGACAGCTTTCAAATCATGTGTTTTCGCGTAATCCAGCAGCCAGTTCCGTCCGTTGCAGATGGAGATGGGACAGGCGGTTTTGGAATCCGTCGCGCTCCAGATGCGCATGGCGGCGGGCATGGCAAGGAACATGGCGCTGCCGCGGTCTTTTAATTCCGCGCCCACCTCGGCGGGCGTGCCGGTGCAAAGGAGCTTGCCGCCGTCCATGACCGCGACGCGAGATGCAAAGCCGAACGCTTCTTCCAAGCGATGCTCCGTCAAAATGATCGTCGTGCCAAGCTCCCGGTTGATCTTGCCGAGAGTCGCCAAAAAATCCGACGCGGCAATGGGGTCAAGCTGGCTCGTCGGCTCGTCGAGAATCAAGACTTTCGGCTGCAAAACCATCACAGACGCAAGATTTAAGAGCTGCTTTTGCCCTCCGGACAAATCCTTGACCTGCCTATAGAACCAAGTTTGGATGCCGAAGAAACTTGCCATTTCGGCAACGCGGCGGCGAATCGTCGGCGTATTGTAGCCGAGGGATTCCAGCCCGAATGCCAGCTCATGCCAGACCTTGTCTGTAACGATCTGATTTTCCGTGTTTTGCCGAACAACGCCTATTTTTTCTGCCTGTTCGCGCTGGTCAAGGGAATCAAGATTTCTGCCCGCAAACAGAATTTCTCCCGAACGTCTGCCGTGCGGCGCGAGAACGGTTTTGAGCTGCCGCAGCAGCGTACTTTTGCCGCAGCCCGAGGGACCGCAGAGCACCAGAAACTCGCCTGGCTGGACGGACAGCGACAGGTCGGCGATTGCGTTCTTTTCCTGTTCCGGATATGCAAAATTCAGGTTTCGGATTGTAAAGATTTCCACTGTCTGTCCTCCTTTCGGTCGAGAATTACCGGTGTCAGCACCAGCGCGAGATAGATGCACATGAAGCTCACGGTCATAGGCGTCCATGCGGCGGTTTTAACAGTAGGGTAATACCTAAAATACATTCCGCCTGCCAACCAGCCCGAAAGAATGTACGCGCCGCAGAAGATCAGCCACGCGAGAACGTTTTTGTCTCTATCATCAAAACGATAGATGGAAAACGCCGTGCGCCCAGGCAGACCGTAGCCGCGGGCGCGCATGGAATCTGCGGTTTCAATCGCGTTCTCAAGTGACCACGTTACCATGATGGAGAAGATCTTGACGGCGTTCCCGACTCTTTGGAACACGCTGCCGTTTTTCGTGTCGCGCCCGATGCACGCCTGCGCCTCGGAGACGACCTGCATCTGCGCCTTGAACTTCGGGATAAAGCGCAGCGCCATGGAGAGAACGAGCGACAGCGCCGGAATGACGCGCCCGAACAGGTACACGAACTTATCTGACGTCATCACCTCGTTATAGCTGGAAAACCACAATACGACGCTTGCCAGCATGACGGCCGCAGCCACGCCGTAAAACATGGATTCCATTGTCAGCGGGTTACCGGAGGGCAGATAGGTCAAAATCGTCGCGCCCTCGTGGTTAAAGGCCGGATTGACAAGCGCGGCAAGCGCCGCCATGGGCAGAAGTCCCATGACGGCAAACCGCACCGCTTTCCGGCCTTTCAGGTAAATATCGTAGGTCAGCGCGCCGATCAGCGAAATCAGCAGATAGACCGGGTGCATTAAGCACATGGATAGCAAGAGAACCAGCGCGTAGTATAAAAAATTGATGATCGGATGATAACCCGAAAAAGCGTCTTTGTTCTTCATCAGCCGCCCACCGCAGAGCCGCCGCCCACGTCGCTGCCGAGGTCACAGGTGTATTTCCATTCCACAACATCGCCGTCCTGAAGCCGATAGCGGCTGCATCCGTAGTTCGGGAACCAGTCGTTGACCTTATACATCCAGCCGGAGAGGTTGCCAACATCGAACTCATAGAGATTGTGGATGCCCTCGATGTAGGCGGAATGGTAGGCAGGTGTATTGACGAACTCCATGTGAATCTTCTGCTGCTTGCAGGTTCTTTGCAGGACATTAAAGACGCTCTCGCCCTCATAAAATGTGACGGTCATCGGTTTCAGAATCCAGCCGTCCTCCGGCACCAGCTCCCGCTTTTCCTCTTTGCAAAGGTCCATGTTGTCGAGGATGGTCGCGCAGGAGATGGACAGCGTGCAGGTGTATTCCGCATCGCTGACCTCTGCATCCTCCGGTTCGACCGGGGCAGGCCTTCCCTCCGGCACGGGGTCCGTGAGGTACTTGTCCTTGCCTGTGCCGGTGTCGATCATCATGCCATTGATTTCTTCATATTCGCCGGTCGCGCCTGCGCCCATCTCTGCCGGCGTCTGGAACTCCGGCAGTTCGGCAGGCGGTTCTTCTGCCGCAGGCTCGTCCGGTTGCTCCGTTTCCTTTGCCGCAGACTCGTCTGCCTGTTCCGGTTCCTCTGCTGTGGGCACATCGGCGGGTTCTTCCGGTGTGGGTTCTTCCGGCGTAGGTTCTGCCGGTTCTCCGGTCGATTCTGCCGGGGCAGAAACAGTCGGCTGCTCGGCGGGGGTTGGTTGCGCGGGGATATTCTGATCGCCAAAAACGAACGCAGCCGCCAGAACGAGAACGATCAAAACCGGCGCAATGATTTTCCATTTATTCTTCTGCCAAAATGTCATATCAGATCAACTCCGCAGCAGTCAGCATGTTGTAAAGCATCTGCGCGATCTCGCAGCGCAGGATGGCCTTGGTGGGTTCGATGTTCAGCTCGCTCTGGTCTAAGATATTGGCGGAATAGCAGAACGCCATCTGCTCCTTTGCCCAGCTTGCGACCGAGCGGTAATCTCCGAACTGCGCCAGCATATCCCGCGTGGCGGCGGCGTCCATCGCGGTATCCAGGCCACACAGCTTCGCGGCTCTTGCTACCATCGCGGCGGCCTCCTGCCGGGTGATGGTGCCTTCGGGGTTAAACTTGCCGTTTCCAACGCCGTTGACGATGCCGCTGCTGTTTGCCGTGCCGATGTAACCGGCATACCATTTGCTGCTGGGAACGTCAGAAAATACTTTCGTGTCCTTGGCAGTCAGACCGAGGGCGCGGGTAACGATGGCGGCAAATTCGGCGCGTGTCATGGTCTTGTTGGGCATAAATGTGCCTTGCCCCATGCCGTTGATGATGCCGCGGGAGGCAAGCGCTTCAATGGCAGCTTTATTGGCGTGGTTTTTGACATCCGAGAACGTTGTGCCAGGGGCCGTGACAGCGGGAACGCTGACGGACGCATCGGCGCTGCCTTTTTTAACGGTGGTGCTGGGCTTTGTGGTAGCCTTTATGACATCGCCCATGCGGTACAGGCTGTTCTTGCCGTTTTCCGCCCGGTTGATGGCAACGAGGGCATAGAAGCCCTGCTCGGCGGACATCTGGTTATTGCCGTCCGAACCGTCGAGGACGTGATAGAAGCCGCCGTTCGACTGCCGGAAGGACAGGAGGTTTTCTGTCAGCGTGTGGCCGTTTTTCACAAAGCGGGAATCGTCAAGGCTGATTCCCAGCTCGCACAGGGCAACAATGACCTGCGCGACGGATTCTACGTTCATTGTTCCCCATGACGCAAAGCCACCCTTGCTGTCCTGATTTTTGGAAAGCCATGTTAAGGCGCTGTCAGTCGCGGTTTTGACGGCCTTCTGATCCTGATATTTGGCGAGGGCCTGAAGCGCCATGGCGGTGATGTCTACATCGGAATCTCCGGTGCCGGTCAGACTCCAGCCGCCGTCTTTCATCTGGCGGTTCAGGATTTCGTCAATATACAGCTGGCGCGTGGCCTGCGTTTTTGCAGAGGTGTTTTTCGGAATGTCGTAGTTCCCGGAGTCAAGGGCAATAAGCGCCCAGATGGGGCCGTTCAAGCCCTGCCAGATGGTCTTGTCGAAGTTGCCCAGCGGCATTAAAAGGTTGTAGCCCGCGACGTTCGACGGGTCACGCCCGATAGCCGTCAGCGCGAGGACGACGCGGGAATATTCGGTATATTTTCTTTCATGCAGCACGCCAGAGCAGTTTTTCACATACTTTTCGACGGTTGCATAGTAGGTATCAAAGTAATCTTTAGGAACGGAATAACCGGAACGGGCAAGACCAAGCACCGCCCATTCACCGCCGATGGAGCTTACTTCGGGCGCTTTCACGGCGGAAACCATATACGCCGCGCTGCCCTGCATTTCCGTCTGAACGCTGGACGCTGCAAGGGTGGGAACCGCCAGCGAGAACAGAACGGAAAGCACCAGAATCAGTGCTGCAAGCTTACGAATTTGCTTCATATTGTAATCCCCCTAAAATGCGGCAAGCAGGGCTGCCCCCAAAAGGGGGCAGTCCTGTGCTGCAAAGTGTTATTTCGCGACGTTCGTGACGAATCTATGAAGAATCGCCGCTACTTGTGCGCGGGTCGCGTTGCCGGTGGGCATGAGCTTACCGGCGCTGCCGTTGATCAGCTTTTCGGCAACGGACCATTGCAGAGACGCTACGGCATAACCGGAGACGCTTGTATGGTCGGAGAAGCTGTTCAAGCTGGAGCTTGCGGCGGTATTGTACTTCTTGTACTGCGCATAGCGGTACAGGATTGCTGCCATCTGCTCACGGGTGACATTTGCGTTCGGGCTGAATGTGGATGTCGAAATGCCGTTGACAATGCCGTTGTCGGCTGCCCACGTCACAGCGTCCTCATAGTAGCTGTTGAAGGTCACATCGGAGAAGCCGCTTCTGCCGTTGACCGTGGGCTGGCCTTCGAGACGATAGAGAACCGTGACGAGCATCGCGCGGGTCATGCTAGTATTCGGGCTGAATGTCGTATCGCTTGTACCGGAGAACAGCCCGTTCTCGTAAGCGAATACAACGTCATCATAGAACCAGTCGCTTTCACGCACATCCGTGAACGGAAGCTTACCGTTTGTAAAGGTGACTTCAATGCGCGTCGAGACAGTCAACTTGTCCACGGTGTAGGTTGTAACCGCACCGACGGACTTGCCGTCCACCTTGACGTCCTTCACACGATAGCCCTTGTCTGGTTTGAATGTGAACGTGACCGATTTGCCGAGATGCGAAAGCGTAAGCTTCGGCTCGACTGTACCGTTCTTTCCGACCGTCAGAATCTTGCCGAGAAGCTGCTCAACGTAGCGTTCCGGCGTGATGTCTGCTGCACGCAGCCAGCCGTTGTAGTAAGTTCCGTTGCCGAGCGAGGGATGCTGCGAATCGCTCTTCCAATCGGAGACTTCGTGACTGTAGTCGTTGACATAGTGCCAAACGACCATATCGCCATCTTTCAGCTCCTGTTCTTTCAGGCCAAGCGAGGGATGCGAGCCATTAACGGTATACATCCAGCCAGAACGCGCACCGTTGGTGAACTCACTCAGAGCATATCCACCAAGACAAGACGGTGCGTAAATCGTCTTGACATAGTTGTTTTCTGCGCCGGTGGAGCTAAGGCCTGCGTCGCGCAGCGCTTCGGTAAACAAATCATAAACCGTTGCGTTGCTTGCCATCTCATACTTTGTGGTAGGAATCCACGTTACATATTCAGGCAGGTAGCTGTCCGAAGTCAGGTTGACATCCTGCGTTGCTTCCAGAGCGCCGATGAGACGGAAAGTAACTGTCATATCGCCCTTCTTGACAGCGTTCATGTCCTGAATGGCTCGATCAAGCAGCGTCGAAACCTGTTTGCAGGTCTTTGCAGAAGCAATATTCTTCTGCGCAGTAGAAAGAATCTCGGAGAGCTTCTTTCTACCAGCTTCTCCGTAGTCTTCCTGATTGAAGCTGAGATAATGCTCTGTCAATTCATTTTTAGCTCTGGTCTTTGCTTCGTCCAGGAGTGTCGCGTAATCGGCTTCGGCATTGACAAGTTTATTCAAATACTGCGCCGGGACCTGCTGCTGTTCACTCGCTTTCAACTTTTTATACGCTTCACGCGCCGTAACGATTGCTTCATAGCTGTCTTCGTCAACCGGATCGGGAATCTCTCTGATTTTCTCGATTACGGATTCAACGCTTTCAGGCGTAGAGCCATTGTCAGACATATCATAGAGCGAAGATTTCTGGTTCAGAAGACGATAGTACGAAACGAGCGCATAATAGCTCTGCTCGGTCGCCATCGGGTTTCCTTGACCGTTTACAGTGTGTTTGAACTCACCGCTGCCGTTGTAGAAGTTCATCAGACCATCAAGCAGCGTCAAACCAGAGTTTGTGATGAAGCGATCATCCTTGGTGGGATTGATGCCAAGCGAGGTCAATGCGACAATAACCTGCGCGGTGCTTTCCACACTCAGCTCATTATAGGAGTTGTAGTAAGCGCCGGTTTCGTTATTCTGCGTTTTGCTGAGAAGATTGAGCGCTTTATTGACAGCTGTTTTGACGTTTGCTCTGCTATAGTACGGAGCAAGCGCCTGAATTGCCATTGCTGTCATGTCTGCGTCCGCCACGTCGCCGCTGGTCGCCCAGCCGCCGTTAGTTGTCTGATTATCCAGAATATCAGAAATCAGTTTGTCACGGGTTGTGGTGCCTGTGGGAATTTCGTACTGGTTGCTATCCAGAGCGATAAGCGCCCAAATTGTGCCATTGATACCCTGCTTCTTGACCCAGTCAAAGTCACTGTAGCCCTTCAACAGGTCTTTGCCAGTTACGAACGTCTGCGGGTCTTCGCCCAAAGCAGTCAGCGCAAGAATAATACGGGAATTATCTGTCGATACGGTCGTCTTGAATCCGGCATCATACAGCTTGCCGTCTCTGTATCTTGCGTTGATGTAGCTGCGGACAGCGTCCAGATAGGTGGTACGGTTATCCGTGGTAATCGTATGCTCTGCGCGGGCAAGGCCGAGCATGAGCCATTCACCCTCGATAGAGCCGGTTCCCGGCGTCTTGAGGGCCTGCGCGTCACCGGTGTCCTTATAGGCTTCTGCCAGCTCTTCCGCAGTTACCTTGCTGCCGGGCGTCGGCTTGGGCTTGTCGTCGCCGCCGATGCTGCTTTCCTTGGTGTAGTCGTCTGTCCAGTGGAAGATGATCTCATCACCGCTGTTCAGGAACTGCTCGTTGACAGCATTACCGGAATGAACGCCATTGAGCGTATACATCCAACCGGACTTCATCTCGGCACTATTCATTTTTTCTGTCAGCGTTACATTGTTGTAAGTGACAGAAGAAATGTAGTTGCCCTTTTCGTTGACAAATGTAATATCATTTGCCGTAAAGGCAGCTTGGACAACATCCAGAACCGTTGCGTTCAGATCAACGCTATAACCCGTGCGCGGGAGCCACTCGGTCAAGTTATTGTCCACAAGCGTATGCGTCGTGCCATCGTCATGTACAGTATCGCCAAGGAGCGTGAAATAGACCGTGATGTTGGAAGACTTGAGAACCTTCACTGTGATCTCAACGCTTGCGCCTTTGTAAGAAAGCGTGAGCTTCTGGACCTCGTTCTTGTTCTTGTCATAGCCGGTGATTGTGACATCGGCATCCGTCGGATCGACCGTAACGGTCTTGCCGTCGCTGTAGACAGCTGTGATTTTCATGCCGGCCAGATCAAGGTCTTCACCAAGATAGTATTCCGTCTTGTAAGTGCCGGAAATGTCAAGACGGGTAACAACAGATGCGCCAAGCAAGGTCGGATACAGTGCATCCTCACCCTGCGCCCAGTTCTTGTAGTCGCTGCCTTCGTTCAGGAGGTTTTTAACAGTGCCATCCTTGAACTCCTCTGCGGTCTTAGCAGAGCCCATCTTAGCAATGACGGCTTCTTTTTCTTCTTCTGTGTACCAATACTTGCCGACACCGCCAATCAGGGGCAGCTCTTTTTCAGAAGTTTCGTAATAATAGTTGTTTTCGATGTGCTGATACAGGTTGATACCTTGATACCAACCGATGATACCGCCAACATGTTCGCCGGTAGCTGTAATCTTGCCATAGAAGAAGCTATCTTCCAGATAGCAGTCATTCATGGCAGATTCCAAGCCTTCTTCGCCGCCAAACAGACCGCCGACGTAATCAGCACCAGTAATATCTGCATCGACATAGCTATTGATGAAAGAGACAGGCATGGTGTTCGGAGCGGAATCGCTAACGTAGCCGCCAGCGATCAAACCACCAATCCAGTTGCCGGTTGCAACGAGATTACCGCTGAAATGGCTGTTGCGAATGACGCATAAGCCCATACTTTGTCCCTTTTTACCAGCTAGACCGCCAACAACATCTTTTCCGTAAATATCTGCTTCACTGTAGCTGTTGTTGATCTGTCCATTGAACATGGAGCCAACAAAAGAGCCGATATTGCTCTGTTGCTTGTCATAGCCGATCGTAACGCCATTCTCGATAACACAATTCTCAATCGTAATGGTGTTTGCGCCGGAGCCGCTGCCTTCCATAAGGCCAGAACGAAGTGTCGAAGATCCTTCCAGCAGACGAACGTTCTGAAGGGTAACGCAGTCAGGAACACCGGTCCAGTAGTTTCCATCCTCACCGTAGTCTGCAAAATACTGGTCAATCAAACCATTTCCGTTAATTTTCTTTCCGAAAATGTCTAAGTTTTTAATAACTGCATCACTTACCAAATTGAACAGAGGTTTTCCGCCTTCAGCAATCGTCAATTTATGATTATTGCCATCAAAGATTCCACCAAATGCTTCAATCTTGTATTGCTTTTTGCTTTCATCTGTAATATCTGGAGTTAAGTCTATGCGCGTACCAATCGGCTGCCATTCAGAAGAAAGCTCAATGTCATTCATCATTTTGAACTGCACGCCCGAACACCATTGTCCGCCGTTTACGAGTTCACGGAGTTTATTCAAGTCTTCTTCTGTAGAAATCTCATAAGGAGATTCAGCCGTACCTTCGCCTGTAAAATCGAGTTTTATGGATTCAAACTGAAACCGTACAAATTCGCTCTTTGTAGATACTGTTGGCATATTTTCTGCTTTCGCAGTAACAACGCAGTAAACATAATAAGTACCGGCCTCAAATCGATCTTCTGGCTGCACGCTAACAATTTTGCAGCGCTTTCCATTTACGGTAGCTTCAGCACCAGCACTGTCTCGAACATTCATCAAAGTTCCGGTGGCATAATCTGCCGACTGGGAGTAGTAATAGGAAAAGTCAAGTGAAACTCCATTTTCAGGAAGCTCCACACAAGTATATAATGCGTTAAACTTTTCGCCCGCAGTATAATTTCGTTGATAATCCTCTATGACTGTACCATTCGTTGACCAGCTAAAAGAGCCAGTTTGTAAGACGATATTTGGGGCAGAAACATACGTCAAATTCACATTTACAGCAATAACATCGCCATATGTTGAATAAGAGTGGCCATCAACAGTATTTGTCACTACACAGCGATACAGCCACTCAGCAGCACGATTTGTGTTTTGTACCGGGATTTTATAAGTGTTGGACGTTGCGCCAACAATTTTCTGCATTGCATGCTCGTTGCCTGTATTAGTGGAATACCATTGATATGACAAAACTCCACAAGTTTCTGGAGCCTGTACCGCAACCGAAAGGGTTGGTGTCTCCCCCTTTTCGCACTCTATATCTTCACTTTGACTTTTTATGATAGGGGCAACGCTCCCTTTGGCAATATATAAAAAGTATTGATTTTCAATCGTATCCGCACCATTCTCATAGACGAGGGTAATCGGAATATTTGCGCTTTCGCTCTCACCGACAGAATAATTGCTGAAGGTGATAGAACTTTCAACCCCTGATGCGCACTCTACTGTCTTGTCACTTCCAAGATAGCATTTAACGGTTCCGCTTCTATTATTAAAAGTCAGTTTCAGTGACGCAGTCTCTGTATCACTGATGGCTGTAAAGACATTTGATAAGTAACTTTGATCCACCGAAAAGCCTGTAGCAATCTGTGTGCCATCAGAAGAAAGCACCATCGCTGAAAGTGCAGGCTTGTAATTTATGTCAAATACATATTCGTCGTAGTTAGAGATATTATTACCAGTTTTGGTGCCAACACAAATTGATACTTTATTCGGCCCCAACTTGAAATTGCGCGCTACTGTTCCCAGATTGATTTGAGTTGTTTTGGTAGATATGGCTTTTGTATATAGAACTGCCGGCGCAGGAACTTTTCCGTCTACTTTAATCTGGTATCCTAACGCTTTATTGCTTAATGCTGTTTCGCTTACGGTTAAGTTAATAGCAGGAGCTTGCGAATCAAAAGCAGATAAACTATAGCTTGTTATTTCTTGATTGAAAGCACGATTTAATATTTCTACTTTTTTACCAAAGCCTGATAAAACCGAAATATTCTCAACGTATTTATTTGCATCTGAACCTTCCGAATCAGCTGCATAAATCGGTGTGAGCAGTCCACAAATCAGAACCGCACACAAAAAAAGCAGGCTACAGGTGAGAGAAAATCTCCTGCGCCTTATATTTGCTTTCACCATTCAAAGACATCCTCCAAGATTTTGGTTTTCCCGGCTCAGTGTTGAATATCAACACTGAGCCGGGATAGCTAGGCTAACTCAGATAATTCAGAGTTTGTACCAACTTGATTGTTTAGGCGGTCAGCCAGTAATCATAGCTAGTCCAACGAGTAGTCTGAACATCGTATGTCAATTCGATGCTGTCACCAGCGGTCAGTACGCACTGATCCATGTACAGCTGATAACCGTTTGCTGCATCAACAGGAGTCTCGCCGTTTACAGTGTAGACCCAATCATAGCCAACATAGATATAGTGATAAAGTGTTCCCTCACTGGTGGTTTCCGTAGACTCGATGCCATAGCCAGGATACTGGCTGCTCCAGAATTGTGCTGTAATTCCAGAATCAGAACCAATCGGGGTTGTGCCTTCACCGTAGATCGTTTCTGCGACATATGCAGTAGCGCCAAAGTTGGGGTTGGAGTTAGTTACAGTTTTCCAAACGGGAGCAAGTTCACTTGCATACTGGTCAATAGCATCTTTGACCGTAGTTGTCCCTGTAAGCGTAACCGTTCTGTCCGGATCCGCGAAGCCAATAACGGAGACTTTGAGGGTTGCGGTGCTGTTATCCGTTGCGAATGCGCTGACGCTCATGGCGAGAACCATGACGACTGCCAGCAGGAGGGCTGTGAGTTTCTTTGCTGTTCTCATTTTACATTCTCCTTTTTTAGATTTTGTCCCATGTTAGACAGCAGGGCTGGGACTGACCACGCTGCCCGCAATTTTGAAAAAGTGAAACGTAGGTTTGCGGAACCTACGGTGTTCCCAATCAAAGATTGACAAGATTTTGAGATCCCCCGGTTCCGCGTTCCCAGCTCGGAACCGGGGATTTCTGCGCGTCAGGGGGTGACGCGCTGGCAGTTTGATCTCAGGGGGATGAGATCAGGTCTATGTGCAAATCCGTTCCCAATACGGATTGTGCAAATAAATTATTGTGCGCTTTCCTCCGCAGCCGATTCCTGCCGTTCGGCTTGCCGTGCTGCGCGCTTGGCTTCCTTTTCTGCCGCCTGCTCCTGCCGGAACTTGCTCAGCTGGCGCTTACCTTTTCGTCCATCCAAATATCGGCGCGAAAGCGGCGACCTGCGCCCTGAAACTGCTTTTTACCCTTACCTTTTGACAGCCGTCACATCTCCTTTCGTTCGCAATTCTCTGAAAGGAGAGTTTCGGATTCATTTGTTGTCTGCGCTTTGGCAGCGTTTTTAGTTCTTGCTTCGGCTCGACGCTGGTTCCGCTGTTCGTTGCGCTCTTTTCGGACACGATCTCTTTCGGCGCGTTCCTGCTTATAAAGCTCTTCCTGCCGCTTGTATTCCTGATTGTAGTGAAGATAGCGTTCACGAGCTGGGAAACGCTCCAGCGCTTCTCGGGTGCGCTCTTTGATTATATTTTCTATCCAGCGCTGCCCATCAAAGCGATTTCTCGCGCCGCCGCTCATTTGGAACCTCCGGCTGCGGCTGCTATCGCTGCTTTTTTTGCGCGCTTTTTAGCAGATTTCTGCTCCCGTCGGTCGGCTTTTGCTTTTTTCTTTCGAGCTTCTTTGTCCTTTACATGCTGTTTTGATTGACGCTCATATTCTTCCTGAAAGATTGCCGTGCGTTCCAACGGCAGCGCACTTACGGCTGTACCCTTGCAGTTCATATAGCCGCTGTAATTCAGCGCTTCTACCCACGAGCCAAATCGAAGCGCCAGTAAATCGCCGCCGATAACCTCAGATTGCGCAGGAATATGCCCCAGCTCTTTTTTGCATTGCCGTAGGTAGCGAGCAAGTTCTTCTCGGGAATCGTGTTGATGTGCAAGGATAAATTCAATATTTTTTCGGGAGATCGCCACACGCACGCTTTCATTCATGCGCTTGTCGTGCAGAGCCTGATTGTCTCGATCTCGAAACGGCTTTCCTTTCATGCCCGTACCTCCTTGGTACAGGCTGCATCCGCTCTTTGAAGCTGCGAATCTAACGCCGCATAAAGGTCGCGCACGATTTTTCGATTTGCAAACGGCGGCGGGTTTTTAAGGTTGGCAGATACTGAGCCGCTATAAAAGCTGCGGAGAGCTTTCGTCCACGACCCAAAACGGTATTCGAGGAACGCCCCGCCGATGACCTCTACCCTCGCAGGGGGATGACCAATGTCATCCATACAGGCTTTCAGGTAGGCGCTGAGCTGCTCAAGGCTATCATTCTGGTGGTCTAAAATAAACTCCGTGTTTCTTCGTGCGATGATCTGCTTGACGCGGGACAAAAGCTGCGGGTCCAGGTTTCCCTGCCAGTTGGGCTGCTGGATTTGAAGCTGCTGTTCTTCGCCGTGCATACGTTTTTCCTCCTATCGTACTTTTTCACAGACTACCCCTATCATGGGATAATCTGGATGAGACACAAATAAAAATAGCGCCACCTACTCCTTATAAGAGAAACAAGTTGACGCCCGTGTCAAGTACGATAGACAGATCATCGTGCCGCCTACCATACGCTTTTGTTTGCTTTCTGCACTTAACGAGAACATTGAATAGACAGACTCCCATGCAGCGAGAATAGCGATTCTTCCGAACTCAGGCTATGGATGATACCATCCGCGCTCTGATTCCTACCTTCTCATAGGGAGAACCCCACAATGGCGACCTTTCGATCACATGACACACAAGCAAAACGCTGTCTTACGCTTTGCCGCGTGCCACTTCGGAACCTTGCTTACCTTTACGGCTCCGGGCGAGTAGCCGCGTACAATCCCAATGCACACAGCCTTCCTCTTTCATCACAAGCTCAGTCCAATATATGGCCGCGACCTGTGATTACACATTCCCAGCAAACAAAAACCTGCAATATGTAATTGTAAAGACAGTTCCTTTTGCATCTACCGCCGAAAGCGTGACATACTATCTGCACATACAAAAATTGACGGTTTGACTTTCGTAGATTCCTAGAACTCTACGAAGTCTCAAAAAACGCAAAATGAACTAATTTCTGATTTCATTATACAGCAGTCTGGAAAAAAGTCAATGTGCTGCCCATGAAAACATGTTAAGTTTCTCCTGATTTCTGCAAATATCAATGTGCATCAGACGTTATATATTCATTTTGTGGTAGAATGAGCGCTTTTGAATTTCCATTCGCAGTCGGAATAGCCGTCAAAAAAGGAGGACGTGATTTGGCAAATACAGGTGATAACATTTACAGAAGAAAGGATAAGCGCTGGGAGGGCCGCTTTATCAGCGGTCGGAAACCAGATGGACGGGCAAAATACACTTACGTTTACGGCAAGACCCGCACGGAAACCAAAGAAAAGCTAGAAAAACGGAAATTTCTGGTTGCCGCACAGCCCACTGGCAGCTGCCGCATGACGGTAAAGGAGCTTTTTTCGTGGTATCTGGCAAGGATCAACGTGAAGCCGTCCACGCGCTCCAGATATAAGTTCCAGATTGAGAATCATATTCTGCCGCATCTCGGTTCTGTTTCCGTTGCATCTTTGACGGCGAATCAGCTTTTAGATTTTCTGAATCAGCAGCGGGAAAGCGGGCGGCTGGATGGCGGCAGATTATCTGATAAAAGCGTCCGGGACATCGGCGTTCTGATAAAAGCGGCGCTTCGGGCTGCGGTCACGGAGTATCACTTTTACTGCGATGCTCTGAACATCAAACTTCCAAAGGCAAAACAACGGGAAATTGAGCCATTTACGGGTACAGAGCTTCAAATCATCGCAAAAATGTTGACGCCTGCCGCTAACTACAAAGATGCCGGCATTATTCTTTCCGCGAACTGCGGCGCACGGCTTGGTGAGGTCTGCGCGGCAAAGGTATCCGACATTGACTTTGTAAACGGCACATTCCGCATTGAAAGAGCGGTACAGCGTATCAAACAGGGCGAAAAGACACAGCTTGTCGTCCAAACGCCCAAAAGCGAAAGCTCTGTGCGCACGGTGCCGCTGCCTGCCGATGCACTGGAATATCTGCAAAAGGCAGTCGCCGGTCTGCCGCAGGATGCTTATATCTTGACCGGTCGAACGGACAAACCGATGGAGCCGCGCACCTATCAATATTACTTCGAGTCTGTCCTACGCCGGTGCTGCATCCGGAAACGCAGTTATCACACACTCCGTCACACTTACGCGACGCGCTGCATTGAAAAAGGGATCGACATTAAGAGCGTAAGCGAGATGCTGGGCCACTCAGACATTACGACAACGCTGCGCTTGTACGTCCATCCGTCGATGGACAGCAAAAAGCAAGCCATCCAAAAGATCAGTTTCCTCAGCGGCGCGGCTTAAAGTCTATTCGCCGTCAAAATCGTAGTCAATGTGATTTGAAAATGCTTGATGTCCGTAGGTGAAATTCATTCAGTCATCATAACTTTCTAGGAATCTACGAAGTTTTTTCTAGTTCTATTATATTGAAAAATGTGCTTATCGGCTTCACGCAGCTGAACGAAAAATAGATACAAAGTCCGAAATATAGGACAGCAGAAGTGCTACAA
>CAKASQ030000017.1:0-125395 GCA_916988195.3 Oscillospiraceae bacterium
TTGATCGTTGCCGAAGATGCCCGCGCGCCCTCATAGATGCCGAATTCGATTTTGTGTGTATGATCTTGAACCGTGTGCGTGTGCGCCTTTACCGTGTGCGTATGGGCGCTGACTCTATGCGTATGCGCGCTGACGCTATGCGTGTGCGAACCGACGGTATGCGTATGCCCCGGATGCGTATGCGCGCCGGACGGCACGAAATTCACGCCGCCGATGATATTGTTGTTGTAGTCTATCAGCGCAAGGCGGTCGCCGCGCGCAAGACCGTGATTGTGATTTTCGCCGCCGCTGCCGCCATTATCCGAAGAATTGATTGTGTTGCTGCTTCGCAGGCTTGTTGACGATGACGTTGTTCCGCCGCCGGACGAGGTTGTAGACCCGCCGCCGCTGGATGTGGTCGAACCGCCGCCGGATGACGTTGTTTGTCCGCCGCCGCTGGAGGTTGTCTGCCCGCCACCGCCGCCGATTGCTTTTTCATACGCGCGGAATGCTTCAAACTGGATGTTTAACAGCATTTTGTTGATACGCACGACGGAATCAGAAATATACAGTTTCAGCGTCGCCGGATGCGTTGCGTCGGCGTTGTCCGTGAAATTGTAAATCTGCTGATTCGTCGCGCCCTGCGCATACGTTTCGTTTATGAGGGCGCGGTTTTGCAGTTCCGAAATGCTGCCCGCAATGTCCTTTGACTTGTTGGCTATGGTCACGGTCACGCTTCCGGGGTCGCCCTGCGCGTCGCTTTTCTCCACGCTGACAATGCGCGTGCGGAGGTTGATGCCGTCGGCTTCATCCACGACGCGGACGATCTCGCCGGGGCGGAATTTTGAAAACGTGTCGCCGGTCAGCCTGTGAAGGTCGATTGCGCCAATCTCATAGCTGACATATGGGTTTTTCAGTTCTGCAAGCATCTGTTCCGCGTAGCCCTTGAGGTTTTCCGCGACTTCATACCGGCTGTCTACAAGGATGGTCGAACATAGCCCGTACTGCTGAATGCTCATTGCATCCTCGACATACGGCTTGCCGCCGTTCACGCCCGCAATGGTCAACTGATTCACGCCCTCGCCGTAACCGAGGGCATAAATGCGGTTTGCGATGCCGGATGCGTCCACGGTCTTTTTCATCGAGGTCATGTTCTTCGCGTATCGGACTTCGCTTTTCATCGTGTCCGACGGCGCTACAAGCGAAATCGTCCACGGGTAAACAGTCGTGTCCCATGTCCACATATATTCACTGTCAAAGCATTCCGGCACGGCGAACAGCGCCGCAAGCAGCGTTGAATTTTCCCAGTTGTACTCGAAATACCGCTTGAAATCGCAATCGCCCAAAACCCAGTTGCGCGTTGTCTGCCGCGCAAGCACGTAGTTCAGCACGTCGGCGGTCTTGATGCCGCCCCCGCCGTATTGATGGTACTGAAACAGCACGTCGGACAGGAGCGTAGCAAGGACGTGTTCGCAGTCATAGAACCGCGTCGCGCCGTTGCTGCGCTCCAAATCTTCCCCGATGATGCGAAACAGATCAATTCTTTCGTCTCCGTCAAAGATTTCAACGAAATTCAACGGCTGGCAATAGGCATTCTTGTCATCGTCCGCCGGAAGCGTAAACGTCGCCGTCCATAACGAATTGATTTCCAGCGAATAGCCGACGGAAACGGCGTTGTCAAGGAACGCAAGGCGCTTCATGTTGCGGTCAAAAATCTGCGGAACTTTCATTATAGCCACCTGTCTTTCCACAAAACTTTAATATCCGCCGTCGTGCCGCCCTCTACGATAATGTCGTTTTCGCCCGGTTTCAGCTTGAAAAATTCGCTGTCATCGCTCAGAAGGTCAATGACATTCGCACCGTTCAGCGTGATCGTCATGTGTCCTGTGTCAATAATCAGTTCGTCACCGGCTGTCATGGTCAGACCGGGGAATTGCATCGTAATCGAACCGTACGTTGAAACGCCTGTTGCGGTCGCCGTCGCTACGGCTTCCGCCATCGCGTCAAAGAACAGTATGCGGATGTAATCGCCCACGCTGGACGATTCTGCTTCTGCAATGGCAGACGGCAGCACGACGCGGATAATCACGCCGCGCGCTTCTGCAACCGCTTCGACCGCTCCGTTCAAATGCCGGATGATCTTGACCGCCGCCGACGCATCCGTTTCCGCGTTCGCCGTCGCAAGCCATTCAAAGACGATGGACGATGAACGGTTAAACGATGTTCTGTTGTATGCAGAGCGGTTAAACATGGTCTTGCCCCCTTATGACAGCGTACAGACGATTGCCCCCGTCGAAACCGTGATTGCGTCGCCGCTCAACACGTTCTTGCTGCGCGAAAACGAGCCGTACCAAAGCAGATTGCCGCTTGACTGTGCATCGTAGATGCCCCAATACGCGACCGTTCCGAGGTCTGCGGTCATCGTGCCGAAATCGACGGCAGCGCTGTTTGTGACCTGTTCTTTGCCGGACACAAGCGACGGCGTGCCGAACGTGATGATCTTGCGGGCGTATCCTCCGCCGCTGACTTCCGTGCCGTTTCCGCTTGCCGTCGGGTCAGTCAGAAACAATGCAAGGTAGTACGTGCCGCTGCGCAAGGATGTGTTCAGTAGACTTGTCGCGTGGACGTTTGATAATGCGCTCATGTTGAAATACCTCCGTTCTTTAATTCACCTTTAACCGTGTAACGGTCAAATTCGTAATTGTGCCGCGCGCTGTAATGTAAATCAGCCCGTCGGTTTCCTGCGTGCCTTTTACGTTAATCGTGACCGTATCCGGCAGGGAAACGGACTGCACGGCTTTCTGGTTGTAGCCGATGGATTCCGCGAACGGCTCACACAAAAACGTAACGCTGCAATGCCCGGTAACGGCAATCTGTTCAATTCCGATGCCGTCAATGATCTTTGCGCTGTACGCCTTTTCTGGTTCGTCATCGAAAATAAGCAGACCGTCGCCGGAGAGCCATTCCGCGACGGCGCGCGCCGTCTGCCGAACGCCCGCGTATGCGTTGCCCGCTCCAACAAAAGCGACTGTGCATGAAATCTGTCGGTTGTCGTAGCCGTCTGCAATGTCATACGTGCCGGACTTGCCCGGAATCTTGTATTGCGTGATTCGTTTTGCCGGAAGCAGCGTCCTGTCATCGGACTTGAATACTACACCCATGTCCCGGCTGTGGACGTTGTTGAATGTAAATCCAATCATTACGTAACGACCCCCTTGCTGCGCGTTTTCGTTTTCTGCATATTGTAGAGTTCCTTTGCAACCTTCTTCACGTCGGCTTCTTCCCGCACTTGCAGCGCCGCAATGTGAAAATGATTTGTAACGGTCATTTCGCCGCCTGCGGTCGCGCCCGCTCCCATGCGTCCAGCGTTCAGGGATGACGGAATAGATGCGGCGACCTCCTGAATGGTCGCCCGCGCGGTAAAGCCCGTTTCAATGTCCCCGATGCCATCCGCGAGGGAAGCGTTGACCTTTGCCATTTCGGACTCGACTTCCGCAATCATGCCCGCCGCCATATCGTCAACGGCTGCAACGGCTTTGTCGCCGTCTTTGTCGATTGCGCCCGCCAGACCCTCGACAAGCATTGACCCCACCCATGCCATCTGTTTTGACGGGGATGCGATGCCGAAGAAATCTTTGATTCCGTCCCAAATGCCGGAAATCCAACTACTAACCTGATCCCAAAGCCAACCGGCAAGGGACTGAATGCCGTTCCACAAGCCGCGCACAATGTTCGCGCCGACTTCCGTTACCTGTGAAATGCCCTCTGACAGCGCATTGACGATGCCGGTAATGATCTCCGGCATTGCCCGCACGATTTCCGCGATGATCTGCGGAAGATTCGTAATCAGGGACGTAAGCAGCTTCACGCCGGTTTCTACGATAAGCGGTATATTGTCTGTCAAAGCCTTTATGATTGCAGAAATGATTTCCGGAAGCGCTTCGACAATGGTCAAAATGATCTCCGGCAGATCGTCAATCAGCGCCGTAAGCAGCTTGAAACCCGCGTCAATGATCTCCGGCAAATGCGTCAAAAGCGTTTGAATGACGCTTGTGATGATCTGCGGCAATACCGCAATGATCGTCTGAATGATCGTCGGAAGGTTTGTGACGAGGGCGGTCAGGAGCGTCACGCCCGTTTCGATGATCTGCGGGACGGCTTCAAGCAACGCCGAAATCAGGCTTTCAATCAGTTCCGGCAGCGCCTCCAGCAATACGGGAATCGCTTCAATGATGCCCTCCGCAAGCCCTGTGACAAGCTGCAACGCCGCTTCAATAAGCAGCGGAATGTTGTCAATCAGGGATTGCACAAGCTGCGTGACGGCTTCCACCGCCGCCGGAATCAGCGTCGGCAGCGCCGCCCCGATACCCTCAACAAGCGCGGTCAATAATTGCGCCGCCGCTTCGACTACAAGCGGCAGCGCCTCCACGATGCCCGTAATCAGCGTCGTAATCAGTTCCGCCGCCGTGCTGCTCAATTCCGGCAGCATATCTATGATACCGTTTAACAGGGCTTCAAACAGATTCACGCCGAGTTCCAGAAATTCAGGAATTAGCGGGCTGATCGCGTCCAGAATCCCCTCCATTGCATTCGGAATCGTCTTTGCAAGATTCTGAATGACGGGAGAAATATTCTTTACGACGGATTTGAACGAATTTACGACGTTATCGCACAGTTGGTCAATATTTGCATCCGCGTCGCCCATGCCGGTAATGAGGTTTTGAAACGACGTTTTCAGCATTCCAATAGAGCCGGAAATCGTTTCTTCCGCTTCTTTCGCCGTCGTTCCCGTAATGCCCATTTCCGTCTGGATGACGTGAATAGCATCTACAATGTCGGCGTAGCTGGAAATATCGTACTTGATGCCAGAAATCTTTTCCGCGTCATCAAGCAACCGTTGCATTTCCTCTTTTGTGCCGCCGTAGCCCAGCTTCAAGTTATCAAGCATTGTGAACGTCTGCTTTGAAAATCCTTTGTAGGCGTTCATAATGCTGTCCATGTCAGACCCCATTTTGTTTGCGTTGTCTGACATATCCGTAATCGCTTTATCCGCGTAGTCTGCGGCTTTTTCCGTGTCCCCGCCGAGGCTGGATAACAAACTTGCGGAAAAGCTGGTCACGGTTTCCATGTATTCATTTGCGGACAGACCCGCCGTTTTGTAGGCGTTGTTCGCATAGTCTAAGACTTTGCCGCTGCTGTCCTGAAAAAGCGTTTCCACGCCGCCGACAAGCTGTTCATAATCCGCATACGCGGTCACAACTTCAACGCCCAGCTTGACCGCCGCCGCGCTGATCGCCGCAAACGCCGCCGCTGCCGCCGTCGCACCGGCGACAAGCCCGGTTTTCAGCTTTTCGGAAAACTTCTCCGTATCTTCGTCGGCTTTCTTGACCTTGCCGCTGTATTTATCGACGGAATCAGCGCATTTGTCGGATGATTTTGCAGCTTCGTCCATGCACTTGTTGTTTTCGTCGATCTCATTGCCGAGTTTATTCAATTCGGCTTCGGCGCTGTTTGCCTGCGTCTGATATTTGTTGACGGCTTCCGTCGCTTTCTGCTGATTCGCTTCGGCGGTCGCAAGTTCCGTCTTGTATTCTTCGAGTTCCGCCGTCAATTTTGCCTGCTGTTCGGAAGTGTCCCCCTCCGCATCCGCAAGCGCATTCAGGGCGGCTTCGGTTTTTGCAATTTTGTCTTTCGCGCTCTGGACTTCGTTCCCGAATTTGCTTTGCGCGTCTTTTGCTTCTGACAGAATTTTGTTGATCGCGGCAAGTTTCTTTTCCTGCTGGTCATACATACCCGCGAGGGTTTCGCCCTTTGCATACAACGCCGCGTAGCTGTTCAAATGTCCCGCAAACTGCGATTCTGTCAATTTCAGTTCACTTTTCAGCGTGCCGAGTTCGGAATTGATATTTTTTAGCGACGCGCGGTATTCGGCTTCGCCGTCAAGCTGCAATTTCGTTGATATTGTGCGCGTTGCCATCAGTTACCCTCCCCGTTGTTGCCTTTACCGTGTGCGATAAGGTACAGTTCCCACAAGTCAAATACTTCCCCCGGCGGCATAAACAGCGCATCAGCCGGGGAAATGCCGCACAAAACGGCTATTCTGTAATAGTCCGCGCGGCGAATCTTGTTTTTTTTTGATTCAATTCTTCAAGCCCTTCGTCAACTTCATCGTCGCCGGGGGCTGTGATCTCGCGCCCGTAACCGAGTTTGATTGCGTTCGCAATCGCACGTTTCAGCGGGACGATTTCATATGGCTGCGTCAAAAGCGCGAAATCGTCGCGTTCCGGGATGCGCCCCGGCTCATATCCCAACCGGCGGCGGACGAGTTCGCCGCGCTCTGCAAGGATAGCGGCGGCGTTGCACGTTTCAAGGAAACCTTCGCGCGTGTCCTGTTCCATCTTTTCCAGCATCAGGCGCGTGCCGCCGTAAATGTCGCGGATGGTAAACATCGCTTCGCCGTCCATGACGAGGAAATACGTTGTACCCGCAACCGTGATTTTTTCCGCTTTCATTGTCTTTACCTCCATAGCGCCAAAGCGGGCGGCGGAATTGACCCGCGCGCCCGCTCTGCTGATTGTTTAACCGCCGCCACCCGTTGCCGATTTGCCGAGTTTCGTATCGCACCACGCAATACAATTCGCTTCCGCGCCGTCACCTGTGAATTCCTTCGTAATGCGCCATGCGCCGGAATTGCAGCGGAAGATTGTAAACGTCGTGTTGGACGTGCCGAACGTGATAGACGAACCCTTTGTTGCGGCGCTGTCGTTGCTGAGGATTGCCTTTGTTTCGGGATGGAAGATGCCCTTGAAATAGCGGATACCCTTGCGCATGATGACCTTGTAATACACAAGACCGCCGCGCGGGGCTACGTCGCCGTCGGAGTCCGTGACTTCGCCGCTTTCCACGTCCTTCGTCGCACCATGCAGGGCGGTTTGTACTTCGTCGGTCTTGTCATCTGTTTCCAGCGCCAGAGAGCCTGACGCGAACATATCGACTTTTTCCGCAAGCGCATCGTCGCCGTACAGTTCGCCGGAAGCGTTCGTAACGGTCAAATCCGCCTTGACCAGCTTGCCGATTGTGACTTTCTTTTCATAATCATACGTCGGCAATGCGCCGTCAGGCGTGGTCTTGATGGGCGCAAAAACAGGGCGTTTTGCTCCAAACTGTGCCATAATGTAACCTCCTAAAGATTCTTGGATTTCAAATACTTGTCATAGACACCCGCTGCCGCTTCAACGGCTGCGTCTGCCGATTTTTCGTTTGCTGTGTTGATGAATGGGCGGGCGGGTTGTCCAGCCTTGCCGTATTCGTTGACGAATGCGACCTCGGCGTTGCGGCGCTTGTTTCCGTCGCTGCGCGTCCCTTTCGGTGAAACGTAGATTGCGCGGCTTGCGCCCTTGACCTTCAATTTTTTGTCGTATGAAATACTGCCCGCCGTTTTGCCGGTCGCATATACGCCCATGCTCTGCGCTTCGGACTGCTGCGCGGCGGCGACCACTTCCGCCTCCGCCGTCAGCATTTCCAAAACGGTTTCGTCTGGCAGTTCCATAAGCGCCGTCATATCGTCAATCAGACCGTCAAGCCCCTGTGTCGATAATTCAGCCATCGTCAACGCCCCCGGAAATCTCGCATTCAAAAACGTAATGCTGCCCGGTTTCATCGGAGGCGGGCGTGATCGTCGGGCGCGTAAAGCCCCCGGCGACAAGCCGCCGCGTGATCTCCCGCCGGTACGCAAGCGAATTCTTTTCATGCGGCGCGTATAAATGCACCTGCGTCAGATAGCGCCAGTGTTGCGCATCATCGTCCCCGAAATCTTCCGGGATAGCCGTATAGTTGAAAACGATGTATTCCGTCGCTTTGCCCTTGTAGGTATCAGCGGCGACCGGCAAGAGGTCGGAAAATATCGTTTTCAGCGTTTCGTTGACATTCATGCGCTTGCCTCCTTGAATTCAGAGCATTCCAGCGTGTAGAACTCGCGCGCGTCCGTGTATGCCCGCTCGACCTTGTATTCCTTGCCGCTGAACAGCAAACGTTCCTGATTGCCATAATCGCCGTATCGGACTTTCACGGTTATTGCAAGATCAATGCCGATCTGCTTTGCGGCGTAGAATTCCGTGCGCTTGACGGATTGCACGTCCGCGAAAACGCGCGTTTCCTTCACGACTTCCGCCGGGTATCCGTCCGCGTCCGTGTCCGTGACTACGGCGCGGAGTATCACGACATCGCGCCAATACACGGGCTAACCTCCTTCCGCGACAATGTATTTATCCGATAGCGTCAGACCGTTCCGCTGCTCTTTGTACGATGCGCGGTATCGCTCCGCATCATCGTTGTCAAGCCCGAATTCAGCCTTTACGTACGTTTCGACCGCTTTCAGAATCAGCGGGTCAGTTTCGTCATTCGCTTTTTCCTCAACAACGCCGCCGAGCGCAAGGTCTGCGCGGGCGGCGTTGATGAGGTCGGTAATTTCATTGTCGAAATCGTCGGTTGTCAGCCGCAAACGTTGACGGATAGCCGCGACATATTCGCTGCTAACTGCCATGTTCAGCCCTCCGCGTTACGACGTGGCTTTCGTAAGATGCACGAATGCGCCGAGTCCGGCGACCGGCTTGCAGTCAAAGACGCACGCGCCGAGGTAGTCAATACTGTTGGTCGCAAGCCCGGAATGTTCAGAGCGAACAACCGTAATGTCCTGCGAATAGTTGCCGATGATGTACTCGAAATCGCCGTAGTACGCTTCATGTGCCGCAAGCGAACCAGTGAAGTAGACCTCTGCGCCCATGATGTAATACTTGCCGCCTGCAAATTCGATGAGGTTGTTCTTCGACTTGTTCATCAGCGGGAAGAAATCAGTAAAGAACGTCGCCTTGTTCATGCACCAGACTGCATTTCGCTCATAGCCGGACGCAAGCATACCGTAAAGCGAAACTACATTTTCTTCTGTCAGGGATGCCGTTTTTGCAACTGTCACCTGATCTGTGCCGTCCGTGTACGCGCCGCTTGTACCCTTGCCCGCGACCTTCACGCCGCCCGGCTGATCGCTGCCCGTACCCGTGAAGATGTAATTTTCGATCTTGCGGGCGATGGATTCGGCAATCACTTCGACAATGTAGCTTTCAAACGCGGACAGCGCCATTTCGGAAGATGCGCGGGATGCCTTAACCAGCTTGACGATTTCGTAGCCCGTCAGGGAAACGGAGGTCAGGCTATCGGAGGCGGCGGTAATGCTTGCGTTCTCCGTGTGAATCGCCGCGTCGCTGTTCGTGCCTTCGACGGCGAATTTGAAATTGCCGGGGACGTGGAAGATTTTGCAGCGCTGCAAAATCGGGGCGACCTCGTACATTTTCTTGATGATCTGATTCGCGGTCGTTTCCGGGATGATGGGCAGCGCGGAATTTGCAGCGGTCGAATACGCGCGCTGTTCGTAAACGCGCTTTTCATCGTCCGTCAGGGACTTGCCCTGCAAGGTTTTCAGCCATGCGGAACGATACAGCTTTTCCGTATCCTCTACGGGCAGGCTGCAGGCGGCGACGGGGTTTTCGATGGGATTGCCCATAGCCGAGCCGGAATTCAGCATACGTTCGATTGCCTGACGCTTTTCGAGTCCTGCATCTTCCTCATTCAGTTCGCGCAGTTCCTTTTCCAGCGCGTCAATGTCGGCGTTCTTGTCATCGGTAAGCAGCTTGCGGATTTCAGCCTTGCGCGCGGCGATTTCGGCGCGTCTTTTCTCAATGTTCATGTTTTTACCTCCATAAATTCAAAAAATGTGGGTTTTCAGTATGTCAAAGCTACCAGACGTTTCCTGCGCGCGGCTTGCTCCAAAGCCGCCAGTTCCTTTGAATGCTCCACTTCAAAGAAACTGCGCGCGGAAATTTCTGTGTCTTTGTACGCGGGAATATCCACCGCCGACACGTCGTATAGCTTCTTGACCTTTGTGATCGTGCGGGTATGCGTTACGCTGTCATACTTGGATTCGCGCACAGAAAAGGAAAAGGACATTTTATCGACATACCCGCCGTCGATTTCCTCATACAGTTCGCGCCCCGCCTGTGTGCCGCCGAGGTCGGCTTCCATGTGCAAGCCGCGTTCGTCGATGGTCAGCGTAAGCGTTTTATTGCGCAGACGGGCGACCACCTTGCCGCCGTGATTGTAGTTAAAAATCACGTCGGACATATCGCATTCGTCAAATGCGTTGCGGTCAATGACCTCGGAATACTTCACGCCGTCGTATTCAAAAAGAACCGTCGGCGTATCAAACACGACCGCCGTACCGCGCACGCGGTATTCGTCCTTTTCTTCTGCGCGGGGAACGAGGGAAAAATCCTGCACGGCGCGGTATTCGCGCCCTTGTTTCATACCCATAACGTTAAGCCTCCTTTGCTTCTCCGCCGTCCGGCTTTGCGGGCGGCGGGTCTTTTTCCTTCTTCGGGTCATCCGGCGGCGTTTCGCCGTCTGCGCCCGTCTGATACTTGTCGGCAAGTTTTGCATTTACCATGTTCAACGTCTGGACGCGGCGCGCACCTTCTTCGCCGCCGATTGTCGGCATATCGAACATGGTCAAAATCTGGTCAAGCGTCGCCGCGCCGATCTCCGTCAGGAATTTCGCCGCCGTCACCTTTTCGGGCAGCGTTGCAAACTGCACGGAATTTGCGGCGAAAATGATGCGGTTGCCGTGTCCGATCTCCCGTTCTGTAAACAGCACGTTCGTGAACGCCTGCGTTAGCTTGCGGAAGAACGGCGCAATTTCGCCGCTGTAAAATGCCTGTTCCTGCTGCGGGGTAGCCGTGTTTTCGACGATCTCTTTTGAAACGCCGAGGTAGTCATAAATTTCCGTCTTGATGTATTCAAGCTGGTTTGCCGGAATCGGCGTTGTCTTGTCGTTCAGCGGCGTATAGTCATACTTGGAATCCGTGACCACGATGCCCGCGCCGTTGTTCTCCATGCGCAAATTGTCCCGTACGAAATCGTCACGGCGGCGGTTCAAATCCTCATTTTTCACGGCGTTTGAAACTTTCAGGATGCCGCGAATGACGGCGACGAGTTCGGCAAACTTCGACATAGACTGATTAAACGTGTTCGCCGTTTTCAAAACAGGATTCAGCGGGCGGTTGTCATCCCCGAAAATATCGTTTTCGAGGAAATGTCTGCGGATGTGGATAATGCGGGAATACTCGCAGATATACGACGCGCCCGTTGCGAATTTGAACCGGCAATACAGCGTTCCCATATATTCAAGCAGTTCAAAATACTGCGCGTTGATGGGATAGATCGCCACAAGCCGCCGTTGACTGTCAAAGACGGGATATGCGACGGCGTTGTTGTAGACCTTGTATTGTGCCGCCAGCTTGTAATAAAAATCAGCCGCCGTCATGTACGGATTCGGCTGATACTGCAAGATGCGGTCAACGTAGTCATTGACGGATACCGTCGTTTCCGGGGACTGCCGGACGTGGCGCGGCTGCGCGGTCGATGCGCGGCGGGCGAATGCGTCCACGGCAGAACGAACCGTGTTAATATCCCACATATTGCCGGAATACGGCGAAAAGGTCGATTCCCACGAACTAAGCAGCTTGTACGCATGAAAATCCTTGTCGCTTTGCTGCTTCTTCCCGAAGATCGACTGAAATAGCCCTCGTTTTTCTGCCATGTTATCACCCCACCAAATACATATAGTCCTCGAAATCCCGCACATAGATGACCCACGCATTCAGGAGCGAAACCGCGCCGTCAATGCGGCGCTTGTCGGAAATCTTTACGGGCTGGATATTGTTGACCCCGCTTTTCTTGACTGCCGTGTTCGTCAGACACCAAAGCAAAACGGGATTTTTGTTGTAATTCACTTTTTTGTCTGCGAATGCTGCGCCCATTTCGCGCATCGGCTGCGACCATGTAAACGGACCCTGCGCAACGGCGACCATTTCAAAGCCGTTGGAGGTCATTTCATCGACCCAGTAACCCGCGAGGGCGCGGTCATATCCGACTTTGTACGTGTCGATCTTGTATTCGTCGCGCATCTGGCAGAACCACGCCGTAACATCGGAATAGTCCACGCGCACGCCGTCGCATACCGTCAGCAAACCACGGTCAGCCCATGTTTTATAGGGTGCTTCCTGCGTGTTGTGTTCGTCCAGCATTTCCAGCTTCTTCGCCGGTAAAAAGTAATGCTGTAAAACGTAAATTTGCGGGTCATCCCCGGATTTGCGAATCAGGAGCGTCGCGCACGTCAGGTCAGTTGTCGCGGATAGGTCACAACCGCCGATTGCGTACGTGTTATACACGTCTTGCATGGTAAACGTCGCGTCGCTCTTTACTTCGTCGTAGCTTAACCACGCCGCCGCTGTCACGGATTTTACGTTGAAATCCTTGCAGAGAACGCCGGGTAAATCTTCCGGGTTCTTCTTTGCCCGCTCGACGAATGATGCCAGTGTAGAATAACGCTTGATCGTGCCGAGTCCCGGATTCGCCTTTATCCACGCTTGCGGGTCTGTCCATTCGGCGCGGTCATCCAGTTCATACAGCACCGGCAAAAACGTATCTTCCGTGATCTTGCCGTCGGCTATGTTGCACGCCAATTCGTAAATGTTATCAAACACGGATTCGCGTACCGTGCCGGATGTGGTAATCATAATCACGATGGGCTGTCGGCGGCTGGAGGTCGATTGCTTCATAACTTCGTACAAATTGCGGTCACGAATGGCGTGCAATTCGTCGATGATAACCGCGTGGGAGTTTAGACCGTCAAGCGTGTTGGAATCCGACGCGAGGGCTTCAAAGATGGATGCCGTCGCCGGAAAATAAATATCGTTCCGGCGCTTTTTGATGATCGCGCGCAGTTCCGGCGACTGCTTGACCATGTTGACGGCTTCGGTCAGCGTCTTTTTTGCCTGATCTTTTTTCGTCGCTACGGAATAGATTTCCGCCGCGCCCTCATAGTCCGCGACAAGCAGATACAGCGCGATAGCCGCAAGCAGCGTCGTTTTGCCGTTCTTTCGGGCGACCAAAAGCAGCGTTTCGCGGAATCGCCGGTATCCCGTATCTTTTTCAAGCCAACCGAATAGCGTCTGAATGAACGCCTTTTGAAATAATTCCAGCTTCAACGCCGCGCCGAGTGTACCCTGTGACTGCTTGCAGAATTGCTCAATGAACAAAATCGGGCGTTCCCCGGTTTCTTCGTCGAAATAGTACGCCGAATCATCCGAGGGCGCGTCCATTTCCTGCATCAGCCGCCCGTAAACAGCTTTGACGCGGCGGCTTGTGACGATCTCGCCGCTTGAAATCCGCCCCCAGTATTCGCGCACATAGTTCATTATCTGCCCGCCGCTTTCGGCTTCGTAATAAACTGCATCAGTTCATCGCCCGCCGTTTTCTTTTCCTTTTCCGGCAGCAGGTTGATAAGCTGATTTGTCAGCGTCGAAAACGATTTGATCGTCGTGTTATAGGCGCGTAGGGCGGGGGACTCCCGACGCATTTTCTGTGCGCCCTGCACAAAATCTTCGATAAGATCGCCGTTGTTGATCGCGTCGGCAAGGCGTTCCAGCGTAACCGACGTGACTGCGAATTGATTGATTAAACCCTCCGCGAATTGCTTCTTTTCTGTGGGTAAATCACGGAAAAGTTTTTTAATTTTCCGCTTTTTCGCGTCAATTTTTTCAGGGTTTGACATATCTTCGTATGTCTTTTTTTCTTCCGCCATATAATGTATGCCACCTCCTGAATTTTGCGTTACCCCCCCTCATGTGCGCGACCGGGGCGGTTCTAAACGTGGGTGAAGCGCGGTTACGCCGCCGGAAATTTTCAGCGGCGCACCGGGGGGGGGGGATATTGCGGATTCGATAACGTTTCCGTCTGCATCAAAAGCAAGACCGTCTGCAAGCGGCGGCATTCCTTCGTGAATGATCGCGTGACACGTCCGGCAGACGGTTTCAAGATTATCTTCGTTCAGCGTAATCATGGGGTCGTCTATGTTTCGCGGCGTTAATTCCGTCTTGTGATGGACGATGCAACCGGGCGCGCCGCACCTGACGCATAGCCCCGCGTCGCGTTTCAGGATGTACGCCCGCGTCCGCCGCCATGCTGCCGATTCGTAGAATGCTTTTGCAAATGCTTTCATTCCGCTGCCTCCTTGCAAAAGGGTAAAGGGAACGCCCTGCGCATAAGCGCAAGGCGCACGGCGGCGAGGTTTCCTCGACCTCCCTTTACGGCTATCAGCATAGCACGGATTTCCGAAACTTTCTGTTCAGACTTTTTTCAAAAGCGTCCGGCGCGGTCAGAGCAGCGCCCCAGCATCCGCACCGAAGTACAGCACAGCAAAGCCCGCAACGGCTTTATTGCGCAAATCGTAGATTGACGTGCGCGACGCATAGTTCACCTGTGCGGCAATTTCTTCTTTGCTTTTCCGCTCTATGTACCATAGGCGCAGTAATTCCGCGTCTTGCGGGTCAAGCTGCTGCAATACGCTGTCGATTTCGTCGATCTTGTCTTTTGTGCAGTTGATCTCCCGTGCAACTTCGGCAATCTCAATGCAATCTGTCAGCGCATCGTTTACACTTTTCGTGCTTGTGTACGGCTTCGACGTATCTAACGACGGATAGCCAGACGGCGCATTGTGGCGCATGATTCTTTCCTGCCGCCGCATCAGGTTTTTCAATGCCTTTTCAAGCATTGAACGTGATCGCAGCGTGTTTTCCGCTGCGTCGAAATAGTTAATCATAGCCCGCCTCCTTATGCGCGCTTTCCGCCGTGCCGGTATTCGCGCCCTTTGTTGTATTCGTGCTTTGCCATAAGCACGGCTTCAATGTCTACGCCCATGAACGCAAGGAAATCCATGATGCGCATGACCGCATCGCAGAGTTCGACCGCAACGCCCTCCGGCTTGCAGTTTCCCGCCGTATCAGCGCCCGAAGGATGCCCGACGTTATCGCAGATTTTTGAAAACTTGCAATTCTCCGGCGACAACGCGCACGTGCCGTAGATAACCGGGTTTCCGCTCCGCCATTCTTCCACGGCTTCCGAGATTTCAGCGTGTATCATAACCGCGACTTCCGGGAACGTGATAGGCGCATCATACCAACCGTGCGCAACGGCGTTTTTGTGGACATCCTGTGCAAATTCATTTACCGTCATTCTTTCCGCCTCCGATTCGTTTTTGTTTTTCGCTGTGGCTTTATAAATTTACCGTCCCGGCGGTAAAACCGGGCGACGATATACCGTCCGCCGTTCACGTCGTTATGAAACGCGCCAGCTTCCGCAAGGAAATAGCCGGGGTACAGCTTTTCATATTCGGCGTTGTTGGTCGTGTCCCGTGCGAGTTCTTCCGCCCGCCTGCCGGAAATGCGTCCGTCACGTGTTTTCGGGTCAGGGTCAATCAGATTCTTTGACGCATTCCAAGCCTTTTTTCCGACGGGCTTTTTGACGATGTAATGTCCAAGACCGGCAAGCCCTGTTTCCGTGAATTGCAGGCGGCGGCTGTTTGCGTAGCCCAAGCCCCAAGCCGCCTCCACCGCGTCACGATCTAACCCGCCATTGATCGTGATGTGATGATGATAACGCCCGGTCTTTCCGCCGCGTTCTGTCACGACGATGTATTTCAGCGGCGGCAATCCGGCTTTCTTCCGCATACGCTGAATGCGACGTATGTAATTGCGGGCATTGCGGGCAGCTTCTTCTTCGCTTTCCGGCTGGACGGTATATGTCAGGTGAATTTCAAGATCATCCGGCGTGAAGTTCGCGTGAAGCAGTCTGACAAGTTTTTCTTCCCTGTGGCGCTGATTTAATTTCTTCTGCGCGTCGGTTGTCGGCTTGCTCCGGCTGCGCCGTCCGTTCGATTGCCGATATGTAGGAAAAATATATACGTCGAGGTACTCCCCGCAGTAGTAGCGCTTTTCCCGATAGATTGTTTTCATGCCTTTACCTCCGGCGGCTCTGTGGTCGTTAAGTTACTATCCCATACAAGCCCGAAAATAGCGGTTTCCCGCCGCTTTTCGCTTGCATATCGCCCCGGAACGTGATATCATATATAAGGTATGAGTAACCTTGTCTTTTCCGAGGCAAGCACCGCCGACGTTCTGCGAAAACGTCGGCGGCTTTTTTATGCGTCCGTTTCCGCCGCATCCGTCCAGTCAATAGCCTGTCCGCATTGCCCGCAGAATGCGTTCTGCGCGCCGTCTGCATTGTGCAAGTGTTTGACGCTGCCGCACCGCTTGCAGGCTAAAGCGGGCGCGGGGTGCGCTGGAAGGTATTCCGGTTTTTTCCGAACGCGGTACAACAACGCCGCAATTCCCATGCGGCAGGCTTCGTCTACCGGTTCAATGCTTTCGTAATGTTCCCGATGCGCGGGATTCAGAATTTCAATCGCACGTTCAATTTTCACCGTCAAACACCATCCATCTTTGCCCCGCATAGTCTGCAATAATAGCTGTCGTTAGATTCTGCGTTGCCGCATTCACTACAAGTGAATACACCGTCATCATGGTAAATCCACCGCCCATGTCGCACCGGCGCAACGTCGGCGGCGGGCGTGTACACGGCGTAAGAAATCATCTTGATTGCATCCTGAATTGTGCCTTTTTTCCGGCGATAGTCCCGACTGCTCAGACTTTTGAGCAGTTCCAGCGTCTTTTCCCGGCTTATGTATTCATCAGTCATTGCTATCCCTCCCGATCATGTGCAGCGGGCAGTTTTTCAGCCGTTCTTTTGTTACCCGAATGCCGCGTGTACTGTAAATCGACGCGCCCGCCGTGCAAATACCGTCGTTGTAGCGCCCGCCGGGGCGGTTTCCCATGCCGTCATAGTAGCCGCATTCCGCGCACGAACGCGGGATTTTCCGCATATTCGTAACGATGATGATTTTTCCAATGTATTTGTTCATTTCAGCCTCCGTCAGCGCCGCTTCGGGTCATAATCTTCAAAGCGTTCGCATTTTCTGAAAATGATCTTGTTGTTTACCCATCTTTGCAAAAGCCGTATTTCGCGCGGCGCATGGGGCTTGTCGTAGATCATAACGTATGGGTCATAGCCCATATTCCGCAACGTGTAAATCCTGTGCAGATTTTCCGCCTGCGTCGTATTGTAGTTCGTAAGCACGTAGACCCGGCGTTTTCGTTCATCCGTGATCGCGCCGTGCTGCGCGTACAATTCAAGCCCTTTCACTACTGCGTCGGACTGTTCCATGAAATCCCACGCAAAATGAATCATTTTCGTTTTCACAGCGTTCAGGGACAGAACGATTTCTTTTGTCAGTGTCCGGCAGTCAACGCCTTGCGTGAAATCGACCCATGCGCCGCTATCTGCCAGTTGCCGCAGAAGGTCAAGCCGATCTTTGCAGGCTGTTATATTCGGGTCAAGCAGCTTTATATATCGCTGTCCGTGCCACCATTCCGACAAGTCTGCGACTTTTCTGCTCTGTAAGCCCTCTTTGTCGCCAACGATGCAAAATGAACAGTGTCGCGGGCAACCTCTTGTCAGAAATCCGTATGCCGTATCTTTCGTCAATTCCGGGTATAGGGAATAATCAGGGTAAATGTGTTCGATTTCTTCCGGCAAATTGCCGTTAAGCCCGTATCCCGTTCCGCCTTTTATGATTTTCCTTGCATTCAAGGGTTCGTCAACGTCTTTTGAATATGTATCGTCAAACACCTTTGACATATAAACAATGTCGTAGTCACCGAATCCCCACCACCACTCGACATGATCGCCGCGCGATTTGTGGAATGCGGAAATCTTCATAAGCGCGAGATTCGGGAAATTGTGGCTATCTACGTCGATAAGCCCTATGTTCATGGTATGATCTTGCCTCCTTGCGGCTACTTCCCCGGCATTGAGCCGGGGAAGTTTTTGAATTCCGAATTTTACAAATCAAAGCCGGGGGCAAAGCCAATCGAGTAGTACGCGTAGCTGCCGCTGACCGTGCCGCCAGTAATCACACGCACGAAACGCGCGGAATAGCTGGCAAACGGGGAACGGAGCCAGTACGGATATGTACCATTTCCGGGGACTTCCTTCACGCGGTCGCGTTCTTCCTTGAAAATAGGCAACTGGAAGCTGTCTGTTTCTTCCTTCCACCATCCATCCGGGTCATTGCCGAAAACGTCCGTTGCTGACGGCAACCACAACGAATCAAAATATTCGTACGTTTCGCCGTCGATTTCCTCGCATAAGTGTCGCGGCGTGATCGCTTCGCGCAGTTCAGCGGGCAAATGCGGCAGAATATCTTCGAGGACGTGTCTGCGGGCTTCGCTTCTGAAATATCCGCCTTTGTTGGTCATATCCTTGTTCATCTGCCACATTTCGCGGAGGCAGTCTTTGAAAACAAATCGGGCGCTATGCTTGCCGACGTAGCCGCAAACCGGCGTAATCGTTTCGCCCGTGTCAAGCGCAAGCGTGATTTCGTCGTGCGGGCGGATGACCTCCAGACCGCGCCCCTCCTTGATCGCTGCTTTCAGTTCCGAAATATTGATTTCCTGCTCTGTCCTGCGTGTGATTTTCATTGTGTGACCTCCTCAATAGAACAAAAGATGTGATTTCCGATGACTGCAACGATATTGTCGTTGTATGCCTTTGTGCTGAAAAATACCGCTTCGGCGGGAAGAATGTAATCTGTGTCGTGCAGCGCGGTATAAACTGCGTCGTACTGCGTCTGTGTCGGTTCTGCTGTCCAAAGATACGGCGCGGGGCTGAATTGCCAAACGTCCCCGTACTTTTGGAAAACGACCTCTTCGACCGTATCCGGGAATTCCGGCGACAAGCAGCGGTTCAGCGCAGTCAGGACAACGGCAACTTGCCCGTCGAACGGTTCGCCGCGCGCTTCGTGCCATGCAAGCGCTGCCAGCATATCAATATCGTCCTCCGTGACGTTCAGCGCCGCATAACGGCTGATTTCTTCCGGCGCTTCCTCCGGCTGTTCTTCCGGCTCTGTTTCTTCCGGCGCTTCCGGCGTGATCGTTTCCGGCGTTTTCGTGATCTGTTCCGCCGCTTTTGTGATCGCGGGCGCGATTTTTGTTGCTGCGGCAACCGTTTCCGTGCTTGCCGCTTCCGGCTGTGTGTCCCGCTCTACCGGGCGCGCCAGCGCGCAGACACAAGCCGCTGCAATGATTGCAATGACGGCGCACAGCGCGACCGTCGGCGCGAACCGGCGTATCATGCGGCGTTTCCGCCGCTGCTGCGCGGTCATTGCTCTGTGCTTGCCGGTTCTTCTTCGGCAAGCACGATAAATTCACATTCGCGGGCTATCTGCGTCCAGCGGGCGCGCCATTGCCGCGCGGCGGCGATGATCGCATCATATTTGCAGCGCCCGTTTGCGGTTGTTTCGCCGTATTCGGCGTGTCTGACGAGGTATAGCTTCATAGGTCTGCGTTCCATGTAAGCCCCTGCCTTTCTCTATTCGGCAATTTCGCCGTCTATCAGTTGGAATGATTCGCGGAGAATGCCGCCCCGCACGGCAAATTCAAGAATGCAATAGCGGCGCGCCGGATGGATGTACGAAACCGTACCCCGAACGGCTTTATCTTTGCCGTCTTTGCCTAAGACGCTGAACGTGACGGGCTTGACCGTCCTGCCGCATCCGATTGTTACCATGATGTACCCTCCTTGCGGCGGTCATAGGAATAACCGCTGCTGCGCTGTATGTTCTTCAAAACGCTGTTCTTGCTTCTGAAAATATTCTGCGTCGATCTCGCACCCGATGAAATCAAGCGCCATATCGTAAGCGGCAATTCGGCTTGACCCGCTCCCAAGGTGTGAATCAAAAATCTTGTCGTACGGACGCGCGTATTTCGCGTAAAGCCACAAATACAGCGCAACCGGCTTTTGCATGGGATGAATCCGCACGTCATCCGCGCCGACGTTCCCGAAATACGCATGGTCAAAGCATTTTGCCGTTTTATTGAAACTCGTCCATGCTAATTCGCCGTCGGAATAGCTGTCCACGGGCTGACGCTTGTACCAGAAAATGAATTCCTTCGTCGGCGGCAGCAAATCCGACAAATGATTGTAGCCCCAAATAATCTGATTCTTGCTGACACGGAACAGTTCGGTGAAGTATTCCGCCGTCGGTTTATCGTCGTTCGCGGTCTTTGTCTGCCCGTAGCGCCTAACCGGCTTGTCTCCTTGAATCCCTTTTCAATCCCGTACGGCGGGTCTACAACCGCCAAATCGAAATATTTACTCGGAACGCGGCGCATAAATTCCATGCAGTCAATGTTATACGCTTCGTTCATTCGCCGTCATTCCTCCAACTGGTACGTTTTCGTTTCGCTGCGCTCGACCTTGATTTTCTCTTTTGTGGTCATCGTGATTTTCGCCTTGCAAAGCCCGCGCACGTTGATCGTAGCCGACGTAATAAACCCGCGTGCGGTCTGCTCCGCGATAGCGTTCAGGAGTTGCAGCGGTTCTTCGGCAGCAATCGGGGAAAAGCCCAGCTTTGCAGCATCGTCCCCGAAAATCTTGCGAATGCGGTTTTGCGCCGCCGTGATCTGCTTGCGCAGATTCCGTTCATGCCGTGCGTCGTAGCATTCGCATTTTTCGGAAGCGGCAATATCGGCTTCTGCCTGCGTTTCTTCTTCGTAGTCCAGATTCACGACTTGCCCGCAATACCTACACGTGCCGAATGTCATTCCGTTACCTCCGGGCTTTCCGCCGCTGCCTGATCGCCGCCCGCGTGCGCTTCGCCGGTCGCCCGCCTGATCGCTGCCGTCAGCGCCGCGACCGCCGACGCGATTTGACCGCCCGCCGCTTCCGGCTTCGGTCTGTCCGGGTCAGCGTTTTCCGCCAGCTTGCAGACGATAGCCGCTTGCACGACCTCACCGACGAACGTGCCGACTTCCTGCATCGTCATCGTTTCGGCGGACGTGCGAACGACAAAAGCACCCGTCGTGAATTTGAATACCGCATACGCGCGCTTTCCTGCCGGGGGAACGATGCGGATAGCGCCCGCATCTGCAATGACGGCTTCCGGCGTGGGGACTTCGTACCCGCTCGACGCGAATACTTTCAACTGTTCCGGCGCAAGCGCGTAGACCTCGCTGCCGAGTTGCTTTGAATACAGCTTTTTCATGTCTTTTGTACCTCGTATCTTTCCGGCGGTCGTAAGCAGCCGCCCATTTTTGGACACCATGCCGGGACGTACGGCAGAAACCGTTCAATGCCGACGATGTAACCGCACGTTTGCCCCGGCGCATAACATCTGAAACACTTTTGACCGTTTACCCAATCTTCCGTTACGACGCTGCCGCATCCGGCGCACGTCCGCGTATAGTCCGCGCGTGTCATTCCGCCGCCTCCGCCGGAAGCGTCAAATACCAAAGCGCGCTGCCCCGAAGGGCTTCATTCGGGCAGTTGTCGCAGTTTTCCGCCGCGCACTGATCGCAGTAGATGCGATGAAAAGCATCGTCCCACGGCGCATTGATCGCCGGAATCGCTTGCAGGAAATCCGCCAACGCCTGCGGGCTTTTTGTGATTCGGTCGAAAACGTTCATCCCCGCGCCCCCTGATTCCAAATCGGGAAGGAAACGCCCGCAAATACTTCTTCGCGGAAATGCAGCGGGACGAGTCTGTAAACGTCGTTCAGGCAAGAGTTCCGCATGGATGTGTTCATAAATTCCGCGTGCTTGAATTCATCCGGCGGAAAAAACGGCTCGTTCGCGTATCGCAGAACGTTTTCCCGGACTTCCCGCAGAAAATCTTCCGTCCAACGGTCGCCGCCGCTTGCCCGCTCCCGTGCTTCGCGTTCGCTCTGCGCAGCGAATGTTTCCCACGGGAAAAGAACGTGCGTAATATACACGTTTTCAGTTTTCTTCATGGTATGAGCCTCCTTTTTCATTCTGTCGCTTTCCGGCGACCTCTTTTGCGGTATGCTTCGGTCACGCGCTTTTCTGCGACTTCTGCCCGATATGCAGGGCGGCAGCGCGCGTTCAGTTCCGGCACTTCTCCGCGCTTGATTTCCCGGTAAATCGTCGCTTGACATTTGCCGATGCGCGCCGCGATTTCGCACGGCTTCGCGCCCGCGTTATACATTTCTTCGATGATTTTCCGATCTTCAAGCCCGATATTGTAGCTGTTCATTCCGTATCGCCTCCGTTTCCTGCGTTTTTGGGGATAAAAAATAAGCGCGTCAGAAGAAATAACTTCTTTCGCACTTAATAATAAACGGCGCATTTTCCGGGTATGAGAAAACAAAGATTTGCTTTCCGGAGGAAAATCTGCTATACTGTATTTTAGTATATGTTTTCTGCCCAAAAGCATGAGAAGTTTCGGGCGTTTCGCGGGATTTCCGGCAAAACGCTACATGATCACAGGAGGTTCGATATGGCAGACGAAAAGACGATCCTGCAATACAAGGGGCATCCCCTGATGCGCAAGGACAATATGATCTACTACGGCTCGATGGCGGACTCGCACATCGTTATGCTGCAAATTCTTGAAACGAAGAAGGTCAAGGATACCGACATCGCGACAAAGGTCAGCGTGGAGCTCCAGCTCACCGACCCCAATGCGAGAGCAAAGGACCGTATCGTAAAAAAGAGCGAGAAGGACGGCTTCTTTACCGCGCTCGATTTAGGCAGCGTCTGGCTCGCCCGCGCGCTGGCCGCAAAAAAATAATTCTCCATCACGTATAGCAGAACAGGAAGCCGCACACAATATGGGTGCGACTTCTTTTTCATTTTTCCATTCCTCTTGACCGCAGCGGTTCTTCCGCTGCGGTTCTTTTTTTGCCTGCACGCGTAATTTTTAAACATCCCGGCCATACTAACCAAAAAGGAGGGTGCGCCATGCAGGAACTGCACCGGGGAAAGCAGAGCGTCGTTTTCCCGAACTTCCCGGCCATTGAGGCAAACGCCGCCATTGTCGGCAAAAAAGAGGGCGAAGGCCCCCTGCGGGAGGATTTTGACCAGATCACACAGGATACGAAGCTGAATCAAGCCAGCTGGGAGAAAGCCGAGAGCGAGCTTCAAAAGACCGCGCTCGAGCTGGCGCTCGGGAAAGCATCGCTCAACTATGACGATCTGGACGTTTTATTTGCCGGAGATCTTCTCAACCAGTGCATCAGCTCGAGCTTTGCCGTCCGGGACACGAAGATTCCGTTTCTCGGGCTCTACGGCGCGTGCTCAACGATGGCAGAGTCCCTTCTGCTGGCGGCAAGCTTCGTAAACGCGGGCTATTCCAGACGGGCGGGCGCGATTACCTCGTCCCACTTTGCCTCTGCCGAGCGGCAGTATCGCTTCCCGCTTGGATATGGCGGCCAGCGCACGCCGACCGCGCAGTGGACGGTTACCGGAAGCGGCTGCTGCATCGTATCAAGCAGCGGCAAAGGCCCGTTTGTTGAGTGCGCGACTGTCGGCAAAATTCAGGACTTCGGCATCAAGGACGCGAACAACATGGGCGCCGCGATGGCGCCCGCCGCAGTCGATACCATCCGGCAGCACTTTGAAGACTTTGGCCGGAAGCCGCAGGACTATGACCTCATCGTCACAGGCGACCTCGGCGTTCTCGGAAAGCAGATTGTGCTCGAGCAGATGAAACTGGACGGCTTTGACCTGACCGGCCACTACGACGACTGCGGCGTGATGATCTTTGATTCCGTGCGGCAAGACGTTCACGCGGGCGGCTCCGGCTGCGGATGCAGCGCAAGCGTTTTGTGCGGGCACCTTCTGCGGCGAATGCGGGAGGGTAAGCTAAAGCGCCTTTTATTCTGCGCAACGGGCGCGCTTTTGTCACCTGTTTCCTCGTGGCAGGGCGAGTCGATTCCCGGCGTGTGCCATGCGGTATCGATCGTTTCAGAAAGAAGGTGATGGGATGGACTATCTCAAAGCGTTTGTGGTCGGCGGGCTCATTTGCATGCTCGGCCAGATTTTAATCGATAAAACGAAGCTGACCCCCGCACGTATTTTAGTCTGCTACGTGGTGCTGGGCGTCATTTTAGGCGGCGCAGGCGTGTATGAAAAGCTCGTCGACTTTGCGGGCGCGGGCGCGACTGTGCCGCTGACGGGCTTCGGATACAATTTATCCAAGGGCGTGCGTGAAGCGGTCGCAGAGGACGGGCTTCTCGGCGCGCTCACGGGCGGACTCAAGGCGGCGGCAGGCGGCGTGACCGCTGCTATGGTCTTCGGCTTCCTCGCCGCGCTGATTTTTGACCCGAAGGATAAAGCCTGACAGGTATGACACGCCGCAAAACGCGGTATACTACCGTAAATTCAATTTTTGGAGGTATTTATATGTCTCACAGCAAAAAGCAAAGTCGCTCCCAGCAATCCAGCCAGAACAGCGAAAACAGCCACAATCCGTCTCAGAACAAAACGTCCGACGTCGGCCAGACTCAGAACCGGAACAGCAAGAACTGCAAATAACAGCTTCCGCCCGCAAGACGATCTTACGGGCGGAATTCGTTTATGCAAGATGATACGCGCAGTCGCAGGAGAAAAAGTATAGAATCTTCTCTTTGACCGGCAGGCCGTACATCCGGGAAAGGGCCTTGGCGTAGGCGCGCAGCTGCGGGGCATAATACGCGGCGCGCTCCTCCGGCCCATAGGGCGTTTTGTCGGTCTTGAAATCAACGAGGACAATGCCGTCCGGTTCTGACCAGAAGCAGTCGACCACGCCTTGCAGCATCACCTGCTCGCCCTCCGCACCTTGGACATATTCCCCTGCGTCGGTCAGGATGGAGAACTTGAACTCGCGCCGGAGCGTTTTTGCCTTTAAAATCCGCGCGCCGAACGGCGAGGAAAACAGCCGCACAATCCGCTCGGTCTGTACGCTTCCGGCCTGCTCCGGTGTTAAAAACTTCTGCGCCACCAGCCGCGCAAGCTCGCCTGTTACGCCGCCCTCCGTCCGGCAGGCTTCATAATTTGCAAACTGCATGAAAAGGTGCGTGGCGCTGCCGCGCGCCCTGCCGGAAAGTGATTTCTGACCAAACACAGGAAGCCGGAACCGCTCGGGATTTTTCGTCTCCTGCGGCGTCTGCTCAGCGGCCTCCAGATCGAGAAGCCTTCCCTTGAGCGCCGTCGCCGTGAGCTTCGAGGGCGTTTTCGACGCGGCCAGATGCGCATACGGCGTGAAATCCGCCTCCGGCGCGGGCTTCTGGGTCTCTGGCTCCCCCAGCTCCTGCCGCACTGTATTTTCAAGCCTCTCCTGCAAATCCGCCGAATGGTACAGGCGAATGACCCACGGGTCACTTTGCACCGCGCTTACCTCGTTCGGCCCCGTCTCGGCAAAGAGCTCTCCCGCCTCCGTCCGGCAAAGCGCCGTCAGAAGCACCCAATCGCCGAGGCAAAGCGCACTGGCCGCCGTTCTCGGAGGCAGCGGAAGCGTGAGCGCCTCGTTCCACTTTTTGAGTACCGACGAAAGCCGGGATGCGCAGTAGCTCATGACGAGCACCTCTTTCGCCCGCGTCATCGCCACGTACAATACGCGAAGCTCCTCGGCAATTGTCTGCCGCGTCATTTTTTCGCCAATCGCGAGCCGCGCCAGCGACGGAAAATACGAGCGCGAGTTCATATCGACGACGTTTGCCCCCGCGAGAAGCGTCTCATCAAGCAAAACGCCCATCGAAGCGTCGCTCAGATTAAAGCGCTTAGAGAGGTCCGCCAGAAACACGACCGGAAATTCCAATCCCTTGGACTGGTGCATGCTCATGATATGCACCGCGTTTTCTGTGCTGCCTCTCGCCCCGGCCGCAGGCGCGTTCCCCGATTCTGCCAGATCGTCCATGTACCGAAGAAAGCCCATCAGGCTCTGATTGCCTCCGGCGGAAAAGCTTGCGATCTGTGCGCGCAGAAGCTGCAAATTCGCCCGCCGCACCGCGCCGTTTTCCATCGCGGAAAAAATATCCTCCATACCGGTCGTCTGCAAAACAAGGTCAAAGAGCTCCGGGAGCGGCAAGAGCCTTGCACGGCTGCGCATGTCCTCCAGCCACGATAAAAACGCCTCCAGCTTTTCCCCTCGTGTCTCCAACGCCAGAAGGCTCTCATAATAGTCTCCTTTTCGGATTCCGACGCGCGCGCGCGCCAGCTCCTCAGCCGAAACGCCGAATACCGGGCTTGCCAGCGCCGCGACAAAATCTACATCCCGGTGGGGATTGTCGATGATTTTAAGCGTCGCCAGCAGCACTTGCGCCTCGGTCGTGTCAAACAGGCTCTCGCCCCGGTCGCATTGGCTGGCAATGCCCTGCTGGGCCAGCGCTTTCTGATAGCTTGCCGGGTTTTCCTTCAAAGAGCGCAGAAGAATGACAATGTCGCCCATCCGGACAGGGCGAAGCGCGCCTGCGTCCGTGACCTGCATGCCGTCATCCAGCATCTTTCGGATGCGCGAGGCCACGAACCGCGCCTCCACCTCCCGCTTTTCCGGGCTCTGCTCGTCCGCGTCCGGCTTGCCGAGGTCGATGCAGTGAAGCTCCACCTTGGGGGTATCCGTCTGCGGATAAGAAAGGCCCGCGCGGAGCTTTTCCGCCTCGCCATAACGGAGCTCGAGCGATTCTCCCTGCATGCAGAGCGAAAACACATCGTTTGCCGCTGCAAGCACCTCGCGCCGGGAGCGGAAGTTATCGGAGAGCAGGATCTTGCGCGGCTCCGCGTCCTTCGCTTCTTCATAGGAGCAATAGCTCTCGTATTTTTGCAGGAAAATTCCGGGGTCCGCCAGCCGGAAGCGGTAAATGGACTGCTTCACGTCGCCGACCAGGAACCGGTTCTGTCCGTTTTTGGACACGGCCTCAAAGATGCACTCCTGCACCTCGTTGGAGTCCTGGTACTCATCGACCAGAATCTCGCGGTACTCCTCGGATATTTCGCGCGCCGTCCGGCTTAATTTGCCGTCCTTTGTGTACAAAAGCGCGATCGTCTCGTGCTCGAGGTCGGAAAAGTCCAGAAGCTTTCGCCGCCGTTTTTCCTTTGTAAACGCTTCGTCAAACGCGCGCAGCAGCTGAAGAAGGCCCCGGATGGCAGGTGTCGTTTTCTTTAAATCCGCTTCGACTGTCTCCGCCTCCGCATAAAATGCCCGCTGCGCGTCCCGGATGGCCTCTAAGGCGTCCTTGCGGAGCTTCTGCGCGCGTGCTTTTGCCGCCTCATCCGCGCAGTCGCGCACGCCCGGAATCCGCCCAAAGTCCGGAATTTTATGCGCGAACGCGCCATCCCATGTCGTCTCCTCCGCAAGCGCTTGCACCTGCGCAAGATTCTTTTCGAAAACCGGCCCGTATTTTTCTTCCAGCGTCTCGTCCCGGCGCAAAAGCGCGATTGCCTTTTGCAGGCTCTCGCTTGCGAACCGGAGCGTATCCTGGAGTTCTTTCATCCAGAACGCGCCCCATGGGCTTTCCTCGAGCGGAGAAATGCGCGCATACGCTGCCTCCGCCTGTTTCATCCAGCCGCCCATATCGCGGCGGCAGCGCACCTCATCGTAGCAGGAAAGGCAGAGGTCGATGAGCCGCCGGTCATCCCGCCCGAAGCCGAGCTGGTCCGCCATGGCGGAGAAGTCGGCCTGATTGGCTCGGTCTTTGTAGAAGTCCTCGAGCGTGTTCTGGAAGATCTCCAATCGGATGGCATCGGCCTCCGTCTGCTCGGCTACCCGGAAATCCGGCGGCAGATCGCGCAGCGTGCAGTACCGGCGCAGCAGCATCGCGCAGAAGGCGTGTACCGTTGAAATCTGCGCGAGATGGATTCTCGTGAGCTGGCGCTGGAGATGGCGGTTTTCCGGTTTAGATGCAAGGCGCTTGGAAATTTCGGCGCTGATTTTGCCGCGCAGCTCGCTGGCCGCCGCCTTTGTGTAGGTGATGATCAGAAAGTCATCGATATTTGCCGGAGCAATCGGGTCTTCGACATAGGAAAGGAGCCGGTCGACCAGAACCTTCGTCTTGCCCGATCCCGCCGCCGCAGAGACAAGCAGCGCACCGCCCCGGTTCTCCACCACCGCCTGCTGCGCCCGTGTCAGCTTCACCTCAGCCATCTGTCTTCCTCCTCTCGAGCGTCTGCCAGAATTCCTCCGCCTTGACCTTCTTCATAAACCGCGCCGCAACCCGGCACGCGTCCTTGTGGCACGCGCTCTGATAATCGCAGTACATGCAGCTTGAAACCTTCGGCCCGCGCACAATGGGGTTGGGCGCGACCGCGCCGGAGAATATCTGCCCCGCCAAATCCCGCAGGCTTCCGGCAACAAACTGCTCCAAAAGCGCAAATTGCTCCTTCGTTGCAAGGCTTCCCTCGAGCTCGCCCTTTTTGTTCTGCTCATACGGCAAAAAGGCCGGCTTGTCTCCGGGCTCCATCGCCTGCAAAACGTCCTCGTCCCGCAGCAAAAGTCCCTGCCGCACAAGGTCTTTCTGCCGCTTTTTTGAAAGCGCCGCCTCCCCGGCTCCGGGCTCTAAGCTTACCACGTCCACACGCCCCGGCACGTAGAGTACGCCCGCAGGCTTTCGTCCGGCTGCCTCGTGGCTGCCCTTCGAGCGCTCGATGGCGAAGAGGTACAGAAGCATCTGAAGCCCTTGCCCGCAAAGAAGATCGGTATAGTCAAATTCCTTGTGGCCCGTCTTGTAGTCGATGACGCGGAAATAGCCGCCGCCCGGCGTGTCCAGCGTATCGACCCGGTCGACAAAGCCGGAGAGCACCGCCTGCCCGTCCGGCGTTTCAACGATCACGGGTGGGAGCTTTCCTTTATCAGAAAATGCGAGCTCCTCGTCGCATGGGGCAAAGCGCGACACACGCAGCTCGTCGGCTACATTACCCACGATGCCCAGCACCTCCTCGCGGTTTCGCCGGAAGAGATAGTCGCACCGTTCGTCCGTCTGCTGCGCGGCCGACATAAAATTCTTCGCGTATTCGTCCATATGCTGCGCCGCGATCCGGAGAACCGTTTCCCGCGGGACCGCATGGAACCCGCCCTGCGCCATCACATCGCGCACCGTACACTCGAGCACATGGTGCGCAAAGGTTCCAAACACGGGCGCGTCGAAGCTTGCCTGCCGCCACGGCTCGAGTTTTAACCCATAGCGCAGGAAAAACGCATACCGGCAGCCCGCAAACTGGTCGAGCTTCGACGCGGAGAGCCCGACCTTTTCGCCATAGAGCCCCTGCACCGTTTCTCTGGAAATTGCGGAGACAGAAAAACCGCACCGCTTTTCCATCTCGTATTTGATTTGCAGCGTCAATGGGTCCAGCGGCCACGTTTCGCCCTCCCGGATGGCCTCCGCCGCCAGCGCGCGCCTGTCCGGCACAAAGCGGCAGTCCCCCTGCAAAAGTATCCCGCACCGCGGCAGAATCGCCTTCGTTCTTGCCATCAGGTAGGACGGCTGCTCGCTGCCGGAGATGAGCCAGACGCGCTTGCGTGCGCTTTGAAGCGCCAGCTGCGTCCAGCCGAGTTCCCGCTCCAGCCGTTCCTCCGCGCACGGAGAAAGCGTCACGCCGAGGCTCAAAAGGCTCCTTCTCTCGCTGTCGGAAAGAAGGCCCTCCGCCTGAGAAAACGCTGGGAACGCGCCCTCGTCCGCACCGAGCACGAGAAGATACTCCGAGCGCAGCGCGCGCATCGCGTCAAGACTTCCCACGAGAACCTCGTCAAGATTCGCCGGGATCGAACCGACCTGATAGCAGCCAAGGAGCATCCGGAACATCTGCAAAAATAACTCGAGCTCCATCTCCTGCCCGCCGAGCACCAGCTCCGCCTGCTCCATCGCGGTCAGCAAAATCTCATAAAGCTGCTCCTGCTCCTGCGCGGCCTGCGCAGCTCCTTGCCGGTAGAGCTCGTTTGTCTGCTCGCAGGCCGTCTCCGGGAAGTGTGTCTGCTCCAGAAAGCTTGATAACGCGCGAAGGCGCTCGGATACCGTCCTTCCGGAGAGCCACGCCTTGTGAAGCGCCTCCAAGGGCTCCAATCCGCCTGCACGCCAGGTATTGAGCTCCAGAAGCGTCTGCTGTGTCTCGTCCGTAAATTCATGTCCGAAGCCGTCCGGGTGACGCGTCCAGTCGCTCAGCCACTGGCTACCCCGGATGTTCCAGAAATACGCGTACCGCTCGAGCCGGTCGCACGCATCAGCCGTAAGCGGCGAGAAGCCGGATTTGAGGTATTGTATCACGTCCTCATACGAAAACCGGCTTGCCGCCTGCATGGCGGACAAAATGGCCTGTAACAGCGGCTTTTGCAGAATATCGACCGTGCCCGCAAAATACGCGCCGATCCCGGCTCTTTGCAGCATGGGCTTCAAAGCCCTGACGTAGCGCTCATCCGTATATGCGACCGCGATCTCGCGCCACCGCACGCCATCGCCTGTCAGCCGCTGGATCACCCCCGAAGCCTGCTCGCACGCGCACGCGGAAGAATCCGCCATGGATAGCGTCACCGCCTGTGCATCTGCGTCCATCGCCGTGCTGCCCGGCTCCAGCACATGCGTGAGCCAGAATGAGAGCGCTTCGGGCCGCTGCGTTTTCTCCTTGACGTGCAGGCGCAAAACCTTGACATTCTGCCTTGCAGCCATGCGCGAAAGCGTCTTGGCCGTCTGGGTCCCGCAAGTAAAACTCCCGGAATCCGAGCCGTCCGTGCAAAGATATACACGCGTTTCCTCCGCCTGCGGGAGTATTGCATCCAAGATTCGCAGCTGCACACTCGTAAAATCGGAAAAGCCCGCCAGATAAAAGCGCCTGCCTGCGCAGTAGTCCTCCTGCTCGAGCGTTTCCGCCAGCCGCGCCATCCGCGTCACAGGGTCGGAGCGCCCCGTTTTGCAGACACTTAAATAGCTTTCATAGAAAAGCCCCAGCTCCGTGAGCTTCTGCGCCTGCTGGCCGGTCATCTGCCCTGCTGCCTGCAAAAGCTGCGGCGGCGTGACGCAGTAGGTCATGAACTCCTCGAGCATTTTCCCGAGCTGCTTCAAAAACTCCGGCCGGAGAAGCGACGCGGCGTAATATTTGATCTGCGACTTCACACGATCTGCCGCCAGATACAGGCAAAGAAGCCGGCCGCCCTCGTCTAAGTATTCCTCGCTCACGCCGCCATAGATCGAAAACACACGGCTGGCCAGCCTCGTAAAGCTCAGAACCTCCGCAAAGCGGGAAATGCCGTCTCCGCCCGTCTGGCACAGTGTGCGCTCTGCTTCAAAGGAATACTGCTCGGGCACGATGAGAATCTGATTGTCTTCGCCCGCCTGCGCGCGCTCGCAGATGGTACCGATGAGCTCGGCTAGTCCTGCCTGCCGGTCCTCTCCCAGCAAAAGTGTCAGCATCCGCGCCCCTCCTTTCATTCGTCTTCTTTTTTCTTTTTTCCTATTATATCAGGTTGGATGGGTAAAAAAAAGGACGCTTACGCGTCCCAGAGGATTTTTTTGAGTTTTCCGAGCAGTTCCAGCGTTTTGAACTCCACTTCTATTTCGCCCGAGTCTTCTGTCAAAGCGGAAATTTCCCCGTCTGTAAAACCCGCCGCCTCGCAGACCGCTTCAAAATCCTCCGCGTTCGCGGGCAGGCACAGCGCCGGAAAAACCACGCACCACCAGTTGTGCCCCTCGCCAGTTCCGATCGTCACCCGCAGCGTCCGGTAGACCCCGGCAGGCAGGCGGAAGGTCTCGTAATCGCGCGTCGGAAAAAGCTCCCGCCGGAGGCTGACCTTCGCCGTGTCCCCGCTTCCAAGCCTGCTGAGCGTTTCATTCGCTGCCTGCTCGATGGCGGGAAGCCCATTTTGAAGCGCCGCTTCCGGGTCGGTTTCTTCCTCCAATACGTCGGCCGTCGCCCGCAGGACCGCGTCGCGCACGAGAAGCTTCACGCTCTGATCCTCCGCCGTGTCTGAGTTTGCCACCACATGGAGCCGGATGAGCTTTTGCGCGAGCTGCTGCTGCCGGGCCTGTGAAACTGCACACAGGCACATGGCGATTGCAGCCAGCATGGAAGTTGCCGCCGTTATGTATCGTTTCCTCATAAAAAACACCGCCTAAGCCTCGAGATACCCAAAGCTTAGACGGATGTTTCAAATTTTATACGTTTTTAGCAAGGAAAACCTGCGTGTACTTGTCTTTCAGCATCGTGCACGCAACGGTCGCGTACTCGAACGAGTCGTAAATCCCGAACACCGCCGAGCCCGAGCCCGTCATCTGCGCGCCGTATGCGCCGTAGGTGATCATCATCGAGCGGATGTAGTTGATATCAAAGTGCTCCTTGAGGACGATCGGCTCAAAGACGTTGCACATGCTGCCGCCAATGCCGAGAAGCTCGCCCTTTTGAAGATTCGAGATCATCGCCTTATGGTCCGGCCGCTTTTCGATGAACGTCTCGTCAAGCTCCCGGTAAAGCTCCGGCGTGGAGACCGAAAACTCCGGCTTACAGACGGCAAAATACATCTCCGGCGCGTCGGAAAGCTTGGTAAGCTTATTTCCCACGCCCTCGACAAGCACCGTCCCCTGCATCACGCAGAACGGCACATCGCTTCCGATGGTGCTTCCCAGCTCGCAGAGCGCCGGCATGGAAAGCGGATGCCCATAGTGCTTATTGAGCACGCGCAGAACCGCCGCCGCGTCCGCGCTTCCGCCGCCGAGACCCGCCTGCATCGGAATGCGCTTGCTGATGAAGATCTCCAGGCCTTCCTCGGGAAGCTTCGTCGCCTCGTAATAGGCCTTTGCCGCCTTCCAGACGAGGTTTTCCTCGTTCTGCGGATAGCCTTCTGTCACAAGCGTCGTGGTCGGGTTCTCGCGATCGGTCTCATCGAGCACCTCGCGGTAGCAGTGCACCTGCCATGGCGCATTTGTTCCGATGTCGACCGTTACGTCGTCGTGCAGAGAGATGGTCTGCATGACGGACTTGATGTTGTGGTACCCGTCCTCACGCTTGTCAAGCACGTCCAGCGTCAGATTGACCTTGGCAAACGCGCCTTCTGAAATCGTAACCATTACTTGATCTTTCTGCCTTCCAGATAATATCTCTTTTCACGGCTGTGACCCATGGAGAAGGTCTTTCTGGGAAGCACGCCGTCGGCGATCACGCCTCTAAACAGCTGGCTCTTTTCCATCGCGGGCAGCAGGAAGCCGATGGCGTTTTCCTGTTTCGCGAAGCCAATCAGCGCGTCGTCGTCATGGATGTAGTCGATCTCGCCCGCGTTGTTCTTGAGGTACTCATCCAGGAAGTGCTGGAGGATGCCGACGGCCAGCTCGCCCTTGTTCTTATCGAGAACGATCGTTCCAGACTCGTCGCCTGCGTACCACTTCACGGGGAAGCCTTCGGTGCCTGCGCATGCCTCTTCCAAAGCGGCAAGCAGCTTCTTGGGCTCGGTCTTGAAGATCACGCGGTGAATCGGCTCAAACGCCTGCGCCGGGTCGTGGATGTTCTCGAGCTCAACGAGCGCGTATCTGGCCGGATGGTTCGAAAGGTCCACGCCGGGGTTGTTCTTCTTGAGCTCTTCATAGCAGGATTTCGCAGTAGCGAGCGAGTGGTTTCCGTCGCCGACAGCGAAGACCATCGGGGTGCCCTTGAGACCCACGTACTTTTCGCCGACAGTCGCGGTGTACTCGGTGAGCGCCTTGTTGAAGTCGTCAACGTCTTTTCCTTCGACGAGCCAGCCGGTGATGTGGCCGCCGCCTTCCATAAGGTCGAAGTCATAAACTTTTTTCAGGCTGTTCTTCTTCGCGCCGATCGGCTCGATGAGCTTCTTGTCGTGGTCATCGCAGAGCATCAGAACATGCGGCAGCTCAATGGGAGCGTCGCGGCGGACTCTCTGACGGGGCGGAATGCGCTCGGGAACCGTGCGCTCGGTCGCACGGATGGCAGAGGTTGCGCCAGGGTTATAGTCATACGTGTCAAGGTCGACCATACCCACTAAGCCTTCGCGGATGGAACCGTTCTCGAGTGTTCTTTCGACATAGATGAAGCTGTTGGGATACTCGGTAAACACGCCGTCTTCCATGTACTTCTTCATGGTGGCGTTAATTTCTGCCGTGTGCGCGGCTTCCTTTTCAGTGCCGAGCTCAGCTTCAGGGAGAATGAGGTTGATCGTGGAGACAGCGCCCTCGGCGTTCTTTCTCACGCGATCCCAGTACGCCTGGTCGGAGGTGAACTGGTCACAGGCGATGACGGCCCACTTTTCCATATGGTCGGTCTTCGGCAGCAGAATGTTTGCGGGTAAGAATGCGTTCATAGTATTTTTTCACCTTTCATTTTCATAAGTTTTTTCGCGGAAACAAAAGGACGTTGCGACAAAATCAAAGCGCGGCGCGGATGGCCGAAAGAAGCTCGTCATACGTTTCAAACGCCGGAAGCTGCGGGTAATCGTTCTTGATTTTCTCCGTCGAGCGGAAGAGGAAGCCCGCCTTGCCGGCGAGAATCATGTCAAGGTCATTGTAGCTGTCGCCGCTCGCGATTGTATCGTAGCCGATGGACTGAAACGCACGGACGGTCGTAAGCTTCGTGTCCCTGCAGCGCATCTTGAAATCGCTGATAAAACCGTCTTCGCTGATGACAAGGTTATTGCAGAGAATTGTCGGCCAGCCGAGCTTTTTCATGAGCGGCTTTGCAAATTCTTCAAACGTATCGCTCAAAATGACAACCTGCGTCACCTCGCGCAGACTGTCTAAGAATTCCTTCGCGCCCGGCAGCGGGTCAATCTTCGCGATGACATTCTGTACATCCGCGAGCTTCAGCCCGTGCTCCTTGAGAATGCCGAGCCGCCAGCGCATGAGCTTATCGTAATCCGGCTCATCGCGCGTGGTTCTTCGCAGCTCCGGAATGCCGCTTTCTTCGGAAAACGCAATCCAGATCTCAGGCACCAGCACGCCCTCCAGATCCAGACAAACCATGTTCATATCCATACCTCCTGTCAGGAAAGACTGTTTCCTGCGGAGACAATCCGGACGGGAAACTCAAAAATTGTCATAGCGCCTAAAAATTTTACAGGCTATATTTATTATACAGGATTTCGCCAAAAAAGCAATCTCAATTTCTGCACTTTCTGTGTGATTTGCAGAATAGGAGCCTGCCGCTTCGTGCATACTATGGACGTGTTCATAAAAAGGAGGAAGTAACATGGATACCTTGGCATTGATTCTGGCCATTGTCGGCGCAGTCAACTGGGGTCTGGTCGGCTTTGCGCGGTTCGACCTGGTCGCGTGGATTTTCGGCGGACAGACCGCGAGTGTCAGCCGCATCGTCTACGCGGTGGTCGGTCTGGCCGGGCTCTGGTGCATCACGCTTCTGTTCCGCAGAAGCAGAAAAACAGAGGCCTGAACAAAAATTCCCGGTCGCAGGAAAACGCCTGCGTCCGGGAATTTGTCTGTTATTTGAGGTTGCAGCGGATGATGCACTCGAAGCTCTTGCCGCCATAGGTGGTGGAGACTGTCGTCGTGCCCTTGCCGGTCGCGGTTACCACACCGTCCGCGTCAACCGTGCACACGCCGGTATTGCCCGAGCTCCACGAGAGCCCCTTGATGCGGTTTCCGTCCGCGTCCTTCAGAGAAATCTTGAAGTATTCGCCGAGGAACGCCATCGTCACGTCCGAATGGCTGATCGTGCAGCCCTCCGCGTCCGCTTCTGCGCCGGATTCCGCGCTGGAGTCGAGCTTGCAGCGGACGATACACTCAAGCCTCGTGCCGCTGAATTCCGCGCGAACAGTCGTCGTGCCGCTGCCAACGGCAGTGATGGTGCCGCTGGAGGAGACCGTCGCGACGGACGCGTTTTCGCTCGTAAACGTCACCTGCGCACCGTCGGGAAGATTATTGACGATCAGCGGCGCCTGCTCGCCGGGATAGAAGAGCGTCATATCCGTCGAGTTGAGCGCGGGTGCAAGCTCTTCTTCGCTCGAGGTCTGCTCTTCCTCCGCAATAAAGTCGCAGGTTACAAGGCACGTTGCCGTCTGGCTGCCGCAGGTCGCGGTGATGACCGCCGTACCGCCGTTTACCGCAACGACCTTTCCCTGCTGGTTGACCGTTGCGATCGTCTCATCGCTCGAGGAAAACGTCACATCCTCGTTGCATGTCTCAGGAAGCTTCTGCACCGTAATATTGTAGAATCGCTCGGGCTCGTCAAAGGTAATGGAGCTTGTCGCGAGCATCAATCCCTCGCACGCAATGACCGCCTCCGGCTCCTCCTCCGCCTCTTCGGGCTGATAGTCCTCTTCGTTCATATACTGCCGCTCGGTGGGTGCGGCGGGCGCGGGCTCTTCCTGCGCAGGCTGCTCCGGCTGAACCTCTGCTTCCTGCTCCTGCATGCTCACAGGCTCGGACGGGCCCAAGAATTTCGGGAACCAGCTGAGCTGATAGAACGCGAACGCCGCGCCCATTAAAACGGTCAGTCCCAAAATCACGCAGATCATGACCATCATCCACTTTGGGATCTTATACGGGTTTTCCACGGGCTGTTTTTCCTCTTTTGCTTTCTTCGGGCTCTGCGCAAAGCGACCGCCCTTCTTTTTGCTGAATTTTCCGCCGTGTCCGCCTGCCGGCTTGTAGGCCGCGGGCATGACGGGCTGCGGCTCGGCTGCGCCGGGCTGCACGGCCTTTCCGCAAAGCGGACACTGGCCGAGCGCGGCGTCAAACTCCGTGCCGCAGAATTCGCATTTTCTTAATTTCATGCAAATCCTCCGTTACCTTGCGCGCAGAACAGACATACGCGCGGGACTTTACACAGATCATTCCGTGTTCTGATGATACCTGAGTCGTATCATACCACACCTTTCGACAAATTCCAACCCCAATGTACAATATCTTGTATTGCATTTTTATCGAATATCGCTTAAAATAATAGGACGTATGAAAAGGAGGCGAACCATTTGGCCGAACTCAAACTCATTTCGCCGCTGCTGTCCAATATGGAGGTGGTCGAGTGTCTGAGTGTCCGCGGCGCAGCCGCAGTATATATTGTCAAAAGCACCAAGAGCGGTCAGACCTACATTCTCAAGCACATCTCCGTACCGGAGTCGCAGAGGCAGGTCGACGCGCTGATGTTCACCGGCGCCGCCGCCACGACCGAGGACGCGCAGAAATATTATGAGCAGGTCGTCTCGGATTATCAGACCGAGCTCACCACGCTCGAAGCGCTCTCCGCTAGCCCGAACCTTGACTGCTTCCGCAGCTATCAGATCGCACCCAAGGAAGACGGCGTGGGCTACGATATGTATCTGCTGGCCGAGCATCGAAAGACGCTCGTCGACTATTTAGCGGACAACGCCATGACAAAGCTCTGCGCGGTTAACTTAGCCATGGACCTTTGCAGCGCGCTCATCGACCTTCGGAACGCGGGACTCATTCACCGCGACGTAAAGCCGTCCAACATCTACTTAAACGCGCAGGGGCATTTTCTGCTCGGAGACCTCGGCATCGCGAAAATCGACGATCTCAAATACTGCACCATGCCCGAGAGCATGCTCAGCTCCTACTCCGCGCCGGAGCTGTTCAGTCTGCTCGGCACGATCGAGCCGACGACGGATATCTATTCCGTGGGCCTCATTCTCTACCGGATCTTCAACGGCAACCACGCGCCCTTTGAGGACGAAAACACGTCTGCAAAGGCCGCCGACCGCCGCAGAGTCACGGGCGAGGCGCTCCCCGTCCCGATGTACGCGGACTACGAAATTTCCGAGATTATTCTCAAGGCCTGCGCCTTCAAGCCAGAGGACCGGTACCAGACGCCGCAGGAGCTCAAGGACGCGCTGGTCGAGTACATGAAGCGCAACCAGCTCGACGATACGCTCATCGTTCCCCCCATCGCGGGCGAGCACGAGCCGGTCGACCTCACGCAGGAAGAAGAAGTTGAGCCCGTTCAGTTTGCGGACACCGAGGCCATGCCGGAGGATTTTAAGGAAAACTTCTCGCCGGATACGCAGATGCTCAACGACCTCATCGACTCTGTCCACAAAGAAGCGCTCAAGGACCCCGATGGCTACGGCATCGCAGGCTCTTTGGAGCCGGACGAGGAGGACGACGCGCCGCTGGACGATTCGGGCTCTCCCCCCAAAAAGCGCAGAAAGAAGAGCCGCTGGCTCCCCATTGCGCTTTGCTGCCTGCTTCTGATCGCGGGCATCGGCGCGGCGGTCTACTTCTTCATCATCGCGCCCAGCAACATCCACATTGACGACATCACCCTTCTTGATGCGGGCACGGATCATCTGACCGTGCAGGTCGATTCCGCCGAAAAGGACGGCTCGTTCCAGGTTGTCTGCTCCGACACCTACGGGAACAAGTTCCACCAGAGCTTTCAGGCAAATACCGGCCTCACGTTCTCCGGCCTCGTGCCCGACACGCAGTACACTGTGACCATCGAGCCTGCCAACGGCGAAAAGCTGACCGGCAACTACTCGATCATGGCGACAACGCTGGCGCAGACGGAAATTCTGAGCTTCACCGCGACCGCCGTCTCCGTGACGCAGGCCGAGCTGAACCTCATCATCCTAGACGGTCCCGACCCCGGCAGCTGGACGGTCAGCTATACGGCGGAGGGCTTAGAGCCCCAGACGACGACCTTCTCCGGCCACAGCACTGTCATTGCGGGCCTCCAGTCCGGCACCGAGTACACCTTCACGCTGCAGGAGCCCGAAAACACGAAGCTCATCGGCCAGACACAGGCCACGTTCTCGACGGTTCCGACTGTCAGCATCGTCCCGCCGCTGTCGGTTGCGATTTCGAGCTCGTCTGCGATCCTCTCGTGGAACATTGAGGGCGACGCGCCGGAGAGCTGGACTGTCACGATCACAGGCGCAGACGATTACTCCGACACGCAGATCGTTTCCACGCCGTCTGTCACCTTTGAGGGTCTCACCCCGGGCGAGACGTATGAGGTCATCATCTCCACGCCCACGATGCTGCAAAGCGTCTCGACCACGATCACGCCGAACATCACGAAGCTCTCCTCGTTCACAGCGAACGTCGACGGCGAAGAGCTCGTGCTCGACTGGACATGCGAGGTCGACCCGGCGGAGCCCGGCTGGACGCTCGAGGCAAAGATCGCGGGAATCGATACGCCCGTCACACTTCCCGAGACAGAGGAAGCGCCTGTTCGCATTCCGCTTTCCGATCTTGTACCGGACGCGGACTATACGTTCACCGTAGCGCTCAAGAGCGGCGAAAAGCTCGAGGGTGAGACGAAAACGACGTATCACTCCCCCGCCGTCACGGACAAGTACACCGACCACGGCATGGCGGGCACATATCTTGGCTTCTTCCTGAAGCCCGCGAATGTGGAAACCGTCAACAGTACGAATATTTCCACCACGCGCAACAACTATTACACCATCAACGAGCAGATGGCCTTTGCGCTGCAGACGCTCGTGACGCTCGACACAAAGGCGGAGGAAGATATCGCCGTCATGCTTGTTGTCCGCGACGAGGCGGGCAAGCTTGTAAGCTTCGAGGAGTCGCAGCGGCAGTGGAGCACGATGTGGGAGAAGAACCTCTTCGTCGGTACGCTCTCGAGCATGCCGCAGAAGGCCGGAACCTACACGCTTGAAATCTACTTCAACCATAAGCTCGTCACCACCAAGGACTTCAACGTCCGCGAATCGTAACTGCAAAACACAGCCACCGGCAAAAGCCGGTGGCTGTGTTTTTTTGCCGTCGATCATCCAGCAAGGCGCGTCCCGCGCACGGTGGAAGACAACTTTTTTCGAGGAATGCGGCGATGGCAGTTGCAATATCCGGGAATTTACAGTATAATGCTGGTGAATCCAACAAATTTTCGGAGGTTCAAATGAACTATCTTGCGCATATTGCCGAAGATGGCAGAGAGCAGACCACTGCAGAGCATTTGCGTGGAACCGCCGCTCTGGCAAAGCGATTTGCTGCCGGCTTTGGCGCGGAGGCGGATGCGGAGCTTGCGGGTCTGCTGCATGACATTGGAAAATGCACACCCGAATTTCAGGCGCGGCTGCATGGCGGCGCGATCGTAGACCATTCGACAGCGGGCGCGAAGCTGGCCTTTTCCCGCCAGAACCTTCCCGCCGCGCTCGCCATCGCCGGACACCATGGCGGAATCCCGGATGTGGGCAATCCGAAAGCCGACGGACCGGATGAAGCCTCGCTCTTTGGCAGGATGCAGCGGCCGGTAAGCTTTGACCAATCGGCATTGCCGCCGCTGCCGGGTCCTGCGCCTGCCCCGTGGCTGAGCTCCGATTGGGTTCAGAACGCGTTTTACACCCGGATGCTGTTTTCCTGCCTGGTTGACGCGGATTTTCAGGACACGCAGAATTTTATGGAGGGAGCCCCGGCGCCGCGCGGAGGGTCTGCCGCCATTTCGGAACTGCTGGACAAAGTGCGCAGCCGCGCGGCAACATATCTTGCATGCAAGCGGGAAAGTACGATCGGCAGACAGCGCAATTCCGTGCTGCGCGCGTGCATTGACGGCGGACGGACGCTTCCGCCGGGGCTCTATACCTTGACCGTGCCAACCGGCGGCGGAAAGACATTTTCCTCTCTGGCCTTCGCGCTCGAGCAGGCCGCAGCGCAGAAGATGGACCGCGTCATTTACGTAATTCCCTACACTTCGATCATCGACCAGACCGTGTCTGTCTTTTCAGACCTTCTCGGAGCAGAAAACGTGCTGGCGCACTATGCCGGCACGGAATATCAGCTGGCAGAGCCCGAGGAGATGACCGGCGCGCAGTACCGGAAGCTTCTGGCCAGCGAAAACTGGGACGCACCGGTCATCGTCACAACGGCAGTGCAGTTTTTTGAGTCGCTTTATTCCAATCGCCCCAGCCGCTGCCGGAAGCTGCATAACATCGCAGGCAGTGTTGTGATCTTCGACGAGGCGCAGACCATCCCGATTGATTATCTGCTGCCGTGTCTTTCCGCGATCGCGCAGCTGGTACAGTTTTACCATACGACCGCCGTCCTTTGTACAGCGACGCAGCCAGCGGTTGCGCCGCTTCTGAAGCAGCTCTCCCCGACGCTTGCCATACGGGAAATTTGCCCGCATACCGAAGCGCTGTACACCGCGCTGCGCCGGACGACGCTGGCCGATCTCGGGTGTATCAGGCCGGACGAGCTGTGCGGTCACCTGCGCCGGCATGCGCAGATGCTCTGCGTCGTCAATCGCCGGAGCACCGCGCAGGAGCTCTATGACGCGCTGCCCGAGGAAGGGCGCTATTGCCTGACCACGCTTCTTTGCGCGCACGACCGCAAACGGCAGATTGCAGAAATTCGCGAGCGTCTGGCAAGGGGCCTTGCGTGCCGCGTGGTATCTACCTCTTTGATTGAAGCGGGCGTGGACGTGGATTTTCCGGTCGCCTATCGCGAGGACTGCGGGCTGGACTCGCTTCTGCAGACCGCCGGACGCTGCAACCGGGAAGGAAAACGTCGCGCGGATGAGAGCCTCGTATACCGATTTTCACTTAGCGGCAAAAATCCGCCGGTCATGCTTCTTAAAAACCTCAGCGCGCTGCAATACACGGCCAGAAAGCACGCCGATCTGTCCTCGCCGGAGGCTACCCATACGTACTTTACAGAGCTTCGCCAGCTCAAGGGAACCGAAGCGCTCGACAAGAAAGGAATTCTGAAGGCGACGGAGCATGACATTAACGGCTGCATGCTGCCGTTTGCGCAGATTGCCGGACGCTTTCACCTGATCGAAGCGCCGACCCGAACGATCTACCTGCCCATCGGAGCTGGTGCGCCGCTTTGTGAACGCCTGCAAAAAGGCGAGGTCAGCCGGACACTTCTTCGGAAGCTCGGGCAGTTCAGCGTCGCGTGCTACGAGCCGCAGTTCCGCGCGCTGGACGACGCGGGAGCGCTGGCGCTGCTGCCGGACGGCTCGGCAATTCTGATGGATTTGTCAAAATACGACGAGAAAACCGGCCTTGCCATGAATGTTGAGACAGGCGTTGGTATTTTTATTTAAGAAGTGCAGCGGGCGGCAAAGCCCATCACTTTGCCGCCCGCTGCGCGAATGAATCATTAATTGTTTCTACCCACTACTGATTGGCGTCAGTAGACCTCTACAGTATAGTTTTTCGTAAGTCATATTTCAAGGGGGATTGACAAACTGTCAGCGATTGTCTATAATCCAATTATGTCCAAGGTTTAATTAATCATTAATTGAAATGGAGCGTGAACGATGTGAAAGAAAATTCCATTATTCGAGCGCACCCAGAAAGGAGGTGGTGCCCATGTCGATGTTCATTGAGGTCTGGGGCGATTACGCCTGCTTCTCCCGTCCGGAAATGAAGACCGAACGCGTCAGCTATGACGTCATCACCCCCTCTGCCGCGCGCGGGCTGGTGGAGGCCATCTACTGGCACCCGGGACTCCGGTACACCATCGACCGCATCTATCTGTTAAATCCCATCCGCTTTACGAACATCCGCCGCAACGAGGTCAAGTCCACGCTTCTGGCCTCCTCGGTTTTTCAGGCGGCAAAGGGCGGAAAAGCGCCCGCGCTCTATACGGCGCAGGAGATCCAGCAGCGCGCGGCGATGGTCCTGCGGGATGTTCACTATGTAATCGAGTGCCATTTTGACCTGACAGACAAGGCCGCACCCGGCGACAACGCGGGAAAGTTTCAGGATATTCTGCGCCGGAGGCTTGCAAAGGGTCAGTGCTACCACACGCCGTATTTCGGCTGCCGCGAGTTTCCGGCATGCTTCCGCGAATGGACGGGCGGCGCGATTCCCGCCATCGATCTGACGCAGGAGCTCGGCTGGATGCTCTACGATCTGGACTACGCGGACCCGCAGGATATCAGAGCGCAGTTTTTCAGGGCCCGCTTGGAGCGTGGCGTGCTGGACTGCCGGAACGTGGAGGTGGTCACATGATCTTGCAGGCGCTCACCGCGTATTACGAGGAAATGCTCCATAAAGGCAAAATCTCCGCCCCCGGCTGGGACGAGACGTTCCGCGTGAGCTTCCAGCTGGAAATCGATGACACGGGCGCGCTGGTCGACGTCATCGACTGCCGGGAGCCGGCAACCAGCGGAAAAAAGCAGGTGCTTCTCCCCTGCCAGATGCGCGTCCCCGCGCATAAGCTGCGCTCGTCCGGCATTTCTGCAAACTTTCTCTGCGATAACGCCAGCTACATGCTGGGCGCAGACGAAAAGGGCAAGCCGGAGCGCGCAAAAAAGTGCTTTGAGGCCTGCGCAGCGCTCCACCATGCGCTGCTGGACGATGTGGACACGCCGGCGGCAAGGGCCGTGCTTGCTTTCTTTGACACCTGGAAGCCGGAGCTTGCGCCAAGCCATCCCTTGCTCCAGAGCCGCTGGAAGGATGTGACCGGCAATGCAAATTTCGTCTTTTCCTACGATGGCGCAGGCGGCCGCCATCCGGTCACGGAGGACCCCGAACTACAGGCCGCGTGGCAGCGGCACTATCAGGCGGGGAACCCGGACGCGCCCAGCGCACAGTGTCTGATCACGGGAAAAACCGCGCCGATCGTGGCGACGCATCCTGCCATCAAGGGCGTGCGCGGCGCGCAGAGCTCGGGCGGCTCGCTGGTCTCGTTCAACGCGAACGCATATTGGTCCTACGGCCACGAATACTCGCAAAACGCGCCGGTCAGCGAATACGCGGCCTTTGCCTACACCACGGCGCTCAATGTGCTGCTGGCCGACCGGAACCACTGCAAGGTGCTTGGCGACACGACCGTCGTCTGCTGGGCGGAAAATGCGGGCTCGGCGTACGCGGATCTTGGAACCATGGCGCTGTTCGGCATTCCGGCAGACTCCGGCATACAGGAAGAGGACGTCAGCCGGGCGCTGGCGCTTCTAGCGAAAGGACAGGCGTGTGAATTTCTGGAGCAGACGCTGATTCCCACGCAGCACGTCTATTTTCTGGGGCTTGCGCCGAACGCCGCGCGCATTTCCGTGCGGTTCTTCCTGCGAGACAGCCTTGCGCACTTCGCGGCGCATATCCGCGCGCACGAGCAGGCGCTGGAGATCATCCGTCCCTCCTTCGACGCGCGCGCGAGGCTCTGCGTCTGGGACCTGGCGCGGGAAACGGCAAGACGCAGCTCCGACGGAAAATACGCCGATCCGGCGCCGCAGCTGGCGGGCGATCTGATGCGCGCGGTTCTGTCCGGTGGGCGCTATCCCGCAACCTTATTGAACGGCGTGACGCTCCGCATCCGCGCCGAGCACGAGATTACGCGCGGCAAGGCCGCGATTCTGAAGGCCTATTACACAAGAAATCCATCACTGCTCTGCCCAAAGGAGGTATTGACCGTGGAACTGAACGAACAAAGCACCTATTGCCCTTACGTGCTCGGGCGGCTGTTTGCCGTATTGGAGGCTGTACAGGACGCCGCAAACCCCGGCATCAACACAACCATCAAGGACAAGTATTTCAGCTCCGCCTGCGCAACACCCGCCGTCGTCTTCCCGACACTCGTAAAGCTGGCGCAGAAGCACCTGCAAAAGCTGGCGCCGGGCAGCAAAATCTTCTATAACCAGCAGCTCACCGACCTCATGGGCAAGCTGTCGCAGCCGTATCCGGCGCACATGACGCTCCCGGAGCAGGGCGCGTTTGAAATCGGCTACTATCATCAGACACAGAAACGCTATGGGAAAAAAGACAAGGAGGATGAAAGCAATGGCAGCAATTAAGAACCGGTACGACTTTGTAATTCTCTTCGATGTAGAAAACGGAAACCCGAACGGCGACCCCGATGCGGGCAATATGCCGCGCGTTGACCCGGAGACGGGCTTCGGCCTCGTGACCGACGTCTGCCTGAAGCGGAAAATCCGAAACTACGTGCAGACAGTCAAGGAAGCGGACCCGTTCTATCAAATCTATATCCGCGAGGGAACCCCCCTCAACACCAGCGACAACGCGGCCATCGAAGCGCTCGGCATCGATCCGGATCTCAAAAAGGCAAAGCAGAAGGACCCGGGTATCGATGAAAAGCTGCGCGGCTGGATGTGCGAGCACTATTACGATATCCGTACCTTCGGCGCGGTCATGACGACGTTTGTCAAGGGCGCGCTCAACTGCGGGCAGGTCCGCGGTCCCGTGCAGCTCGGCTTTGCCCGCTCTGTCGACCCCATTGTCCCGCAGGAGGTCACGATCACGCGCGTCGCCATTACAACAGAGGCCGACGCTGCCAACAAGAAAACGGAAATGGGCAACAAGCACATCGTCCCCTATGGTTTGTACCGCGCGGAGGGCTACGTCTCGGCAAACCTCGCCCGCAAGACGACCGGCTTCTCTACGGATGATCTGGAGCTTCTCTGGATGGCAATTCTCAACATGTTTGAAAACGACCACTCCGCCGCACGCGGCAAGATGGCGGTTCGCGAGCTGATTATTTTCAAGCACGACTCCGAGCTTGGCTGCGCGCCGTCCTATAAGCTCTTTGAGGCCGTTCATGTCGCGCGGAAAGAGGGCGTGGAGATTCCGCGGCGCTATCAGGATTATACGGTTACAGTCTCTGAGCCTCTGCCGGAAGGAGTGCACTGCGAAAGGAGATCGTAATGTACAGCCCGGACGACTGCCTGATGATCTCGGGTCTGCAGCATTTTCGGTTCTGCAGGAGGCAGTGGGCACTCATTCACATCGAGCAGCAATGGGCGGAAAATCTGCGAACCGTGGAAGGAACGCTTCTTCATGAGCGGGCGCACAACGAGCAGCTGCGTGAGTCGCGGGGCGATTTGCTCATCGTCCGCGGCCTTCGCGTGCAGTCGCTCACGCTGGGGCTTACGGGGCAATGCGACGTGGTGGAGTTCCGGCGCGATGATACACGGGGCGTAACGCTCTGCGGAAAAGAAGGCGCGTGGCTTCCCTACCCCGTGGAATATAAGCACGGCGCTGCCAAGCAGGACGGAAGCGATGCCTTGCAGCTGTGCGCGCAGGCGATGTGTCTGGAGGAAATGCTCGTGTGCGAAATCCCGTCCGGCGCGCTTTTTTACGGCGAAACGCGCCGCCGCTTTCCGGTCAGCTTCACACAGGAGCTGCGCGAGGAGGTGCGGCAGGACGCGGCGCAGATGCACAATCTGTATCGCCGGGGCCACACCCCGCACGTAAGGCCCACGAAGTCCTGCAATGCGTGCTCGCTTAAGGAGCTGTGTCTGCCGCGGCTGCAAAAAAGCGGCTCGGTACAGGAGTATCTGCGGGAAAGCATGGAGGAAACGCCATGAGAAAGCTTCTCAATACGCTGTTCGTCACCAGTGAAGACGCCTATTTGACGATCGACGGTGAAAACGTCGTTGTGAACCGGGAAAAGCAGGAGGTCGCGCGCTTTCCGCTGCATACGCTTTCCGGAATCATCTCGTTCAGCTACGCGGGCGCGTCGCCTGCGCTGATGGGAGGCTGCGCCAGACGCGGCGTGAGCTTGAGCTTCTGTACGCCTACCGGACGCTTCCTTGCCCGGAGCGTCGGCGAGGAAAACGGGAACGTGCTTCTGCGGCGCATGCAGTACCGCGCGGCGGACGATCCGGCGCACAGCTGCCGCATCGCGCGCAACATGATCTTCGGCAAGCTCCACAACGCGCGCTGGAGCATTGAGCGCACCAAGCGGGACCACGCGCTCCGGGTCGATATCGAGCGGCTTCAGGCTTCGATCGACCAAATCAAGGCACTCTATCCGATCGTTGCCGAGGAACTCTCCATGGAGTCTCTGCGCGGCAGCGAGGGCGTTGGCGCAAAGGCATATTTTGATGTGTTTGATAAAATGATTCTGCAGAACAAGGCGGACTTTTACTTCCGGGCGCGAAGCCGGCGGCCGCCTCTTGACAATGTCAACGCGCTGCTCTCGTTTGCCTACAGTCTGCTCGCAAACGACTGCGCCGCCGCGCTGGAGGCTGTAGGGCTCGACACGTACGTCGGCTTTCTGCACCGCGACCGCCCCGGCAGAACCTCGCTGGCGCTTGATCTCATGGAAGAGCTCCGCCCTTGCCTTGCAGACCGCTTTGTGCTCTCGCTCATCAATAACCGCGTCCTGCAGGCGGGCGATTTTGAGCATACAGACAGCGGTGCCGTGCTTCTGACCGACGCTGGCCGAAAGAAATTCTTGCAGGCCTGGCAGGAGCGCAAACGCGAGACGATCACGCATCCTTACTTAAAAGAGAAGCTCGCATGGGGTCTTGTGCCATATGTGCAGGCGCTGCTGCTGGCGCGGTATCTGCGGGACGATCTGGACGCGTATCCGTCGTTCTTGTGGAAGTGAGGGCTTTTCTATGATGGTGCTCATTACCTACGATGTGAATACCGAAGACTCCGGGGGCCGCAAGCGCCTGCGGCAGATCGCGAAGCAGTGCGTCAATTACGGCCAGCGGGTACAGAATTCTGTTTTCGAGTGCCTTCTCGACGCCGCGCAATGTAAGCAGCTCCAGCACAAGCTGCTGTCCATCATGGACAAAGAAAAAGACAGCCTGCGCTTTTATTATCTCGGCAACAAGTATGAAACGCGCATCGAGCACTTCGGCGCAAAGGCGGGCTACGCTCCGGAGGGCGCGCTGATTGTCTGATGCGAACCGGAAGCGTTCCGGTTTTCCCCGGGAGGTTCGCACCGCGCAAGGCCGGAAATAGCGGCCGCTTTTCCTTTGCCCAACACGCGGCAACGCCGCTCTTTGTTCGGCTTTGCAGAAATTTTGTAGCTTTTGCGCAAATTTGCCGGGAATATTTCGGCAATTTTGCTGTCGCACCCCGCAAGGGGTGCGTGGATTGAAATTCACGTTTTCCGGTGCAAATTTACCGCTTGGCAGTCGCACCCCGCAAGGGGTGCGTGGATTGAAATGCCGTTTTCGCTCTGGTAATAAACTTTGCCTTGGTCGCACCCCGCAAGGGGTGCGTGGATTGAAATATCTCGAGAGTCTAATCTTTGTGGCTTGGATTTGTCGCACCCCGCAAGGGGTGCGTGGATTGAAATACCAGTCAAAAAAACACCCCCTTAAACAAACGGGTCGCACCCCGCAAGGGGTGCGTGGATTGAAATGGTTCACTGTTCAATCTCGCCGGTATAATAATCCGTCGCACCCCGCAAGGGGTGCGTGGATTGAAATTTGTCGTTCTTTTCTGTATCTTTAAAGCTGGAGGTCGCACCCCGCAAGGGGTGCGTGGATTGAAATTATTCCTTTGTGTTGGAAGTATTTCACGTCTTGGGTCGCACCCCGCAAGGGGTGCGTGGATTGAAATTGCTGAGGCTGAATCACGTATTGCTGACCGTCTTGTCGCACCCCGCAAGGGGTGCGTGGATTGAAATTCCCAGTTCTGCGCGCCTACCGTCTCGTCAAGCAGTCGCACCCCGCAAGGGGTGCGTGGATTGAAATTCGAAGTGCTTGCTAACGATGAGGACTTAGCTATGTCGCACCCCGCAAGGGGTGCGTGGATTGAAATTTTGACGTGGAATAAATGGAAATGGTCTGTTGAGTCGCACCCCGCAAGGGGTGCGTGGATTGAAATCTGACCGACCTGCGTGCCGTTGAACGTCTGCGTCAGGTCGCACCCCGCAAGGGGTGCGTGGATTGAAATTCTGTGGCGTGTATGCTGCTGGGCGGTACGGCTGGTCGCACCCCGCAAGGGGTGCGTGGATTGAAATTCGAACGCTGAACTTTCCCGCTGCAACCAGCAGGTCGCACCCCGCAAGGGGTGCGTGGATTGAAATTCCCTCGAAGACTACCGGTGCGTCCTGCGGGAGGTCGCACCCCGCAAGGGGTGCGTGGATTGAAATCCTTGTAGATATCGCAGTAGTACTCATAATCGGGTCGCACCCCGCAAGGGGTGCGTGGATTGAAATCATAGCGAAGCGGCAGGAGATATCCAGAATTGCTGTCGCACCCCGCAAGGGGTGCGTGGATTGAAATTCGGAGCCGTCAAAGGCGGAGCAGATCATTAAGGAGTCGCACCCCGCAAGGGGTGCGTGGATTGAAATGCTTCCTGTAAACGTCGCCTCTTCGGAAAACGTTCGTCGCACCCCGCAAGGGGTGCGTGGATTGAAATCATTCGCGCGACTAAACTGCTCCTATCAAGATACGTCGCACCCCGCAAGGGGTGCGTGGATTGAAATGTGTACTGGTCGCAGATCTGATTCACGCCGGTCAGTCGCACCCCGCAAGGGGTGCGTGGATTGAAATACCGGAGACATGAAGCTTGCTGTGGAAGGCATTAGTCGCACCCCGCAAGGGGTGCGTGGATTGAAATTTTAAAGGAAGCATGGCGATCGTGGACGGACGGCGTCGCACCCCGCAAGGGGTGCGTGGATTGAAATCTCCACTGGATCCGCCTCTGCCGAAAAACTGTGGTCGCACCCCGCAAGGGGTGCGTGGATTGAAATAATTTCGCCTTTTTGGTGGTTTTCCAGCGCCTTGGTCGCACCCCGCAAGGGGTGCGTGGATTGAAATTCACATTCCTCCTGCCGGACGATCGTCCGGTGCTTTTGTCGCACCCCGCAAGGGGTGCGTGGATTGAAATTTCGCCCTCTCCGTGTACGTCATGGCGCTTCCTCGTCGCACCCCGCAAGGGGTGCGTGGATTGAAATTTCTATGATCTTGTCGACTGTGATGAGAACTATAGTCGCCCCCCGCAAGGGGTGCGTGGATTGAAATCTCCTGAACAGCGAATTGTTGATGCTTATTCTGAGTCGCACCCCGCAAGGGGTGCGTGGATTGAAATTGGTAAATATGATAAGCTCAATAATACCGGTTCTGGTCGCACCCCGCAAGGGGTGCGTGGATTGAAATACTCTCAGGATTTCTAATGGACTTACTTTGTACGGTCGCACCCCGCAAGGGGTGCGTGGATTGAAATAAGTATTTTGATAGCTTCGCAGCTCCTGAGCGTCGTCGCACCCCGCAAGGGGTGCGTGGATTGAAATAATCTCGCCGATATAATAATCCTTACCGTCTCATGTCGCACCCCGCAAGGGGTGCGTGGATTGAAATACAGCATCCAGCTCCGCAAAATCCTTTACTCGGTGTCGCACCCCGCAAGGGGTGCGTGGATTGAAATCTTGGCGGCATCTCTGTCACTCCTTTGCTCATACGTCGCACCCCGCAAGGGGTGCGTGGATTGAAATCTTCCTTGACTACTACACGCAAAATCGAGTAAAGGTCGCACCCCGCAAGGGGTGCGTGGATTGAAATTTTGCCTTTGCGAGGCACATCAAATCTCTACAGTGCCGTCGCACCCCGCAAGGGGTGCGTGGATTGAAATTCAAGTGCGGCAGGAACGAGCAGCCGACGAAAGCAGTCGCACCCCGCAAGGGGTGCGTGGATTGAAATCCGAGAAGTTCGCCCCGGCGAAAAACGCTGCTGGTCGCACCCCGCAAGGGGTGCGTGGATTGAAATTTCACATACACAACCGGTGCATTCATATCCCAAAGGTCGCACCCCGCAAGGGGTGCGTGGATTGAAATTGCCGCTGTAATAACAAGTGGTGCAAATGCTCCGTCGCACCCCGCAAGGGGTGCGTGGATTGAAATGAGGACGCGGTGCAAACACCAGAGAAAGCCGCGTGAGTCGCACCCCGCAAGGGGTGCGTGGATTGAAATAACCGCGCACACAGAAAAGCCCCGTTTGTCATCAGTCGCACCCCGCAAGGGGTGCGTGGATTGAAATTGTACTCACAAAGGCGCCCAGCGCAAAGGTTGTGGTCGCACCCCGCAAGGGGTGCGTGGATTGAAATCGGCGCTCGACGCAGCGCTCAAGCCGGTTGCAAGTCGCACCCCGCAAGGGGTGCGTGGATTGAAATTTTGTTTATCTCTATGGTTTTATTATATGCGGTGTCGCACCCCGCAAGGGGTGCGTGGATTGAAATGTCTGTGTAAGTCCGCTCCGAAACGCCAGGAAGGTCGCACCCCGCAAGGGGTGCGTGGATTGAAATATGTGGCAGGACATGATGACGCGCGAGCAGCTCGGTCGCACCCCGCAAAAAGAGGGCCGGTCACTCGTGCGCCTGTTGGCTCGCGGATGACCGGCCCTGCGTCTGTGCGTCAAGCCCGGGTTATATTCTAATTGTTTACTTCGGCAAAAGCCCGGATAGGAACGCATGATTCCAAACGGAAGAAACGAAAGCACATCCAAGCATCGCGCGGACTGACGGCAGGACGCGTTTACATACAGACGATTTTCCGGACGGTATTCGCGGTTCTGATTGTCAGCTTCGAGCCAATATCCGCGCGGGCCGTCTTCGGCCACCAGTTGGTTTTCTGATACTCCTTTCGGCTGAATGACCAGAACACAGCGGACCGATATTCCTGTATTTGTTCCAATCCCTCTTTCGGCGCGCCAATCTCGTGATATACTTCCTGGAAAGTTACAGGCGACAGGAGGAAAACGAGGTTATCGTAAATTTCCTGATTCTCCGTTCCCCACCAATCCGGGGCATGGCGCAGAATGTCCGCAAGCTCCTCCTGTAAAATAACAAAAACGGGAATATCCAGGCCAAATTCACACTGCATCATGCGCTCGATGCGGTCGGCCAGCGCTGCCGCATCCGCTTCCTCGCAGGAAAAGACTACGTTTCCGCTGTTCAGCCAAGTCTTAACCTCCAGAAATCCGGCCGCTTCAAAGCATTTCTTCAACTCCGCCATCGGCACTTTGTTTTTGCCGCTGATGTTGATGCCCCGCAGCAGCGCGATATGCCGTTTCATCCAGTTCACCTCGCGTCACATTTTTTGCAGTCCGGCCCGCAGCAGCCGATCTGTTGGGTTGTGTGTTTTATAGCTGCTTCCGCAAATCTGCATCAAAGCAATTTTTTCGTGTAATAGTGCCGTTGTCCGGTGTACGGATATTCTTCGAGGGTAAAAACCTCCCGGTAGTCATGCTTTTTGTAAAATGCAGGTGCCTGAAAGGAAAAGGTGTCCACAAAGGCTATTTGCAGCCACGTTTTCTGGCCTCTTCCTCCGCGGCCTGAAGCAGCTTGCCTCCGATCCCCTGGCCCCGGAGCTGTTCGCTGACAAAAAGAAATTGGATGCAAAGCCAATTGCCAAAGGTTTCTCCCGTCAATCCCGCAAGCTTCCTGTCCGCCTCGTCTTCCAGAAAGACGCCGATGGGAACATTTTGGGATGCCTCACGGCGGCTGAGATTATACGCTTTCAGCAGCCCATAGATCTCATGGATATCGCGCGCATCTCCATCATCTGTTATTCTAAAATTCATACATCATTGCTCGTAACACACATGGCCGTTTTTCTCTCCGTTCAAAAAACAGACGCTGTACAAACCGATTTGACCGGATTGCACCGCGTCTATGCGTCCGGCATTTTGATATCGACGGTTCTGCCGTCTTTGAAATGAATCACACAGGCGTATCTGCACTTCGGGCAGAACAGAGGAAAGTCTTCCAGCACCGTGTGTGGCCGGACCTGTGTTCTCGTCTTGCCGCCGCATCTGGGGCAGCGAAGCCACTGCAAACTCGATTGAAGCTCTTCCTTTTTGTCCATTCCGTATTCCCTTGAGGCCCACACGGCCCGCGCCGCCGGTTCTTCCTTCGTGCGCTTGTTCTTGGGGGCCATGGCCTGTGGTCTTTCGTTGTCAATATGCACCGTTCGATATGTATCATTAATTATACTTAGAGAAAGCAGCTTTGTCAATAGGCGCGCGCCGCGCCTTCGGCGGAGAGGCTATCATGACAGAATATAAACAGGCAAGTCCTTTCTTGGCACAGTGATCGTCGAACCGAATACGATCCATTGATTTGTGCTGCTTTTCCGATTCCGGCGCACCATCAGCATCTGCCGGTCTTTTTGAATAAGTTCCCCTTCCGCTCCTCGCATGCCGTTAGGGTGTATCTGAAAACTCCCAATGTGACCGGCAGCGAGAAATTTTTGCGCTGAGCAAGACATTTTTTCGCAGGAATACTGACGTATTTCAAGGAAAAATGGTGCAGCGCAGCGTGAAAAGGTCCGCTGTCCGGGTGCGTTGGGAGTTTTCAGATACACCCTACATAGCCTGCATCGGCTGCTTTGATACTGTCTTCCTTCAGTCGTTCCGCCGCAGTCAAAAACCGCTTCACATCCCAGCGGCGCACACGGCAATGCAAGATTCGGCAGAAAGGGTGGTTTGTCTCCGCTGCAAGAATCCCCAGATGTACCTTGTTTTCCGCACAGTACGTACACAGCTTCTCTGCATAGTCGACTGCCGTATAGGAACAGTACAGCAGCGACCAGCGCTTTTGCCGAACCACATTGGGAACTTGTCGGAAGCGTGCGCGAAGCTCTTCCTGCTTTTGCGCCAATGCTTCTGCTTTGAACCGCTCCACGTGCTCTGGCCACGAATAATGGAGCATCAGATTGATCAGGAAGCGAAACGCGTGCGGCTGCGTTCTGGTTTGCCGCAAATGAAAGGTCGGCTTCAAGAGCCGCTCGTAGTTTTCCAGCACCTCGTAATTGTTGTGATAAAGAGAAAGCTCCGCCTGATCGCCGCACAGCATCCACGTATCTTCTCCGCACCGAATGCACACACTGTCCTGCTTAACACCAAAAAGCTGCGCGTGGTTGACAAAGATCAGCGCGTAAAGTTCGCCGGTCATTGCGCCAAACCGCCGCAGAAGATCCATATATGCATCCATATGCTTTGCATCATCGCAGGAAATGCTCGCACGGACAATCGCTCTGCGCCCGCAAAGCCAGCAGCGTTTCAGATCCGTTCGATATTCCGTCAGCATCTCAAATTCTGCATCCGGAATTTTGGAAACTTCCGCGCAGTCGCGGTCATGGATTCGCTTTTCGACCGAAGAATAGGCATGCCGCATTGCCCGGTTGCTCATCAGGCTGTCTCTGCGCCGCTTCTCCGGCGATACCCGCGCGGTTTGCACCGCCTTTTCCTGCCCGCGCTGCGGCTTTTCCGACTTTGGCTCGCTTTCTGAATTCTGCATCTGTGCAAGCAAGCTCGGAAAAGTCTTCGCGCTGATAGTTTCTGGCAACCTTCGGCATATGTTTCACCTCTACGACCATTGTATCAGGCAAAAAGGCAGTTGAAAAGCATTTTCACACAGAAGTCTTTCTGCTCCTGCTTTCCTTTTGCTTCATCCGAATAAGAAGTATTACACGCAGACGGCCGATCAGGAGGACCTTATTTCCATCGGCACCATCGGCCTTATCAAGGGCATCTCCACGTTCGACGCCAGCAAGGGCGCAAGGCTTGCCACATACGCTGCTAGATGTGTTGAGAATGAAATCCTGATGTATTTTCGGTCGCAGAAGAAGACGGCCTCGGATGTTTCGCTTTCCGAGTGCATTGAAACGGGCAAGGACGGCACATCGCTTTCGCTCATGGACGTGATCGACTCGGAGGAGGACCTCTTTGAAGACCTGAGCGCGCGGGAAATGCACGGAAAACTCCGCGAAATCATGCAACAGGTGCTCACGCCGCGCGAGCGGGAAATTCTCACGCTTCGCTACGGGCTCTCCAACCAGCCGCCGCAGACCCAGCGTGAGCTTGCCGCGCGCTGCGGCATCAGCCGGAGCTATGTATCGCGCATTGAGAAAAAGGCGCTCAAGAAGCTCGAGGACGCGCTCTCCCCGTTCCGTCCGGACGGCTGAGATGCAAAGCAAAACCCTCCGCATGCGCTTGTCATGCAGAGGGTTCTCTTTTACCCGTGATAAACCATATGATAGAACACACCATCGCCGGCTGCGGTCGTTTGGTGAATCGGCTCGCCCGCGATGCGGAAGCCCGCCTTTTCATAACACCGAACGGCTCTCTCGTTCCACGTTCTGACCTCCAAATAAAGAGATTTCCCCGGAAAGAGCTTCCCCGACAGCTCGCACGCTGCCTGCGTCATCTGCCAGCCAAAGCCTCTGCCGCACAGGTCCGGGCGGACACCGATTCCGAAGAAGACCTCGGTTGGCTCTTCATATAAATTGATAAAGCCGACAAGCGCGCCATCTTCCAAAAAGGAGTAGAAATTGTTTTTGGGATTTGCAAAGCCCACGCCCCGCGCTTTCTGTTCGGCGTAGGGCGCAGTATTATAGATCGCATACTCCCCTGTATACTGCCACGCGGTGATGCGCTCTTTTTCTTCTTCCGTCGTCTTGTGATAGGTCAGCATCTGTTCCTCCTGCACCTGCTTCGGTTGCTTCCGGCGCGGCGCTGCCGCTAATGCTCAGCCTTCCGCTTCGTTCGCTGCCTGGCTGGCGCCTGTTTTCTTTTTGCGCTTGGGCATCGGCGTGACGCGCTCGATGATCTCCAGCACCTGGCGCGTCAGCGCGTGGTTCTCGATATCAAGAAGCGCATGCACCTTCGCGCCCTCATAGGGGTACGCATCCGGCGCATCCTTCAAAAGCTCGGCCAGCTCCGGCAGCTTCTTGACCATTGCCGCGTTGTCGCAGACCAGAATGGCGGGCTTACCGCTGATATAAACCAAATATTCGCCGAACATCTTCTTGCAGCTGATTGCGTCGATCCCCTCCAGCTGCCCCAGCACAAAGTCTATATATTCCTTACTGGTTGCCACTCGATTCCTCCTTTCCGTTTGCGCGCCCGTCTCAGGCGGCATTTTGCTTGCATATACCATACCGGTTTCTTCCCGCTCTGTCAAGGAACGCCCCAGCTTTTCTGTGACGTGTCAGCCATCGGTTTTGCTCCGTTTTTCCGATATTCTCTGCCGTCTGGACAAAGCGCCGGTTGTGTGCTATGCTGTTACCAGATAGAACCATCAGGAAGGAGGATCCGGTATGAAACGTTCTCGCGCATGCTTGCTGCTTCTCGCGCTGCTCTGCGCCTTCTTCTTTTTGGGATGCAGCGCCGCAAAGACGGAACCGGAAGCGGACACCGACCCGGTCGTCGCGCGCTACCGGGACACGGAGATCCGGCAGAGCCTTGTAGACTACGAAAAGAAGAACCAGTCCGCCCTCTCCGGCGGGAAGGAGGTCCGCGACCGAGACGCGGTCGATCAGCTGCTCGTGAACCTCATCATGCTCGACGAGGCCGAGCGCCTCGGGCTTTCCGTGACGCAGGAGGAGGTCGACGCGGAGTTTGCAGCACAGAGGAAAAACTACGAGGAGTTCCCGGAGGTGCGCGCGTATATCGACGAATATTGCAAGTCCGCTGGGATCACGCTGGATGGCTACTACGCCGCAATTCAGGATCAGCTGCCGCGCGTGATTCTGCGGCAGAAGCTCCGGAACGAACTCGGGCGGGAATACTGCGCGGAGCATGGGCTAGAATTTACGAAGGTTAATCCGCCGGAGGATATGCAGCGCTATGTAGAAAACTATCTGGAGGGTCTTCTTGATACCTACCGCGCGGACATTACCTACTGTAAATAAGCGGACGGTTGCGCATTCCGCCAATGAACGCTTCCTCCCCTTCCGTTTTCTTCTCATCACGATGAACGCCCCCTGCCAAGTAAAGCAGGAGGCGTTTTTATGCTGCTATTTTGCGCGGCGAACCTTCGCTGCGACAATGGTAAAGGCGGGGATAACAATCACCGGGATGGCCGCCCAGCCGACAATCGACGTGCCCTGCTGGAGCATCGCCTGGAAGCCGAGCGCCGCGCCGACCGCCGCAATGCCAAGCAGAATCGCCGTGATGACAAAGCGTCTGAGCTGCGTGTTCCGGATAAACGAAAACAGCGAATCAAACCGGACATTGCCCGCATGTGCAAGACCAGCCGCGCTGGTCAGAACCGCAAGCGTCATCAAAATGACATACAGCCATTGCAGCCATTTTATGCCGAGACGGTTGAGAACAGCCATGACGGGCAGTGACTCCGCGCAGACGTCAAAGACATTGGTATAGCTGAACAGCGTAAAAATCAGGCAGATCATCAGAACAATCGTGATGACGTACCCCGCGCCGATCGCCTTGCGCGCTTCCTTTTTATCCTTCAGCACGTCGGAGACAGACATGACGTTAAACACGATCGTCGACTGGAAGCAGCCATACTGCATCGCGCCCAAAATCGCGTGCAGGAAGCTGGTGTCCTTGGCGTTTGCGGCGGAGTTTGCGAACGCACCGGAAACGTCGCTGTCCCCGTGCGTCAGCGCCAGAACCGTGATGAGCAGAACGACGCCGACGATCGCGTACATCATATACCCGGAGGACTTGGCCAGAAGCTTCGAGCCATAGAGGCAGAGCGCCGCGGAAACCAGAATGGTGATGATCGCAGTCGTCCAGTAGCCCACGCCAAGAAAGCCCTGCAGCAGCTTTCCCTCGCCGGAGAAGGCAAGGCCGCCCGCGCACATCATCGTCATCAGAAAGCAGATATCATACAGAACCGCCACAACGCCTCCAAGCTTTTCTCCATAGCAGGCGCGCGCAAAGGGGCGATAGTTCGGCGTTCCGTGCTCCCGCGCGTATTCCAGCATGTAGTACATGACGCCTCCGGTTACCAGCATGGCGAGCAGCGGCGTAATCAGACCGATCCAGCCGTATTTGACATACCAGCGGACACTGAACGCACCGGTTGCAAAGCCGGGGCCGAAGTGGCTGCCGATCCAGACGGCGGCAACACCCAGATACGCAGGAACTGCGGATTTTTTCTTTTGCATAGGACCTCTCCCTTTTCTTTCTGAAATGATCAGCGCCAACTGATGCTATTCTGCGTCAAACGACATTCTGGCCGCGACAACGTCCTTCAAGCTCTGCGCCAGCGCGACATGCTTCGGATGCTGGAGATAGGCCGAAAGCTGCTCCGGCCGGTCGAGGCGCATCACCATCATGATATCCGCGTTGGAATCGCGCACCGTGATGCAGCGGCTGACTTTTGCGTCGTGCAGAAAATCCAGCTCCGCCTCCAGCTCGGCGTAGACCTCCCGGCAGCGCGCAAGGACTGCTTCTGCGTCCGCAGCCTGCGTCAGCTTCAGAAAATTATAATGAATCATCTGACAAAAGCACCTCCGTTTTTAAGATGCCATATAAAATAGCGCAAAGCGGTTTGGCTGTCAAGGGCCGCTTGCGCTGGTGATTTCAGGAAAATTTTCAAATTATTTTAGAATTTAATGTTTTAAAGCTTTTCAGTTTTACATTATTAAAGAATTGTGTAAAATTGCCGCAAAAATTTTTTTGGCCGCTCCTTCGCTTTTGCTTTGCGTGCGCAAAAAAACAGCGACGCCGGGACCTTGTCCGCGCATCGCCGCTTTTCTGGGTGCTTATCCTTTGCTGTCTGGCTGGCAGACGAACGCGCCGCTTTCCGCGTCCCAGAGCCAGTTCAGCACCGTCTCTTCGCCGCTTGGGCTAGCAAACACGGCGCGCAGGTCGCTGTAGCCGTCGCCGTTCTGATCATCCAGTGACACGCTGACATACGCCTCGCGCGCATCATCCATCGTTTCCGGATACTCTGCCACACCGACGACCGTCTGCGTCTCATCATCCAGATAAAGCATGATGCTGTCCGTGAACACGCAGACCAAAACGTCGATTTCTTCGCCGTCTCGCGTAAGCGTCCCCGCGTCATTGACCCAGCCCCACGTGCGCCAATCCGCCCCGGCGGTATCACCAGAAGGTTCTTCCTCTTCCTCCGCCGCATTGGCCGCGCAGCCGGTCAGCACCAGCATGAGCGCCAGCAGCAGCGCAAAACATCGTCTTGTTTTCATATGCGCCCTCTCCGTTTCCCCGCCTTCTTGTCCGATGGCAGTGTTTTTGATTGTACCAGCTTTTCACGTAAATTGCGAGTAACCGCTGGTTAACCGGACGCAAATTTCTGCGTTCCGGCCGGTTGTATTTTCGGTTCGGCTCTGTTAAAATAAGTTGGGTTTTTCAGAATTTTCGACAGAAAGGGGCGGATACGCCTTGAAAAGCGCAACGCGGGATATGACGAAGGGCAGCCCTTGGCGGCTGATCGCAGGCTTTGCGCTGCCGGTTCTTCTGAGCCAGATTTTCCAGCAGCTCTACAACACCGCGGACACGCTCATCGTCGGGCGGTTCCTCGGAGACGGGGCGCTGGCCGCCGTGAGCTCATCGGGGCCGCTGATTTTCCTGCTCGTCAGCTTTTTCGAGGGGCTCACGCTCGGCGCGGGTATCGCCATCTCGCGCTATTTTGGAGCCGGAGACGATGCAAGCGTTGAGCGCGCCATCCACACGAACATCGTCGTGAGCTTCCTGAGCGGTATCGCGCTGTCCGTCTTCGGCGTCTTGCTCACGCCGTCGATCCTTCGCTGGATGGGCACCGACCCTGAGGTTCTGCCGGAGGCCATCTCGTACTTCCGCTATTACTTTGCTGGTGTGCTCGCGGTCGTTCTGTATAACGCCTGCAAAAGCATCATGAACGCGCTCGGAGACAGCAAGAGGCCTTTATACTACCTTCTTTTGTCGTCCGCCACCAATGTTGCGCTCGACATTCTCTTCATCGGCGGCTTTCGCTGGGGCGTGTGGTCCGCCGCCGTCGCAACCGTCATTTCACAGGCCATCAGCGTGGTTCTGTGCCTGATGCAGCTGTCAAGAAAAACGGCCAGATACCGCCTGCAATGGGCAAAGCTTCGCATCGACCGGGAAATGCTCGGGCAGATCGTCCGGTACGGTCTTCCCTCCGGCATTCAAAACTCCGTCATCGGCTTTGCAAACGTGATCGTGCAGGCGAATATCAACACCTTCGGCAAAATCACCATCGCAGCCTGCGGCACGTACAGTAAGCTCGAGGGCTTTGCCTTTTTGCCGATCACAAGCTTTACGATGGCGCTCACGACATATACCAGCCAGAACCTCGGCGCGCGGGAATATGGCCGGGCAAAAAAGGGGGCGCGCTTCGGCATTGTCTGCGCAATGATACTGGCCGAGCTCATCGGCTTTGCGATGTACGCCTTCATGCCGTATCTTGCACGCTTTTTCAGCAGCACGCCGGAGGTCATCCGGCTGGCCACCAACCAGGCCCGAACGATTTCCCTTTTTTACTGTCTGCTCGCCTACTCGCATGCGGTTTCCTCTGTTCTTCGCGGGGCGGGCAAGTCCTTCGTGCCGATGGCGGTCATGCTCGCGATCTGGTGCGTGCTGCGCATTACGTATATTACGCTCATCATGCAATACTCCCACGAGCTGCGCTTTCTCTATTACGCCTACCCTCTCACGTGGAGCATCAGCTCCGTAATTTTCTTCCTCTACTACCACCGCTCCGATTGGGTGCATGGCTTCGAATGCGCGAAAAGCTAGGCCCACGGATCGCCCCACTCTTCCGGGATATTCGTAAGGGTCGATGCCCACATCGACCCATTGGGAACCATCGAATTCGCTGGGAGTTTCCGTAAAATCGGGTTTATGTGCCGGGGCGATGTGGGCATCGCCCCCTACGAACACTCCAGAAGTGCCCAAAAAGCTTGTAGGGGCGGACGCCTCTGTCCGCCCTTGGGAAGTTACGAATTCGCCGCAAATTTTCACTAAATCGGTTCATTTTGCCGGGCGAACAGGGTCGTCCGCTCCTACGTAATTTCCGCAATCAGCACGTGAAAAAGGCCGTTTAATCTCCCTCGATCATGCGGTAGCCGATGCCGACCTCGGTGAAAATGTAGACCGGCTGGGCGGGGTTCTGCTCGATCTTGCGGCGGATATTCGCCATATTGACGCGCAGGATCTGATTGTCGCTTCTTGCGCTCGGGCCCCAGAGCTCCTTGATGAGATAGTCATACGTCAGCACCTTGCCCGCGTGAAGACCCAGAAGCGCGACAAGCTTATACTCGTTCTGCGTAAGGTTCGCGTCCTGCCCCGCGATGAAGACCCGGTGCTTGGCGTAGTCGATTGTGAGGTCGCCCGCCTTGAAAATGCCGGTATTCGCCACAGCCTCGCTTCCGATGGGCGTTCTTGTGTGGCGGATGGCCGCGCGAATCCTTGCCAGCAGCTCACCGGTCCCAAACGGCTTTGTGAGATAATCATCCGCGCCCGCGTCCAGCGCCTCGACCTTGTCTCTTTCATGCGTCCGGGCAGAAACGACCACGATCGGCACTTTCGACCAGCGCCTGACCTTGCGCAAAATCTCCATCCCGTCCACGTCCGGAAGGCCCAGATCGAGAATGATCACATCCGGACAGTGCGAGGCGATCATGCTCTCTCCCATCGCGCCCGTGCGGGCGAGCAGGACGTCATAATCGTTCGCCGTGAGCACCGCCTGCATGAAGTTGCGGATGGTCTGCTCGTCTTCAATTACCAGAATTTTCTCTCGGATTTTCATCTCTATGCTCCTCCAATGGCAGTGTAAAGCTGAACAGCGCGCCGCCGGTCTCCCGGTTTTCCGCCTGCATCGTGCCGCCGTGCGCCTGCACAATGCTCATGCAGACCGAAAGCCCGATGCCCATATTCCGCCGGCCGTCCGCCGTCAATTCCTCGTCGTGCGAGAGATAGCCCTTGAAGAGCTTCGGAAAAACCTCTCTCGCGATGCCCTGTCCGTCGTCCGCGACCTCAAATCGCGCGCGCTCGCCGTCCTTTCGCAGCTGAAGCTCCACGCGCGTGGTCGTCCCGCCGTGCTGGATGGCGTTTTCCATCAGATTGATGAGCACCTGCTCAATCAAAATCACGTCCATCGGGATCATCAGCAGCTCCTGCGGCGCGTGCACGGAAACGTCGATATCCGGATAGTGCTTTTTGATCTTCATGGCGGCGGCGCTTAAGACTTCCTCGCCCGCCTCCATCTCCTTTTTGATCTTCGTCTGCTCGCCCGTCATGCGCGTAACAGAAAGAAGGTTTTCAACAACACTCACGAGCCAGTTCGATTCGTCGCGGATATTTTCCAGCAGCTGCGTTCTTGTCGCCTCATTGAGCTGGTCGCCGGAATCGAGCAGCGTGCTCACGCCGCCGACGATCGAGGTAAGCGGTGTGCGGATATCGTGCGACACCGCCCTTAAAAGATTGCCCCGCATCTTTTCCTTTTCGGCCTCGGCACGGATCTTCTCCTGCTGCTTGATCTGCGTCGTGAGCGTACTGACAACGACGGACACGATCAGCATCACAAGGAACGTCAGAGGATAGCCTGAAATCGTGAAGTTCAGCTGATAATACGGAAACGTAAAAATATAGTTGATGCCGATTACGCCCACGACGGAGGACAAAAGGCCAAAGAGATACCCGTCTGTGAAGCGGGAAACCAGCACGACCGTCAGCTCAAAAATGAGCGCAACGTACACATCGCTGTCGTCAATCTTCCGCAGAAAATAGCAAAGAATCGTTGCGACCACGAGAAGGGAAATGAAAACTCCGAAGTCGTGCCACGTAAAAACGAAGCGCAGCGGCGCTTTTTTCGATTGCTGCATTTGTGTTCCTGTTTTCGTCAAACTTCTCACCCATTTCATCATATCATGGTTTTGTCATTTTTCACCGTTAAGATTTTGTTAAAAGAATCGGGGCTTCCTGTTAAGCGCCGCCGACTGTATTTGGAAGAAAAAGAGAGCCTGGCGGCTCTCTTTTCTTCTTATGCCGGTTCTCCGCCGCGCCAAAACGCCTGCATCGCCTGCTCGCGGTACTGCCTGGTATAGAGCGCGTAATATGCGCCCTTTCGCTCCATAAGCGCGCGGTGCGAGCCCTGCTCGATGATTCTGCCGTCCTGCACAACCAGAATCACGTCCGCCCTCCGGATGGTAGAGAGCCTATGCGCAACAATGAAAGACGTTCTTCCCCGCATGACGGTTTCGATCGCCTGCTGCAATTTCTGCTCCGTGATGGTATCGACCGAGGACGTGGCCTCGTCGAGCACGAAAATCCTCGGATCTGCCAGAAGCGCCCGCGCAAACGACAGCAGCTGCTTTTCGCCCGTAGACAGGCTGCTGCCGCCCTCGCCCACCTGCGTATCGTACCCATCCGGCAACCGCGCGATGATCTCGTCGGCGCACACGGCCTTCACAGCAGCCTCAATCTCCTGCATCGTCGCGTCAGGGTTTCCGTAGCGCAGATTTTCCAGCACTGTACCCGAAAACAGATGCGGCGTTTGCAGTACATAGCCGATGTTTGCATGCAGCCACAGCTGGCTTCTTTCCCGCGCATCGCGTCCGTCAATGAGCACCTGCCCGCTCGTCGGCTCGTAGAACCGGCAGACGAGGTTCACAAGCGTCGATTTGCCCGCGCCGGTCTCGCCGACGATGGCGACCCTTGTCCCCTGCGGCACCTCCAGATTGAAGTGCTCAAGCACGTTTTCTTCTCCGTCAGGGTATCGGAACGTCACGTTGCGGAACGAAATATCCCCGCGAAGCGGCTCCCAGTTTTCTTTCCTCGGCTCGAACGCATCGCCGTATTTGGCCGTCACCTCCGGCGTGTCGCGCACGTCGGACTGCGTGTTCATGAGCGCCGTAATGCGCTCAATGTTGACCTGCACATTCACAAGGTTCGAAAATACCTGCACCAGCCACTGGATGGGCTCCATCATACCCTGCGCGTAGTTCATGAACACCGAAAGCGTGCCGATGAGCATGACGCCGCGCATCGTGAGGATACCGCCCTGCCACAGGACAATCGCCAAAGCTGCCGAGGCAGCGAACGCCGTTGTGGACATGAAAAGGCTCCGAAAATGCATCTCCCGCACGCTCTCGCGCTTCATCTCCCCGGTCAGTCCACGGAACTCCTGCTCCAGCTTCTCTTCAATGACGAGCGTCTTCGTCGTCTTCGCGCCCGTGATGCCCTCGTTGAAGCCGGAGGTGATCTTTGAGTTCTGCTCGCGCACGCGCCGGTGGTGGAACACAAGCTTCTTCTGGAAATAGACGCTCGAAATCGCGAGCACCGGTACGATCGCCATCACGCACAGAGCAAGCTTCCAGTTGAGCGCAAACATCATCACAATCGCCAGCGCCAGATACGCCACGTACCAGACCGCCTCCATAAGGCCCCACGCCAGAATCGTCGCGATCTTGTCCGTGTCGGACATCACGCGCGCGTGGATATAGCCGACGCTGTTCTGATTGAAGTAGGAAAAGGACAGCGTTTGCAGATGGTTAAAGCAAACTCTCTTGAGGTCGCGCCCGATGTACATTTCCGCCTTGCACGCGGCAAAGGCCGAAATGCAGTTCGTCGCCGTCTGGACGATCATGACAAGAACGTAGAGCGCGAGAAAGCCGCCGAGGCCCGCGAGCGTTTCGTTTGCAATAAAGTGGTCGATCGCGTACTGCTGAAAAAGCGGGATCACCGCGTCCATCGCGCTTCCGACAAAGCCCAGCGCCACCATGTCGACCAGCACCAGCCGCCCATAGCCCTTGAGATACGGAAAGAGCTTCGGAATGCCGAACCAGCGCGTCTTTTCGTTTTTCATGCCGGTTCCTCCTCTCCCACGGCCATCTGTACCTGATAGATTTCGCGGAACAGTCCGTCCTGCTGCAAGAGTTCCTCCGGCGTTCCGAGCTGTTTGACCCTTCCGTGCTCCAAAACGAGCACCCGGTCGCAGCCAAGAAGCGTCAGGATCCGGTGCGACACCAGAATCTGCGTCACGCCATGGACCCGCTCAGATAAATTCTTCCGGATGCTCTCGTCTGTCTCGGTGTCGACGGCGGAAAGCGAATCGTCAAAGACGATCACGGGCGTTTTCTGCGTCAGCGTTCTGGCAATCGCCACGCGCTGCTTCTGCCCGCCGGATAAGGTCACGCCGCGCTCACCGACCATCGTGCCGTAGCCCTTCGCGAACTGCCGGATATCACCGTCAACGCACGCGGTAATCGCCGCCGCGCGGATCTCCTCTGCCGTCGCGCCGGTAATGCCGATGTTCTCTTCAATTGTCCGCGAGAACAAAAACGGCTCCTGCAGCACAACGCCGACGTTTTCGCGCACCCACTTTGCGGGCATGGACGCAAGATCGACTCCGCCGACCGTAATTTTACCCTTCGTCGGCGCGTAGAGCCTGCTGAGAAGCAGCAGGAGTGTACTTTTGCCCGAGCCCGTCGCACCTAAGATTCCGAAGCTCGAGCCCGCTGGGATCGTGAAGCTCACGTCGTGCAGAACCTCTGGGCCCGTTTCATAGGAAAACGACACGTGCGCAAAGGAAATGTCCTTGTCCATGGGAGCTATCTTCGCCCCCGGCGCGTCTTCCTCTACCGGCGCGTTCAGAACCTCTGCCAGCCGGTTGACAGACACGCCCGCCTTGCTCATCTCCGAGATCATGCGCCCGAGCCTGCGAACCGGCGTGATAAGCATCGCGTTATAAAAGGCGAACGAAATGAACTCGCCCTTTGTCATATCGCCGTTTACGCAAAGGATGCTTCCGAACACCACGACCAGCATCACCTGCAAGCAGCTCGTTACATCGCCGACCGCCCAGAACTGCGAGAGCGTATAGCAGAGCTTCACCCAAAGGTTCGTATACTCCTGATTCTGCGCCTCAAAGCGTTCGCGCTCAAATTCCTCCCGCCCGAACGCGCGCACCACACGCACGCCCGTCAGGTTCTCCTGCGCAATCGTCGATAAAACGCCCTCGGCTTCATCGCAGTCTGTAAAGCGCTCACGGATTTTGTTGTGGAACAAAAGCGAATATAAAATGATGATTGGGAACATGACAAGTGCAATGATCGAAAGCCGCCAGTTCATCGCGACCATGCACGCAAGAGACAAAACAATCAAAACGATGATCCGGAACACGGACACGAACTGCTCCTGAAAGAACGTTTTGATGCGCTCGACGTCCGCCGTGCAGCGCTGGATAATATCGCCCGTCGCATTTTTCATGTGCCAGCTCCATGGCAGTCGCTCGATCTGATGATACAGTAAATCGCGGCTGGTCTTCACCATCGTCTCGCAGGCAATGGAGCTATAAAGGTTCATCGCGTACCGGAACACCGCCGACAAAAGCCCCACGCCGATCAGCATTGCCGCCAATATCCCCATATGTGCACGGAAATATTCGCTTCCTCCGAGCCCTTCCCACAGCGATTGCAGCGCCCCCGGCAGGCGCACGGGCTTGTCGCCGATCACCGAGTCGACCGTCAGCCGCAGAATCTGCGGAATGATCAGCTCCAGTGCCGTAAACGTCACGCCGGAGAGAATGCAGATGACAAAATACCGGACGCTACCGCGCAGCATCCGGCGCAAAACGACTCCATTCCCGGAGCATTCCTTCCTGTTTTTCAAATTCCGTATCTCCAATTTCCGTTCATTTTCAAATTCTTTCACACATGCCCCACGGGATTTCTGAAATTTCCCCGTCTATGCGTAGGGGACGATGCCCGCATCGTCCCGGCAAATAAAACCGTTTTTACAGAAACCTTCGGCGAATTCGATGGTGCCCTTTGGGTCGATGTAGGCATCGACCCCTACGGCTTTGTTGACATTCTCCCGCAAATCAGGAATTCTGTATCACGTCAATCGCCTCGTCAAGCCTTGCGCACTTGGCGTAGCAAAGCCCCGGAAGCTCCAGCGTCGGGTCAAACAGATCCGGCACAACGATCACTGGGAAGCCGCCGTTCGCGCCCGCGAGAAGTCCGTTTCGCGAGTCTTCAAATACAAGGCATGTTTCAGGCGTTTGCTTCCCCAGCGCGCGCATGGCGAGCTGAAAAATCTCCGGGTCGGGCTTGCTTCTGCTCACCTGATCCCCGCCGACGATCGCGGCAAAGCAGTTCAGCACGCCCGCGTTCTTGAGGTAGCCGATTGCAACGTTCGTAAACGTCGAGGTCGCCACGGCGCAGAGAATATGCGCCTGCTTCAGCCACGCAAGCAGCTCCCGCAATCCCGGCTTGACCGGCACACCGTTTTCCCGAATGTAGTCGTCCATCCATGCGCGATAGCGCTGCAGGCACGCCTCGCCGCTCTCCGGGCAGCCCGGAAACAGCTGTGGAAATTTCTCGATCGCCGCCGGGCGGTTCAGGCCGATCAGCTGCTTCATGCCCTCGCGCGTAAACCGGTAGCCGACCGCTTTCCCGATATCGCCCTCAAACGCGCGCAGAAATAGCTCCTCCGTGTCGAACATCAGCCCATCCATATCAAAAATTGCGGCGTTGAACTTCATAATTTCTCTTCCTTCTTTTCTTCAAGTAGTAAGACCCGCTTGTCTTCCTTCCGCTTTTCGCGGAACACGAGCGTCCATGTGACCTTCCGTTCCTTCTTTCGCCGCAGCTGCGAGCAGACAGTGTCTTTTCCCATCGCAAACGCGACCGGACCGTCCGCCCCGCCGATCACACCGAACGAGCAGCCGGAAAAATCGCCTTGCGAAATCGCAATTGCCTCTCCAAAGTCGCGCAGCGTCACGCTGCCATCCGGCACTTCGGGCGCAATGTCATAGGAAAGCTCAGTCGTATAGAGCGTCTCTTCAAAGTACGGAATCTTTTCGGTGTGCAGCGCCAGAGCCGTAAGCGTATACGTCCGCTGCCCGCCCGGCAGGTGGAACATAATGCTGTCCCCCGCCTGTTCGGGGCTGAATTCCTGCCCCAGCGCCTCGAACGGATTTTCCCAGAGCGTGAACGTCAGCTCGCGAATTGTCCGTTCCTTTTTCCCGTCCCACGGAAAGCACAGCCGCTGCACATGCCAGCCGGAAAGCTCATCCAGAGCATAATGCGCCTGCACACGCTTGGCCTCCCGGTCGTTCCCCTCCGGATACAGCGCATCCCAGCACAATCCGTAGCCATGACTCTGCGAGAGCGTCCGGCCGTTGACCGTGAGCCTTGCGCCGATGTCTTCATGGAAGGGATTTTCCGCCTGCGCGCGGATACGCTGTGCCTCCTCCCAGTCGCTGCCGTCGTTTTCCCGGGAGAGGTTCCATTTTTCGCGGAACGAAACCAGCTTCTCGACCGGCACGCGCTTCATGATATCCAGCACAACACCTTCTTTGCAGACATACACCGCCGGAACGAGCCACTCGTCTCCTGCCCAGAAAAACGTCTTTCCGATGGAACGCTCCTTGCCCGGCGTTCCGTGTACGCCCCAGAAACCGCCTTCAAACGTAACCGCCCAAGGCTCAGCCTGCGTATCAAAGCTTCCAGCCATATCGTAAAATTTCTCCGAAAAGCGGAGCTTCCCGTAATCGAAGCCGGACTGCACCGTGTGGATATACTTCCAGGGCTCGGCCATCGGGCGCAGGTGGAACGTGGAGACGATCCGGTCGAGCGCCGCCATCTGCTCTTCATTTGATGGGTGCTTCTGCTCAAAGTCCTCCAACTGCGCCGCGTCCCACTGCCACGCCTGCTCAATGGCCGCCGCGTCATGCAGCGCCAGCAAAAGCCGCAGAAAATCCCGGAACGATTTAGCGACCGGATGCACGCAGTCCTCCCGCCCGTTCATCGGGCTGACGGCAAACACCGTCTCTCCGAAGCCGCGCACAAAGCAGAAATGAATTCCGTCCACACCGCTCCGTCCAAACACCCGCGCGCCCTTCGGCGTGCAGAAATACGGTTCGAACGGCTCTTCGACCCGCATCACGCCGAGCACCGACAACTCCACATCGGTCTTCAGAAATTGGCGGTAGGTCAGCTTTTCCATGCATCCATCCCTCCCCGGCAGTCTTTCTTCCATTGTACATAAATTTTACAAAATTTCAACTGCCGCTTCCGCCGCCGGTTGACAAGGTCGCCGGAAGCTTCTATAATTTTGTTAGAGTTCTTAAACCATTTCTCCCCGCATCGTACTCTGAAAAAACGTGGTGCAGCAGGCCACAGGAGGCATACGCCATGAAATATATCCCGATGCAAACCGGCATGTGGGCGGTGTTCGCCGCTTCGTTCCGGAACAACCTGACCGCCATTTTCGGTCTGGACGGCAAAACCGCGCGTACGGTAACTGCGAACGCAAAGCAAACGTATGCGCAGATTTTAAAGGAGCTTCCGGACTTTGAGAAGGGCGACCGGTTCCTCATGAATATTGTCAGCTGCGCGATGCTGGCCGCGTTCGTTCTGAGCATGCCAGAGCGCCCGGATGTAACGCGTTTGACCTCGTATTACGAGCAGTCCATGATGACCCCCGCCATGCGGTTTTACTGCCGCAAGAGCGGAAGCAGGCGCTTTTCTCCCGAGAGCCTTTCAGCCATGGAAAAAACTGCGCAGTTTCGCGCCGCGGACCGGAACCCGTATTCCTGGAACATGGACTATCTCCCCTATGCCGACGGCTCCGGCTTTGAAGCGCGCTTCACGGCCTGCGGCATCTGTCAGCTGATGAAAAAGCTTGGGCTCTACGATCTCACGCCCGCCCTGTGCCACCTCGACTACCCGATGGCCGAGACCGGCGGCACAACGAAATTTGTCCGGGACTACACGCTTGCCTCCGGCGGCTTCTACTGCGACTGCGGCTACCGCAAGGTCTGACCGCGCGCCTGCAGCTGCGAATACCGTCATCTGCAGCACCGCAAAAATGACTGTCATCACCGCCAGAACCGCCACCGCAATACCGCAGCTCGTCATCATGGCTTTCGGAACCCAAGTCCCATAGTTTGTAGCTTCGTTTCCAAAAATTCTTTTCGAATTTATATGATATGACGAATGCAGGTGCGACGACACACGAACCTGCTTAACGGCGCTCTTGGGTCAACTGCCCATAATTAAGAAACAAATACTATAGCAGCTGCCGGACAAAGGTTGTTGACAAAAGGGTATGTGCCTTAACGGTACATACCCTTTTGAGACTGTCAAAAAAGCTGACGCTTTCTTGACAGAAGGGGCTGCGCCTCGACTGCGCGCATAATTTGTGCGCCTTTGGCGCACAAATTCCACACTTGCGAGGCGATATGTATTTTTCCGGTCGGCAAAGCCGCCGGATAAAATGAATTTCCATTTTATTTCGCCCTGCGGGGCGAAACTCTACGAGGTTTTTTGACACACTGAAAAGGGTATGTGCCTTAACGGTACATACCCTTTTGCTTGAAAGGTTGTTTGAACATTCCCTTCAAATTGCTCTCAAGGCAAAGTCCTCGGCTATGCTTCTGCCGACAGCTCGCGGACAGCGCAAATCGCAGTGTCGGCTTCTTCCTCCGTATTAAAATACGAAAAGCTGAAGCGCACTGCGCCCTGTTTTACCGTGCCGAGCGCCTCGTGCATCCGGGGGGCGCAGTGTGCGCCGGGTCTGGTCACGATGCCGTAATCCGTGAACAACGCGTCTGAAACTTCGGACGAATCGTAGTCGCGGATGTTCAGCGCAACAATGGCAGCACGCTCGTCCTGCGAAAAGTCTCCGTAGACCATTACGCCCGGAATGTCCCGCACGGCTTCATAAAACCGACGCATCAAAAGCCGTTCCCGCGCATAAATTTTCTCCACGCCCGTTGCCAGAAGAAAGTCCAGCGCCGCGTCAAGCCCCGCTAAGCCGTGGCTGTTCAGCGTACCTGCCTCCAGGCGCGTGGGATACGCCTGCGGCTGGTCCTTGTCGTAGGAGTGCACGCCCGTTCCGCCGCGAAGAAGGGGCCTTATCTCCACGCCCGGACAGATGCAGAGTCCGCCCGTTCCCTGCGGTCCCATGAGCCCTTTATGCCCAGTGAAGCAGAGGACGTCAATGTCCATTTTCTGCATGTCGATTGGGATTACCCCGGCACTCTGAGATGCGTCGACGATCAGAAGCGCTCCGTGCGCGTGCGCAATTTCGGAGATGCGGGCAATATCGAGAACATTTCCGGTCAGATTGGACGCATGCGTACAGACGATGGCTTTCGTGTTCTCCCGGAACAGCGCTTCAAAATCCTCGTACCGGACATTTCCCAGCCGGTCTGCCGGGACGAAATCGACGAAAACGCCGCGCGTTTGCAGATCATAGAGCGGTCTGAGAACAGAGTTATGCTCCAGATCGGTGGAAATCACATGGTCGCCCGGCGAAAGAATGCCGTAGAGCGCGATATTGAGCGCCTCTGTGGAGTTCATCGTGAAGACAACGTGGTCTTCGCGCGGGCAGGAAAAGAGCTGCGCGAGCTTCTGCCTCGTTTCAAATACCGTGCGCGAGGCAGCGAGCGAGACACCATGCGCGCCCCGGGCAGCGTTTCCGGCGGTCAAAATCGCCTGCTTGACGGCTTCGGCGACCTCCGGCGGTTTATGGAGCGTCGTGGCCGCGTTATCCAGATAGATCATACAAACCCTCCCGCGAAGATCGCCGCGCATGTCGAGCCGATGTTGATTCCGATTGCATAACCATTCATCCGAACATCTCCACGACCGTGCAGGCCGCATACGAGAGCCCTGCCTTGGAAAGCGCGTCCAAAAGCACCTGCTTCTGATCGGGTTCTGCCTTCCACGCAAGCCCGCATCCGGCGCTTATTTGCGCGGGAATCGGAATCATGCGCCCCGGAAGGTTGTTTTCCTGAAACAGCTTTTCTGCGGCAATTGCCTGCGCGGTAGAATCGAAGGCGATCACGAGCGCCGGACGTTTTTGCCGCATCACGGGCGTAAAATCAGGTCGGCCTGCATCTGCTTTTCGGCGATCACGTACATGTTCGTGACCTCGCCGACCTGGAGCTTATCGCTGAGACCATAGTAGTTGAGGCATGTGCCGCAGGTGAGGATTTCCACGCCCAATTTAGACAGCGTCCGCAGATCATCCAGAGACGCCGAGCCCTCGCACGTGACGCTTGCGCCGCCGTTATAGAACAGAATCGTGGACGGCAGCTTTTCCTGCTGCGTGAGGGCAAACAGGAAGCCCTTGAGCAGAATTTTGCCGAGCTCGTCGTTTCCTTCGCCCATATGATCGGCAGAGATGACGACGACCACCTTCTTCTGCGCGGTGGGAATCGTGCAGAGCGTTTCTTCGTCGCCGGTTTCCTCCACCGCTTCGCCCGCTGTGATGGTGACGCGGTACTCCTTGTCCGAGCGCTTTTCCGTCTCAATCGTGCAGCCCTTGTTGTCCGCCAGCCGCGTCAGATTCTGGACGGCAATTTCATTGTCGACCAGAACCTCGACCGTTCCTGCGCCGCCGAGCTCCTTCAGTGCATGCATCGTCTTGATCACGGGCAGCGGGCAAGCGTCGCCCAAAGCATTGACCAGAATCATGATAATACCTCCAGCAATCTATTGTTCAAAAAGTTTCTTTTATTTTAATACGTTTTTGCGGTTTTTTCAATTCCAATTCGGATAGCACTGCTCCAGCGTTTCCAGGAGCGCGGCAATTCGCAGGTCGAGCTGGAAGGCCTGCAGGGAAAGATCCATCACACTGTCGGCGCGGAACTGCCGGATGCGGTCCCGCAACCGGTGCAGATGCTTGATGCCCGGGGTACACGGATGCCGACTGCGCAGAAGGGTCCGCTTTTCCGCCGCAGCTCCTGCCGCCACATTTTTTTGCATATGGATGCTCCGCGCTCATGCCGCAGAGGCTGACAGAAATCAGTCTGGCCGCGTCCAGAATTTCCAGCGGCGTGAAGGCTCAGAAATAGCCCACTGCTCTGCGGCCTTCCTCCTTCGCGGCCTTGACCTTCAAAAAAACCGCCTTGCGCGCAGTGTCATCGGCTGCAGATTTGCTGCAATATCCCCCGTCAAGTGCTGTGAATATGCACAAAATCACACGAAGTCCGAATTGCAGGTTGTACAAAAATGAAAACAGAGCCGTACTTTTTGAAGTTTCCTGTAGATTTCTGCAGAAAACAGATATATTCTAAAGGAAGCCTGTAGGTTCCGGTCAAGCAGGTCAGCTGCCTTTTAAGCAACTGCCGGTCGGAACGAGACGGGGCAAGCAATAAAATACACCCGGATGAACCGATCAGGAGAGCGCACGGAATCGTGCCACCGAAGGGGCTCGCGCAAAGAACTCTCAGGTAACCGAACTGATCGCGGACGGAACTCTGGAAAGCCGCATTGCGGCACCGACGAAGCAATCCCACACGGGAGAATCTTTCAGGTCAGGAAACAGAGCGCGCCATGCTTTGGCGCGCTCTGTTTTTATCAAATACGCATATGATTAGCGCCTATTAGGAAAACACACTGTCAAAGGGGTTCGTAGCGGGGGTTAGCCCGCTACTGTGGTATCTTCCGTAGTGTTGATTTCAATGTACTCGGCAATCTTGCGGAGCTCGTCAGCAAATTTGAATTTCACGCTGATATTGCCGTTTTCATAGACCTTGATATAGTCCACAAGTTCAACCAAGATTTCACGGTTGAGGGCTTCAATGTTCTGATACTTCATAAAGGCTACCAGTGCAGGATGCTCGTTGTCCACACCGTTTGCCAGTTCTGCGCGTTCAGCGTTCAGCCGGGTAAGCACCGCGGAAATATCAGAAGTCTGCCGTTCGTAGTCAGCCTTCATATCCCGGTATTCCTGCTGGGTGATTTCACCGTCTTTCCAGTCCTGATAAAGAGATTGCTTGTAGCGTGTTATCTTTGTCAGTTCCCGCTCTTTTGCAGCTATCAGATCGTCCAGTCTGTAAGACTGGCTTTTTTTGATTGGAGCGGAATTGATTTGCGTGACGATTTCCGAGTAGGAAACAGCCAAATGTACCTGATGCTGTACAGCGAACAAAACAGCAGCCTCCAGCCGTTCATGCTTGATTGAGTGCATGGTGCAGGCTGTCCGGGAACGGTTCTTGTAGGTTGAGCAAGAATAATATACATTGTTGTTCTTGCCAACGCATCGGGTAATGGCCCGCCCGCAATCGGCACATTTCAGAAAGCCGCTGAATAAATGTACCTCACGGCCTTTCGGGGAAGTACGGGTATCACGCTGTAAGAGAGCCTGTACCTTGTCGAAAGTTTCATAGTCGATAATGGCCTCATGCGTTCCAGCCACTTCCACCCATTCCTCGCGTGGAACAGCTTCAATCTGGTGTACCTTGTAGCTTTTCACCCGGCTTCGGCCTTGGGCTAAATCCCCGGTGTAGGTCGGATTGGTAAGAATGGAGTGGATCATGCGGACTCCCCACATAGGATCGTCATACCCTCTTGTCGAAACAGGCAAGCCCTTTTGTACCTTGTAAGCCGAGGGGCTCGGTACGCCGTGTTCGTTCAGGTACAGCGCGATAGCACGTTTTGATGACCCTTGAATAAGCATTGTGAAAATGAGTTTGACATTTTCAGCAGCATCGGGATCAACAATCAGCCTGTGCTTGTCCTTTGGGTGCTTTACATAGCCGTAAGGAGCAAATGCTCCGATATACTGGCCGTTGCGCCGTTTGTAATCAAATACCTGCCGGATCTTTTTGGAAGTCTGATAGCAGTAATTATCGTTCATCACGTTTGTAATGGGAACGATGATATTTGAAACGCTGTCGGGGTTCTTGTAGCTGTCCACATTCTCAGCAAGGCTGATAAAGCGAACACCCATTTGAACAAACAGGTTATCGATCAAACTTCCGGCATCGCTATAATTTCGTGCGAAGCGGGACAGGTCTTTTACTACCACGCAGTTAATTTTTCCGCTCATTACATCGGAAAGGAGCCGCTGGAAGTTCTCCCGGTTGGCGTCCGTTCCTGTGTGTCCATCGTCTACATATTCGGAAACACTTTCAAATTCTCCGATATGCTTCTGGTAAAAGTCATTGAGCAGATCACGCTGGTTGATGACGCTGTTGCTGTCGTCCTTTCCCTTTTTCAAGTCCTCCTTGGAGAGCCGGATGTATGCGCCCAGCCGCCAGCGGCGGACGGTATAAGAGGGAGAGAAACTCTGTTGCAATCCTCTGTTTTTTGTTCGTGCCATTGTTCCTCCTTCCCTATCACATTACATCTATATTATACCTCTGCTCGGGCGGGACAACAAGGATGCCTCCGCCTCGGGACACTTTGTCTCGAAGTAGAAACGGGCCATAACCGAAGTTACAGCCCGCTTTTTTGCCGGAGAAGAAAGTCCGTCAGCGTGTCCTGCAAGGACGGCCCGCTTTCCGCAAATTCAATTTTTACACCGATCCCGCCGATGCAAAAGCAGTATGGATTTTCTACCGCCTGCAAAAACAGAGCGATCCGCTCCTCCCGGGGGAGAGAGGTGTCAAAGATCATACCGCTCACATCCGGCAGGGACTCGGGAGCCACTGCGCCGATGTCAACGCTTTTCATTTGTTCCAGTTCCTTTGCCGTTAATCTCACGGTAAAACCTCCTTATCAAAAATAGGATACGCCTCCCGCATATCATGGGGAAACGCAAGAGGGCAGCACCCAAACGATGCTGCCCTCTTGCCTCACTCCATGTAAGTATAAAATAGAGAACGCCGCTCCCATTTTCTTGCCCTGTCCAAAGACAACCATGCTCAAAGCGGCGTTCCCTCGCAGATAAGGGGACAGCCCGGAGGGACAAGCGGCCAGCCTGTCCTATGCCGGATCGTGGCCGTGGGGCGGCCCGGCCCAGTTGCGGCGTTGGTGTTGTTCGCTCGTTCTTCCGAAGAAAAAGTCACAGCGCACCCGCCACCCGGCTTCCCGGACTATGCCCGGGGCCGCCGCTGTTTATCTGCGAAAAGAAGAATATCTTCTTTCATAAACCGAGACATTTTTTCATCATTTCCAAGTGGGGAAAATGAAAAAATCAAAAAGTTTTTTTCATACGCTCAAGGCCACGCTTGATCGACTGGCGAACAGACTCCTCATGTACGCCCTCGGCCTCGGCAATTTCCTTGATGCTCTTTCCAAGAATGATGTGGGCATCAATCCTGCGGCCCTGGATCTCCGGCAAAGAGTTGAGTGCATTCCACAGACGGATGAACAGCTCCATGCGCTCCAGAAGCTCCTGGGGCGTTGGCTCATGCAGGCAGGCGGAATATTCGATCCCGTCATCGCAGTCCAGAGAATACTGCGCCTTATGCCGGGAGAGCCGCCGCTGGTAGGCCATTTCGTGCCGGGCATCGGACACAAACACTTCGGCTACCTCGTCAGAAACCTCAATAAACTGATCCTGTGTGTACCAATAATAAAAATCCTTCAGATTGATTGTAGTCATAAATAAACCTCCGTTTCGGTGTTGGGTGGATGAGTGACCGAAACGGGGCTCGGTGGGGAGCGGCATCCCGGGGAGCCGCCCCGCACCTCGGGACAATTTGTCTCGAAGTACAAAAAAGCGCCCGCACAGCAAGACGCTATGCAGACGCATGAAATTACATTATCATAATTGTACTGATATATTGTACCTTCATAGTCAGACTGTCCCGGAGGGGGAGCTACGCTTTTTTTAGCTGGTGAAGGTCATGGGAATTGTGAGAAAGTAAGATGGACACGGCGACACCCTCCTATGGGCCGCCGTGGGGTTACTGAATATCCAAAGAGAAACGGCGGCTCTGAAAATTGAGCCGCCGTTTCAAATAGGCGTATTGATAGGCTGCTTTACGACGGCTTTTTTTCTTTTGCCGTCGTGCGGCAGTTAAATGCTTTGTTTAGTTATGGCTTGCATTACCTATGGATTGGTTTCCAGATATTCCGGCCTGTGTATGCTCGTCAAACTCCTCTTGACTGTATTTCTCGATGCCAGTTAATGTTCCGTGATGTTCGCTGTTCAAGTGGCCGTAATCACGAACGGTATAAATGTCTATTGTACCAACACCACTTCCAAGCGTTCTCATTTCGCCTCGGAATTTTCCGCTGGTGAGACTTTCACCATTAGAAGTGAGAACATCCCGGAAATAGCGGACTTCCTCACCATTGAAATACCACTGATCTTTTTCGGCATCATAGGTTACTCCAAATGCCTCATACTCTGCAACGAGCTTTGCAGTTTCGCTATCTTCAAGCGGCGTTCCTGCCATAGCAACGGATGTGCTGTTTTTCAACGCCTCAATATCCCGTGCGTCAAATTCCTGCTGGGTAAACTCTTTTAAGCCAATCAGCTTACCCGCCGGATCAACGGAGCCGTCAGCCGCTTTTGAAAAGCTCTCTAAATCCCGTACAGCATACACATCTACTGTGCCGTTTTCATTTAGAAAATCAATACCGGCGGTTTCATTGTTACCGATGGGATAATAGTCCTCAAACCATCGAACCAAATTCCCGTTGTAGGTAAGTTCATCTTTGACCGCATCATAGGTCATCCCATATTGTTCATAAGGTGCAAACATTTTTTCTTTGTCTGCGGCGGAAAGTGCCGAGCTATCCTCGCTGTTTCCAAGCGCCTCAGAGCTGCCAAGAGGTTGACTGATTTCTTCCTTGATAACGGGATTACCTTGTTCCTGGCTGTTCTGTGGTGTCGTGCTGCATCCAGCCAAACAGCCTAATAAGAGCATAGACGCAGCGCATAATGCCATTCTTCTCATAGTGTTTACCAATCCTTTCTTTGAATGTACCCCAAGTATAGCAAAGCATTTTGGGATACCTTTGGGATTAGTTTGTGATTTATGTGTAGTTAAAAAAAGCGGCAGGTTGTTCACCTGCCGTTGATTGTCCGCTAAATCGTGAAGAAGAATTTAACACCGTTTTCTGTGTTGCAAGCCTCACAATAGCTGTTATGTTGTTGTAAAATTCTTTGAACCATATAAAGCCCTAAGCCGCTACCGCCTGTTCTTCTACTGCGGGATTGCTCCATACGATAAAAAGCGTCAAACAATTTGGGAATATCATCTTCGGGTATATGTGTACCTGTGTTCTCTACGGAGAACAAAAAGCGTCCGTTAGTATTTTGTAAAATAATATCAACGCTTGCTCCATGCGGCGAATACTTTACAGCATTTGAAATCAAATTGGAGAACACCTTTTCAATCAGTAATTTGTTCCCATTGATAAAAGCGGGAGACTGTATAGCAAGATGTATTTGCAGCTCTTTTGTTGCCACTAAATCATCAATCTCCCTCAAATAGCCATGTATCATGGGAGCGCAATCAAAATGCTCCATTTTGAAATCGACATTGGTTTCCAGCCTTGAAATCGTTAATATTTCCTGCACCATCGTTTCAAGCGTAGCCGCAACTTCCAAGGATCGGGCAAGATACTTTTCGTGGTCTTTATATGCCCCTATACCCAATAGCATCCCCTCTAATTGACCCTTGATAATGGTGATAGGGGTTTTCAGTTCATGGGAAGCGGAAGAAAAGAAATCCTGTTGTGCCCGTTCCAGCGCCTTTTGATGTTCAATATCCTTTTGGAGCTGGAGATTTGCACTTTGCAACTCCTCCAAGGTAGCAGATAGTTTCCGGGACAGCGTATTCAAGCTATTCTCCAGTACACCCAGCTCGTCAGAACGGCGTTCCTCAAGTTTCCATTCCAGCCGCATATCAGACATTTCTTTAGAAATCCGACTGATTTTTAATACCGGGTTTGTAATGATACGAGAATACACCCAAGCAGTTGCCAACGATACAAGGAGAATAACGCAAAACAAAATCGGTAATACGCTTACAAATGATTGCCGCAGTTCTGCGATTTGAGAGGCTTCTCCATAAACTGTTAAAATATATTGGCTATTATCATCTGCAAATGAGAAGTAATAGCTGTTGGATATAATCGGCGCACTTTCATAAGATGTTCCGCCGAGAGCCTCCCCGGTGATCCCATCGTTAAAGTCATTTTGGTTAGACGGCGTTTCCACCAGAACACCATCAGCAGTATAAAGCTCCACCATGCTAATTGTCGTGTTTTGAAGAAACTGATCAAAAAGTCCGCCGCTATCCTGCATACGGATATGTTCTAATTCATAAATAAAGTCGCTTGTCTGTTCATCTAATGCCGCATTGAGATTGTTAGAATAGGTTTGAGGCATATACCAAGCCAAAACGCCATAGACAAGAAAGCTCACGCAGAGCAAAACTGCCACAGTCAGAATAAAGACTTTAGCAAACAGACTGCCTTTAATTCTCTTTATCAACTTTATATCCCACCCCTCTGATTGTTTGAATGAAATCTATTCCCAATTTTTTTCGTAGATTTTTGATATGGGTATCAACAACACGCTCGTCCCCATAAAAATCATATCGCCACAGCTTATCCAACAAGTTCTGCCGGGTCAATATCCGGCCCTGATGGGTCAGCAGTTCCCGCAGTATTTCAAATTCCTTTTGTGTCAGTTCAAAATTAGCTCCGTCCACTGTGGCGGTGTAGCCGTCACAGTTCAAACGCAAATTGCCATAAGTAATGATTTGATACTTTTCATCTGTTCCCCGGTTACTGCGCCGAAGTACAGCCGCAATTTTGCGGAGCAGGACAGGCATAGAAAACGGTTTTGTAATGTAGTCATCCACCTGCAAATCCAATCCTTTAATCTGATCTTCTTCTCCGCTTAATGCGGTTAGCATGATGATAGGAACATCAGATTGTTTGCGTATCAATTCACAGACACCGTAACCGTCAATTTTGGGGAGCATAATGTCCAACACAATCAAGTCATATCGTTCTCCCGCAAATAAAGATAGTGCCTCGACACCATCATTTGCAACAGCTACTTCATATCCTGCTTCTTGTAAAAAATTCTGTAAAAGTTCTTGAATATCAAAATCGTCCTCAACGACTAAAATCCTTTGCATAATAACACCTCCAAAGATAGCGTATCATAGATTTTTGTGATTAAAGTGTAGTTTTCAAATTTTCTTTCTGTTATTATACCTTGTCCGTGTAACATCGGCAACCTTGCCGACGGGCAATAAAATACTACTAAAACATAAAATTGTGTTTCGTTCTCATAGTCAAACCCGAAATGTAAAATAATATAGGGGTGATATGAGAATGTACCAAGACACCAGACGGCTTGACTTCCACGCATTAGGCCGGGAGATCAAGCGCAAGAGAGAGGCGAAAGGCTGGACACAGGAATACCTTGCACAGCTCGTAGACCGTACCCCTCGTTCCATCATGTATTTTGAGAACCGGGGCCAGCATCCAAGCCTGAACACCTTTTACCAAATCGTCACCCTGTTGGATATTTCCGTAGACCAGTTCTTTTATCCTGACAGGCAGAACGGCGAAAGCGACTGCCGCCAGCATATTGACAGGCTGCTCAATACAATGGACGAAAAGGAATTGACGGTCATGGAGGCCACAGCAGAGGGACTACAAAAAGCCAGAGAAACGGAGGTCAAGTAAAAAGGGCCTTCGTTTTTCTCGTTTTTAGGGGGCTTTTCGGGGGTGCCGCTAAATGGCAAGCAATTCGGGTGTGGCCACACTCCGAAATTTTTGCTGGCCGCAGGCCCGCAAAAATGCTTGTTGGGGAGCTCCCCAAACCCGCTGAACTTCGGGACAAATTGTCCCGAAGTCCCGGTGCGCTGCACCGTAGTCTGCGGCCCGTCACTATCGTTCCTGTGCCTTATTCTCACGCTCGTCCGTTATGCCGAGCAGATGATCAATGTTCGCTTTTATTGCCACGGCCTCCCGCATTTGCCGCTGGGCCTCCCGGTATTCTGCATAAAGCGCTTTCTTTTGTCCCGCCAGCTCACGGCGGGATTTTTTTAGTGCTTCAATCTTAGGGAGTTTTGCGCCGTTCAGTATGGTGTTCATAGTATCCTTTGCCGCCCGGTAAGTGGCAAGCTCCGCTTCGTGCTGGGCCAGATACTTTTTGCTGTACCGCGCAGCTTTGTATCCATCAAACACCGGGCGAGTCTTGGCATAGTCCACCGTGGCAGCCATCAGCTCCGAGGTTTTGGAAAGAGCCTCCTCCGTTGTGCGGAGCTCGTCAGACAGCTTGTGAAAGTGATCCACCGCAGCCTCGGTGCTGGCCGTCAGTGCCGCATAGTCTGTCAGATGATGCTCCTGCAAATACTGGAGCGCGGCGGCCATTTGTTTTAGGTTGTAGACCTTGGCCCATCGTTCATAGGCCGGGCCCTTGCCTTGGGCCATACGCTCTTGAATGTCGATGATGAGATCAACTCGCCGTGGCGGAACCGTGAGCTCCTCTGGCAGCTCAGGGATCGGACGTTTCCCGGCAATTACCGCCTTGATGTCCTCCGGGTCAAATCCGACTCCAAGTGTGGGAGCCCGGAGCCGGGTCGGTTTTTCCTGCCCGGGCGCGAGGAATGAGATAACACCACCGCGCCCCTGTTTCACCACAAAGCCGGACTCCTCCATGAGCCGAAGAAAGTCGGCGAAGTCTGTGGGCTTTTTCTCCAAAGCGGCGAGAATAGCCAGCCGCACCCGCTGTTTTGCAGATGGCGGCTTTTCCCCAATCCACTGACCATAATGGAGATACCGGCCCTTGCTGTGCTGTTTTGGATTTTGGATCACGGAGAGGTCATGCTCAATGCACACCCGGTCAGAGAGCCGCCGCAGGGCAAAGCTGGAGCCGATAAAATTATGGAACTTCCGGGAGCGGTCAAAGGCCGTGGAATTGAAATAAATGTGATTGTGAATATGGGCCTTGTCGGTATGCGTACAGACGAAGAACTGATACTTTCCCTTTGTCCAGCGGATCGCCGTTTCATAGCCGATACGGTTTGCTTCTTCCGCCGTAACCTCCCCGGGCAGGAACGCCTGCCGGATCTGAAAGAACAGGGCCCCGCGAGATACGGCCCGGCCTGTCTCTGCAAGGTATTGACTTTTTACCAGAAGAAACTCGGCGGGAGCCGTGTTCGGATCGCAGAGATAGGAAGATACGGCTCCCAGCTTTTCCGGGTTCAGGCCATAGGTGAAACGATCCTCCATCGTTTGAATTGCACTTTTTCCCGCCGCTGTTTTATAAGGGCGGATGTAGGTGGTCGCCGTAGAAATCCCTCCTTCCGGCAAATCGTATTTTTACTTTGGGACACTTTGTCCCGAAGTAGAAAAAACCGGGGAGCGGTATCAACCACTCCCCGGATGGGTCAGAGCTCTACCAGCGCGGAGAGCTGTTTCAAAAGATCAGATAGCGGCCCCCACAACGCGGCATAGTCCCGCTGTAAGGCTGCGAGTTCTTCGGGATAAATTGCGCCGTAGGTGTTGGCCTGAATTGCCACTTGGTTCAGATTGTTGGAGCATCGCCGCTGGAGCGAAACCAGCTCACGAACCGGCGAAAGGTCAACATGAAGCACATACCCACTCAGGGCCATTTTCCGCATATAGGCTCCCATATTACGGATGCCAGCCTCCGCCATACGTTCTTGGATCAGGGCCTGCTCCGCCTCCGACACCATCACATGAAGATGGATCGGACGGCGGCGTTTCTTTGTCATCGCTCCTCACGCTCCCGGCTGCGGCAGGCGCGGGGCGGCTCCTTTACCTTATCCAGCGGCTTTTCCTGTTCGTCTGCCGGAACAGGGTGCGGCAAATGAAATTCAAGGTGCAGGCGCAGCACCGCCAGTACAGACAATTCCTGTTCACGTTTCTTTTCCATATACGCACCTCCTTATCTATCGCCACGGTCAGGCTGCCTCCGCTGGGGAGCCGGAGCCTCCGAGCCGCGATCTGCCTCCGCCAACTTTGCCGCATTTTTCATCTGCTCGGCAATCGGACGGGGCCTGTCGGGATTATCAGGCGCAGGACGCAGCTCATAGTCGGATGCCTGTTTTTCCGTTAGCGGGCGGGTATAGGTAAGATAGCCCCAAGCCAAGAACGAGCCATTTTCCACCGGGATGCGCTGATCGTAATTGAAAATTTCATCCGGCTTGTTATAAGGCGGCTTCGGGAATGTCCCGATGTCCACAGGCCGCTGGGTCGAATAATACTTGTAAAGGCCGGGAGCCTCGGTCTGCCTGATCCCGACGTTATAAACACGCTGATAGTCCTGCACCCGGTCTGTGAAATCCTGTTCCATCGCGGTGCGGTCATTTCCATAGTGACCCCATTCATACTGCCGCTGGCCGTCCTTGTCATCATAGCAGGCCCATGTGACATAGCGGGATGGCGCGGTGGGATGTTCGCCCAATGCAAATCCCCGCCCATTTTCCAGCATGACCGCCTTCAAAATAGCATAGCCTTGATTTTTGTCCATAGTACACCTCCCATCATCGAGACATTTCTTTATTTTCTCTTTTCACAAACGGCTGGAGCTGATAGGGGCTTGTACCGTCCTCGGGTCGCAGAAAGTCTATCCGGGCCGCAGCACGGATAGCGTTCTGGTTAAGCTGCCGCTGCCATGCCCCTTGGCTGGGAGCCCACTTAAAGCCGTTGCTTTTCAGTTCCTGCCGCTGATCGGCATCGGGCTTTTCCTCAAAAATAAGCTGCAAACGATTTTCAGCCTCGTTGATTTTTGCCTCACCTCCGGGGAATGTCCAGCCAGCAAACTCGGAGCGGCTGCTCAGTTTCTCAATGCGCTGGCGCACACGGCGGATGTTGGCGTTGTTGTTGGAAAGCAGATAGGCGGGGTATGGCTTGCTTTTGTCCAAGTGCCATGACTGCGCCATATCTGCTTTGAGCTTTTCTGCCTGCTCCGGCGTAAGCTCCGGGCAGCCGTCCAGCGTTTTGTGTTTCCGAAAATACGCATTGACCGCCTTCATGGTGGTCTGCTGGGACTCCAGCCCCTCCAGCTTTTTTGTCAGCTTTTCCACGGCCAGATCGTCATCCGCGCTGATCCCACCCATTCCAACAGAGCGGATTTTATCAAGCAGCTTTGAAATCTCCGCATACTCTCCATAGTTGCGATCCCGGGCGGCGTTCTGCTTGTGTTTTTTTGTCACAGGGAAATTGCCGCCCCCGGAGATCAGAATAGAGGGCACCCGGGCATCAATCACATTGCGTTCATTCAGATTTTCCGCAAGTTTCCGGGCATAGCGATCCACCAGAGCGTCAATCTTATCGTGGTACATGGGATCGACACGGGCTTTCTGGCGTTCCGCCGCTGCATACGCTTCATCGACCATTGCCCGGTAGCTCGCCGTAGCGGAGCCCGGTTGATAGTCGGAAAAGCTGTTCATATCCTTTGCCCGCTTTGCGGCTCCTTCATTGATCGGATAATATTTCGGCATAGTACCTCCTTCCACAAAAGCCGGAACTTTGGGACAAATTGTCCCAAAGCCCCGGCAGCTAAAATGTTGACAGCATCTCACGGAAACAGGGCCGGACATAGAAATATACGCCTCCCGCAGAAAAGGGCCTTAAAAAGCCTTGTCACAGGCGGGTTTTGGATATCCTAATTGTCAACACATCAGCCCCGTTTTTTCCGCATATATTCCCGCTGCTGTCTGCGGTGTGCCGCCTTTGCACAGGCCGCCGAACAATAGGTTTGCCGTCCATCAGGAGCCACGGCTCTGCCGCATACCGGGCAAGCCTTGAAATCCGGCCTTGGCCCTTCTGCCAGCAGCGCAGCCTCCAGCGCCGGATCAAGGGGCAGAACAGCCTCGCGGAAGTAGCGGCAATAAGCCCCCGTCCAGCATTTCCCAAACATATAGCACTCGCAATCCAGCGGCAGGCAGCCGCAGTCCCGGTCATAGTTGGCACACCATTTTGATACCAGCCTGCGGATTGCCGCTTTTTCCGTCCGGGTCAGTTCTCGGCCCACAGCATCACCTCCCGTTGCCCGGTGGTTTAAGTTGCTCCCGGTAGCAGAACACGCAGCCGATCCCGCGCCAGTAAGGGCAGCTGTCACAACGGGAGCCCTTCGGCGGCAGGCTGGGCGGCACACCCTTAAAGTAGCTTTTTTCTTTCATAAATCCCTCATAGGGGTTGTTGGTAAATCTCATTCATTATCCTCGCTTTCGGTATCGTCCTCGTCCCAAGGCGGCCCATCGTCCTCGGGATCGTCATAATCAGCCAGTTCCTCGCTGTAATCCTCTTCGGGTACAGCAGCTTTTTCATGCTTCGGGCGGTAAATTTTGAAGTACCAGCCTGCACCGCTGCCCAGAACAGCCACAGCCAAAATCAGCAGAAGCGTCCCGGTATTACTTTTCTGCTGGGGCTCGGGTTCCGGCTCCTCCGCAGGTTCCGTCACCGGAGCGGGTTCGGGAGCTGTGCCAGCACACTCGGTCATATTGACCGCGCAGACCTCGCAATCCGTATGGATGGCTCCGGGCGCACATTTTTCTGTGCAGGAGCAGGCCGGAAGTTCTCCGCCAGCGGCCTCCAGTGCCGCCAGCAGATCGGCTTCATCCACCATGTTCAAAAAGTAGGTGTGATACTGTTCGCCGTCCTCGTCCACAGGCTTGTCATAGTCAATGACAATGTAAAAGGTGTTGCCGCCGCTGGTTTCCACCGTGATGAACTGTTTGTTGGTTGCGGCATCGTAGAGCAGATCGCGGGTCACAAGGTTTCCATCCTCCGAAAAGCCCTCGCCCGGGGTAATGGTAGGCGCTGGCTCCGGGGCCGGAGTTTCTTCCACAACAGGCGGTTCCTCATTCCCGCCGTCCGAATAGGCATAGGCCGGGATTGCAAAGCCGCATAAAAGAACGGCGGAGCAAAGCCCCGCCGCCAACATACGAAAGTGTTTCATATTCAGTTTTCCTCCTTCTTTTCTTCTTCGGACTTCGGGACACTTTGTCCCAAAGTACCTCCGTCCTTCAGCTTTTCAAACAGCAGCGGGAGCTCCGTAAGGGAAATGCTCATACCGCGCACAATGTCCACGATCTCGCTGTTTTCCGCCTCCAGCTTTTTTTGCTCCAGCTCCTTGAGCCGGGCCTGCTGTTCACTGATTTTGGCCTTGACCTTATCAATCTCGGCCTGAATTTTCATGCTTTTGGTAGTTGCCATTTCAAAACCTCCTGTCACGGTAAACGCCCGTAGGCGTAAAAATGAGATTGCCAGTAGCTTGTATTCAAATTTGCGTAGCCGATGGGATCTCCGCAATGCAGCATTTTCCCGTCACCGACATAAATCCCGCAATGGCTCACGCCCGGCGTGTCGTAGGTGCCTTTGAAGAACACCAGATCACCGGGTTTGGGAGAGCTGGTCGGCGTACAGATGTTATAGAGCCCCTGGGCGCCCAGCCTGCCCACATTCCAGCCGGAGTGATTGATGACCCACGAAACGTACCCCGAGCAATCAAAGGAAGTGGCAGGGGAACTGCCTCCCCACACATAGGGATAGCCGATGTATTTCTGCGCTTCGGCAAGCATTGCAGCAAAGGTTTCATCGTCCAGATATTCTCCGGGCACTTCGTAATCACCGGGTTTCCCGGTAATGTACTTGTTCACATAGGGAGAATCCGGGAACAGATCGGGGCGGTTTCCCAGCGTTGCCATATAGATGGCATATCGGGAAAGCTGATCCTCGCCCATAACGTACACAGGTACATGGGACAAATCAAAATTTTCCAACGTGACCGTACAGATGTAATAATCGTAAGGCACCTGATAGGTGTCCGTATGGGAGTTGCCGTCCTCGTCCGTCCATGTGTCGGTTTCCGTGCGATACCGGGTTTCCACCACCACATCCTCGGTCAAAATGTACTGGCGGTCAAAGAGCATTTGCAGCGTTCCCTGTACCTCGCCTATTGTCCATTGTCCCTCATGGAGCGCACACAAAAGAGAAAGCAGCACATAGGGATCATGTTCGATTTCGTCCAGATCGAAGTGGTATTCGTCATAGTCATGGGTGCTTTCATAGGTGTCCAGATAATGCTGTAAATCATCTTCCAGCGCACAATAGGCGGCTTCGGCGGCCAGCATATCACGATCCTCGCAAGGATAGGTGCTGGCTCCTAATGCACCGGCCCCGGCGTTCCCCAGCATAAGCGTGGTAGAGGAACAGGACTGCATAGCAAACAGGAGTAACACACAGAGCACCGCAATCACGGCACCTGCGGGATGACTTTTGACAAATTCCACTGCCCGGGCAGTCAGGCGTTCTGTGGCTGTGGCAGTTTTCCCAGCCGCAGCCGCGCTCTGCTTTGCAGCCTCCTTTGCCTGCTTGCGGTATTGCCTGCGGAGCCGTTGCTTCTGCCAGTAGCGGGTAAGGGCATTTTTCGTCAGCTCCGGGTGCTCCTGTGCGGTGGTGTGAAAATGGTAGTCCGCCGTGTACTTGGTATAGCGGGCCTCGGCCTTGCGTACCACTTTTGCCGGATGTTCCCGGACTTTACGGCGCACAAAGCGAGAGCCATGCCGTAGCGCGGTTTCTCCCACAAGCTCAGAACGGTGTGCGCCTTCCGTGCCGACATTTTCCTGTTCCACTTCAAAAATCTTGCCATGCACGAAGCTGTGAACGGAACCACTGGCAACACGGCCTATGCGTTTTACCGGGCCGGGCTTTTTCGGCGGCTTTTGCTTTTCCAGCTTCTCCCGGGCCTGTTCCAGTTTTTCGCCTTGGGACTCCATGCGGAGCTTTGCCGCCGCAGCCTGTTCCTGCTGGCTCTTTTTGCGGAACTTGGACTTCGGGACACTTTGTCTCGAAGTGTCGGAAGCCTCCGGCCCGGGCTGTTCCCCGTCAGGGGCGTGGGCGGTCTGCGACCAAGCCTCCTCCTTGGTCTTATTCGTTTTTCGTTTCATTCTTCATATCCTCCGGGCGTGTAGTCAGCAGGTCATAGATTTCTCCGCGAGGGAACCGATCCACAAACGGAATGGTTACATTTCCATAGAACAACAGCCCCTCGCCGGAATTGCTGTGTGTGATATAGGAAAGCTGGTGCTCGGAAATACCGAGCTGTTTTGCCAGAATGGTACGGTCACTCTGCGCCTGCGAAAGCAGAATCATAAAATCCGTGTTGTCCAGAATGTTCTCGATTTCCCGGCTGGCCAAAAGGTCTTTGACGTTCTGCGTCAAAGCAGACGGCACACATCCTTTTTTACGCAGCATTTTCCAGACTGCCACAAAGTAGCTGGCTGTCAGCGGATCGCGGAGCAGGATATGAAACTCGTCAAAGTAGCACCAAGTCGCCGCACCCTCGTGGAAGTTCTGATCCACCGCCTGCGAAACAAACTCATTTGTGATGTGCATTGCAATCTTTCTAAGGTTTTCGCCCATGTTTTTCAGAACGATGCACACCACACGGCTGTCCGTCTTGACGTTGGTAGGATGGTTAAAGAGATTGAGGGAGCCTGTGCAATAAAGCTCTAAGGCAGTTGCCACGCGCCGGGCTTCGGGCTCCGGCTGGCGTAAGAGCTCTTCGTACAAATCCTGTAACAGCGGTGTTTTTGCAGTTTCCAGTCCGAGCGCCTGTTCCCGGTACACCAAACGCACACAGCGGTCAATGACCGTCTTTTCAATGGGCTGCAAGCCTTCCTTGCCGCCGACCACCAGCTCGCATAGGGACAAAAGAAAATCCGCCTTCATGGAAAGCGGGCTTTCTCCGGCGGCCATATTGAGCTCCACATCCATCGGATTGAGATGGTGCGGGCTGTCCGGGGCAATCTCGATCACCTGGCCGCCCAGCCTTCGCACCAGTGGAGCGTATTCGCCCATCGGGTCAACCACGATGATCCGATCCTGCGGGATGGTGAGAAACACATTCAAGAGCTCGCGCTTTGCGGCAAAGCTCTTGCCGGAGCCCGTAGAGCCCAAATACATCCCGTTTGCCGATTTCAGCTTTTTGCGGTCAGCCATGATGACATTGTGAGAAAGTGCGTTCATGCCATAGTAGAGGGCCTGCCCAGCCATGCGGAGCTCCCTTGTCATAAAGGGGATAAAGATGGCTGTGGAGCTGGTGGTCATACCGCGCTGGATTTCTACCTCGTTGTAACCAAGGGCCAACGAGGAAACAAAGCCCTGTTCCTGTTGCCAGTCCAGACGGCGCAGAGCGCAGTTGTATTTCTGCGCGATACCGCCCACGGTAAACACATCGTTTTCCAGCCGCTGGCGGTTAGGAGCAAGGCTTACCACCGTAAAGGTCAGCAGAAACATTCGCTCATTGCGGGATTGCAAATCAGCCAGAAGCTCCGCTGCGTCCTTGCTGAATGTAATCAGGTCAGGGGGAAGAATATCCGGGTCATAGCCGGAGCGCACAGCCTTTCTCTGTTCCTCCACTTTCATTTTTCCGATGTCCGAGATTTTCCCCTTGATGGTCTTAATTGCCTTGAGCTGATCCACGGTCTGAATGTGCATGGTCACGGTCATTTCCGCATCCAGCTCCAAGATTTCCGCCAGCAACTTATCCGAAAGCTCCGATGCCATAATCTGTAAGTAGGACACCGCGCCCCAATACTGGCCGATGCGGAATGTGCGGGACTGGCGGAAGTCGAGACTGTCCGGGGCAATAAAGTCTTTTGTGCCGAGCCCGGTCTGCGGGATGTCTTTCCACGAAAAACGGAACGCCTCACGGCTCCCCGGGTGCATCTGGCTATGAAGCAGCGCAAGGCGGGCCCGTCCGTCCATCGGCTCCGAGGGAACGCCCAGCCGCTTAAAGTTTCCCATGACATCGGCCTCCACACGCTCCAGACGGGGCCGTGCCTCCGCAATCCCCTCGGCGGGTATGCCAAAGGTGATGTATTTTGAGCGTTCAATGCCGTTATTGCTTTTGGCAATCTGATTTTTCAGCATCCCGGTAAACTCATCCCGGACGCTGTTATAGTTGTCATCCGCTTTCGGGATATTGACTTGATAGCGGCTGCGGGAATGGGAACGACGGTTGATAAAGGAAAGCTGGAGCGGCAGCGAACTGTCAAAGTAGTTGAGAAATGAGCTCCATCCGCTGAATATGGCGGTCTGATCCTCGGTGGATGCCACGGAGTAATTGATGTCCTCATATTCCACGGTCTTTGTATAGAGCCCGCCCGGCAGCTTGCACACACCGTCCGGGTGCATGGACAGATACGGGATTGTCTGTTGGGCAGACAGGGGTGCCCGGCCTTTACCCTTGGCGGCGGCTCCGTTTTTCTTCTTTGTGTTTTTCAATCACATCCTCCTTTCCAGCGCCCGGCCCGGCAAAGGGCGCATAAATGTTTTCGGTTCGGTAGGCCCTGATCCCCGGCCTTAGAAACTTGGCCCGGATGATATTCCGCACCACCTTTTCAAAGGGTAAGCCGTCCTTTTCATACATGGCCAGCAGGAACGCCGGGAGCATAATTCCCAGCATGAGAAACATCGCCCCGGTATTGCCGAGGGTGCCACGGGTCAGCAGATAGGCCGGAATCCCCACTGCGCCCGCGCTGCCGAAGCAGACAAGCTGGCGTTTGGTGAGGTTGAAAGCCATCTTTGTTTTGATTTTGGATAAATCGCTTGGTACGTTTACATAGGGCATAGATCACACTCCTTGTATTATAGAGTAGTAGTTATTAGAGCCCCTCTCCAAGGGCTGTGCTACACTGTAAGGGATGCTGTGGATTGGTTTCAACCTCCTACCACGAGATGGTTCCAGAAAGGTTCCAACCACAGCCCCTTACAGTTTTGTTGATCAGTTAAATACCGCCAGACGGTTTATGTGGAACAAGGCTACAAAAGTAAGGTGCACTGTGGATGCAGCATCACATATTTATCGTTGGAGGTATTTGTTATGGTGGTTTCTGTTGGCATCGATGTCTCAAAAGATAAGCACGATTGCTTTATCGTCAGTTCCGAGGGCGAAGTCCTGGCGGATGCATTCATAATCCCCAACACCATGGACGGGTTCCACTACCTTTTACAGCGAATCCGGCATTGTACCGCACCGCAGGATAAAATAAAAGTAGGGCTTGAGGCTACCGGACATTACAGCTACAATCTGCTCGGGTTTCTTCTTGACAACGGTCTGACCACCTATGTCCTGAATCCCTTGCGCACAAACCTTTACCGAAAGAGCCTTAGCCTGAGAAAGACCAAGACTGACCGGGTGGATGCACGAACGATTGCTTCTATGCTGTTATCCGATGCGGGCCTCAAACCCTACACAGATACAGCATACCACAACGAGGAGCTAAAGTCACTGACCAGATACCGTTTTGACAAGGTGAAAGAACGTGCCAAGCTGAAAAGTTCTATCGCCCGGCTGGTCTGCATTCTGTTTCCGGAATTGGAAAAACTCGTCCCTTCTCTGCATATTGCTTCTGTCTACGCCCTGCTGGAAGAGTTCCCGGGGGCCAAACAGGTTGCCAATACCCATTTAACGAGGCTGAAAGCATTGCTCGAAACCGCCTCCAATGGCCACTACAAACGGGATATGGCTCTTGAAATACGAAATGCCGCCAAAAACTCTATTGGCTCTCAGATGCCTGCCAAGTCCCTTGAATTGCAGCACACCATCCGGCTCATCCGTGAACTGGATCGTGAAATTGATGAAATCGAAGAGCAAATCCAATCCATTATGGATGAGCTTCATTCTCCTATTACCACTATCCCTGGGCTGGGGTTCCGCATGGCTGCCATGATCCTGGCAGAAGTCGGCGACTTCACCCGGTTTGACTCCCCAGACAAGCTGTTGGCTTATGCAGGGATGTCCCCCTCCACTTACCAATCCGGACAGCTCAAAAATTGCTACCCGCATATGGAAAAGCGTGGCTCCCGATACCTACGCTACGCACTTTACAACGCAACCAAGTATGTCTGCCACTGGGACCCGGCTTTTGCTGATTATCTCGCCAAGAAGCGGGCGGAGGGAAAACACTACAATATTGCCATCTCTCACGCGGCCAAAAAGTTGGTTCGTCTGATATTTGCCATGGAGAAATCCAGGCAGCCATATTGCTCAGCGGCTTAAGTGCAGCTACTTGAATAGCCAGCAGGGGTCTGACAAGACCTCAGCTTTGCTATACCTTTTTTGAGCCATCTCTTTTTCACCACCACCATTCATTTTCGGGGTTGACTTTTAATAGTTAATCTTTCTGTACTTCGGGACAATGTGTCCCAAAGTCCGGGATGGTTGGTGTTACTTCATTTCCCCATACAGCCCAGCCGGGCGGGGTCTGCCTGGCAAAGAGCTCCACGCGGGGCAGATCGCCCATCAGGGAAATGATTTTGGCGCGGGCCTCGTCCGGCTTTTTGCTATGGGCTTCAATCGGGGAAATGATGAATTGATGAATGTTGGCAGCCTGCCGCTTTGGATGTCCCTTGGTTGCCAGCAGGCAGATTTCTGCATTGCCCCTTGTCCAGAAGCCAAGGCCGTAAAACCAGCTATCCGCCTTCTTGTTCTTTTTCAGCCAGACGAAAGCAACGCTTTTGTAGGTGAAGCCCCAAGCCTCGATCAGCCGGAGCGCCTCCGGGAGCTGCGGGAAAGTGGCCCATAAAAAGAGTGCGCTGTCCGGGGCTGCAAGATCAGCCACAGGCAACGCACATAACTCCTCAATGCTCATAGTGGGATAATGTTTTTCCGCCGCGCCCTGTACTTTCTTAGCCGAGTAGCGCCAAGGGGGATCGGCGTAAATGATAGAATACTGCTGGATAATTACACTCCTTTCTCGCCAGAGCTTTTTACTGCCTGCGCCGCACGGATGCGCTCACTGGCAGCGGCATAAAAGGCCGGGGCCGTTTCAAAGCATACAAAGCGGCGTTCTGTGTTGATAGCTGCAATCGCGGTTGTGCCGGAGCCCGCGCAAATGTCCGCGACCAGTTCGCCGGGGCGGGTATAGGTGCGGATCAAATACTCGCAGAGCTCCACGGGCTTCTGCGTGGGGTGGATGCCGCCGGACACCGTAGGCACAAAAAGCACATTTCCGGGATAGCGGCGGCCATCGTTGGACTCCGAGCCCTGCCGTTCAAATTTTCCATAGTTGGAGCTTGTACCGCTTCGGGAATGTACGCGGGTATAAGGCTTGCCATAAGTAAACTGCGGATTGTAGACCGGGGACTTCTGGTAAAACACCAAGATATTCTCGGACTTTTTCAGCGGAGCCCGGTTTGCATTGAGAAAACCTGTTCCGCGCTCCTTGTACCAAATCCACTCATAGCGGAGCATGGCGAGGTTGGATGCGCCCAGCACCTTGTCAAAGGGGCACTGTGCGAAGAACAGCACCGCACCATTCGGCTTGACCGCCCATTTCACCGCCTCCCACAGTTCCGGGAGCGGCAGGGGCACATCCCAATAATTCCGGGTTGTGCCGTAGGGCGGATCGGTCAGCAGCATATCCACGCTATGTTTTGGCAAAGAACGCAGGCCCTCGATGCCATCCATGAGAAACAAGCCCCCCTTCGGGACACGTTGTCCCAAAGTGCGGCTATCGGTCATTGCGGGCCTCCTTTGCCTTGGCAGGTGCAGGCCGAGCGGCGTTTTCTTTTCCCGCCTGTTTTGCGGCCTCGGCCATCTGCTCCTTGATCGGGGCAGGCCGTACCGCCTGGGCCCGTGCAACAAGCTGTTCCACCGCCGCATGATACGCCTCCACACCAGCCGCATTGATCCGCTCCTGTGTGGCGCGGTCAGGAATCCGAACCGTAGCCCGGTATCCCGTCCGGCTGGCAGGATCGGGCTTAGATGGAGCACCGAGGAAAATCCCGTTTTTCCCGTCCACAACCTTAAAATCATCGATGACCACACCGCCAAAATTGACGCTGGCGAAGCCGATCAACTTTCCCTGCGGCTCAATCGGGCGAACAGATACCGTGATCGGAACAACCGCCTCTTGCAAGACGGCATCCGTCCGCATTTTTACCGCTTCGTCAATACTAACGCCCTTGACTTCTGCAAGCTCCGCGATGGGGGCATCAAATAGCCAGCGCCGCTCCTCCGCAGCAATCTGCTCCGGGGTCAGCAATACATCGTCTTTCTTACTCAGATAAAATTCCTCCTTTCCGCTTGCCGGAGCAGGCTGGGCGGGGTCGTCCATCAGCTCTTTTCTTTGCAGGACGGCCTCCGTTTCCGCCATAAAGCGGTAAGCGTCCGCTTCAGTAAACTCCTCCGGCGTTTTTCCATTCCATAAGCGCGTTCCATCCGCCCCGTATCTTCTCGGCATAAGCACCTCCTCCTGTTAATGAGCGCCAAAGATACGCTGGGCAATGCTCCCGGTCTTAAAGAGCATGAAGCAAAGCAAAACCGTGTAGCCCACAGTTCCCCAAATCGCCCCGATGGGATCGCCGCTTGTTGCGATGCCTTGAATGAGCACCGCGTAAATTGCAACACATACAAGAATCAGCAGCCCTTGAAAGCCCACGGCAAACAGGGACTTGATGTAGTTTTGCCCGGTGCTACCAAGCTCCCGGTTGGAAAGCGTAGCAACGGGGATGGGGGCCAGACTGGTCAGCAGATAGATTTCCAGCATCCTGCCATACACCAAAACGAAAATGATAATTCCCATCGCCTTCATCGTGAAGCCAATGAGCGCAGACTGCAGCCACAGCCCCAAAAGTGGCCCCAAGTCCATCGCCTCCAGCGAGGTTTCCAGTTCGGCAAGCATATCCGCCGAAACATCGGTAGAGCCTTGAATCAGCCCGCCTGCCTGCGCGATAACGCTCTGCGACACATCGAACACGGCCATGACGATATTGAATGTATTTGACAGGATCAGGATTGCACAGGCCGTTTTGAACATCCATTTATAGAGGTTCGCAACGTCAACCTCGTGCATATTGTTCTTTTCCAAAAGCATCTGTATGAGCTCATAAGTGGCAACAAAGGTCAGCACCATTCCGGCAATCGGCAGGATCACCGTTTCGGAAAGCTGTCGGATCAGGGAGAAAACCCCGGCGTGCCACGCCGCCGGGGTAGTCCCTACCTGTGCCGCAATCTCTCCGACTTGGGTATTGACAGTATCAAAAAGACCTTCGAGGTTCCCCATGATCCCGCCAATCAGAAGCTCTTTGAGCCAGTTTGTGAGCCAGTCGGTGAGAAAATCCATAAGCGCCTACCTTAAAACAGGCCGGACAGCAGAGGGATCAGCGTGGTGCCAATGAGGATGATGCCGCCGCCCGCCATGAGCTGCTTCATGCCCTGGGACTTGGAGCCCGGGTTATCCGAGCCGTAGCCCTCCAGCAGATTAACCACGCCCCACACGCCAAGGCCAGCACCGAGAGCAATAACGAGGGTCTGTAAAGTGTCGATTGCAGATGAGAAAAATGCCATATAAGCCTCCATTTCTCCGGGATTTTTCCGGTAACAAAAAAGCCGCCCATGCAGGCGGCAGGTTACAAACTTCGGGACACTTTGTCTCGAAGCATTTATGCAAAGGCGTCTGGATCGTCGATGTCATCATAGTTGAGGATGTCCTCGTCCTCTTCCGTGAGTGCATCGTCCGGCACAGCCACCTCATACATCGTACACACCTCGTTCAGCCCGGGCCGCCTGCGGCGGTTAATGAGCCTGTCGAGGTCAAAAGCGTTTTTCTGTTTATCGGCCTCCGCCGTATAGCGGTAGTTCGGATGCCGTTTCAGATCATACTTGGGAGAGAAGAACGGGGGCAGGCCCCGAAGCTGCAAAATACATTTATCTCCCGGCATGGTTGCAAGTTCGGCTGGGGTCATCAGTTCCCGGCCCAGCCGCTGGGTATTTTGACTGTAGCTTTCCGACTGACCACGGGAGCGGCTGTCGGTCTGCATACTGATTGTGGCTTTTCCCAGCCAGTTCTCGGATATTTCCTTGATGGTGCTGGCTTCGCGGCCACCAAGGAACACCACGCTGTCCATGTTGCCGAGGATTGTCTCGGCGTGTTTATCGTAAATAGCCTTGCACTGTGCCAACTGCTGATACAACAGGCACAGACTCACCTCGCGGGAGCGGATAACCGCGACCAGCTTTTCGAGCTGGGGCACCTGTCCCGTGTTGGCTGCTTCGTCCCACAGCACCCGTACATGGTGCGGCAGGCGGCCACCGTGAACATTGTCCGCCCGTTCACACAGGAGGTTGAACATCTGCGAAAATGCCAGCGCCACTAAAAAGTTGTAGGTCTGCGTGGTATCGGAAATGATGAAGAATACCGCTGTTTTCCGATCTCCGATGCGGTCAAGCTCCAATTCGTCATAGGCCATGACTTCACGAAGCTGCGGGATGTCAAAGGGAGCCAGTCGCGCACCGCAGGAAATCAAAATGCTTTTTGCCGTCTTGCCAGAGACAAATTGTCAAGGACTTTTTAATCAAATTCACAAAAAATCCACAAAAAAGGTGCCAGAAGCACCGTATGGCTCCTGACACCTCGTTTGATAGATTACATTTTTCCGTTCAGCAGGTCTTTGCAGAGATACGCATAGTCTGGCAGCTGGTTGATATATGGCTCCCAGCGCCGCTTGATTTCGGCCAATTCCAGCGGATCGGCTTTCTCCAGTGCATGATCGTTGCCTGTCATATATAAAACATCCGTAGCAACATCATCCAAACACCTGCCGCAGAGATCAGCAGCTGATTCTATCCTAATGCCAGTATCCACATAAAGCGGATTGACGCCAATCGTCAGCCAGACATAGCCTACCTTGTCCGACCAGAGCAGTTCAAAATCAGGGCTTTGCCGCAGATGTTCCGCAAAGACCTCCTTTACTCGTTCAATTTCATGCTTCTCTTTTTCTGTGTAAAGCATTTTCGTGTCCTCCTTGACAAAAATTTTGGTGCGTACCATTATCAGTTTAGCACAAGGCGGCTTCGTTTATCAGTCTGTCACATCTGCTGAATTTCATTTTTGAGCATACGCTTGATTTTATCGCTCATGGTTTCTGTGCTGGTCTGGCTGAAATGGACATGAACCTTATAGGTTGTCTTGCCGATTTTCTTTACCATCGCTGGCGTGTTTTCCGGCGCTCTGGACGCAGTAACGGCGTCTGCCACCTGCATAGTATGGGGTTCTTTGTTCATGGCGCTCCTTTCTCCGAACGGGTCTGTGCCGCCGGTAAAAAATCAGTCGTGCTTACTGTTTACAATGTCTTTTGCTGTCTGTCGGGTAGCACCGGCATTTTCTTCCCGGAAATTCTTCCCGTCAAAGAGAATCGGCGCGCACCGTTCCAAAATACGGTCATAGATACGGGCGTGTGCCAGGTCAGGCGGGTTTTTGAGTTCGGCCAGCTTCAGGTTGGTGGTGATGATCATGGGCCTGCGGCTGCGGTAGCGGCTGTCAATGACGAAAAACATCTGCTCCATAGCATATTCGGTACTGCGCTCTACTCCCAGATCGTCAATGATAAGCAGGTCATACTCGTCAAAGCTGGCAATAAACTCCGACCTGTCCTCGGAAAACATTCCCGTCAGACGGTTCAGGATGGTGGGAAAGTTCGTCATCAGCACCGGCACATCCCGGTCAAGCAAAGCATTGGCAATACATCCGGCGAAAAAAGACTTGCCGGTTCCCACATCTCCAAATAGCAAAAGCCCGATATTGCTCTTATATGCCTCTTTCCAGTTCTCCACATAGGCGTGAGCCTTGTCCATCAATGGGTTTTGCCCGTTATCATTGGAAAATGTGTAGTCATACAGATAACGGTCTTGCAAGCCCTGTGCCTTTCGGCGTTTGATACGCTCCATGCGGCGCTGCCGTTCTTCAGCAGTCTTGCGCTGTTCCTCGGCCTCCCGCTGGCACTGGCAGATACAGCGGGGCATGAAGTAGCCTGGTTTTCCAAAGCATGGCACAACAGTCTGCCTCTGGCCGCCGCATTTCTTACAGTGAATGAGGCCGTCTACCAGGTCTATGTACTCGTCCCCGGCCAGTTCCACACCGGCGGCTGCCTTGTCGATCAGCGCCCGGATTTCTGCGGTAATCTCCATCATACGGTTTCATCCTCCTTTACGCTGTAATCCCGGTTGCGGGTGGGCGGGGCCGCTTTCTTCGCGTCCTCACCGGCCCAGCGCCGGATGGTGGCGGCATGGCTCTGATACCGCTTGCCGGTAGAGGCCATGTACTCGGACAGCTTTTCGATGTACTGGCCCCATACAGTGGGAAAGCTGGCCTGCAAGTCTGCCAGTTCCCCGTCCGTCAGGAAAACATTCTGGTAACGGCCATAGGCGCGGACGGGGTGTCCCTTCTCTATCTCTCTCTTTATCTCTATCTCTTTCTCTAACTCTATCTCTATCTCTGGTGGACGAATGTCGGACAAATGTCCGCCGTTTGTCCGGGGCGCAGAAAGAGCCTTATTTTGGAGCCTCGCAGCCCGCTTTCGCTCAGCCTCGGTAGAGGACTGGCCGATTAAAAGTTCGATGTTGCTCATGTAGAATGTGCCGCTGTCCAGCACCTCCACAAGACCCAGCTTCAAAAAGATCTGCAAGGCTCTCTCCACAGTGCCGATCTGCTGGCGGGTAATGGTGGCGATCATCTGCGCCGTGTAGGGGATGTCCTCGTCAAGCTGGAGCCGTCCACCATGTTTCAGCGATTTCAGATACAGCTTGAGCAGAATGTTGGAATACAGCACACCATCCTGCATACTTTCCAGCAGCACGATGGAATCATCGTCAAAATAGTTTTCTTTGAGTTTCAGGTAATAATATTTTCGGTTGTCTGACATAGGGTTCCTCCTTGGGGGTTCTCTGGGGATTCTATACGCATTTTAAGGCCGTTTTAGGGGTCAGAGGATAAATCTATCAGCCTGCCTTTGACACCCTCGAAAAAAGCCTTGATTTACAAGGGTTTTTCAGCCCCTAAAGCGTGACATTTCTCCCGTTGTTTTCGCTTGCGCTTTGCGGCGTTGACCCGCTTCATGCGTGCGGCACATTCCGGGCAGTATTTGGCCCGGTTGGAACCGGGGGTAAACAGCGCCCTACATACGGTGCACTTCTTCGCATTCAGCCGGTGGAACAGCGCCGTTTCCAGTTCCTTGTCCTGCGGCAATACCGCCGCCCGAAACCACCTGCACAACAGGGAGTAGGAAATAGACTGGACACAGACACATTCCTCCCCATCGTCCAGGGCGATACAGTTTCCGTCGATGTAGTTACAGCACTCATGCACCAGCCTCCGCACTCTGCGGTACTGGCGGTAATCCATGACGGGGATAGGTTCAGACTTATTGTTCTTCATAAATGATTTCTTTCATAAAGTTGGTAACCTCCTTAAATGAATTTATTGTTAAATATTCGTGCAAAGTATTGTTTTCTTCGTGCAAATGGCATATACTATAATTGCCAGCAGAAAGGGGTTGATCGTATGGCTGGAAATACCACAAACATCAGTATCCGCATGGACGCAGATTTGAAAGCGCAAGCGGACGCACTGTTTACTGAACTTGGCATGAACCTGACTACGGCATTTAACATCTTTGTGCGCCAGTCGCTTCGTGAAGGCGGCATTCCCTTTGAAGTAAGGCTGGAACAGCCGAACAAAGAAACGGTTGCTGCCATGCTGGAAGCGGAAAGGATTGCAAAAGACCCGTCTGTAAAGGGCTACAATGACCTTGACGAGTTGTTTGCTGACCTGAAAAGATGAAAGAAACCAAATATACCGTCAAGTACACGACCAGTTTCAAAAAAGACTACAAACGAGCCATCAAGCGTGGCTTAAAGATCGAGCTGCTGGAGCAGGTCGTAGCGTTGCTGGCGATGGGCGAACCGCTGCCGGATAAGAACCGTGACCATGACCTGTCCGGCGATTGGGCAGGCCATCGGGAATGTCATATTCTCCCGGACTGGCTGCTTGTCTACCGCATAGAAGATGATGTTCTGGTGCTGACGCTGGCCCGCACCGGCACACACAGCGACTTGTTCGGCAAATAAACCGACTGCCGCCGTATGGGGAAACCTGTACGGCGGTTTTTCTGTGTGCAAAAGGGTGTCGTGAAACGCGACGCACCTAAAAGGAGTACGCCAAAACGCGGTAGCCCTTACCGCTCCGGCTCCCGGTCGTGAGGTTTGTCCCGTTCCTGTCGGGACAACTGCTCGGCGGTTTTGCGGAGCCGTTCCACTGCTTTCAAATCCTCCCGCATTGATTTCATGGCAAGCGTATCCGTCTGCTTTCCGGCGGTCAGCTGGTCGATTTCCCGCTGCCATGCCTTCGGGGTGATTGCCTCGCCGTTGTCTTTCAGTTCTTTCAGATACCGGGCCGCTGCGTCATAGAGGATCAGTTCCCGGCTGTGGCGCTGTTCAAACTGTTCCCGTTTTTCCGGCTTTACTTTGGCAAGCTGCTTGTGGATGGACTTGTACTGGTTGTACTGTTCCCACATCTCCCCGCGCTCGGTAAGGGTAGTGATCCGGCGCTCGGCCTTGACGATCTTTCCGCGCAGGTCATAGTAACGGCTGTTCATATCAGCGATTTTTTCATGAAGCTGCTGCATAGACTGGATGCCGTTTGCCTGCAAAAAGCTGAATAGTGCAGCGCTTTCTTGCAAAGCCCGGATTTTGCCGGTGCGGGTGCGGGGAGCGTCCAACTGCTGCTGGGCCTCCCACAAGGCGGTCAAGCTGCTTTGCTGTGTTTGTGGTTTTTCCGCTTCGTCTTTCGACCAGCGATAAAGACGGGTAATGCGGGCTTTGATTTCTTTCAGCAGCTTGTTGTCGGCGGCGATCTGCCGGTTTACTTCGCCCTTGTCGGTGCGGATGCCGCGCTTTTCCATTTGGCTGGCGGCTGGCCCCAGATGGACAGAGGGGATCTTATCAATGCCCTGCCGCTTGTAGCTGCGATGGTCAATGCGCTCCGGTCTGCCGGCAGATTCCAACGCCCGATTGGTGTAGGCCGCCCACGCTGCCCGCCAAATCTCCACATTTCCTTTGTCGTTCCAGTCGGTGGTGTCCTCCCGGTGGTTCTTCCAGCCGCCTTTCCCGTCCGGGATACGTTGGCCGTTCTCGTCCAGATCGTATGCCTTGCGGCACTTTGCGCCCCACTGTCCATTTTCTTTCAGAGGCCGGAGCGTCAGCATGATATGGACATGAGGGTTGCCGGTTCCCTTGTCATGGATAGCAAAGTCGGCGCACATTCCTTTGTCTACAAAGTTGTCCTTCACATAGGCACGCACAAGGGCAAGCTGCTCTTCGCCGGACAGTTCACGGGGCAGGGCTGCTTCAATCTCGCGGGCAAGCTGGCTGTCCCTTGCTTTCTCGATTTGCTCCACGCTGTTCCAGAGGATAGATCGGTCTGCAAATTCCGGCGGCGCGTGGGCAGGCAGCATGATCTCCGCATGGACAATGCCACCTTTCCGGGTGTAGTCGTGGGTCATTCCGTCCCATTCATTTGTCAGCTTGGTTCCGCTGCGGTAAGCAGCTGCGGCAACGGCAGAACGGCCCGCGCTGCGCTTGATGATACTGACGGGGATATGACAGAAATCTATGGGGAACACCTCCTTTCAGTGAGGGGATAACAGGCTCTGTGGAGCCGGACAAACGCAAAGCGGGTGTTTGGCTGCGCAGAGCGCACAAGGGGTTTGGGGAGTGTAGCGCCCCATCGTGGACGAAGTACGCAACGCCCCCGGCAGGGCGCACGACACCGGCAACGGTGTATAAGTGCGCCCTTGTAAACAAGGGACTTATGGCGTGTCCCCGGATTTTGGCAGGTTTGCAGTCAATTCCACAGCCCCCGGAAGATGGGACAGGGCAATTAGAAATGCTTTGACCTCTGCGCCGGAAAGGTTGGGAGCCAGCGGAAAAATACCCTCCAAAATGGCTCCGCGCTCAATCAGGCGGCGGGTGCGAACCCTGCGTTCTTCGTTCCGCTGCTTGTTCTCCAAAATCTTCTTGCGGTTCTCAAGCTGCCGGATCTCCTTCAGGACTTCCTGCCGTTCTTCTTTTTGTGGGGCTGTAATTTTTTCGTTCATGTCATGCACCTCTTTTCTTTGGAAACGCTCATAGATTGACCGTCCATTTCTGACGTGCAAAGTACCGGCGCAGCCTCCGCAGTGCGGCGTGGATGGATTTTCCCGCCTGTGATGGTGTGATACCCTCCATTGCGGCAATATCTTTCACTTTCATACCCAGCATATAGCGGGCATGGACACGGCGAGCCTGCATAGGCGGCAGGGAAGAAATTGCTTCGTACAATCGCCGTATCAGTTCTTCGTATTCGGCTAATTCTTCTTTTTCTATCAGGTAGTCCTCCGGCGCTGGCTGCGCCCAGCCGATGGCGGCATTTTCGATTCCATCGTTACAATCGAGGGAATAAAACGCCTTATACCGGAACATCTTGCGCTCTCTGGCGGCCTCGGCTCTCTTATCCAGAAGAAACGCTTCGACGATCTCATCGGACACCTCCACAAAAATGTCCTCTTTGCAAAATGGATAATATTGTTTGAGATTGATGGTCTGCATAGGCACGCCCTCACTCTGTTTGAAAAAGGTCATCATAGCAGCGGCGCATATTCCGCAGACCCCGACGGATGGAAACGCTGACCTTGCTGCTGTGGACGCCCTCTCTCCGGGAGATTTCCGGCTGCTTGATACCGGCAATGTAGTAGGCGTGAACACGGCGGGCCTGTGTCGGAGTGGCATGAGTCAGAGCCACCAGCAGAGCTGCTATCAGGTGCAGGCGGGTGGTCATTTCTTCTCGTTCCAGCAAAATATCTTCCGGCGATCTGCTGTGTTCCAGTGCGTAATTTTCCAGCCAGCTGTATGCGTCCAGAGAGTAGTAGGCGCGGTGGTAGACTTTCCGACGCTCATAGTTCTCCATCTCCCGCTGGGCCTGATACATCGCTGCCCATACCTCGTCCGTAACATCCACAAACTCGTCATGCCGGTAGTGGGGATACATCCACCGCAGATTGATTGTTTTCATAGGCTTACCTCCTGAAAATCGGAGAGGCGGGCAGCTCGTCCGCTGTCCGCCCCTCGCTGAGATAAGGGAAATGATCCCTTTCACTTGGTAGCCAGAAAACAGGTCATTCGTTAAGCCTGTTCTCAAAGAAATTTATAAATTTTTTTCTGACCGCCTCCACACTTTGATACACAGCCACTTTGGAGCAGCCGCACAGCACACCGATCTCTGCAAGGCTCAGCCCGTCAAGCGCATAGAGCAGGAACCGGCGGCGCTGAGCCTCGGTACAGGTGTCCAGAACCGCCATCAGCTCATGCAGCGTTTCCATGCGGCAAAGGTATTCTTCCGGCGTTTCACCGTAGGCTCCTACACCCTCGGTGGTAATGATGTACTCGTCAAACTCCCGGCCATCCCAATGCCGCCGCTGTTCATGAAACAGGTTCTCCGTTTTGTGATCGGCCCGGTCAAGAAATTCATAGACTTCCAGCGTGACCTCCACGGCCACAACTTGTCCGTTATAATTGATGGTAACTTCCATCTGCCTTTCCTCCATTCAGATTTTTTGGGTAAATCTGAATGAGGCGGCGGGGAGCGGCACCGGGGATAAAGTTCGGGCCATGCTGACCCGATGTTCCGGCTCCATAAGGACAAAAAAGCGCCCGGACGGCATAAAGCCATACGAGCGTAATAGAGTATATTTTGTTGTTCAGTTACATGGTATAGTGCATACTGCTGACCGCATTGCTCCGCTGCTGGGAACAGGCTTTTTTTAGCTGGTGCAGATCACGGGCACTGTGAAAAAAGGCAAAAATAGACACGGCGGCAATCCTCCTATGTGCCGCCGTGGATTTACACGGTGTTAGGTCGTCGTTGGTTTAGGATAAACGAAAAGAAACGGCGGCTCTGCAAATCAAAGCCGCCGCTTCATAGGCGCGTGGAAATGTGTCTGCTTTACGACGGCTTTTTTTCTTTTGCCGTCGTCCGGCAGAATGTTACTCCATATTCAATTCAATGCTTCCAGTGAAATTTTCACATTCAATGCCGATATAGTTTCCACCTTCAGGGAGTGTAATTGTATCACTATATGTTCCGGTTGTTTCAAGCAAAGTGACTTCTTCATCAGCTTCAGAAATCCAAAATACTTTTGCAGTTCCATCCGTAACCTCCAGCGCGCAGTCAATAGACAGATCCTTACCCGCTTCACGCTTTATGGAAGTTCCGCCGAACAAATACTCTGTATCTGAAAAATCCTCATAGTTGGCTGTATAGCTTCCTGTATAATCATCAATTCCTTTTTCTTTCGTACCTTGTAAGGATGAATTTCCGGTAAGTGCTATGGAACCAGCAGACTGAACAATATTGTTATACTGATCGAGAACTTCATCTTTTGTACAACCGGAAAGCACAGAAGCGCCCAACAGTATCAAGCATAATGATAGAACTATTTTCTTCACAGGTATCACCTTCCTTTCCTGCGTACAGCACGCTTTCCTTTTCCCTTGGAATTTGCCTGTTTACGGGATTTTATTTCTTTTTTGTTACTGGACATCAGTAACAACAGCACCGCCCAGAGAACCATGATGCCAACCCCAATGACTGCCAGCAAAGGATTCGGGGCTGTGGTTGTTCCGGCATATCCACTCATGTCAAAGCCCACTAAAATCAGCGCAGCAGAAAACGGATAGATGCTGGCAAGGATACCGCCTTTGAAGAACAGCATGCTATATCCAAGGAAAAACGCCAGAATGGAACCTCCCAGATATGCCCCTCGGATCTGCCCAAAAATCAAGATCAGCGGCATACAGACCAAATAGGTCGTCAGAGCTGCCAACACGATCTGTGTACCTCCATGAAAAAACACTTCCACTGTCAGTCCCGATAATCCAACCGTCAATCCAGTAATCAAGGTAACGCCAACGCTGTATATTCCCAGCAGGACTGCAAAAATCCCGACCCAAAAGAGCTTAGCTCCCAGCATTTTCGGCATGGAAACAGGAATTGTCATGATGTTTTTCAGCGTATCATGGGTGGATTCTCTGTCAATCAGCCAGCTGCCAATCATCACCAGTGAAATCGGAAAAAACATCTGCGTATTGCCCCAGACAACATTCTCAAACAGAGTGGAAAAATCATAGTTTGGATTTCGGTACTCCGCCTCCACAATCAGCAGGCTCCCATATTGCACCAACGGACAGAGTGCAAGCGCCACCAGCCCCACCCAAAGTATTTGGCACCGGCGTAGCTTGAGCAATTCTGCTTTTAATAAATCCCACATAATTACACCCCCTTAGATTTCCTGGCGCCGGTAAACCAACGCAATCAGCGCAAGAAATACAACGGCTTCCACAACAATCACACCGAACACCTGAACACCATTCAGAAAATACGGACTGATCCGTTCCAACAAGTCTGCCAATTCCGCACTGGTCTGGCTTTGGTCATAAAATTGGAAGGTCCAGCGGAAAGCCAGCGGTCCCGGAAACAGGGTTCCGATATTCAAACCAAAAGGCTGTGTGAGGAACGCATCGCTCATCGAAAGGATATAATTTGCAGTCGTATAGAAAAAGGTAATCACGACCGACACGATATAGTTTTTATTAAGAAGAACAACGAGCAGGATACATGGAAGTGCGCCTACCCACATAATCAGCCCTTCTTCTATCCCAACGCCAAACAAGATCCAAAACCCAACCGGCTCCCAGCCCTGAAACAGCAAAACCGCAAGATTTACCAATCCTCCAACTGCCATAAAGCCAACGGCAAACAATTATACTCCCACCCATCTTTTCTACAAGCTGATGGACAATAGAAAGACCAAGTCCGCTGCCTTTTTCAGAGCGTCCTTTGTCACACTTATAGAGCCGTTCAAAAATGTGTTTCAAATCTTCCTTCTCAATTCCCACTCCATTATCCGCCAGCAGCAGCTCCATGTTATTTTCCTTCTTTGACAGGGCAATTTTGATTTTGTCTGCATGGCTGTGAGCAATTACATTTTGAATGAGATTGTTGACGATCCTCATATAGCTGTCCATATCCAATCTTACCCGGACAGGCTGTTCGGGAATATCGATGTCATACTCAACCTGTTTATCCTCAAAAATCGGTATCCAGTCAATGAGGATATTTCTTGTCAGCTCTGCGGCCTCAACGCTCTGGATCTCCAAAGCAAACTCGTTTGAATTTAACTTGAACCAGTCAAAGAGTACATCAATATATTCTTTCAGATCATGGGCTTTCCGGCGGGCGGTTTCAATATAATCATCCCGGTCTTTTCCTGTGACCAGTCCTTTGTGTGCAGCGTCAAGATACCCAATCAGAGTAGTAAGGGGCGTTCGCACATCGTGGGAAAGGCTCGTCATAAGCTGGCGGTTGGTTTCTTCTGTCTGCCGTACAGTTGAAAGTCTGCTTTCATAGGCCACAACGATCTCGTTGATTTCATAGGCAAGAGGTGCTGTCAGTTCATTTGTTGCAGATAGAATACGCCGGTTGCCATTTCCGTCTTTCACATCAACCAGTGCATCGGTCATTTCTGCGATTTGCTTTTTTACGCGCCGAATGAGAACGATGGAAGTCAATACAGCCACAACAGCAATCACAATGGACAAGAATACGATAATTTCCATGCTGACTACACCTCCTTATTAAACCGGTAGCCAATCCCTTTGACCGTTTGTATATACTTTGGGCTTGAAGGATTGACTTCTAATTTTTTACGAAGTCGGCTGATAATCGCCATAATGTTACTGTCATCATAGAAATATTCTTCGCCCCAAACTTCCTCATAAATCTGCTGTTTTGTCAAAATTTTCCCTTGATGCTTTGCACAGTACAGGAGCAAATCAAATTCCTTTGGTGGAAGTTCAAAAGTGCCATTTTCCGTCGTAACAGAACGATTTTCAAGGTCAATTTGCAATCCATCAAAATCCAGTTTTTGCACAGCTCCGGCTTGATGATTAAAACGGGTGTAGCGGCGAATGAGGGACGCAATACGGGCAATCAGTTCGTCCATATCAAACGGTTTTGTCAGATAATCGTCCGCCCCGGCTCGTAAGCCCCGCACTTTAGAAATGCTGTCATTTTTGGATGTGAACATCAAAATCGGCAGGCTGTTCTCTTTGCGGATTTCTTCCAGCGTTTCAAAGCCATCCATACCGGGCATCATCACATCCAGCACTACAAGCTGGTATTCCTGCTCTTTTAATTTCTGTAAACCCTCTTTTCCAGTATTACAAAAATCAGCTTCTATGTTTTCTGCTTGTACGCTGCGTTTAATCAAAGCACACAGTTCTCTGTCATCATCTATAATCAGGATTTTATTCATGGCGCAACTCCTTCCCTTGTTTTGTCCTTCCGTCAATCGGCTTTTCTGTGTTCTTTGGGATCAGCCAAACACCAGCCATCTTCACAGCGCCGGGGATGCGCCCTCCGGCGCAATAATAATTTACCCTACGAGGTGTCACGCCCCACTTTTCGGCGGCCTCTTTCAATGTCATATAGTCCATTTCGCACCTCCACAGAGTACATTATAGTTCTCTTTCTCGAACAATGCAAGGAACGAAATGTGAATTATAAACTTCAACCAACCTGCATATAGCAACATTCCACGGACAAAGTATGAATTATACAATGTAACTGGGTGATGTTATATGGCGAAAGTTGAAGATTGTCCCGGTTTTGAAACCTTCGGTGCAGATGTCAAAGCCGCACGAGAGGCAAAGCGTTTGGCACGAAAAACATTGGCAGAAATGGTTGGGATTGAATGGCGGTATCTTGCCAACATTGAGAATCAAGGTGCGATTCCGAGCCTGCCTGTGATGATCCAGTTGATTAAGGTCTGCGGACTTCCCGTAGAGCGATATTTTAACCCGGAGATCATGCGGGAAGAAAGCGCACAGCGGCAGCGGGTCAGCCACAAGCTGAAGCTCTGTCCTGAACAATACCTGCCGATTATCGAAGGTGCCATAGACGGGGCGCTCAAAATGGAACAGACTGCGAAGCAGAAGGAGGACGCATAATCGCGGCCTCCTTCTGGCATTTCTATATCAAGGTTCCCGGCACTTTTCCAAAAGTTCCCGACACCTCTGCTGGATTTCTCCGGTTTCTGTCACAGTCAGCTCGCGGTCATTTCCGGTAATCTTATCTTCCAGAAAGTTAGCGTATGTACTCAACAAAGCGTTCCGTAAATCCTCCGGGGTTTTCTGTATCTCGGCGCTGTACCAGTCATTCCGGTGGGGCTCCCATGCCATCAATGTATAACCGTGGCTGGTCTGAACCACCTCATACAAAGGGTCATCATCCAGATATGCCTGAAACACTTTCAAAACCTTTTCAAAGGTCAGCATTTCCCGCACCTCCCATTCAGCTGCAAATCAGTTCCCTGATTAAAATTTCCTCAATCTGTGCCGTTAATGTGTTCATCAGCCCCACCCAACGCATAGGGTGACAGGCTTTCAGTTCTTCCGTGACACCCGCAACTTCCATCATGTGAGGCAACATGGTTTCCACACGCCCCTGTGCTGTCCGCTCAATCTCTAACAGGTGTGGATACAGCTTCTCGCTCATCAGCAGATGGTTGTAGAGAATGGGGCGATGTTCCTTTAGGTAGGATTTTCGCATTCTGCCGTACTTGCCGATAGAAGTTTCCGGCTGTTCAGAAAGTTTTAGGTTGGGTATATCATAATCTCCACAACGAATGTAAGTCAACTTACTCATATTCATTCTCCTTTGCTTCGTGATGATTAGACTGCTGCGCTGGCTGCTATGCTGCCTTTGCGTGGTTCTTCTTTCGGCAGCTGTCCGACAGTAGAAAAAACGCCTTTTTTCATATCCTCAGCCCGGATCAGGGCTTTCTTAGCGTCCATTTCCGCTTTTTTCTTCGCCTTGATTTTGTCCTCATACCGTTTCTGTGCGCCGCTGGCTTTCCGCTTCAAATAATTCTGATGAAGCCTGTCCTTGCGTTCTTCTTTTTTCCGCAGTTCTTCCTGTTCCTCCGGGGTTAAAGGAACCGGCTGTAAGGATGGTGGGATATAGCGTCCTAAAAAATTGAAGTAGATTTCAATTTCCTGCGTGGTGTCCTGACTGCCTTTTCGGGCGCGTTCGTGGACAAGGATTTTCTCTACAAACTCATTGAGCATGGTGTTTGTCAGCGTGTCAAAATTCTCGTATTTATCAATCAGGGCTATAAATTTCTCCGCTGATTTCTGGCTTTGCTCGTAGCCGGTAACAGCCTTTTCCAGCTCCGCAATTTCAATCTCAAGTGCGTCCTGCTCTTTGGCATACTGTGCATCAAGCGCCCTATATCGTGCATCCGGCAGCTTGCCGAGGACATTGTCCTCATAGATTTTGCAAATCAGTTTTTCCAGTTCTCCGGCTCTCTTTTGAGCAGCGGCCAGACGCCTGCGCTTTTTCGCTATATCGGCACTCTGTTGGGCAACCTGCGTTTCCTGAACGGTGTGAATAAATTCCGTCCGGTCATTTTTGGAATATTCAGCGATAGCCCGGAGCGTGTCGGAAACCAATGTCAGAACAGCACTCTCATTGATACGGTGTTGTGTATGGCATAGTGTCCCACACGGAACTTTGGTATAATTGGAACAGGTATATTGAGAAATCCTCTTGCCATTGTTGGTGCGGTGGACATACATCTTGCCGCCGCAATCGGCACAATAGAGCAATCCTGTGAGGGGAGCCGCTTCGCCCCAGCCGTTTGGATAACGCCGTACATTGCTGCGGATTTTCTGCGCCAAATCAAAGGTCTGCTGGTCGATAATGGCTTCATGGGTATTCTCAAAGATCGTCCATTCGTCCTCAGAAACATAGTGGCTTTTCTTATCCTTAAAGTGCTTGCGGGTCTTGAAATTGATGGTATGCCCTAAATACTCTCGTTTTTTCAAAATGTTCACGATGGTAGATGATCCCCATCCATAGGGGTCTTTGACCGGCTTTGAACGGTTCACACCCTCGTTGAAGCGGGCAAGGTGTACGACAGGAATTTCAATCCGGTCTGTGGATAATTTGCAGGCGATCTGATAAGGCCCATATCCCTCCAGCGTGAGGGAGAAGATACGGCGTACCACTTCGGTGGCTTCCTCATCTACCAGCCAATGCTCCCGCTTTTCGTCCCATAAGTAGCCGTAAATCACGGTGCCGGTCAGGTGCTTGCCGCTCATACCTTTTGACTTAAACACAGAACGGATTTTCCGGCTGGTATCACGGGCGTAAAATTCATTCATGATGTTGCGGAACGGGGTAAAATCGTCATCGCCTTTCAGACTGTCCACACCGTCGTTAATGGCAATCAGACGAACACCACGCTGCCGCAAAACCTCCATAACCTGACCGACCTTCAGATAGTCGCGCCCTAACCGGCTCATGTCCTTGATGACGATTGCCTCTACACGCCCTGCCTCCACTTCCTCCATCATCGCCAAAAATCCGGGGCGGTCAAACCGGGTGCCTGAGATACCGTCATCTGTAAAATGCGTAGGATTTGGCAGCCCGTTCCGGCGAGCAAAATCCTCCAACATCTGTTTTTGGTTGGATATGGAATTGCTCTCGCCCTGTAACTCATCGTCCCGGCTCAGGCGCTCGTACAGTGGGGTAATTTTTTCATTTCTCATGGCTGTACCTCCTGAAACAAAAATGCTCTAAGTGATTGCTTCACTAACCATGACAAAATCATGATTAAGAAGTCACTTAGAGCATATATCACCGCTGGCCAATTTGTACTTTTTATACTGTTTGACCGCGAAGCAATCCGGCTTGCGCTTTTCGAGCCCGGCAAACATATAGTCCACCGCGTTCATAAAATCCTCGTCATCCTCCTTGACCTCCATGCCGGAAATCATATCCACAAGGGTATTCATGTTCCGATCCTCGGCAGGCCCCTCGAAAATGATGTAGGCAATCAGGGCGCAGTACAAAAGCGTTTCCGATTTTGTCCAGAATGGATCGCCTTCCTTGCCTTCGCCCTTGGTGTTGGAAATCAGAGCATCCACGAATTTCAGAATATCGGCCTCGTTGCGGATATACGCCAGCGGGTTATAGTGCATGGATTTTGAAAAATCTATGCTGTTGAATACCTTGATTTTGTACCCGCGTTTTTGCAGGAACCCCCCGACCTGTCCCAGCACACCACCTTTCGGATCGACCACCACATAAGAGGAATGAGCCTGTAAAAGCTGGGGCGTAAGCCAGAAGCGGGTTTTGCCGGAGCCGGACGAGCCGATAATGCAGCAATTCAGGTTTCGGGCATTTGCGGGGATTTTCGGACGGGTATTCATCGTGAGAAACTCTGTCCCGGTCAAAATCACGTTGTTTTCAAACTTCGGATCAACAAACGGTTTGATGTCCTTTTCCGTTCCCCACCGGGCGCTGCCGTATTCTGCATCCCGCCGAAACTTCTTAGCGTTCTTGCTTTTGAAATAGATCAGCAGCCGGAAACCAACGGCTCCCACAATACCGACAAGCCAATCCAGCGGGGCAAGACCGGGTGCAAAGTCAGCAAAGGCCGGGCCAATCGTCTGGCCCAGCCCGATGAGCTTATGTGCAAAATCGTTACCCGCCGCCAGCCGGTAGGCCGTTCCCAGCTTGAGGAACGCCCACAGGATGAACAGATAGGGAATGTTCAGAATGAGATATTTTCTAATCTTATCTGTCCTCATGGGCCACCTCCTTTGCATGTTCTTTCTGTTTCGGCTTTTCTTTGGAAAGCTGATCCGCCGCCTGTTGCAGTTGTTCTCGGATGGGAACTCGGTTCGATTTTGCTTTGCTTAACACCTTCCGGGAATACTCAGAAAAGCAGGCGGTCATTGCGTCTGCCTGTCCAGCCTTGAAAAACAACAGGTATTTGTCCGGCCCGATTTTATAGAACGCATAGTCTACATTCCATTTCCGGGCCACACGGTCAAAGGACTTGGCATCCCCGGATAGCTCGATGCTGTTTGTGGATGTACCGTGTGCCATGAGCTTTCGCACACTTTGCTTGCCGTGTGGTGTTTGCCGCCCACGGTATGCCTTGCGGATCTTCCGCCCCACCATACCCAGCACATACGCCAGTCCCCGCGCCGTCAGCTTGGTTGTTTTTACGGATATGGCTATCGTGCGCCGGGAAATATCTTCATCAATCAGTTACACCGCCTCCTTCCTTGGGACAATTTGTCTCGAAGTACCGTCACCGATCTCCACGGTCTTTTTTCTGCATTTGACGGTAGCCCTCCAGCGAAGAACCGTCTATGATTTCCTGATAGGCGGCCATTTGCTCCCGGATAGAGAGCTTCGGGAAAGAGAATACCTTATGTTCCTTGGGAATATCCTGCAAGCCGTGATACACTTCCACGAAATGATCGCTTTCTTTGACAACATAGCCGCCCGGGGCAAAATGGCCGTTTTCGTGGATGCAGGCATCCCGGCCATACGCCTCATAATCGAAATACGGTTTTACCTGATCCGGCACATCCAACATTTCCAGATCGTCCACATAAATGCGCCCCAGCGTTTCCTCATCGGATACGCCGGGGTAAAAGCCGTAACAGTCCAGATTTTGTGTCAGATTGATGATGTCCCGCACCGAAGAACAGTGATCGCCGCTGTCGAGGACGGCCTCCAGTGTTTCCAGCTCCGATGAGGTAAGCTCGGAAAGCAGGCAGGCCAGATGATTAAGCTCGTCCAGATTTTCATACTCGCTCAAATGGTCATAGAGCCCCAGCACATCCCCATCGAAAGAGGTAATAAAAATTTCCTGATAGCGGACGCCATCCACGCCGATCCGTTTCAAAAGAGCCTCCACCTCCTGGGCGGTTGTGGGAAATTTCAGTGTTTCACCCACAAGCTGGCCCTCGCTGTACTTTCCGGCGTTGGTAACGTAGGCTTCAAACAGGGTTGCCATTAGCGGCGGCCCTGTCCCTTGACGGTCAGGATGCCCTCAAGGGTTGTTGCCGTAATTCCCAGCCGCTGGGCCACGGCAATATCATTTTTCATGGCTTCGGTCATACTGTGCCCGCAAACAACCAGCACATGAGAACGGCGGAGCAGGTCACGGCTCATGTCGATGCCGCTTTTATGCTCCTCGGGAACAGCATCATTGAGAAACAGGGGCAAGTACAAAGGCGGACAAATAGGAGAAAAGCCTGCCTCATACACGGTGCGGCAATACTGCGCCGCCAGTTCTGCGTTTTCGCTATCGCCGCCGAGCCATGCAGCGGTGATATAAGCAAGGGGTCGTTTCATCGTTCATACCTCCGATATTTTAATAAGAAAGTTCAACCCAAACCCCACGCCCTTTCCCAGTCTTGGGAAAGGGGGCGGCTCTGGAGGATGTACCCCCGCCGCTTGCCGGGGAAATAGCACAGCCGGGGCAGACCGTCAAGGGCGAGCCGCCGAAAACGGCGGTGCGCTGCACCCTTGACGGCCCACTCCCGGCTGTACTAAAAAACAGGCGGCGACGGGGGATATATACCACCAGAGCCTCTGCGCGAGGGCGGGGCTCTCGGGACAAAGTGTCTCGAAGTTGTTACTTGTCAAGTTCCTGCTTTTTCGGGGCTTTTGCCAGCTCCGGCGGCTGTTTTTCTTTCCAGTCATCCAGCAGGGACATAATCTGTTCTTTCATTTCGGCGGGAGTGACCTCCTTGCCAAAATACTTTTCCAGTTCCGCAGTAGAAATAATCACGCCTCGATCCTCCTTTTTCTGTTCTGATAAGATACCGTCAATGACATCGCCGTTGAGCTTGCCTTCCTTATCCAGCTCCCGGAGCCGTTTGGCCTGGGCCAGCGAGGGCGAAGCCTGCTCCCCGTCAATGGAAACAGCAATAAGCCTCTGATTTTTCGGTTTGATGTAGGAAAGCTCCACGGCAGGCATGAAGCCCATCTTTTTATCGTCTACCTTATCCAGAAGCTCCGGCACAAGGGAGTTGAGCCGCAAGTAGCGCATGACCTTTTTATAGTTCATTTCATGCGCCTCGCCTACAATCTCAACCGAGCGTTTCCCGACATCGCCTTCCGCAACACCTTTCAGCCGCCCGCCCTGATGCTTGATGTCCTCAACCTCGAGTTCCAGCAGCGCGGCCAATTCGCTGGGGAGCATCCCGTCACGCTGCTTGTTGCTGTCCTTCATGGCCTGTACCGCTTCGTGGTCGGTCATTTCACGGACGATAAAGGGCATTTCCTCCAGTCCAGCCAGCTCACTGCCGTGGGTACGGCGATGGCCCGCTACAATTTCATAGCCGTTTCCATCTTTCTCCGGGCGGGCAAGACCGGGAACCATTACACCGTTTACGCGGATAGAAGCAACGATTTCCTGCATCTTCGCATCGTCCCGTACCTTAAAGGGGTGCGGACGGAATGTGTGAAACGGATGAACCTCGGAAAGTTTCAGATAAACCAGCTTGCCTTCCTCAACCGGGCGGGGCGGTGTAGTCGGCTCGGGAGCCGTCTGTTCCACAGCAGCAGTTTCCTTCAGTGCCGTATCCTGTGCGGGCTTAATGGGCTCCTTGGCATCCGGGGCCTTTCCATCGCTTCGGGACACTTTGTCTCGTTTGGACGGCTTGGGCTTGTCAGGGGCCGCCTTATCCGCCTTGGGTGGGCGGCCCTTGCGAGCCCCAGCCGATTTCTCCGCTTTCTGATTTTCAGTCGCAGCCTTTTCCGCTTTCGGCGGACGGCCACGGCGCGGCTTTTTCGGTTCCTCCGTATTGGCGGGCTGTGGTGTTTCTCCGGGGGCTGCCGCCTCTGGCGTTTCGGGGGTTTCCGACTTTTCAACTTCGGCGCGGGCGTTCTGCCTCTTTTCCGCCATAAGTTCATTGATTTTGTCAAAGGACACAACCACATCGCCGGACTCAGGTATGGCAGGCCCGGTCTGTTCCTGCTGGGGCTCAGACGCTGCGGCCTGTTCGGGTGTGGTGATAGGCTCGGCGGCCGCCGGGGAAATATTCTCCGCAGGGCCAGTATTCAATTTTTCATCGGCCATTTACGATTCTCCTTTTCGTTAAAGTTGCACAAATTTGAACGCTAAAATTTTGTAGTTATTTTTGCGCCTCCTTTCCGTCTATCCACGCAAAAAAGCCGCCCGTTTTTCATGCCGGACGGCTTTTTGCGTAATGTGATAGATCAAATATTATTTTTTCTGGTTTTTAGGCTCCGAAAAGCCTTGTATTTACAGTGTTCCTAATAGGAAGTAATCATAGGTTTATCCAATATAGGCTTTTCCAATGTTGGGTTATCCAACGCAGGCTTTTCCTGCGTAGGTTCTTCCGGCGTTGGCTCCGCGTGCGGCTGCTCGTAGATCGTGTAGACGGTTCCGCGCAGGCAGCCGCGCTCATCGCGTTCGCGGCTGCGCTTGATGTAACTGGCACGTTCCAGTTCGCGCACAGCTTCGCGGATGGCGTCGATGCTCTCTTTGTTGATCTGCGCAAGCCCTTGCAGCGTGTAATCCCAGTCCTCTGGCAGCGACAGCATCTGCGAGAGCAGACCCTTGGCCTTGAGGGACAGCGCATGGTTGCGGAGATGGTGGTTGGACATGACCGTGTAACCTTTGGTTTTTTCAACACGGAATACAGACATTTTTGTGACCTCCTTCGTCTGGGGTTCGGAATTTAAGAAAAGAAAAAAGCGGCGTTTCAACCCTCTTTTCACGAGAGAGCGAAACGCCGCTTCAGTTTGTATCTTGGTTTGTATTTCAATATTTCGTCAGATTGCGAATAGACCGGTACAGTATCTTGTGGTATGATGCCAGCGTTTGTTGTTTGAGCTTTGCAGAGGAGGGCAATCACCATGCAGTACACCGATAACGAGGCCGCATTGATCGGCGGCCTGATTTCAAACTATTTCTTCCAGCCGTCCGTGGATGCAAAGCTCCGCGAATCCTATCGCCGGGTGCTGCGCCATCTGCATGAGAACACACTCTCTGCGTCTGATCTGAGCCGCATTCAGAACGCATTGACCTTCCTGTCGCCACTCTGTCGGGATACCCGCGAAGCCCACAAGGACATGATGGGCGTGACATTAAAAACCGATGCTCTGCTGAGAGCCAACCGATAAGCGACCACCCGCTGCGCTGGCAGCGGGTGCTTTGCTTTCTCGCGTCCCAGCATCGCCAATACGCCGTGGTTTCGTCCTGAAGTGGGATGGGGCTTGCCTGCAGCCTTAACGTCTGAAATGCCGCACAGCGGGCTAACGCGCCGGCATCTGTGCTTGGAGTGCGTATTCGGCATAACCAACAAAAACGCCGGTCGAAATTCTACACTTTGCCGAGAGCAAAATAGAGCCGCTTTCCCGAAAAATTCTCGGAAAAGCGGCTCGAAATGCCTTGGATAAAGGTACAGGTCCATCAAATTTGCCAAAGTCCATTTTGGCATCTTTTTGTCACGCCTCTAAAAATGGGCGCAAAAAAGCCCAGAAGTCGTTGAAACTTCTAGGCTTTTCGCGCTGATATCTTTTTTGGTTCAGCTTGATGGTGGACCTGAAGAGACTCGAACTCTCGACCTCTCGGATGCGAACCGAACGCTCTCCCAGCTGAGCTACAGGCCCTTATTGACTTTTTTGGCGGCATAGATGCGAACCATCTGCCGGACGCTTGCGCTACATCCCCAAATTTGGGGGCATAGAATTGAACCGTTCGCTCTCCCAGCTGAGCTACAGGCCCATTTTTATGAACTTTTTGAGGGTGAGCCGCGTGGCTCCCGCATGAGATACAACACGATAGCTAAAACCGCGCCGCTTGCGCTCCCAGCTGAGCTACAGGCCCATATTCTTTTTGACGAGACCGCCTCGCTCAAAAGCATATTTATTATAGCGACAAGGCGCACGTTTGTCAAGTGTGAAGTTTGAGAGCATTGCTTCTCTTGCAATTTTTCTTTGCGGCTGGTATGATGAAGAAAAGAAACGGGGAGGTGGGCGTATGGAGGAGCTTTTGCAAGCGCAGCTGGACGCGCAGCGCGCGGGAGAACCATATGCGGTCGTAACCATTGCGGAGGCGTCGGGCAGTGTGCCGCGCAAAAACGGAAAGATGCTCGTGTTTTCCGACGGTCGCACGCTCGGAACCGTCGGCGGAGGGCCTGCCGAGCGGATGGCAAAGCGGGACGCGCTGTCCGCGATGGATGCGGGGGAAAACCGGTTCTTACGCTACGACTTCCCGTCTCTGGACGGCTCGTCGTGCTCCGGCCGGTTAAGCGTCCTCATTGAGGTCTTGCTGCCAAAGCCGCTGCTTGTCGTCTTCGGCGGCGGGCACGTGGGAACAAGTTTGCTGCGCCTTGCGAAGCCGACGGGCTTTCGCGCATTATTGTTCGATGACCGCGCAGAAGACCAGATTCCGGAGGCTGTTTCTCTTGCCGATCGCTTTGTCCGCGTAGAACATATCGAACACGACATTCTGACTGCCGAACTTCCGGCAGGCGCGTTCTTCGTGCTCTGCGGGCATGACCACGCGGTAGACGGCGAGGCGCTGGCCGCGGCGCTGCAAAAATCGCCCCGCTATATCGGCATGCTCGCCAGCCGCCGGAAGATCCAGTCGCTGTTTGCCAAGCTCAAAGAACGCGGCGTGACGCAGGAAGCGCTGGACTTTGTCCACACGCCGATCGGGCTGGACCTCGGCGGAGAAACGCCGCAGGAGCTGGCGGTCGGGATTCTGGCGCAGCTTCTGCTCGTCAAAAACGGGAAGGACAGCCGCGTCCGGCTTTAAACCGCATACAAAAACCCGCCGAAGAAGCACATCTCCGGCGGGCTGTTTTTATAACTCCTTGAGAATGTCCGCAATGTCCTCGGGCGTATAGTGGTAAATTTCGTCGCAGAACTGGCAATCGATATCGATGGGCTTTCCTTCGTCCACGATGTCCTGAAGCTCTTTTCTGCCGAGGCTGATGAGCGTCCGGGTCACGCGCTCGCGGCTGCAATAGCAGCGGTACTCAACCGGCGTTTGCTCGAGAATTTCAAGCTCAAATTCGGACAAAACCGTCTCTAAAAGGCCCTTGCCGTCCATGCCCTCGTCGAGAAGTTTACTGACCGCGCCGGCCTTTTGAATTCCGGCCTCGATTTTGTCGATCATGTCGTCGGTCGCGCCGGGCATGAGCTGGATGAGATAGCCGCCCGCGGCGCGCACGCTCTGGTCGGTGTCGATGAGCACGCCCAGCGCGCAGGCTGTCGGGATCTGCTCGCTCTGGACAAAATACTGCGTGATATCCTCGGCAATCTCGCCCGAAACGAGCTCGACGCTTCCTACATACGGCTCTTTCATCCGAAGGTCCCGGATGACGGTGAGCATGCCGTCATTGCCAACGGCTGCGCCCACATCGAGCTTTCCTCGGTGCTTTTCAAGAAGGCTGATCTGCGGGTTATCGACATAGCCGCGCACGTTGCCCTCTGCGTCGGAGACGGCCAGAAGCGTTCCCAAGGGGCCGCCGCCCTTTATCTGCAGGGTGATCGAGCCGTCTTCCGTTTTCTGCATATTGCCCATCATGGAAGCCGCGCTCAGGAGCCTCCCGAGCGCTGCCGTTGCCGTGGGAAGCAGCTTATGAATCTGCCGCGCGCGCTCGACGATACCGGCAGAGGTGATCGCAACGGCGTTCACAAGGCCGTCTTTTGTCATCGCGCGGGTAATCTGATCTTGCATAATTCTATCCTTTCTTCGCTGCGAAAAAAATGCGCAGCTCGTCCGCTTCCGGCGCTTCCGGCCGGAGATTTGCGAACCGCTCGACCTGCGCAAAGCCGGCGTCCGTGAGCCACTGAGAAAGCTCCTCCGGCGTGTAGGCCCGCTCTACGTGCTCTTCGAACGATCGCTCCCACAAGCCGTCATTCGCCTGCTGGAACAAATCCATTCCATACCGGCAGAGGCTGTGACGCTTATCATAGACCGCGCGCCAGACGCAGTAGCTGTCCTCCGTTTCGTCGAGAAACACTTGCCCGTCAAGGCCTTCGAGCTTATAGGGCGTGTTGATATCGAACACAAAAAGCCCGCCCGGGCGGAGGCTTTCATAGACGCGCCGGAATGCCTTTTGCACGTCCTGCGGCTTTGTCACGTAGTTGATGCTGTCGAGCGCGCAGACGCACGCATCTACCGGCTCGGGAATTTTGAGCCGCTGCATCGGCTGCGCAACAAAAAAGGGCTGGTTTTCTTCCAGCTCCATCGCCTTTTCCGCCGCCACGGTCAGCATTTCCTCCGACCGGTCGACGCCCAGCACCCTGTAGCCATGCTTTGCCAGCAGCACGGAAAGCGAGCCCGTGCCGCAGGCCAGATCGAGAACAGTCGTGGCCGTTACCCCATGGCGGCGCAGAAGCGTCTTAAAAAAGCGCAGATATTTCTCGTACGGAATGTCGCGCGTGAGCCCGTCGTAGGATGCGGCCAGCGCCTCGTAGCAGCTCACGGCGTTTCCTCCGCATCCTCATCCTTCAGACGCGCAAAAATCTCGCGGTAAGCGCCGGTACCATAGTTGAGGCTGCGGTTGACGCGGCTGATGGTTGCGCTCGACGCGCCGGTCTTTTCCAGAATGTCGTTATAGATCAATCCGTCGTTTAAAAGCTTTGCCACCTCAAAGCGCTGCTCCATGGCCTTGAGCTCGGGGACGGTGCACAGATCGGCAAAAAAGTCATAGCACTCCTCTACACTGTCCAGCTTTAAAATGGCTTTGTACAGCTCGCTCCCCGGATCGGACTGCTTGTTTCGGTTATTCAAGTCGCAGGACTCCTTTTCATATCTTTTCGTTCCTCCATTTTAGCATACTAAACCATAAAAGTAAAGTGCTTTTCTGCTTCAGAGCAAAAAAGTGTCCCGCGCTGGCGTACAGTTTGGGCCTTCCGCATCCGTTGGACGCCGCATTTCTTTGCGCGCTTGCATTTCCCGCCGCATCCGGTATAATAAATGTGTATATTCGATCGACAGGGGGCGCAGCCATGAAAACACTTCTCATTCAGAATATCGCAAGCCTCGTCTCGTGCGACGACGAAGACCGCGTGTATGAAAATGTCGACCTCTATGCGGAGAACGGCGTCATCCGCGCCATCGGGCAAAATCTCGACAAAGCCGCCGATGAGACCATCGACGCAAGCCACATGCTCTGCTATCCGGGCCTTATCAATACGCACCACCATCTCTATCAGCAGTTTTCCCGCAATCTGCCGCAGGTGCAGAACATGGAGCTGTTCGACTGGCTGAAGACGCTCTATGAGATCTGGAAGAACTTAGATGAAAATGTCATCCGCCTGTCGAGCCTGACGGGCATGGGAGAACTGATGAAGCACGGCTGCACGACCTGCTTCGACCACCACTACGTCTTCCCGGCGGGTGCCGGGGACCTCATCGGCACGCAGTTTGAAGCCGCCTCCGAGCTTGGGATCCGCATGCACTGCTCGCGCGGCTCGATGGACCTGTCCGTCAAAGATGGCGGCCTGCCGCCCGATTCCGTGGTGCAGACGGTGGACGAAATTATGAAGGACTCCGCGCGGCTCATTGAAACGTACCACGACGCGTCGTTCGGCTCCATGCGGCAGGTGGCGCTGGCTCCTTGCTCGCCGTTCTCAGTCTCAGCAGAGCTTCTCCGGCAGAGCGCGATTCTCGCGCGGCAGTACCACGTGCGGCTGCATACGCATCTTTGCGAGACGAAGGACGAGGAAACCTATATGTTAGAGCGCGAGGGCATGCGGCCGCTTGCGTTCATGGAAACGCTCGGCTGGGTGGGCCCGGACGTGTGGTATGCGCACGGCATTCATTTCAACACCGAAGAGCTCAAGCTTCTCGCTGAAACCGGCACCGGCGTCTGCCACTGCCCGATTTCCAACATGAAGCTTGCTTCCGGCATTGCCCGGATTCCGGAAATGCTCAAGCTCGGCGTGCCGGTCGGTCTGGGTGTGGACGGCTCTGCGTCCAACGACGGCTCAAGCCTCATGGAAGAGCTCCGCACAGCATTCTTGCTGCACCGCCTCAACTCCAGCCGCGAAGCGCCCTCCGGCTATGACATTCTGAAAATGGCGACCCGCGGCAGCGCCCGGCTTCTGGGGCGAAGCGACATCGGCGTGCTTGCACCCGGCAAATGCTGCGACCTGTTTTTGATCGACAGCCGCAGGCTCGAGCTTGTCGGCGCGTGCTTTGATCCCAAGTCGGTGCTGGCTACCGTCGGCGTGCGCGGCGCGGTCGACTATACGGTCGTAAACGGAAAAATCACCGTCAAGGGCGGGCATCTGGCAACCATCGACGAAGAGAAAACAGCCCTTGACGCGCAGCGCGTCTGCGAAGGCTATCTCGCAAGATAAAAACAGATTCGGGTTTACGCGAAAGGAGTATACTATGGAGAAAATCAAAAGGAACTTTGGCTTCGGTTACATGCGCCTTCCCATGCAGGGAGAAGAGGTCGATCTGGAGCAGACCCGTAAAATGGTAGATACGTTTCTGGACGCGGGCTTTAACTATTTTGACACCGCCCACGGCTATTTGCAGGGCAAAAGCGAGGAGGCCATCAAAACCTGTCTGTCGAGCCGTTATCCGCGCGAGGCCTATGTTCTGACAGACAAGCTGACGATGGCGTATTTTAAAAAGCAGGAGGACATCCGGCCATTTTTTGAGAGCCAGCTGGAAATCTGCGGCGTGGACTACTTCGACTTCTATCTGATGCATTCGCAGAATGCCGAAATTTTCAAGTATTTCAAGGAGCGCCGCGCATATGAGACGGTGCTGGAGCTCAAAAAAGAGGGCAAGATCCGCCACTTCGGCATTTCGTTCCACGACCGGGCGGAGGTTCTCGAACAGATCCTGACCGAGTACCCGCAGATCGAGGTCGTGCAGATCCAGCTCAACTACGCCGACTTTGACGACCCCGCCGTCCAGAGCCGCAAGTGCTACGAAGTCTGCCGCAAGCACGACAAGCCCGTCATCGTCATGGAGCCTGTCAAGGGCGGAAACCTTGTCAATCTCCCGGAGGCGGCAAAGAAGGTGCTCGAAGACCTCCACGGCGGCAGCGTTGCAAGCTACGCGATTCGTTTCGCGGCCAGTCTTCCCGGAATTCTGATGGTGCTCTCCGGCATGAGCACGCTCGAGCAGATGCAGGACAACATCAGCTACATGCAGGATTTCAAGCCTCTGAACGAGACGGAGCTGACTGCTATCGCAAAGGTACAGGAAATTTTTCACAGCATGCACCTGATCCCCTGTACAGCCTGCCGGTACTGCACGGACGGATGTCCGCAGCAGATCCCGATCCCGGATTACTTTGCGACGCTGAACGCAAAGAAGGTTACCCCGGGCTGGAACGCAGCGTCCTATTACAATGTCCATGCGCTCCACGGCGGCAAAGCCTCCGACTGCGTCAAGTGCGGCGCGTGCGAAGAGGTCTGTCCCCAGCATCTTCCCATCCGTGAACTGCTCGAGCAGGTCGCGGCAGAATTTGAAAAGCCGAAGGAATCGTAAGTTCAGACAAGCAAACCCGGTGCAGCTTTACAGGCCGTACCGGGTTTTCCTTGCTTTTTGCAAAACCGGATAGTAAGATAGGAGCAGAAGTAAAACAAAAAGGAGCGTTTTTATGACAGTCATTGAACGATTTTTGAAGCTCGTGAGTTTTGACACGACCTCCAGCGAGGAAAGCGGCCAGCATCCGTCGACCCCCAATCAGAAGGTGCTCGGCGCGGAGCTTGTGCGCCAGATGCAGGAGCTCGGCATCCAGGACGCGCGCATGGATGCATTTGACTATGTCTACGGCACAATTCCCGCCAACTGTGAAAAAAACCTCCCGGTCTACGGTCTGATTGCCCACATGGACACCTCGCCGGACGCACCGGGCGGCCCAATTCACGCGAGGATCACAGAAGTTTACGAGGGCGGCGACATCATCCTGAACGAGGAGCAAGGGATCGTTCTTTCCCCGCGCGAGTATGAATCCCTTTTGAACCATACAGGAAAGCGCCTGATCGTGACTGACGGCACCACGCTTCTCGGAGCGGACGACAAGGCGGGCGTGGCGGAAATTCTCTCGGCGGCGGAGCTGCTTCTGGCCTCCAATCTTCCGCACGGCACGGTGAAAATCGCCTTTACCCCCGACGAGGAGATCGGCGAGGGCGCGGACCATTTTGACGTGGCGGGCTTCGGCGCGGAGTACGCCTATACGGTCGACGGCGGCGCAATCGGCGAGCTCGAGTACGAGAATTTCAACGCAGCCTCTGCACTCGTCGAAATTGCCGGCCTTTCCATCCATCCGGGCTCGGCCTGCGGCAAGATGGTAAACGCGAGTTTAGTTGCAATGGAATTCGCCTCGTTGCTTCCCGCATTGGAAACGCCGTATTTTACAGACGGCTACGAGGGCTTTTTCCATCTGACCGATATGGAGGGTTCGGTGGAGCACGCGAAGCTCTCCTATATCATCCGCGACCACGACCGGGAGAAGTTTGAAGCGCGAAAAGCCGTTCTGGAAAAGGCAGCGCGGGAGATCGACCGCCGGTACGGAAGCGGCACGGTGAAGCTTACGATTCGCGACAGCTACTATAACATGAAGGAGAAAATCGAGCCCTGCATGTTCCTCGTCGATCAGGCGAAAAGCGCCATGCTGGAGCTCGGTATTGCCCCGAAGGTACAGCCGATTCGCGGCGGCACGGACGGCGCAAGGCTTTCCTTCCTCGGTCTTCCGTGCCCGAATCTCTGCGCGGGCGGCGAAAACTTCCATGGACGGTTCGAGTATGTCCCGGTCGAGGACATGGAGAAAATCACGAAATTGCTTGCAACGATTCTCTGGAATATCGCGAAGTAACGGCCATGTGCCGCAACGTGGTTCGTAGGTGCGTTCGTCTCTGCCTGCCCAAGGGAATTTGCGAATTTGCCGTAGTTCTTCGTAAAAAACGGACTTTTTCGCGGGCAGAAGCCGCATCCTCCCCTACAGACGTTCCTCGAAAGAAAAACGTCTTAAAGCTTGATCTTTCCTTCTTTTAAGTGTGCGAGCACGTACTGCTCGGGCTCGTCGACGGGCTTGGTGATGCCGGTTCTGCGGTGCTTGCTGAGTCCGCCTGCCATATTGGGGGTATCGCCCGATAAAAAGGCCGCGCGGAAAAGCGCCTGCTCGCCGTATTTTTCGCGCAGCGCGTCGACGGTTTTATCAAGCTTCGAGAGCTTTTCATAGTCTGCCGCGTCAAAAAGGCTCGCCTGCCGGACGCTGGTATCGGAAAGACGTGTGATCTGGATCCCGATCTGCCGGAGAGGCGTTTTCCCATCCCACGCAGCGCGCAGAAGCTCCCGCGCCCCGGCATAGAGCTCCTGCGTCACGTTGGTCGCGTTCGGAAGCTGCCGCTGGTGCGACCAGTTTTCAAACGCGCTCGTGCGCAGATGGATGGTCAGGCATGAGCCAGCCTGTTCGTCTCGCCGCAAGCGCGTACCGACCGTCTCGCACAGAGACAGCAGCACCTGATCGGCGTAGGAAAAATCCGTCACATCGCGCGGCGTGGTCACGGCGTTGCTGTAGCCCTTATTTTGCGCGGGTGCGCTTGAGATGACGCCTGCGTCCTTGCCGTTTGCAAACTGCCAGAGTACGCCGCCCTGCTTTCCGAGCTTTCGGATCAGAAACGCGGGATCCGCCTTGGCAAGGTCTCCGATCGTGCGGATACCCATCGCTTGAAGCTTCGGCGTTGTTGCGCGCCCGACCATGAAAAGCTCTCCGACCGGCAGCGGCCAGAGCTTCCTTGAAAGCTCCTGCGGAAAGAGCGTAATGACCTTGTCCGGCTTTTCGAGCTCTCCCGCCATCTTGGCCAGCAGCTTGTTGCACGAAACGCCGATGTTGACCGTGAAGCCGAGTGTCCTTGAAATCCGGTCCTTTAAATGCTGCGCGGCCAGAACCGGCGGACCGTAGAGCCCGGTCGTGCCCGTCATATCGACCCATGCTTCGTCGATCGAATACTGCTCGACCACGGGCGAAACCTCCCGCAAAAGCGCCATCAGGCGGCGAGAGGACGCAACGTAGAGCGCGTAATCGGGCTCGGCCACGACGAGATTCGGGCACTTGTCGCGCGCCATGCCAAGGGGCTCCCCTGTTTTTACACCGTATTTTTTCGCGGGCGTGCTTTTGGCGAGCACAATGCTCGTGCGGAGGTTTTTGTCGTTTGCAATGACCGCCGGAATATCCCGCAAATCAGGGCTTCTTCCCTCGACGAGCGTTCGGTACGCAGCGGTCCAGGACAAAAACGCACTGTTCACGTCAATGTGGAACCAGACAGGCTCTGCCATCAGTAGACCTCCCGAAAGAGCGTCCAGCGGTGGGTGCGGACGGTGTAGCGCAGCTCGTAGAGCTTTTCCGCGCCTTCTAACAGCGCCTTGCAGAGAAAGACGAACGTCTCAATGCCGACATATTCGACAAAGCGGCTGTCGATGATCTCCGTGATGTGGACGGTGTGGAGCTGGTGCTCGCTGTCTTCAAAGCGGAAGCGCAGCGGCTGGAGCTGGCCGTCGGTGTTGCAGCTCGAGAGTACCTGCACGGGAAGATTTCGATTGGCCACGGCGTTCGTCTCCTTTCTAAAACATTTGTTTTATTATAGCATGCGGCGCGGGAACCTGCAAGCCCTTTTGTGAAATTGGCGGAATGTTCTAAAGCTGGCGTGTGACGACTTGACAGACGTGATATAATAAGAAAACAAGGGATGGAAGGAGGTGCCAGCGTGGCTGCAACCGGCGTCAAGATCGTGGCGAAGAACCAGAAAGCGTACCACGAATATTTCATCGAGGAAAAATTCGAAACCGGCATTGAGCTTTCCGGCACCGAGGTCAAGTCCATCCGTCTGGGAAACCTCAGCCTCAAGGAGGCGTGGTGCCAGATCAAGGATGGCGAGCTTTTCATCCGCCAAATGCACATTGCACCCTACGAGCAGGGCAATATTTTCAACAAAGACCCCCTGCGCCCGCGGCGGCTTCTGATGCACAAGCGGGAGATCGCGCGCCTGTTCGGCAAGGTCAAGCAGGACGGCTACGCGCTCGTTCCGATTTCGGTCTACTTCAAGGGCTCACTTGTAAAGGTTGAAATTGCGCTGGCCAAGGGCAAAAAGCTCTATGATAAACGCGACGACGCGGCAAAGAAGGACGCAAAGCGCCAGATCGACCGCGCCATGAAAGGAAGATAAGCATGGAAAATCCCATTATGACGCTCACCATGGAAGACGGCGGCAAGATCGTCGCCGAGCTCTACCCCGAAAAAGCGCCGCAGTCGGTGCGCAATTTCATCAGCCTTGCCAACAAAGGGTTTTATGACGGCCTGATTTTTCACCGTGTCATTTCCGGCTTTATGATCCAGGGCGGTTGCCCGCAGGGAACCGGCATGGGCGGCCCGGGCTACTGCATCAAGGGCGAGTTCAAGCTCAACGGCGTGAAGAACAACCTGAGCCATAAGCGCGGCGTTCTGTCGATGGCGCGCGCGCAGTCGCCGAACTCCGCAGGCAGCCAGTTCTTCATCATGCACGAAGACGGCGAGTTCCTGGACGGCCAGTACGCGGCGTTCGGCAAGGTACTCGAGGGGATGGATGTGGTCGACAAGATTGCGGCCGTGAAAACCGACGGCAACGACCGCCCAATGACCGAGCAGAAAATCGCAACGATCCGTGTCGACACGAAGGGCGAGGAATATCCCGAACCCGACAAGCTCCGTGACCCGTATGGCAGATTCTGATTTATAGTATTGTCAGTCATTTTACGCCGAACCAATCGTTTCGTATTTGTCAGTTATTTTCATACCGAACCGATTATGGTTTTGTGGGGGGGGGGCACCCCCACCAAAAACAAAACAAAAAAAAAGGGGGGGGGGCGGTTTGGGCGGGGGGGGGGGGGGCGGGGTAACCGGGGGCGGGGTGG
>CAKASQ030000017.1:125405-249011 GCA_916988195.3 Oscillospiraceae bacterium
CCGAACCAATCGTTTCGTATTTTTCTGTTATTTTCATACCTAACCGTTTATGTTTCTGTGCGTGGCGAAGCCACGCACAAAACCCATAACCAATCCTATGGGGCTGCACTGGTTTCGACGGGGGCAGTGAGGCAGGATAAGCGGGCGGAGGTGTCTGACCTCCTTAAACCGGGCAATTTTTTTAAAATTAACTGACAACAATACTGTTGCTCTGGCTGCCTAATTAGGCGCCCATCCTCCCCGGAAGGACCACGAGCCGGGCTAGGGTGTGATCTGAGTGGTGACCGTGCGGCGGGAAAGAGTTGACTCGCCCATGCATGATGACTCTACCAAACCGATGAGGGTGTTTGTTCCCGCTTCGGCGAGGGAACGGAAATAACAAACTGCGCCCGAAGAAAGTCCTGTCAAGTTGTTTTCGGACAGGGGTTCGATTCCCCTCAGCTCCACCATTTTAATCGCTGGTCGAACACCTGAATGCGAGATTATCGTCTTGCGTTATGGTTTCTGGCTGGCCCTCGATTTGACCGTTCAGGTTTGACCTGGGCGGTCTTTTCGTTTAGGGCGGCCGAGGCTCCTCAGCAATGCTCTTCCAGTCGATTCTCTTCCCGCAATCAGGGCAGAATGAGAAACGGGTCAAATCCGTGCTGCGCCGTCGATCGGCGTACTGCTTAAGCGTGAACACCTTTACATAAAGGCCCAGGCAGTTACGGAACGCTGGGTCAGTGCGTAAACTACGATTAAATTCCTTCTGGCTTTCGATGTGATTCTTAAGCTCGTCCAAGGTTACGAGCGAGGAATACTCGGGCCGATGAAGGACTCCGATATAACAGTCTATAAGTCATTCCTCCTTAAACTATTCTACGGAGCTCCTGGGCGACCCATATCGCGTTTTAGGTCTGAGGCCCTGGTGTTTATACCCCCAGACTTTGGACGCGATATGGGAGACCTGGGGTAAGTCTTATTCTGCAGCAGACTCAATACTGCTGATCGCCTCATCAAGCGAGTCCAACGCCTCGTTCATAGAGTCGCTCGCCGATTCAGACAGCTCATATTTTTCTCCGCCTTGCAGGCTTTCGGGGATGTTTTCGCGATACTCGTCTTCTTCATCGCGAAGGGTCTCAAGTTCGTCACGAAGGGTACCGATCTGCTCTGCGATCTCTCTGAGAGCTTTTCTACGTACTTTATTCATCTTTGGCATCCTTTCTTCTGACGCAGGGGCTCAGCCCTGCGCCTTAGCATTTTCAACTTTGTCGGCGATAATATCGGAGCACTGGACGAGGTAGTCAGTGACTTTTTTCCACGCGCGGTAGTTCGTAGTCATTTTTGCGACCTGGTTAAAAATGTCCATGCTGTAAGTGCAGGCCTGAATCTTATTGAGCATCTTCTCAGTAAGGACGACATACGGAACAAACTCATTGGCGTAGCAGTCGGTCATAAACTCTTTCTTGCTGGACTGCATGAGCGCGATGCAAGTGATATTCTCGTTCCCTTTGAAATGGCCGATTGCAGCGTAGACGTTCATGTTGTTACCTCCATAATTGTTGTGGTCTATTGCTCTCAACAATTATGATTTTACCGTGTTTAGTAAGTTTCGTATGCCGACAAACTGCTCGAGATTTTACTGATTTCGCTAAGCACTTCTGACAGGCGCTTATTTCGTGCCAGGCAAACGAATGAGCTCGCTCTTCGCCTTGGCGCCGTTGCGACCGGCCATCTCGATGGTGTAACCTGCGACGCTGCGATAGACGCGGATATTATTGCGGGTTGCGTTGGTAAAGCCCTTACGCTGTTTCAGCCGGCGAATGAGCGCCGCAGAGGGCTGGAGCTCGGTACGAGTGTCGCGATCAGAAGCAAGGTATCTCGCAATGACCTTATCACAAGCGGCCTGCTTTTCTTCAAGGGATTCGGTGAAGGCCTGGCTGCGACCATAGCGGGATAGGTCATAAAAGTTTTTGGAGTAGAGGGGCTCAACGGCACGATCTTCAAAAGCGTCGGCGCAAGAGATGCGAACGACCTGCAGGTTCAGGCCCTCAATGCTCGAAGCGAGTTCCCAGTTGTGGAAGCTGTCGACCTTAACGCGGACGCGATCGCCGTTTTTCTCGAGGTCCACGCGGAACTTGTAACCGAAAGAAGCGTTCATCCAGGAGATCATATAGCCCTGAGCCATATACTCGGCGACCTTAGCGTTTGCAGCGGCGAGAATGTCCTTAAGTTTCAGCATGATAAATACCTCCGTAATTGTTTCGGTGTGTTGCTCTCAACAATTATGATTTTATCGTATTTAGTAAGTTTCGTATGCTGACAAAGCGCTCGAGGATTTACTGAAATTAGTAGGCAAAACCGCCGAAAAGAAAGAGACTGGCAAAGTCTCTTTACTTAACCTCATAGGGAATCGCAAAGGCCGCGTCGTCCGAGTAGTCACTATACTGCAGCGAAGCGGACATGAACTTAACTTCGTTCTGGTGGCGCGTGATCTGCGCAAGGAAACGGCGGCTCGCGCCGACAATGACAACGTTGATCGTGCCGAACTTCTGAATCGTCGGGTGCGGCAGCTTTGTCATTGTGGTTACCGTGTCTTCGGTGTAGCTCTTGTTGTAGAGCGCCATGAAGTCGTCCAGGCTTTTGATCTTATGGCCGCGCTGCGTGAGACGCGCAGCGCAAACCATCATCTTCTCAGCCGAAGGAATAACTTCGGGATTTAAGACCGCAACTTCGATGCTTTTCATGCGGACCTTCCTTCCTCAACGATTGCCCGCAGAATCAGCAAATAGTTGATACTGTCGGTGATCTTCTCATTCCACTGCGTGAGCGGATAGGACTGGCGAGAGCCAACCATATCGGCGACAGAAACAAGGTGCTTGCTTAGCATCCCAAAAGCGGCCTGCGCGGTCGTCATGTCCTGCAAAGCCGCGGCCTTCTTGAAGTGCGCCAGGCGGTCGACTTCGGTTTCGTCGGTCGCCTCTTCGGCGTATTCGGTGCCTTTACCCATGAGGACGAGCTCGCTGCGAGAGAGCTGGTCAGTCACGATCTTGTCAAACTGTTTCAGATTCATTGTGTACCTCCTTCGGCATAATCAGCAAAAAGCTGGTGTCGATAGGAACTGCGAGCGCTGTCTCGACAGGCCGCTCCTGCTCGGCGATAAGACCGGACAGGTCAAAGCCGAGAGTCGAGAGATATTCAAGACCGAGCTTTGCGTTCGCGAGGGCGTTGACATTCAACGCGACATTGTAATAGGTCTTTTCGACCTCGCGCCGAATATCGGAAAAACGCTTTTTGAGGTCTCTGTCGACCCGCGCCTCGCGCAGCTCTGTCTCTTGCAGCTTTTCGGCCATAGGGACCCGCGCAAGAAGTACGTTATGAATTGAGTACAGAACGGTACCCCAGCTCATAGACAAGGGACCTGCAAGCTCCTCGTTCTTCTTGTGCCAGTCCATCATATAGTTATAGACTTCGGTCAGGCGCGGCTCGACATACGCAATCATCTCGGCGAACTTCGTACGCTCGAGCTTTTCCGCAAGCAGTGCGGCTTTTGCGGCGGTCTCCTGTGTGTCGACCTGCGCAAGGGCCTCGGCCTTTCGGGCCTCAAGCCATTTTAGTAAGATTTTCTTAGTCACTGTTCTTCCTCCAAATTAGTCCTTGCGATAATACTCGCACTCGTAGGCGTCGGCGCGAAGCGGCAGATTCGGGGCCCAGGAGATCGGCTGACCCATGAGCGCGCCAAGTTCTTCTGCAGAGCTGACGCCGATCGGAACCTCGCAAATCACTTCGTCGTGAACATGGAAGACGATCGGGAATCCGGCGGCCTCAAGCCTAAACATAGCCTCAGCCAGGCAGTCACGGGCGGTAGCCTGAACGATATTCTCCACGAACTTCGGCCCGTAGGACTCAATACGGCCCCAGCCGCCCGAGGACTGAATTGTCCCCTCATAGGTGATATTGTCGTCGCCATCGACACGGGGCTTGACGTAGCTGAGCTCTCGGCCATTCGGCAAGCGCAGACGCATGAGCGGTCCTTGCTTGCGAAGTCTCATGCCGTGTGGCAGGTCAACAGGCGCTTGCGTCGTAATACACCGACGAACGGCCGCGTCTGTGTCCCACCAGAACTTCGTGATCGACTTATTCGCCGCGCGCCAACTATTGACGATCGGCTTAAGCTCAGATTCTTCAAGGCCCATCGCTAAAGCACCCATACTCTTCATAGCGCCAACGGAACCGCCATAGCCCAGGGCGAGCTCAGCGATTTTGCCCTTTTGACGCATCGGGTCGCCCTTCTTGACGGACCCTTTCGGCAAGTGAAACATCTGCTCGGCTGAGGCCTCATAGATTTTGCCGTGCGTGTTGAAGACGTCCATGCGCCACTCTTCATCTGCGAGCCAGGCGAGCACGCGCGCCTCAATCGCGGAAAAGTCAGCCACGATGAACCTGCAGCCAGGCTTAGGGACAAAGGCCGTACGAATGAGCTGGGACAGCGTTCCTGCCGTGTCATCGAAGAGCATCTCGAGAGTCTCAAGATCACCCTCACGAACCAAGCGCCGCGCGGCATCAAGCTCGCTATCAGGCATCTTGTTTTGCGGCAGGTTTTGCATCTGCACCAAACGCCCGGCCCAGCGTCCGGTGCGCGCGGCACCGCAGAACTGAGTCAGGCCTCGGATGCGACCGTCAGGGCAAACCGTGCGGAGCATCGCGTTATATTTTTCAGTTGAGGTCTTCGCAAGGCCCTGACGAATGTCGAGCATTGCATGAACCTCCTCATTGTCGGTGCCGCTGCGAACGTCACCGATCATCTTTTTGTTGAGGCTCTCCACCTCAAAGCCAGAGACCTCCTCAATCCAGGACTTGAGCTGCGCAGCGCTCTTTGGATTATCAAGGCCCGTCAATTCCTTTGCGGCGTCAAGCAGCCGCGCTTTTACGATCTGATCGATCGCAACCGCATTTTCCGCAAGGACCGTATCAACGCCGACGCCGCGGTCGTTGATATGCTGGTCGATTATCCACAGGTCATGCTCGCTGGGAATCACGGGGAACTTCTGCAGGCGCTTCCTGATCGCGCGCTCCGTCACGACGTCCTGACGGTTATACTCAACGTAGAGATTCCACCGTTCGGGGTCATGGTGAGGAAGATTGCGTGTGCGCTCGCCATTGACCTTTGTGGCCTTGCAGGGAATTGAGAAGTATCGAATCAAGGCTTTGCCCGTCTTCGACTTCTGCTTGTCCTCAGGCAAGCCAATCACTTCGCCGACAGCTTCCAAGCTACCAGGCAGACCAAGCTCGCGAGCCATAACGGCGGTGCAGCTCCATTGATCTGCAGGAGTCACGCGACCCATAAACGCGCTCAGACAAGTCCGTTCAAAAGACGCATTGAATGCTGTCTTGAGGATTTCGGGGTCATACAGGGCGTCCTGGAGCTCCTGGGGTAGCTTCTGGCCTTGAGCCATGTCGATAACCTCAACAGGACCGTCGTCCCAAGCGTAACCAAAGAGAAGAATCTCAAAATCAGGGCTCGCCGCATAGGCGTAGACACCGGCTTTTTGAAGAGAGACAGAGGAGTAGGTTTCAATATCGATTGCGAGAGTTTTCATGTACTCGCTCCCTTCTTGCTATTGCGGGGGGGGGGTAAAGCCCGAGGGCGTGGGCACGTCGTGTATTTTCCGCGATCGTGCACCACTCGAGCTGGCTGGCGCGGTTATCATGCTTATTGCCGCGTTTGTGGTCTACAACGGGATAACCGTGCGGATTCGGCACAAACATTTTTGCGACGAGCAAGTGAACCTTCACATTGCAGCCGTTCAGGCTTACTCGCAGATAACCGCGCCGATCGTCAAAAGGCTTTAGCACGCGCCCCGTACTCTTGCGCCGAATCTCTCCTAAGCGATTGATCTCATACTCAGGAAAGTCGGGAATCGTGTGCCAGACGATCTTCATGGGCTCAGTTCAAGAGATCGTCGTCTTCGTCCTCGAAGTCGTCGTCCCAGTCGGAGTCAGTCACGACACCGCCAGACAGGGGCTCGCCGTCGCTGAGCTTCATAATGCCGTTCAGGCCTGCGGAAACGCCCTTGTTGCCGTTCGTATCGTAGACATAGAAGTTGACGATCGCGCGGCCGTAGCAACCGGAATAGAGCTCGCTCGCCTCGGTGATCGGGGTCTTGTCGGCATAGACGATCACAGGCTTGTTGTTGGAGCTGCAGGTCATAACGTAGTGACCCTTGCACTCAGGACCGAACTCGCCGCCGTTCGGACGTTCGCCGTCGCCGTCGTGCATAGTGGTTTTCAGAGCGGAGGGCAACTTCTTGCCAGAGTGCTTCTGCAGGTAGGCGGTCTTCGCGGCCTCGATTGCCGCCTTGATCTTCGCGATCGTGTTCTTGTCGGTCTTCGGAATCAGCAGGGTCACGCTGTACTTCGGCTGAGCGCCTTCCTGAGCGGCGCGAGGGGTAAAGGCGTTGACGTAGGAAAAACGAACGCGACCGGTAGTGATCTGAGTAGCAGTAGCCATTGTAAAAATCTCCTTTTAATTTTTAATAATGTAGACGTCGGCATATTGAACGCCGAAATTTAATGCTTCCTGGTGGGTATCGAAGTAAATGTCAATGCGATTCCCCTTGATTGCACTGCCCGTGTCTTCGGCAACGTATGTATGCCCGTCGATCACGATCTCAGAGCCAAGAGGGATAACAGAGGAATCGACTGCAATCGTTCGGCCGGCCTCGACGACCGCGCCAGACGCGGTAACGCCATAACCAAAGTCGCCAGGGTCTTTCCCGCAGCATTTGCGGCAAGCGCAATACGCGGTCAGACGGAACTCGCCAAGCTCTTCGAGAACGGGCTCAGTCTCTTCGGGCTCAATCTCGGTAATAGGCTCGGGCATGATCTCAGGTGTCACATACGACGTGGGCTCAAGCTCTAAGGTCGGAGCTGCAGTCTCTTCAACGGCTTTTGCCTTCGGCAGGAAAATCGCCATGAGAATGATCGTGCAGACGAGCGCCAGAATGACGGCCCACTGAATACGAATCAAGCGTGCCTGATGATACAGGAGCCGCCGGCTTTTCGATTGCGTCATTGTCGTTTCCTCCTCTTACTCGTCAAAGGCTTTGAGGACCTGATCTTCAAAGCGATACGCGGGTCGCTTGTCCGATTCAGGCGCAAGCGTCGGCGCGCCCTGCGGCTTGACGATCAAGTCGCCGAGAACCTCAGCGAGGGTCTTCTTGCCGAAGTCGCGCTCCATCTGCGTAAGCGTGATGAGCTTGCGGTCGTAAAGAAGAGACTCGTCATAGCCGGCGGCCTTCATAGCCGCGACAACCTTGTCTTCGTCCGCGAACTTGCGGTTGCTGCGGCCCTCGACCATTTTCCAGCCGGTTACCGTTTCACCGGCGGTCAGCGCGCCAGACACAAGCTCGCGCAGGTCCTTGAGCCAAGTTTCAATATCCGCAGACTTGGCAAGAATCGCGCCTGCCTCTTCGGGAGAGATGAGCAACGGGTCAGGACTCTCGTCAAAGAGCTTGAGGTTCTCTTCGGCACGGGCGCGGCACTGATTCTTTGCACGGCAGAAACGGCAGGCTTCTTCGCTCGGCGCGAAGTCGCCTTCGCCCTTGTCTGCGAGCTTGGCTCTCGGCTTGACATAGCTCTTGCCCCAAGAGGTAAGCTCTTTGACGGTTTTCTCGGAAGAATCCTCGATACCAGAGAGCCGCGGCTGGAAGATCGTCATACGAACGGTCTTGATCTCATAGAGATCGCCGAACTGCTCGAGCGCGCCCAAGCCGTAGAGCTGCATCTGAGGATTGTCCTCAGCCTCGACGCGATGGCCCTTGCCATACTTAAAGTCGATCACGTCGAGAATCGGCTCGGCGATAATCACGCAGTCACCGGTGCCAAAGCCGCCAGGCACATACTTCGAGAAGTCGAGGCGAGTCTCGAGAATAATCATTGCATCGGGACAAGTCTTCTTCGCCTCGGCGAGGCGGCCAGTCACGAACTTCGCATAGGCGACCGCGCACTCACGCATTTCTGCATTATAGTAGCTGTTCGGCTCAAACTCAGATTTGATCTGGTTCTCATAGGCGACCTCATCAAGCTCACCGAGGAAGTAGCGCGTTGTGAGCTCTGCGAGAGCGTGCGCAACCGTGCCCTCTTCGGCGTAAGCGCTGGTTGACGCGGGGAACTTCTGCTCGAGCTGGGCGCTCGGCGTACACAGGAGCCACCGATGCGCGCCGCTGGCAGATAAGAGAGCATGTTTAGCCATTAGCAGCCACCAACTTCTCATAAAAGACGGGATAGTCTTCTTCCTTGACGGCGGACAGGTTTGCGACACCAAGCTCCTTGAAGATCGCCTTGAGGGCGGCCTTGTCATTCTTAGAGAGCTTGACCGCGAGGGCTCTTACGTCAGCCTTAGAGATCGTCTTCGCCTCAGCAAGCTTAGTATCAGGGGTCTCAGGCGCGGACTCCGCAGGGGACTCCTGGGGCGCCTCGGTGGAGGCCTGGGCAGTAGGTGTTTCCGTGGGGGCGGGGTTATCGAAAAGAGACATCTGTGCGGTGATCTCTGTGTGTTCAGGCTTTTCAGTCAGAAGACTGGCGAGCGCCTGACTCAGAGTTTCTTTTTTCGGGTCATAAGTGACCTCAACTTTGATCGTTGCCATTTTGTCGTTCCTCCTTAGATTTGAGCCATATTTGAAAGGCTTGTTGGTTTTTAGGGTCTTGAAAAAAGGTTTTTGCATAATCGAGAATCTGTGTGCACGCCAGTTTCTCGGTTTGCTCTAAAGTTGCCTCGGCGGGCATTTGTTTCCTTTAGGAAACTTCCTCCGCAAAAAAAATCTGATTGCGTTTTTCCACGGAGAGATGCAAGCGTCCGGAGCACTTGATGATCTCGCCAACACGAAAATCAACACGGCCATTCAAGCGCTGGTAAAAGGCTTTAGGCTTGAGACCACAGATTTCTGCGAGCTCTCTGACGCTACAGTTGTTCTCAACCATAGAGGCGCGAAGAGCATTAGCATTGAGCATTTAGGCGTCCTCCTTTCTAAAAAGTTTCCTTAAGGCTACTCAATCATAGCGCATCATTTTGGATTTGTAAACCCCTAAAGGAAACTTTTTTCTGTTTTCGAGAAAAAAGTGTTTCCTTTTTGACACTTGCGCGTTATAATAGGGATTAGACTGACAAGGGCGGTGACATTTATGACTATGGGCGAGCGAATCCATGACAGGCGCAAAGCCTGTGACCTGACTCTCGAGTACGTTGGTAACTTCGTGGGCGTTGCGAAGAGCACTGTGCGTAAATGGGAGAACGGCGATATTGAGAATATCAGCGCGCTGCGGCTGCAAAAGCTCGCTAACGTACTTGGCACGACAGTCGATTACTTGATGGACGGCATAACGTCCAACCTTACCTACAAGAACATTGAACCCATGCCCGACTCTCGGCTTTTGCCGATCGTCGGTAAAATCGCTTGCGGCGAGCCGATTCTTGCGAAGCAGAATATCGAGGGCTACGCGGAGCTTGATCGGCGCGTTCACGCTGATTTTGCTCTTCGCTGCGTGGGTGACAGCATGATTAACGCGCATATCTTTGACGGCGACCTGGTCTTTATCAAAGAGCAGCCCGACGTGGATAACGGCGAGATCGCAGCGGTCGTCATTGACAACGAAGCAACTCTCAAGCGCGTTTACAAGTACCCGAACCGCATTGAACTTCGCCCCGAGAATCCTCTGTTCCCAGTCCTGCAATATGAGGGTGCTGAGCTGGGAAACATCCGTATCATCGGCAAAGCTATCGCGTTCCTGGGTCAGGTTCGCTAAATGGCGAGGGGCAAACCGTGGACGAGAGAGGAGCTCATTGTGGCCTACGCGCTTTATTGCGTGATTCCTTTCTCGAAGCTGAACAACAGCAACCGAACGATCAAAGATGCAGCGGAGATAATAGGCCGATCGCCCGCGGCGCTCAAAATGAAGATTTGCAACCTTGCGGCGCTGGACCCTGACTTCCTGGCAACTGGGCGCGTGGGACTCTGGGGCGGAATCTCGAAGCTCGACCGAGAGATTTATGAGGAGTTCTCGAAGGACTGGGAAGGCCTGAGTACGAAGGCGGAGAGCATTGTCGGACTGCCGCTCTTTGATCTAACTGAGCCGGTCTACAATGGAGACCCGCACCGGAAGAAGAGCTACGCTGAGATTGCGGATAAACAGGCACGAAAATTCTTCCGGAAGTCGGTCATTTCGGCGTATGAAGGCCGATGCTGTATCACGGGGCAAAGCATACCGCAAATGGTGATTGCAAGCCATATCAAACCGTACTATGTATGCGACAAGAGCGAGCGCGCAAATCCTGCGAATGGTCTCTTGCTCAATGCGTTCTATGACCGTGCCTTCGATCAAGGGCTTATGACGGTCTTGCCTGATCTTACAATTCAGGTCTCGGACTACGTGAAGGACGGCTACGACGACCAAAATACGAGAGACTGGCTACTCGGCGTAGAGGGTACAAAAATCATCAGGCCGAAGAGGTTCGCACCAAATCGCGACATGCTGGCCTACCACAATGAGTTTGTATTCCTGAGGTGATTTCATGCAGCGAGCAGTGATATACGCCAGATACAGCCCTGGACCAAATCAGACAGAGCAGTCAATCGAGGGGCAGGTCCGAGAGTGCACGAAGTACGCCGAGCTGCATGATCTCCGAATCGTTGGAACCTATGTCGACAGGAAGATTTCTGGCAAGACAGATAATCGGCGAGAGTTTCAACGGATGATCGACGACAGCGAGAAACACATATTTGACGTCATCATTCTGTACCACACGGACCGCTTTGCCCGTAACCGATACGACAGCGCGATCTACAAGCATAAGCTAAAAGAAAACGGCGTCGAGCTGCGATACGCAACGACTGACATTCCAAAGGGGCCCGAGGGAATTATCCTCGAGAGCATTATGGAAGGCTGGGCCGAATACTACTCAGCTGAGCTCAGCCGAAAGATAAAGCGCGGAATGCGTGAGAGCGCCTTGAAGTGCCACAGCACAGGCGCGGGACGCTGCCTGGGGTATCGGACCGCGGAAGACAAGTCCCTCGTGATCGAGCCAGAAGGCGCGAAGGCCGTGCAGACGGTTTTCGACATGTATATCAAAGGAAAGAGCCACGCTGATATTTGCAGGTATCTCAATGACTGCGGCTTTAGGACTGCGCAAGGCAAGCTCTTCAACAAGAACAGCGTCACCCATATCATTAGGAATAAACGCTATATCGGCGTTTACACATACGATGATATAACGATAGAGGACGGGATTCCCGCGATCATCTCAAAGGACACTTTTCACCTTGCGCAGCTTGAAGCCGCGCGGCGCAAAACTGCCAAAAGGCCGAAAGAGCCAAAGGCTGAGTACCTACTGAGCGGTAAGGCTTTTTGCGGGCATTGTCAAAAACCTCTCGTAGGCGTGAGCGGCACGGGCAAGTCAGGGAACAAGTGGTACTACTACTATTGCCAGGAATCACGCGCCAAACGCGGCTGCACAAAAAGACCGGTCAAGCGAGACTGGCTCGAGCGTGAGGTTGTTGAGAGAACAGTCGCCGAAGTCTTACGGCCCGAGGTCATTCAGCATATCGCGAAGAAATGCTATGACCTGCAAATGGAGTACCGCCAGGACAACAGCGACGTACTCTTTTACGAGCTCAAGCTGAAGGACGTCCGCAAGGCAATCAAGAACACTATGCACGCCATCGAGTCGGGCGTCAAAACGAAGACGCTGCCTGCGAGACTGCAAGAGCTCGAGAACGAAGAAGAGGCGCTCGAGGCAGAGCTCGCGATCGCAAAGGCCTCTGACTTTGTGATAACTACGGACCAAATCGAGTTCCTGCTTACCCAGTTCGCAGAGCCCTGGGCATGTGAGAGCGAAGAAGAATACCACCGCAGAATTATCAAGTGCTTTGTCCATAAAGTTTTCCTATTTGACGACAAACTATTGATCTATTACAATGTAAGTCGAGACGGGAAAACCCGCGAGCAGAGCGAAGTGGAATTGCTTGAGGAGGCCCTGGGCGAAGGGTTCGACAAGCGCTCTTCCGGCTCCACCATAAGAGAAAGCACTGGAATTATAATTCCGGTGCTTCTTTTTATTTGGCACACAAGCATGAAATAGCGCTGCCCGGCAGACTCCTCTTCCGGGGGGCAAGCCTGCAAAAACGCGGCGCACTTCTTCTTGACATTTACAAAGAAATGGCTATAATGTGGCTAACGATTGTTAGTTAGCTACATTAACATCATCCATCAGCCGGACGCAATGACGCAGTGCTGGCCGCAGGCTCCGCGGTCGTGTGCTGCCTCTTTTTCGTGTCCGCTGCCAATGGTATGGAAAGGAACAACACCATGAAAAAATCTTTGGTGCAGAAGCTGGGACTGCTCGGCGTCGTCAGCTTTCTTTCGTACGCGCTGGCGGTAATTTTCTCGCCGCTGGCATATCCCGGTTATCATCCGCTGGCGCAGGCTGTGAGCGATCTGAGCGCTGCCGACGCGCCGTCGCTTGCCCTCTGGAACCAGCTCAGCGCCGGGTACAACGCGTGCGAGGTCGTTTGCGCAACGATTGTCTGTGTCGGCATTCAGGGACAGAAAACCAAGCTGCTGCGCGCCGGAATTTATCTGTTCGTCATCATGGAGTGGATTTCTGCCCTCGGCTACCGCATGTTCCCGCTCTCCACGAGCGGCTACGCAGGCACGTTTCAGGATGTAACGCACCTGATCGTCACCGCGCTGGTGGTGCTGCTGTCGATCGTGTCGCTGAGCGTCATTATACTTGCCGGCGCAAAAAGCCGCGATTGCCGCTCCTACGGCATCTGCGCAGGCGCTGCCCTCCTTCTGATGCTCACAGGCGCGCTTGGCATGAAGCTTGTACCGGCAGACTTCTTTGGCGTGGTCGAGCGCTTCAGCGTGTTTGCCGCGACGGGCTTTAACGCCGCACTGGGCGTTCACCTGTTCTGCGCGAAGCCGGAGACAGAAAGCAGGTCACGATGAGAATCAGGCTATATCCTCGTCCGCGCGATCAACAGATCATTTATCTGAAGGACGTGATTGAAAGTCCTAGGGTGTATCTGAAAACTCCCAATGTGACCGGCAGCGAGAAATTTTTGCGCTGAGCAAGACATTTTTTCGCAGGAATACTGACGTATTTCAAGGAAAAATGGTGCAGCGCAGCGTGAAAAGGTCCACTGTCCGGGTGCGTTGGGAGTTTTCAGATACACCCTAATATCAAGGTCGGCGAGTACACGATCTACAACGACTTTGTGCATGACCTGTGATTTTGACTTACGCTTTGTCGCCTGTGATAAAATAGTCGCAATAATCTCCGCCGCCCGCAATCGTCTGCTGCCTGTGCAAAACGCCGTGCTGGAGCGTGATCATCACTTCGTCCAGCTCGCAGAACAGGGGCATCAGCTCGCGAACGCCCAGCTTTTCCGCGTACGCGCAGATGGGACAGCGGGTAATGCGGTAATAGCACGCGCCCTCGTACGGCTGGCCGACGAAGTCCACCTTGAATGACGTCGGATACTGCTTTTCTTTTTCGGGCGTGTACCATTTCACGTACTTCACAATGCTCTTTTTGTTCTCCGCCTTTCCCTTGTCCGTGTTGAGGTCGGTTCGCGTAAAGTACCACTTGATGTGATACAGCGAGCGCCGCATCATCTCCTGCACGGTTTCCGGCGGGATTTTCTTTTCGCTCGCAACATACGGCGCAACAAAGGCCAGCGCGAAGAGCGCGTTGTAGGCCATGGGTTGTCGTCCCCAATGTCATCCGCTCCTTCTACCAGCTGCCGGTAGACCGCCTTGCTCTGTTTCATGATGCTCTGCGCGTACGCCTTGTCGTATTTCTCCACCAGCACCTGCTTCATAGAGCCCTTGAACATCCAGAAATAAAAGCCGCTATACTTCATGGAAATATCCCCCCGTCATTTTTTGTGCGTGAAAAACACTGCTCAGCCCAGCGCCACGTCCAGGACCATCATGACGCTGAACCCGGCGGCAAAGAAGACCGTCGCGAGATTGGAGTGCTTTCCCTGCGACATTTCGGGGATCAGTTCTTCCACAACCACGTAGAGCATCGCGCCCGCGGCAAAGCTCAAAAGATACGGCAGCACCGGAATGACCAGCTGTGCGGCAAGAATCGTCAGCACCGCGCCGATCGGCTCGACAACGCCGGAGAGAACACCCCCGAGGAAGGCTCTCCCCTTCCTCTGCCCCTCGGCGCGAAGCGGCATGGAAATAATCGCGCCCTCCGGAAAGTTCTGAATCGCGATGCCGATGGACAGGGCCAGCGCACTTGCCGCCGTGATCTGCGCGTTTTCTGCGAGAAAGCCCGCATACATCACGCCGACCGCCATGCCCTCCGGAATGTTATGCAGTGTGACGGCCAGCACCATCATGGTCGTGCGGGCGAGCTTACTTTTTGGGCCCTCGGCCTGCTCGCTTCCGAGATGCAGGTGTGGAATCAGATGGTCGAGCGCCAGCAAAAACAAAACGCCGAACCAGAAGCCGAAAAACGCCGGAACGAACGAGAGCTTTCCCATAGCCGCCGATTGCTCAATCGCCGGGATCAGAAGGCTCCAGATGGAGGCCGCCACCATCACGCCCGCGGCAAAGCCCGCCAACGAGCGCTGCACAAGATCGCCAAGCGATTTTTTCATGAAGAACACGCAGGCCGCGCCGGCCGTTGTGCCAAGAAATGGGATGAATATGCCAAGAAACGTCTGCATAGGGTCTCCTTCCGGGGTTATCTATTTCTCCGGTAGCCCGCCTCGTCGCGGTACTCGGGGTGGCTTTTCAGATACGGGTCCTTATCGCCGCAGATGGTATAGTCACATTTGCAGCCGTTTGCGCAGGTCGTGGTCCGCACCAGCCGGGCATGAATCAGCTCCATGGACGCAAAATCGACGTTACACAGGGCGGGCATGATGTCTGTCATACCATGTTTGATGGCAAACTCCGCCGCCGGGCAGGCCGTAAATTCATAGTAGATGGGCTTATCCTTCTCAAATGGCGCAACCGTCATTTCGTAATCGTGCCACGTATCGCAGAGCGCCTTTGCCCGCGTAAACGCCTTGTACATGAGTCTTCTGAAAAACGGCTTGTTACAGTCCACAAATTTTAATCTGCGGAAGGACGGCAGAATCAGGTTTTCCTCCATCTGCTCGATCTCGCGGAACGACGTGACGGCCTTACACGCCACGTAATAGCTCAGGATCGCAATGCAGTCGTACGTACCGCCCGCACCGTTGTGGAAATTCTTTCTCCCGCCGAGGTCGGTGCGCCAGTCGGAGAGGGACTCGACATACTGCCGCTGTACCTTCTCCCAGACAGCCTCCCGTTCTGCTTCCGGATAGTGAAGCGCGATTTTGGCGCGGATTTCCTTCTTGCACGGCTTGGAATACAACACATGGCACGTGCGGTCAAATTGAAGTTCTTTGTCTTTCATATGCATTTCCCTCCAGACTGCGGTTCTCCTGCCCGAATGCAGCGCGCTTCATTCGGCCTCGTCCGTCATGATGCTCCGCAGCATAGCAGCATATTTTTCCGAGTCGGCGGTCATCCGGCCGCAGTGGGCATAGCCCGGCCAGATCCCGAGCTTTGCTTCGGGGTATTTCGCGGGAAGAAGCTTTTTGCACTGCTTCAGATCGGAGTCCTTTTCGCCGTATGCGAACACGCAGCGCTTTTGCATTTCCGGCGCTAAATCCGGAAGGTCGACATAGGCGCAGTCATGAATAATATTGCGGATGCTCGTTTCGTTTACGGCGATGAACCGTTTCGCCATGGCCGGTCCGGCGGTCTCGCCGTAGATTTCGCTCATCTTCCGACGGGAGAGCTCTGGGTCCTTGACGGCCTTACGGTGCTTGGACAAAAAGACTCGCGTCAGCATAAAGCACAGAAGCGGCGCGCGCTCATAAAAGCTGACGCCCTCAAAAAAGATGTGGTCGAAGGTCAGGTCCTCAAACTTCAGCAGCTCAAACAGCACCACACCGCCAAGCGACGCGCCGAAGCCAAGCTGCAAATGCGTGCAATTTTGCTCGACCAGATAATCGTGAATTGCTTTTGCCTCTTCCCATGCACTGTGGTACGTCTCCCCTGCCGCCGCTCCGTGGGACGACAGATCCGGGAGAAAGCAATGGACGCTGTCTCCCCAAAAACGCGTGACGCACAGCTCGATCCCCTCCGCCGAAGAGAGCATCGGGTGGATGAGAAGCGCCGCGGCTTCCGCAGTCTTATTTCGTTCAATCATTTTCATTTGTGTTCCTCCCCTTCTGTCCGTTCGGTCAGAAATTCCTCCGCGTACCGGCAAAATTCCTCCGGATGGATGATCACCAGCTCCGCGTGCGCCATGTTTGGAATCTCCCGGAGTTCGATTTGCGGGAAATAGCGCGTTAGAAAGCGGATGTTATTCTTCCGGTCTTTCTTCTCTTCCGCGCCGTACCAATAGGCAAGCTTCGTGCCGCTCGCGGCAGGCTTATCCGGAAGGGCATAATTGTTGCCCGACCAGAAGATGCTGCGGATGGTCCGGTCGGAATAGGTTTTAAGATACTGTTCCATCGCGTCGTACTCCTTGACGGGATCATGCCCCGGAAGGGTGAAGCGCTCCGGTGGAAAGGCCGCCTCCAGAATTTTTCGGCTTCCCGCCACGAGCTTAAACGCCAGCACATCGCGCGCCAAAATGAGTCTTCGCACCAAATACGGAAGTTGATACGGGGTAATCCCGCCGTCAATGGCCGCGCGGGCGACCGGGATTTTCCCAAGCGCCAGAAAGCGGGTCAGGCACGCACCGCCAAGCGAGCATCCATAGGCCGCGTCCAGCCGGGAAATCTCCCGGCTTTTCAGGTACTTTACGACCTCATCCACGGTTTGCTCCACGGAGGTAAAGTCCCCCGGATACTCGGGCTGATGGCCGTCAAAAACCGCCTGAAGCACGTGCCACGTTTTTGAAAGCAGGGCGATGGTCTCGGCAAACGCCCAGACGGGCTCCGCCGTACAGGGAAAGAACAAAAGCGTCCGCGCCTGCGCCTGCCCATGCTCCAGAATTACCACAGTTCATACCTCCGATACGCTGTTAAGCTCCTCTAACTCAAGGTCGCGAACACCGGTTAGATAGCATTAACCAGCACGCACAAGAAAACGGCTCTCCGCCGTAGACTCAGTCTTATGGTAGCAAAAAGTCTGTTCCCTGTCAAGCGGCCGAATCTGTCTTCGCCTTGCAGCCAAACACACCAAACGCAAACATGCGCCCGGAGGATTCTCCGGGCGCACCATTTTAGTCCTTATTGAAAATCTTGAAAATTTCGTCGATGTCGTCAATGTCCTCGACGGCTGCACTCTTGGCCTTTTCGCTGGCCGCGGAGTACGCGCCGATCTTGGTGGCGGGCTGCTGCGGCTGCTGGTTCTTCTTGTCGTCGAAGCCGGTTGCAATGACGGTCACGCGCATCTCGTCTTCGAGATCATCGTCGCACGCTGCGCCGAAGATGATGTTCGCGTCGGGGTTCGCGGCCTCCATGACGATGTTCGCGGCTGTTTCCACATCGTCGAGTCCGAGCTCAGAAGAGCCCGTGATGTTGATGAGCACGCCCGTCGCGCCGTTGATGGACGTTTCGAGCAGCGGGCTCGAGACAGCAGCCATCGCGGCCTGCTCTGCCTTGTCGCGGCCGGAAGCCGTGCCAACGCCCATGTGCGCGTGGCCCGCGTCCTTCATGATGGCAGAAACGTCGGCAAAGTCGAGGTTGATGATCACGTGCTCAGAGTATGCAACCAGCTCGGAGATGGAGCTGACAGCCTGCTTCAAAACGTCGTCCGCGATACCGAAGGCGTTGGCAAAGGTGATCTTCTGGTCCGTGACAAATTTCAGGCGGTCGTTCGGGATGATGATCAGGGAGTCTACCTTATCGGAAAGGTTCGCAATGCCGCCCTCTGCCTGCCGCATACGGTTCGCGCCTTCAAACTTGAAAGGCTTCGTCACAACGCCGACCGTCAGAATGCCCTTGTCGTGCGCCAGCTGCGCGATGATCGGAGCCGCGCCCGTTCCCGTGCCGCCGCCCATACCGGCGGTGATGAAGACCATGTCGGTATCCTCCAGCACCTGCGCGATAGCGTTTTTGGATTCTTCGGCAGACTTCTGGCCGATTTCGGGCTTAGAGCCAGCGCCCATGCCGCCGGTCAGCTTTTCGCCGATCTGGATTTTGTTCTTGCAGGTCGACTTGTTCAGATCCTGCTTATCGGTATTGATTGCGACAAACTCAACGCCCTGTACGCCGGACGCAATCATTCTGTTGATAACGTTATTGCCGGCGCCGCCGACGCCGATGACTTTAATCTTAACAACCTTTTCTGTTAAATCTGCCATTTGTCTTCCTCCTATGTAGAAACCAGCTGTTTTCCGGCTCATTGCATACTTCAAGATTTTATCCAGTCTATTCTATCTCGAAAACCGGCTGCGGTCAATAGAAATCGCGCAAAAAAGAAGGATTTTCTGTCGAAGACAGCCCTCAAATCGCGCCGTCAGGCCTTCGGATGGAATTTTGCGCGGTTCGCTTCGCTGAGTGTCAGGTCGATCGTGCCCGCCTGGAAGTCGCTGAGCTGCTCTAAAATTGCCTGCAAGTACTGCACCTTATAGGCAAGGCGGTCGCTGCTGCCGAGGTCAATTTCATACCGGTCGTCATACTGCACGACCATATCATATTCCTTTTCCACGTTCACGCTCGCCACATGCTCTAAAATCCCCGTCCCGTCGAGCTCGGAGAAAAGCGTCAGCACCGCATCCAGCGTCGTCTGGTTGACGGCCGTAACGGTCTGACCGGCGGTCGGGTTATTGAGCGTCACGCCGATGATCTGCGGATACTCCTCCATAATCGACGCGTCGATGCGCTCGAGCGCCTTTCCCGAGGGGCTGATGAGCCAGACGGTATTCGTATCCGTCTGCGCGGCGAAAACGAGCTGGCTTTCCTTCACGGAGATGACCACCGTATCGGGAAGCACCCGCCCCACGCTCACCTGATCGACATACGGAAGCGCCGCCTTGACGTTTCCGGCCACACGCGCGCGGCTCACGGTGAGCAGGTTGTCTCCAAGCTCAAGGCCAGAGGCCTCCATGATCTTCTCCGACGAGTAGATCGTATTTCCTTGCACCTCGACGCGCCCGACCTTGAAGAAAATCGCAACGCCAAATACCACTGCCGCGACCACCGCCGCCATGATGAGAAGCTTTGCGCCCATACCGCTGCCGGTGCTTACCGGGCGGCGCTGTGCCGATGGACGGCGCGCAGGCGCGCGGGATCTGTTCGTTCGTTTCATAGTTTCCTATCTCCTGAAGAGGCAAACCGTTTTCGCGCGTTCTTGCAAAGCACGCGGTCATTATTACGTATTATACACGAAAGGCGCTGGAATATCTACACTTTTTATGGCAGCGCCGAGATTTTTCAGATTCTGCTCCAGATTTTCATACCCGCGCGCCAGATGCGAAAGGCCAAGAACCTCGCTTTCGCCCTCCGCCAGTAAGCCGGCCGTAATCAGGGCCGCCGCGCCGCGCAGGTCTTCGGCACGCAGCATCGCGCCATGAAGATGGGCTACGCCCCGCACGCGCGCCGTTTTTCCCGAAAGCACGATATCCGCCCCGAGCTTTTGCAGTTCCGGCACATGCAGAAAGCGCCGTTCAAACACAGTTTCCTGAAACACGCTCTCCCCCTTTGCCCGCAGAACTGCCGCCATCAGAATCGCCTGCGCGTCGGTCGGAAAGCCCGGATAGGGCGCGGTCGTGACGGGAGAGACAGCGGTGAGCTTCCCGCTGCTTTTGAGCGCAATCTCGCTTCCGTCGCAGTTGATCTCGCAGCCCGCTTCGCGCAATCGCTCAATCACAGGCGCAAGCAGCCGCCCATCGCACCTTTGCAGTTCGACCTCGCCGCCGCATCCCGCTGCCATGCAGAGATACGTCGCGGTCTCAATACGGTCCGGTAGGATCGTATACGTCGCGCCGTGGAGCTTTTTGACTCCGCGGATGGTGATATCGCCCGACCCTGCGCCCCGGATATCTGCGCCCGCTGCGCGGAGAAAGCCGATCAGATCGGTGATTTCCGGCTCTCGCGCCGCGCCGTGCAGCGTAACGGTCCCGTTCATAAGCGCGCAGGCCAGAAGCAGATTTTCCGTCGCGCCAACGCTTGGGATCGACAGAAAAATATCTCCATCCCGCCGCTCGCGCCACGCGGCCTGCAAAATCCCCTTCTCAAAGCGAAACCTTGCGCCGAGCTTTGCGAGCGACTTTACATGCAGATCGATCGGCCGCTCTCCCAACGGGCACCCGCCCGGAAGCGCCAGCTCCGCTTTGCCGCATCTGGCAAGAAGCGCGCCCAGAAACAGAATCGACGAGCGCATTTTTCCGGCCAGCCGCTTTTCCACGCGGAATTTTGAGAGGCCGGAAGCGTCAATACAGAGCGTGCTCCCCTCCCGGCGCGTTTTGCAGCCGAGGCTCTCCAGAATCGCGAGCGCCGTCCGAACGTCTTCAATGTCCGGGCAGTTATGTAGCACACACGGCGAAGTGCACAGACAGCATGCCGCCAGAACCGGCAGCACGCTGTTTTTTGCGCCGTGTATCCGGACGGTTCCCGAAAGGCGGGCTCCGCCGGTGATCAGAAGCTTTTTCATCCTCATTCCTCCGCATTCCGGGTAATTTCTCCCCATCCTATGCGAAGGAAGCCGTTATCGTGATTGGATGAGCTCGAGCGCCGTCTCGTAAATGCGCTGTGCGGAGTCGACGACTGCGAGACTCGATGCTGCCTGGCGCATCGACTTTGTGCGCTCGGTGTCGGCCAGAATTTCCCGCGCCGTGTCAAACAGGAGCTTGCCGCTGCATCCGGTCTCCGGCACAACAACAGCAGCGCCGCGCCCCTGCAGGACCATCGCGTTTTTCTCCTGATGGTTGTTCGTCACATTGGGGCTCGGTACCATAATGCACGGCAGCGCGCTCGCGCAGACCTCGCTGATTGTTGCGGCGCCCGCGCGGCAAATAATCAAGTCCGCAGCCGCCATGGCAGTCGGCATGTTGAAAATATACTCGCGCATGTCAATGGCCGGGTGCTTCGAAAGATCCAGGCCAAGGTCCTTCACATACTGCGGCATCCAGCGCCAGCCAAACGAGCCCGTCGCATGCAGATGCTGGAACGGCTCTCCGGCCTCCGCCTCGCACTTCATGAACTCCGCGATCTTCTTGTTCATCTCCCGCGCGCCGAGGCTTCCCCAGCATGAGACGATGAACGGCCGCTCGTCAAGTCCCAGCTTTTCGCGCGCGGCCTGACGGCGGGTGTACAAGAATTCCTCGCGCACGGGCGTACCCGTGACGACGACCTTGTTGGGGTCATGGTAAGAAGACCGGCTGTCTTCAAACGAGACCATGATCCGGTCCATATATTTTTCCACCATCCGGGTCGTTAACCCCGGAACGGCGTTCGATTCGTGTACCATGGTCGGAATCGAGAGTCTTGCGCCCTCCCGGAGGGCCGGGAAGCTCGCGTAGCCGCCGGTTCCGATGACGATATCGGGGCGGAACTCCGTGAGGATTCTATGTACCTTCCGCCGGGACTGCGTTAGATGCGCCGCCGTCTCAATATTATGGGCGATGGCGCTGGGGGTGAGCTTGCGCTGGAAGTTGGAAATTTTTAGCGTTTCAAGCCGGAAGCCCTCGCGCGGGACGATCTTGTTTTCCATCCCGTCTTCCGCGCCGATAAATAAAATGTTGCAGCCGGGCTGACGCTGCTCAAACAGCCGCGCCACCGCAATCGCGGGGTAAATGTGTCCGCCCGTGCCGCCGCAGGTAAAGACGATGTTCACGAATGGCATGCCTCCGTCCCTTGTGTCCGAAACCTCGTAGCGTTTCGTGTCCGCAGACACGAAATCAAATAAAAATCCATGTTATCCGAAAGAAGCATCAGCTTCTTTCACAGCTTAAAGCAGTTTATTATCGTTCTGCCGCGAAACGCTCAGAATCAGTCCAACCTCAAAGAGCTGGATGAGAAGCGCCGTGCCGCCATAAGAGAAAAACGGCAGCGAAATACCAGTCGCGGGCAGGAAGTTTGTCACAACGCCGATGTTCAAAAACACCTGCAAGGCAAGATGCGTTGTGAGTCCCGCCGCCATAAGCGCGCCGAAGCGGTCCCTCGCGTGCATCGCGATCCAGTAGCCCCGGATGATGAGCAGCATGAAAAGAACCAACACCACCATCGCGCCCACAAAGCCAAGCTCCTCGCAGAGAATCGGGAAAATGTAGTCGTTGTGCTCCTCGGGAAGGTAAAGATATTTCTGCCGGCTGCGTCCGAGGCCGAGCCCCATGAGCCCGCCCGAGCCGATGGCATAGAGCGACTGCAAAATCTGATAGCCGTCTCCCGCCGGGTCGGAGGCCGGGTCGCGCCACGCCGTCACGCGCGCACTCGCGTAGCCCATGAACTTGAGGTACAAAAATGCGAACACGCCGACCGCAATCGCGCCGTAACCGAACCATTTGAGGTCCGTGCCGCCGAGGAACATCATGGACGCGCCGATGGTAAGAAGAATCAGGATGCACGAAAAATGCTTTTCGAGCGCGACCAGCCCGCAGATGACGAGCAGAATCAGCGCAAACGGCACCACACCGTAGCGGAAGGTCTGCATCTTCTCGCGGTAGGTCGACATGAGCGTCGCAAACGTCAGAACGATCGCAACCTTCGCCAGCTCCGAGGGCTGGAACGAGGTAAAGCCAATCCAGATCCAGCGCTTCGCGCCGCCCTCCTCCGTGCCGAAAATCGGGACGAGCAGCAGAAAGAACACCGTCACCGCCAGCACGATGAACGACACGCTTCGCCAGAGCTGATAGTTGATGCGCGAGACGAAGAGCATCCCGCCGATGCCGAGCACGGCAAAAATCGCCTGCCGGGCAAAATAGTACGTGGAGTTTCCCTCTTTAAAGTAGGCTCTTGCGTAGCTCGACGAGAAGACCATAATGACGCCGATGGTCACAAGCAGCACCACCAGCACCAGAAACGGAAGATCGAGCAGTCCCCGTTCGTCCATCATAACGCTGCCGTCCTTGTTTCTTCGGACGGGCAGGCGCTCTCCCTGTGTGCTGATGATGGCGGGATTTGAGCCGTTTGCCATGGAAAGCTCCTTTCTGAGATCAAGCTCCGGTCATCTGCCGGAAATGCCGATAAAGGCAAGAATGCACATAAGAACGGTAATACCGACAAAAACCGTGAAGATTTTTTCCTCGCTCCAGCCGCCCATCTCAAAATGGTGGTGAATCGGGGTCATGCGGAAAATCCGCTTGCCGTGGGTGAGCTTAAAGTAGGTCACCTGCATGATGACGGAAACGGTCTCCATGATGTAGATGATACCGACCAGAATCAGCACCAGCGGCATATCGAGCGCGAACGCAAGGCCGCAGACCATACCGCCGAGGAACAAAGAGCCTGTGTCTCCCATGAAGACCTTCGCCGGATGGAAGTTATAAACGAGGAAGCCCGCGAGACCGCCCGCTAAGGCCGCAGGAAGCAGCGCCAGCGTCGTCTTGCCCCACATCCAGGCCGTCACGGCGAAGAACACCATCACCGGCAGCGTCACGCCGGAAGCTAAGCCGTCGATACCGTCGGTCAGGTTGACCGCGTTTACGCAGCCGACGATGACGAACATCGCGAAAATCAGATAGACGATCCAGTTGATCTCGAAGCTCACGTTCCAGAACGGAATGTAGAGGTCGCAGGTTAAGTCTCCGTTCCAGCGCAAAAGCGCCAGATACGCGCCCGCCGCCGCCAGCTGAAGCGCGAGCTTCTGAATCGCGGTCAGGCCGAGGTTCCGCTTGTATTTGACCTTCATGAAATCATCGAGAAAACCGATGATACCGAACACCAGCGCGAATGCCAGCACGTAAAGGTGCGTCAGGTTCCCGGCCAGCATGCTTCGCCAGCCGCCCGCAATCGTGCAGAGCGCCGCCGCGGCGATGAAGATGAGACCGCCCATCGTCGGCGTTCCGGCCTTGGAATTGTGCCAGCTGGGGCCGATTTCGCGGATGGACTGCCCGGCGTGCAGCGCGCGCAGGGCGGGGATGATCAGTTTTCCAAAAACAACGGCAAGGACAAAGGCGCATGCCGCTACAATGAGTGCTTGCATGAGGTATTTCCTCCGGTTTCTTTCTCTCGCGCTTATTTCGCGCTGTCGGTATCGTCTAAAAACAGCTGGAGCGAGCGCTCCATCTTCATTCCCCGGCTGCCCTTGAACAAAATCACATCTCCCTCGCCTGCCCGCATTTTTAAAACGCGCGCGAGGTCTTCATGCGTGTCAAAGTGCTCGGCGTGCTTCGGCGGCATCCCGCCCGTGATCGCACCCGTCACCGTGCGCACCGAGTGCGCGCCGTAGGTCAGAAGCAGGTCCGCCTTCTGCGCGGCAATGCGCCCGATGCGGTAGTGCTCCGCGCTCGACCGGTTGCCGAGCTCCAGCATGTCTCCAAGAACCGCGATGCGCTTTCCAGTCGCTTTGATGCTCGCAAGCACCCCGAGCGCCGCTTCGGTCGACTCCGGGCCCGCGTTGTAGCAGTCCTCGATGATCGTCATGCCGTTTTTCTCGTAGACCTTCTGGCGCATGCCGGTATTCTGGAAGATGGAGAGCTCATTTTGCATCGTCTCCGGCTTGACCTCCAGCAGCAGTCCGACCGTCGCCGCAGTCAGCGCGTTATAGACCATGTGCCGTCCAAGAGCCGGGACGAAGAGCTCAAACTCATGGCCAAAGCCGCTCACGTGGAAGCGCACGCCGTCTTCAAGCTCCTGGATCCCGCTGGCGACCACGTCGCAGTCGGGATTGTCAATGCCGTAGTAATATTTTTTGTGGTCCCCAAGGCCGCGCACGTTCCACAGAAGCGGCTCGTCGCCGTTGAAAATGCCGACGGTATTTTTAAGGCTCGCGCGCAGAATGTCGAGCTTCTCTTTCAAAATGCCCTCGCGGCTGCCGAGATATTCAATGTGCGTCGTGCCGATGTTCGTAATGACCGCATAGTCCGGCTGGGCAATCGCGCTCAGATACGAAATCTCGCCCGGATGGTTCGTGCCGAGCTCGGCGACGAGCAGTTCCGTATCCTCCGGCGTATCCAAAATGGTCATGGGAAGGCCAATATCGTTATTGTGGTTCCCCGCGCTCTTGAAGAGCTTAAAATCTCTAGCCAGAACGCTCGCGATCATTTCCTTCGTCGTTGTCTTGCCGACGCTGCCGGTAATGCCGACGACCTTGAAGGAAAGCATCTCGCGGTAGTGCCGCGCAATCTCGCCATAGGCGCGCAGTGTGTTTTCGACCACGATGCACGGAAGCTCCCCGCTTTCCTGACTCACGAGCGCCGCGACAGCGCCCTTTTCTTTGGCGGCCGGGATGTATTCATGTCCGTCGACCCGCTCGCCGCGAAGCGCCAGAAAGAGCTCTCCGGGCTGCACCTTGCGGGAGTCCGACTGAATGCCGTTTACCTTGATTGCTTCATACTCCGGCGCGACCTTGCCGCCGCACCAGCTTGCCAGCTGCTGTAACGTTAATTCCTTCATACGTTTCTCCCCAAATACGAGGCCACGACCTCCCGCTCGTCCAGGTGCCGTTTTTCATGGCCGATTTCCTGATAGGTTTCGTGTCCCTTGCCGCAAAGAACGATCACGTCGTCCTTTTCCGCGTGCGCCAACGCCCATTCGATGGCCTTCACTCTGTTTTCGATCACCACGTGCGGGTGCGGCCCCTCCTGCATCCCGGCGACAATCGCGTCGATGATGGCCATGGGGTCTTCCGTTCTGGGATTGTCCGAGGTGACGACGCTGAGGTCCGCGAGCTCGGCGCCGATTCGTCCCATGATGGGCCGCTTGAAGGGGTCCCGGTCTCCGCCGCAGCCAAAGACGGCGATGACCCGTCCCTTACAGAACCCGCGCACGGTTTTGAGGACATTCTCCAAGCTGTCCGGCGTGTGCGAGTAATCGATCAGCACCGTATAGGGCTTTCCGGGGGTCGGCACGACCTCCACTCTTCCCTTCACGCCCGAAGCCGTTTTGAGCGCCTGCGCGATATCGCCGAGCGTAATGCCGAGCGTTAACCCCGCTCCGATGACAGCCAGCGCGTTATAGACCGTGAAGCCGCCGGGGATCGTGAGCTGAATGTCTGCCTGCGCATCCCGGGTCTTCGCCATAAATTCCACACTTCCGGCGTGAAGCGCAATATTCTCCGCGCGAAGCTCCGCGTCCGGGTCTTTTTCCGCGTAGCGCAGCACCTCGCACGTCGCATGCTCCATGATTTTTGGGGCGTATGCATCGTCGGTGTTCACAACGCCGTGCTTGCACCTTGAGAAAAGCATCGCCTTCGCCTCGCAGTATGCGTCCATCGTCTTGTGGAAATCCAGATGGTCTTCGGTGAGGTTCGTAAAAATGCCGGTCTCAAACGTAATTTCGTCCGCCCGGTGCAGAACCAGCGCGTGGGAAGATACCTCCATCACGCAGTGTGTGCAGCCCGCGTCCACCATCTCGGAGAAGAGCTTTTGCAGCTCAAAGGACTCCGGTGTGGTGCGCTCGGTGTGAATGACGGTATCTCCGATCATGTTCTGAATCGTCCCGATCAGTCCCACCTTCGCGCCGAGCGTCTTTTCCAGCACTGTTTTGAGAAGGTACGTGATCGTCGTCTTGCCGTTTGTGCCGGTCACGCCGAGCATCGTCATTTTATCCGCCGGATGGCCGAACCAGTTTGCGCCAAGCCTGGCAAGTGCCTTTCTGCAATCGGCAACCTGTACATACTGTGCCTTCTGCTCCGGCTCGCGCTCGCAGATGATCACACCCGCGCCGCGCTCAAGCGCCTTGGGGATGAACCGGTAGCCGTCGGAGGCAAAACCGGGGATGGCGACAAAGGCTTGGCCGGGCTTTGTCTCCCGCGAGTCGTAGCTCACGCCCGTCACCTCCAGCTCCGGGTCGTAGCAGCCCTCTATAATCTCGATTCCGCTCAGAAGTTCCGCAAGCTTCATGCGCCGCGCTCCTTTCGTTTTTTGTTTTTGGGAGTCCTTAGTCGGAGGCTCCGCCGGTAGTAAATTCTACCGTAATTGTAGTCCCTCTGTCAACCATTGTTCCGGGCTCAATGTCCTGATATGCGACCGTGACGTATTCGTCGCGGTGATCGGTGCCCTTGGCCTGAATGTAAAGTCCGGCGTTTGTCGCCAGATAGTCCACGTCTGCAATGCCGTAGCCCACGAAGTTGGGAACCTCGACCTGTTCGGTCGTCTTGACGGCGTTTCCGAAGTAGAGGATGATCTCGGAATTGCCGGGAACCTCCGCGCCCGGGCTCGGAAGCTGGTCGGTAACGGTATCGCCCTGACCGACGGTGCGGTAGGTGATGGACTTGTCGGAAAGCGCCTTTGCCGCCTCGTCCTGCGTCATTCCGATCACATCGGGAAGCGTAATGTTGACGCCCCGGATGTCGTCGGAGGAGTAATCCGGCTCCACGCCGAGATACGGCAGAATATCGAGGAACACATCGCGCACCGTTGGAGCCGCCATAAGGCCGCCCGAAATATACTGGTTATGCGGAGTGTAGCTCGTTCCGGCCACGTAATTTGGCGTATCGAGCGCGACGAGCACGACGTACTTAGGATCGTCGATCGGCGCAACACCGATAAACGAGACGATCTTGTCCTCGACCGGATTGCCGTTTTCATCAAACACGTCGATTTTCTCGGACGTACCGGTCTTGCCGCCCACGCGGTAGCCCGGAGTCTTGGCAGAGCCCGCCGTACCGTCGGTGACGACGTACTCCATCATCTTGCGCATGGTCTTCGAGGTTTCCTCGCTGATGACCTGCCGCAGAACCGTGCGCTCGTTGGTCTTCACGACGCTGCCGTCGCTGTCCAGCACCTGACTGACCACGTATGGCTTTAAGAGATATCCGCCGTTGACGATCGCCGCGATCGCGCGCACCTGCTCCATGGGGGTCACGCGGAAGGTCTGGCCGAAAGACGCGGAAATGAGGTTCGCAACGGAAAAGTCGTTCTCATCCCAGAAAAGGCCGGAAGCCTCGCCCGGAAGATCAACGCCCGTTTTCTCCAGAAAGCCGAACGCCTTGAAATATTCCACGAACGTCTTTCTCGTCATATTGACGCCGATGTGGCCGAAGGCGATGTTGCAGGAATGTCCCAAAGCCTCCATCGTCGTCTGCATGCCATGGCCTGCCGCCTTCCAGCAGCTGACCTCCTGCTCGCGGTCATTGAAGGTTTCATGGCCGCCGCAGTAGAAGGTGCTGTTTTCCGTGACCGCGCCGCAGTCCAGCGCCGCCGCCAGCGTCACGAGCTTGAACGTCGAGCCCGGCTCATAGCCGTCGGAGACGCAGCGGTTCCGCCACTGTCTCAAACGTTCGGTCGCAACGGCCTGATTGTAGGCGCTCATCGCCTCTTTGTAAGCCTCCGAGTCTTTGTCGAGCAAAAGCGCGTCCTGATACTGCTCTTCCAGCTGCTCGGCAAGCTCCTGATCGTAGATCTCCTGATAATTGTTGGGGTCGTAGCTTCCGAGGTTCGCCATCGCGAGGATCTGGCCGGAATTCACGTCCATGACGATACCGAATGCACCGTTCAGGATATCATATTTCTCGATCGCCGTCTCGAGGTTCTTCTCTAAATAATGCTGCACGGTCTGATCGATCGTCGTGACCAGACTGTCTCCATCGGACGCGTCGTAGTATTTTTCATATGTATAGAGCATCTCCGAGCCGTAGTTGCCCTTCGTTGTGACGACCTTACCGGCCGTGCCCTGCAAATACGAGTCGTAGTACGCCTCCAGACCCTCCGAGCCGACATTATCCGTCGACACGAAGCCCATCACCTGCGCGGCAAGCGACGAATAGGGATAGTACCGCTGCGCGTCGGTCTCGAGGTACACGCCCTTAATGTCGTTTTCCGAGACGAAATTGCGCACCTCGTCTGCAAGCTCCTCCGGGATCTTCCGGCGGATGACCTTATAGCGGAACGCCTTGTCCGAAGCCTGCTTGTAAACAAAATCGGTGCTCACGTCTAAGATTTCCGATAAGCCGCGCGCGATGTGGTCCAGAAGGTTGCTGTTTTCGGGCTTTGCCATCTCCTGCGCGATCTCATTGGGGTCAATAAAGACCGTCTCCACCGTCTTCGACGAGGCGAACACGTTCATGTTCCGGTCGAAAATCTGCCCGCGTGAGGCGGATAAACTCGTGTAGCGCGTCTGGTTGTCGATGGCCTGCGCCTCATAATAGTCGTGGTCACGGATCATAAGGTTGTAGAGCGTCACAATAAGCGGTATGAATACCACCACGCCGAACAGCGCCATCAGAACAAGCGTCCGTCTGAGAATCGTCCGGTTGGCACGCTGCGACTGCTCGGCGCGCGATAGCTTTGGTTCCTGCTTTTTCCGTTTCAGGGGAATGATTTTGCGTGCCATGCTCCTGCCTTTCTGCCAGATTGTACCAATCGTATGGATGGCGTCAACTGTGAAAACAGGGACGGTTTACAACAATCTGAAACCGCCCCTGCAAAGCTTTGTAGTTGTGTTCCGTGGGGCTCTGTCCTACTTTATGCCGCCGCCGGATGCAGATATGCAATCAAGTCAGAAATACTCTGCTCGACCGCGCCGATGATTTCGCTGAGAATGCTGCTTTTCTCCGTTTTGTAGATCTCCGCCTGATCGGTGCCGGCAAGATTTACATAGACGATCTGCTCCTGCGAGGGCTTGCGCAGACCGAGCGTCTCGGCCTGCTCCTCAATCCCGGCAAGATCGATCTTTCCTTCGTATTTGCTTTGCAGCAGAAGCTGCTCTTCCTGCAGGCTCTGAAGCTGGCTTTCGAGCTTACTTACCCGGCTCGTCGCCTCAAACAGCTGCACATAGCCAAAGATCACGAGGATCATCATGCACGCGGAGATGGCCGCGCCGAGAATGGTAAACGGGGCGACAGCAGTTCTCGCCCGGACGCGCTGGCGCTTCCGGGGAAGCTCCCGCTCCTGCGGAAGCTCATGCCGCTCCGGCTCGCGAACGGGCTGCCGGAGGGTATTTTCTACGGAGTACACGTCATAAGCTGCCGCGCCGTTTGTGCTGTAATAGGGGTTGCGTTCCGCAGCCATGGGTGTTCTCCTTTCTCAAGGCTCTATCCCTCGTGGGGTCAAAGCTTGACCGCTACGCGCAGCTTCGCGCTTCTGGCGCGGGGGTTTTCCCGCACCTCTTCCATCGTAGCGATGATCGGTTTCTTGGTTAAGACCTGAATCTTGGGCGTTCTGCCGCAGACGCACACCGGAAAGCTCGGCGGGCACGTGCAGCCCTTTGCGGCATCAAGCATCGCGTTTTTAACGATCCGGTCTTCTAATGAGTGGAACGTGATGACGGCAAGTCTGCCGCCGGGATTCAGGTGGTCAATGGACGCGCGCATCATGCGGCTGACCGCGCCGAGCTCGTCGTTGACGGCAATGCGGATGGCCTGAAAGCTCCGCTTGGCGGGGTGCTGCTTTTCCCGCAGCGCCCGCTCGGGCATGGCGGACTTGATGATGTCCACCAGCTCTAACGTCGTCTCGATCGGCCGGTCCGAGCGCACGCGCTCAATCGCCGCGGCAATCTGGGGCGCGTACCGCTCCTCTCCGTATTCGTACAAAATCCGCCGGAGCTCGTCCTTGGGATAGTTATTGACGATCTCATAGGCCGTCAGGCTGCTGCCTCTGTCCATGCGCATATCAAGCGGCGCGTCCGTCATATAGGAAAAGCCGCGCGCGCCGTCGTCCAGCTGCGGAGACGAAACGCCCAAGTCAAAGAGCATGCCGTCGATCTTGTCGAGATTCAGCGCGTCCAGGATCAGCGCAATATTTTCAAAATTATCATGCACCAGCGTCACCTTGCGCGCGTGACGGCTGAGCCGTTTTTTTGCCGCCTCCAGCGCGACCTCGTCGCGGTCCACGCCGATCAGCCTGCCGTTTGTGAGCCTGCGGCAGATTTCCAGCGAGTGCCCGCCGCCGCCGAGCGTCCCGTCGAGATAGATCCCGTTCGGGCGGATGTTGAGCGCGTCGATGCACTCCCAAAGCAATACCGATTTATGCGAAAACTCCATCAGAAGCCCAATTCCTCCATCACCTGCGCCAGATTCTCCGGCGTGAGCGTCTCCTGCTCCAGCTTGTCGTAAGCCTCGCTGTCCCAGATCTCCGCATGGCCGCCCTGCCCGATGAACGTGACCTCCTGCCGGATGCCGGCATACTGGCGAAGTTCGGTCGGGATGAGGAAGCGCCCCTGCTTGTCAGGCTCGCATTTGGCGGCGTTGGCAAAAAGAAAGCGCATCTTGCGCGCCTGCGAGATGGGAAGCGCGTTATATTTATCCAAGATCGCCTGCCAGCCGGTCTCCGTGTAGACGGACAGGCAGTGATCGAGGCCTAGTGTCACATAGAAAGCCTCGCCGAGCTCGTCGCGCAGCTTCGAGGGAACGAACAGACGGCCCTTCGGATCGACCGTGTGCTTGTATTTTCCGTACATTCCCTCTCACCTCGCTCCATTTTCATCTTTTCTGCTCCACTTAGCTCCACTTCACTTATATAATAAGGGGCGTTAACATAAAATGCAACCCCTTTTTTCAAAATCGTCCGGAGAAAATATTTACAAAATTTAACCCCTTTTCGGCAATTTCGCAATTTTTGAACAGATGTTCTATTCTCCTGTTTCCGCTCTGTCACCATCCGTCACCGATACGACAATTTTCCCCTCGCGCGCCAAAATCTGAAGCGCTTTCGGAGGCGTCCCGGAGAGCAGCGCGTCGGAGAGCGGCGTCTGCACCAGCGTCTGGAGCAAATGCCGGATATTGCGCGCGCCGCCCGGTTTTTCCATCGCCTGCCGGGCGATTTCCTCCGCCGCCCCGGAGGCAACTTCGAGCGTTAGCCCGCGCGATTTTGCCCGCCCGCAGATCGCCTCCAGCTGCCGCCGTGCAATCTCCGTAAGCTCCGGAAGCTCCAGCTTTTCAAAGCACGCCACACAGTCGATGCGCCCTAAAAATTCCGGGCTGAACAGCTGCCGCAGCGCCAATGTAAAGCGCGCCGTTTCTCCCTGCGGCAAAAAGCCGAGCCCGCCCTTCTGGTCCTCGCCGCTTCCCGCGTTCGAGGTCATGACGACGATGGCGTTTTTAAAGCTCACCGTGCGCCCCATGGAGTCCGTGAGCATGCCGTCGTCCATGACCTGCAAAAGAAGGTTCCGCACGTCGCGGTGCGCCTTTTCAATTTCGTCGAGCAGCACGACGCAGTAGGGCCTTCTTCTTACCTTCTCCGTGAGCGCGCCCGCCTCTCCGTGGCCGACATAGCCCGGAGGCGCTCCAATGAGGCGGGTCACGGAGCCGGGCTCCATATACTCGCTCATATCGATGCGAATGAGGCTGTCCGCGCTTCCGTATACCACGTCAGCCAGCGCCTTGCAGAGCTCCGTTTTGCCGACGCCCGTGGGACCCGCGAAGAGCATGGAGGCAGCTGGCCGCTCTGCATCCGCCATACCGCTTCTTCCCCGCCGTACCGCCCGGCAGACCTCCCGCACCGCCGCGTCCTGCCCGACCACGCGCGCATGCAATGCGTCCTCCAAAGCCAAAAGCCGCTCTTTTTCCGTCCGACTGAGCGTTCCTACAGGGATTCCTGTGCGCTGGGAGACGACGTTTGCCACATCCTCACGCGTGACCAGCAGCATCCGCTGCGCGCGGCTGGACTCGGCCTGACGGCGCACGAGCTCCTGAAGACGGTCCCGAAGCGCCGCCGCGTGCTCATACGCTCCATCGCGCACGGCCTGCTCGAGTTCCTGCGAAAGGCGGTGCTTTTTTTCTTCCAGCCGCGTATCGTGATTCCCGCCCGTCAGCCACACGGAGGCCGCCGCTTCATCTACCAAATCGACCGCTTTGTCCGGCAAAAACCGGTCGGCCAGATAGCGGCACGAGAGCTCGACCGCCGCAGACAGTGCCTCGTCTGAGATGCGGATGCGGTGGTGCCGCTCAAGCCCCGGGCGAAGGCCGCGCAGGATATCAAGCGTCTGCTCTTTTGTCGGCTCGCGCACGAGGACCTGCCGGAACCGCCGTTCCAGCGCCGCATCCTTTTCAATGTACTTGCGGTACTCCTCGAGCGTCGTCGCGCCGATGATCTGCACCTCGCCGCGGCCAAGGGCTGGCTTGAGTAAATTCGCCGCGTCAATCGCACCCTCCGCGCTGCCCGCGCCAACGATCGTGTGCATCTCGTCGACAAAGAGGATTATATTTCCCGCCCGGCGGATTTCCGCCAGAATGTCCCGGATGCGCTCTTCAAACTCACCGCGATATTTCGTGCCTGCCAAGACGCTCGCCATATCGAGCCGGTAGAGCTTCTTCCCCAGCAGTCCCTGCGGCGCCTGACCGGAGGCGAGCCGTTGGGCTAAGGCCTCGACAATCGCGGTCTTGCCCACGCCGGGCTCTCCGATCAGGGCGGGGTTATTTTTATTCTTGCGGCAGAGAATCTGCTCCACCTCGCAGAGCTCGCGCTCCCGGCCGATGACCGGCTCCATACCCGCCGCTTTTTCTATCATATTCTCGCAATATTGCTCCAAAAGTCTCACACTGATCTGCCTCCCCTGCTGCGGCTGCGGCCGCGCATGCAGCGCTCCATAGGTTTCCGTAAACATGCAATCGAGTTCCGCGCCGTTTTCCTGTAAAATCCGGCACGCCGTACAGCCGTCGTCCCGTAAAAGCGCGAGCAGCAGATGCTCCGGCGTGACATTTGGCGCGTGCAGCCTTCCGGCCTCCACGCCCGCCTGATGCACCGCGCGGCGCGCTCTGGGTGAAAGCCCCTGCGGCAGAAATAAGGTCCTGCTGCCGATGCCCGCACCCGCCAGAACCATGGACCGCAGGCACGGCTCCTCCATCCCAACCGCGCGCAGCACCCGTCCCGCGCCGCCCGCTTCCTCCGAGATGGCCAGCAGCAAATGCTCGGTTCCCACATAGCTGTGGCCGAATTCTCTGGCAAAGCGTCCGGCCTGCACGACAAGCATTCGGAGTCTTCCGGATAATTCCTGCTTTTTCACGGTCTCACATCCTTTCTTCAGGAAGTTTCGCCGCTGTTTTCCTGATTTATACGACCGGAAAATATTTTTGCAGCTTTTTTCACAATGTTCACAGAATTATCATTTGCATTTTCAGAAAAATGTGTTATGATGAGAGCGCATAAAAATATGGAGGTGCAATACTATGGCTTATGTTATTGGCGACGCTTGTGTCAACTGCGGTACCTGCGCTGACGCATGTCCCCTCGGCATCATTTCCGAAGGCGACGGCAAGTATGTCATCGACGCTGATCAGTGCGTAGAGTGCGGAACCTGCGCGGCTGAGTGCCCGAACGACGCGATCACTCAGGAATAATTGCAACAAACAAAGCGCCCGTGCTCAGCACGGGCGCTTTGTTTGTTGCCCGGAAAGAGCGGGGGCTCTCTCCGGATGGGGATTTCACGCTGACTGCAGATGACAAAACTCTGCGAGGCTTGGGTGTGCGTAGATTTTGGGGTTGTGCTTTTTCCTCTGGCATTGTATGATAGAGGAAACGTTTTTGGGAGGCGCGGATGGAGGAGCTGATTTGCGGGAAATACCGGATGCGGATCCCGGCCGCGCAGTTTTCGCTCAGCACGGATACGATGGCGCTGGCGGATTTTGCCCGCGTAAAGCACAGCGCGCGTGTATGCGATCTTGGCTGCGGCAGCGGGGCGCTGGGACTTTTGCTGCTGGCGCGCGATGAAACGCTTTCTATCACGGGCGTGGAAATTCAGAAAGACGCTGCCCGCTGCGCCATGGAAAACGCTGCACAAAACAATCTCAGCGGCCTTTCCGTTCTGCATGGCGACCTGCGGGCGTACCGGACGCTGCTGCCCGCAAACGGCTTTGACGCGGTGATTTCCAATCCGCCCTATTACCCGCTCAAAAGCGGGGCTATCGCGGACGAAGCACCGCTTGCCATCGCAAAAAGCGAGCTTTGCTGCACAGTATCTGACCTCTGCGCCTGCGCGGCGTGGTGCCTGCGGTTCGGCGGGAGCTTTTTTCTGGTGCACAAGCCCGAGCGGCTGACGGATTTGCTGGTCACGCTGCGGGAAAACCGGCTAGAGCCTAAGCGCCTGCAATTCGTCCGCCACCACCCGAGCGCAACCGTCAGCCTCGTTCTGATCGAAGCAAGGCTTGGCGCGAAGCCCGGGCTGACGCTCGCAAACGACCTTCTATTCTATACCGACTCCGGCGAAAAGACCGCCGATTATAAACGACTCTACCACGAGGAGATCTGACATGGCTGGAATGCTCTATCTTGTCCCGACACCGATCGGGAACCTTTTCGATATTTCCGCGCGCTGCCGCAAAACCTTTGAGGAGGCCGACTTCATCGCCGCCGAGGACACACGCGTCACGTTAAAGCTTCTGAACTTTCTGGAGCTCAAAAAGCCGCTCGTAAGTTACTATGAGCACAACAAGCTTGAAAGCGGCCCCAAGATCGTCCGTCGGATTCAGGAGGGCGAAACATGCGTCCTCGTCTCGGACGCGGGCTCCCCCGCCATCTCCGACCCCGGAGAAGACTTAGTCCGCCTGTGCGCCGAAGCAGGGTTGACGGTCTGCGCGATTCCGGGCCCCTGCGCACTCGTGACGGCGCTTTCCATCTCCGGCCTTCCCACGGGAAGATTCTGCTTCGAGGGCTTTTTGTCCATCAACAAAAAAAGCCGGCAGGAGCACCTGTCGGGGCTTAAAAACGAGCGCCGGACGATGATCTTTTACGAAGCGCCCCACAAGCTCCTCGCGACGCTCAAGGACATGGCTGCGACCTTCGGCGAAGACCGGCGCGTGAGCCTCTGCCGGGAGCTGACAAAACTCCACGAGGAGGTCGTCCGTACAACGCTTGGCGAAGCAGTCGCCCGGTATACGGAAAACCCGCCCAGAGGCGAGTTTGTCGTCGTGGTCGAGGGCGCGCAGGAAGTACCCAGCGAGGAACTCTCCATTGAGGCGGGCGCGAAGCTCGTGCGCGCGGAAATCGAAAAAGGCCTCTCCAAAAAGGACGCCGTGAAGCTCGTTGCCAAGCAGACGGGCCTTCCCCGAAACGCGCTTTATGAGGCAGCCTTGCAGGATGAAGACTGATTGAGAAAAATAGAAACGCAGGTACGATTTTTCGCCGCACCTGCGTTTTTTGTTCCTTATTTTTCCATCTCAGAGGTATCCATTGTTTCCTCCGTCAGGGCGCCGACATCCTCGGCCTTGACCTTCTTGGGAAGGGTCAGGGACAGGATCATCGCCACAACAAACACGCCCGCAACGGGGTTGTTCGCAAAGATATCGCTCACGATCTGCGGCATGCCGGAGAAAAATTCCGGAACCTGCGTCACACCGATACCGATGGCAAAGGAGGTGGCGGCAATGATCGTGTTTCTCTGGTCAAAGCCGCACTCGCCGAGCATCGTGACACCCGAGACGATAATCGCGCCGAACATGATGACCGTGCAGCCGCCGAGCACACAGTCGGGAAGCGTCGAGAAGAACGCGCCGACCGGCGGGAAGAGGCCTGCCAAAATGAGCGTCAGCGCACCGAACATGATCGTAAAGCGGTTGACGACCTTCGTCATCGCAACCAGACCCACGTTCTGGCTGAAGGACGTAATGGGCGGGCAGCCGAACACGCCGCCGGAGATTGCGGAAATAAAGCCGTCGCAGCCAAGAGAGCCGGAGACCTCCTTTTCGGTGATCTCTCTGCCGAGGCCGCCCGTGCAGACCGCGGAGGTGTCGCCGATAGTTTCCGCCGCCGAGACAAGGAAGACAAGCGTCACGGAGACGATCGCGCCGATCTCAAAGCGCGGCGTATAGGCAAAGAGCTTGGGAAGGGCGATGATGCCGAGCTCCTGAACGGTATTCTTCATGGACGAAAAGTCGACCATGCCGAAGAACAAGGACACAATATAGCCCACAATCAGTCCAAACAGCACGTAAAGCTGCTTCCAGAAGCCCTTGGCAAGAGAATTGTAAATGAGGCACGCCGCCAGCGTAATGACCGCGACAAGAAGGTTCTGCCACGCGCCTGTGGGGTACACGGAAGAGCTCGCGAAGGACGAGATGCCGGTAGAAAGCAGGCTGAAGCCGATCGTCGTCACAACGCATGCCGAAACAATCGGGCTCACAAAGCGCCGCCAGTATTTTGCCGTCAGGCCCAGAAGGCCCTCGATGCAGCCGCCGACAAGCACTGCGCCGATCATAAGGCCGTAGTCTCTGGCCGCAAGCGTCATCATCGCAGACAAAAACGTAAAGCTCAGGCCCATCACGACGGGAAGTCTCGAGCCGATGCGCCAGATGGGATAGAGCTGAATGAGCGTGCCGATGCCGGCGACTAACATGGCCGCCTGAATGAGAAGCGCCGTGTCGATGGCGGTGAACGCCACGCCGTTGTAGACCGCGACGCTTGCAATCAACATGACCGGCGTGACGTTCGCGACGAACATTGCCAGCACGTGCTGCAGGCCGAACGGGATGGCTTTTGCGACCGGTACTCTGCCGTCCAGCTTGTAGATGTTGTCTACAGAAACCGATGCGTTGGATTTCTTGTCCTTCATTGAAATTTCTCCTTTTGTTTGATGGCCGGAGCCGCTTCCGCGGTGGATAGCGTCCTTGTCCGAAAAGGGAAAAGTGACAATCGCTGTCCGTTGTTCCGGCCTCACCTATAGTATACGTGTTCATTTTTCGTGAAGCAATACAAAAATTTTGTTTGGCTGACGAAAATTTTGTCAGTTTTTTAGCGCATTGTGCCAAAGTTCCGGATTTCATTCGGAATGGCCGAAAAATACCGCAGGCCAGCGCGAACGCTGGCCTGCGGTGGGGGGAGTACATATGGTTTTTCAGATATGGCGGCTGGCAGAAGCGGAGGAAGGGATGAAAAAGCTCCGGACGGCGCGGCGCGCAAGGCGGCGCCATATGGATAGAAGGAACTGCTCGCCCGGAACACAGGAGCTCTGCTCCTGCCAGCTGCAAAAAGCCGTACAAAGTGTCTCACGCTTTGCAGTATCTGGAAAATCGTCACAGCAAAACGGTTTTTCCAGACAAACGCTCCGGCGGGCTTACCCGATGCCGCATCCGGCCGCATTTGCTTTCGAAAATAGTATAGTGGTTTTGTGTGGGCTTCGTCAATTCCCCCCGGCGCAAGTTTTCGGAAAAACCGCAAAAAACACACACTTTTTTATGCCGAACATATATCATATTATATATGCCGCACGGCTTTTCATATGTCTCATTTCTTAATGACCCGATGAAAGGTTTTCACTTGCGTTTTGATCGTTTCCATGCTATACTTGGCATATATACCAAGCATGAATTGGAAGAGGGTGTCCGCCGTGGCGATTACCGCAGCAAGCCTCGCCGCGAAGCAGCGGATTCTCAGCGCCTGCGTCCGGCTATTTCTGGAAAAGGGCTACAAACGCACAACCGTCGCCGAAATTCTGAAAGCCGCCAACGTCTCGGCCAGTACGTTTCAGAATATCTTCCACACAAAAGACGGCGTGTTCATTGAGCTCGTCCGCTTTATGTTCGACAACCAGTTCAACATCGCCTTAAAATACACCGAGCAGAATTTCCCGCCCGTTTTCATTTACGCGCTCGAGACGAGCATCCAGCTCACGCTGACCGAGCTCAACGAAAATGTGCGCGAAATGTACCTCGAGGCCTATCGCCAGCCGCAAAGCGCGGAATACATCTACCGCCACATGGCCATCCGGCTCTACCAGACGTTCCACTCGTACCTCCCGGCGTGTACCGAGAGTGATTTCTATGAGCTGGAGATCGGTTCAAGCGGCATCATCCGCGCGTATATGGCGCGCTCTTGCGACCTCTATTTTACGCTCGAGCGAAAGCTCTCCCGCTTTCTCACAATGAGTCTAAGCGCCTACTCCGTTCCGCCCGATGAGCAGCGGGAGATCCTCGCGCATATCCGAACGCTCGATATTCGCGGTCTTTCCGAGCAGGTCATGCAGGAACTGTTCCGAAACCTCGCGATGCGCTTTTCCTTCTCCCTCGGCAATTCATAACTTCGCCTTCTTCTCAGCAGTCAATCGGCGCTGATCAGAAAAGCGGGCAGACGCCCTCCGTGTCTGCCCGCTTTCCTTGCCCTTCCGGCTGTGCCTGCAAAGTGCCGTTCTTGCAAATCCGCGTAGAACTCGCCGGTATCCCATATGGGCGGACGTCTCTGTCCGTCCGGCAAAATGCATGCCCGAAACGCGAAAATCTTCGGCGAATTCGGTACTTTCCTTGGGCGGACAGAGTCGTCCGCCCCTACGAACTTTCCGGAAAGCTTTCCACGTTTGCGTAAGGGGCGATGCCCACATCGCCCCATTGGGAAGTTGCGAATTCGCATTGGATTTTCGTAAAAACGGGTGATACTGCCGGGTCGATGTGGGCATCGACCCCTACGAACGGTTTTGGCTGTTCCTCCGTAATTGCTCAGCTCTCGAAGGGTCGGACGCGAAGGGTCGCGCCCAGCTTCTCGCAGATTTTCCGCGCTGATTCCTGTTCCTCCGGCGTTGTGACCTGATCGACGACGGTCATCATGACGGTCGGCACGTATTTTGTGCACTCGTGCGTGTACTTGAGCATTGCGTCATACGAGCCGATGCCGAACTTCGAACGCGTGAGCCGGAGATATTCCTCTGCGTCGATGGCGTTGAGGCTGATGGAGACCGCGTCGATCTTCCCCTCCAGCCACGGCGCGGTCGTCTCACCCCAGATGAGGTCCGCCAGGCCGTTCGTATTGATGCGGGTCTTCACGGTGTAGTTCTTCTTGAGCCACGCCGCAACCTCCAAAAGGTCCTTCAGCCGCTCGGCAGGCTCGCCGTAGCCACAGAAGACGACCTCGTCCATGCTGTTTAAGTCCCACTTGGAAAGAGACGCCTCGACCTCCTCCACCGTTGGCTCGCGCTCGAGCCACAGCGGGTCGGAGCCGTAGACCCCCGGCGCATTCTGCCGCAGGCAGAACGTACACGCGCAGGGACAGCGGTTCGTCATGTTCACGTAGATCCCGTTTTTGGCCTTGTAGGTAATGGTCATGCCCTTCTGATCTGTCATATTAGATTTCCCCCAATTTCTTTTTGAGTCCCGCGCGGTCAAGCGCCGCTCCGAGCGCCAGATACACAACGCTGCTCAGCGCAACCTGTGTCAGATACCCTGGAATGCCGAGCGCAGGCGCGGCGAAGTTCCCGGTAATGATGGCCTCATAGAGATAATAGCCGCCGACACAGAGGACAAGCGCCGGAACAATGCCGAGAATGTTGCGCTTGTTTACGAGCTTGTCCAGCTTGTTGGTAAAGCAGAACGCCGTCAGCGCTTTAATGACGATGGTGCCGGGCGCCCAGATGCTGTAGCCTGAGAGCAGGTCCGCCAGACCCGCGCCGATCGCGCCGGCCGCCGCCGCGTAGGGAGCCGGAAGCAGGCTTGCCGCAAGGTATAAAAAGCCGTCTCCCACATGCGTGTAGCCCGTGTGGCTCGGCACGTGGATATACGCCGTAAAGACGTAGATGATCGCGGCCATCAGAGCCGTCAGGCAGATCCTTCTTGTCGTTTTGTTTTTCACAGTGCCACTTCCTTTGTTGTTTGCCCCAGTTCCCATACATATTCCTCAAAGCAGATGCCGTCCGTGTCCGGAACGCCGAGCTTCTGGGTGTACAAAATGGTTTTCGTGATAAAATCCGCCGCCTTGCGGACAGACGCCTCCAGCGGCTCGCCGTTTACGAGATCCGCCGCCAGAATCGCGCCGAACACATCGCCCGTGCCGGACCGGTAACCGCCCACGCGGTGCGCGCAGAGCATGCTTGTTTTCCCCCGCGAATAGACGAAGTTTCCAAGATCGTCGCCCAGATGGATACCGGAAATCACGATCTCCTGCGGCCCTGACTCTGAGAGTCTTTCACAGAGCGTCGTCAGCTCCCGCTCGGTAAAATCCTCGCGATACGGGGTATTTGTCAGAATGCAGGCCTCGGTGAGATTCGGGGTCAGCAGATCCGCAAAGCGCAGAAGCTCGTGCATCCTTCCGGCAAGCTCCGGCGTGTAGGTCGGATAGAGCTTTCCGTAGTCGCCCATCACAGGGTCGACCAGAACCTTCGTATGTTCCCCTTTGAACCGCGCGAGAAAGTCCTTGACGATGTCGATCTGACGCGCCGAGCCGAGAAAGCCCGTGGCAATGCCGTCAAAGTGTAATCCGAGCTTTTCCCATTCGCCCGCATAGGCCGGCATATGCTCGGTAAAGTCCTCGCAGAAAAAGCTCTCAAAGCCCGTGTGGTCAGAAAAGATCGCCGTCGGCAGCGGACAGCACTGGATGTGCATTGCCGAAATGATCGGCAGCGCCACCGCAATCGAGCAACGCCCGAAGCCGCAGAAGTCGTTGATGACGGCAAGCTTTTTCTGCCTGTTGTGGGAAGCTGTTTGCTGCATATATCCTCCTCCCTTCTAGGGTGTATTCTTTCGGCTGGTCGTATCATAGCAGATATCTGGCATTTTTAATATTGCCATTTTTATTCTTCTTTCTAAGGCCAGATTTTACAAAGCAGGGTCCCGCTCCCACCTGCTCCTGAAAGTTTGACGAAAATTTACAAACAGTTTTTCCTCGTCTCTTGCATTTTTGGTTAAAGTGTGCTAACCTATAGTTATCTCTATAGAAAGTTGGTATCCCCTATGAAAATTCTGCGCGCAGCGGAAGACTATCTTGAAGCGATGCTGATGATGCAGAAAAAGCACGGCTACATCCGCTCGATTGACATTGCCGAATTTCTCGGCGTGACGAAGCCAAGCGTCACCTACACCACCAAGCGCCTTAAGGAAAACGGCTACATTACCATGGACAAGGACGGCCTCATCACGCTCACCGATTCCGGCATGCAGATCGCCGCAAGCATGCTCGACCGGCACAAAACGCTCACAAAATTTCTCGTGAACCTCGGCGTGGACGAGATCACCGCCGAAACGGACGCGTGCAAAATGGAGCACGATCTGAGCGAGCAGAGCTACCGCGCCATCTGCGCCCATGCAGACCGGCACGGAAACACGCAAACAGACCATCTATAAGCTGACGCGCGCTCTGCGATTTTGCGGGGCGCGCGATTTTTGTCTTGATTTACAGGCTGCTTCGCGGTATGATGATGCGCGTAAAAACGCAAAGGGGTTACGTTATGCCGGGACTTGGAACCATCATCAACACAGCCGCAATCGTTGCGGGCGGCCTTCTGGGGCTGCTGTTCAAAAATCTGCTGACAAAGAGCATGGAAGACACGCTCTTAAAGGCCAGCAGCGTATGCGTGCTTTTCATCGGCATCGGCGGCGCGATGTCGCAGATGCTGAAAATTACAGACGGCGCGCTTATAACAAGCGGCAGCATGATGCTCATCATCTGCTTCGTGCTGGGCGGCCTCGTGGGAGAACTTTTAAATATCGAAGGTGCATTTGAGCGCTTCGGCGCGTGGCTCCGCAAAAAGACGCACAATGAGTCCGATTCCGGCTTTCTCTCCGGTTTCATCCACGCCTCACTCACGGTCTGCATCGGCGCGATGGCAATCGTCGGCTCGATTCAAGACGGGCTCCTCGGAGACGCTTCCCTTCTTTGCGCGAAAGCGGCGCTCGATGCGGTGATCATTCTCGTCATGACGGCCTCCATGGGAAAGGGCTGCATCTTCTCGGCGATTCCCGTCGCGGTTTTGCAGGGCAGCGTGACGCTTCTCTCGCGCGTGATCGCGCCCGTGATGACCGACGCGGCAATCGCGAGTTTGTCTTTTACGGGCTCCGTCATGATCTTCTGTGTGGGTGTGAACCTCATCTGGGGCAAAACGATCAAGGTCGCGAACCTGCTTCCGACGCTCGTTTTTGCCGTTGTCTACACGTTCCTTTTCTGAACACAAAATATCCCGGCGACTGCAGTACAAGCTGCAATCGCCGGGATTTCGTTTATTCTTCCGTTCGCTCGCCGGACTGGATGCGCGTGATATCATATGGCACGGTCTGGTAGACAAAGTAATTGAGCCAATTGCCGTAGAGCAGGTGCGCGCACGAGCGCCATGTGACAAGCGGCGTTTTCTCCGGGTCATCGCCCGGGAAATAGTGCTCCGGCACGTGAATCGGCACATTGGCCGCCACATCGCGCAGATATTCCCGCTTGAGCGTGTCGCGGTCATACTCCGCATGCCCCATCAGAAAGACCTGCCGGCCGTCTTGCGTTTTGACGGCGTATACGCCTGCGGTTTCCGAGCACGAGAGGATCTTGAGCTCCGGCACCTTTTCGATGTCCTCGCGCAGGATCGTCGTGTTTCTCGAATGCGGCACCCAGAACTCGTCGTCAAAGCCGCGGAAAAGCATGAAGTTTGGCTCCTCCACCGTGTGGCGGAACACACCGAAAAGCTTCTCCGGAAGCGGCCGCTTGGGAACGCCATAGTGATAGTAAAGCCCCGCCTGCGCGCCCCAGCAGATGTGAAGCGTCGAGTGGACGTGTGTCTTCGACCACTCCATGATCCGGCACAGCTCCGGCCAATAGTCGACCTCTTCAAACGGAAGGTGCTCCACCGGCGCGCCTGTGATGATGAGGCCGTCAAAATTCTGGTCCTTCACCTCGTCAAACGTCTTGTAAAACGCCAGCATGTGCTCCTGCGAGGTATTTTTCGATACATGGCTCCGCGGCGCGACGAGCTCGAGCTCAATCTGCAAGGGAGTGTTTCCGAGCACGCGAGCAAACTGCGTCTCGGTGTCGACCTTCGTCGGCATCAGGTTCAGAAGCAGAATGCGCAGCGGACGGATGTCCTGCTTGATGGCGCGCGTTTCGGTCATCACGAAGATGTTTTCCTGCCGGAGCGTCTGGGTCGCGGGGAGCTGATTGGGAATTTTAATCGGCATTTGGGATAGCCTCCAGTGCGTTCGCGATATCGGAAATCAGATCTTCCTTGTTCTCTAACCCGCACGACAGCCGAATAAGTCCCGCCGGAACACCGGCGGCCTTCAGCTGCTCGTCGGTCATCTGCCGGTGCGTTGTGGAAGCCGGGCTCAGGCAGCACGTCCTCGCGTCGGCCACATGTGTCTCGATCGCGGCAAGTTTCAGCTCGCGCATGAAAGCGCCCGCCGCCTCGCGTCCGCCTCTTAGCTCAAAGCACACAACGCCGCACGAACCGTTCGGAAGATACTTCTGCGCGGTTTTATAGTAGGGGTCTGTCGGAAGACTGCAGTAGTGGACCGTTTCGACCTTCGGGTGCTTTGAAAGGTACTCTGCCACCGCCTGCGCGTTTTCGCAGTGGCGCGGCATGCGCACGTGAAGGCTCTCGAGGCCCAAATTTAGATAAAATGCGCTCTGCGGCGACTGCATCGAGCCAAAGTCCCGCATCAGCTGCGCGGTGCATTTCGTGATGAACGCGCCCGCGTTTCCGAACTTCTCGGCATACGTTACGCCGTGGTAGCTCTCGTCCGGCGTGCAGAGGCCGGGGAATTTGTCTGCATGCGCCATCCAGTCGAACTTCCCGCCGTCGACGATCGCGCCGCCGAGCGCCGCCGCATGGCCGTCCATGTACTTGGTCGTCGAATGCGTCACAATGTCCGCGCCCCACTCGATCGGGCGGCAGTTGATAGGCGTTGCAAACGTGTTGTCAACGACAAGCGGCACGCCGTGTCGGTGCGCAGCCTGCGCGAAGCGCTCGATGTCCAGAACCGTGAGCGCCGGGTTCGCGATCGTCTCGCCGAAGACGGCCTTCGTGTTCGGGCGGAACGCCGCTTCGAGTTCCTCTTCCGAGCAGTCCGGCGCGACAAACGTCGCTTCCACGCCCATTTTCGCCATCGTGACGGAAATGAGGTTGAATGTGCCGCCGTAGATGCTGGACGAGGCGACAATGTGGTCGCCGTTCGAGGCGATGTTGAACAGCGCAAAAAAGTTTGCCGCCTGCCCGGAAGCCGTCAGCATTGCCGCCGTTCCGCCCTCGAGCGCGCAGATCTTCGCTGCCACCATGTCGCAGGTCGGGTTTTGCAGGCGCGAGTAGAAATACCCCTCAGCCTCGAGGTCAAAGAGCTGTCCCATGGCCTCGCAGGTGTCGTATTTGAACGTGGTCGACTGGATGATCGGAATCTGGCGCGGCTCGCCCGACCCCGGGGTATAGCCCGCCTGAACGCAATTGGTCTCGATGTGGTTTTTTACTTCGCGCATGATGCATTCCCCTTTCAGCGTTTGTGTTTCTTCGGGTGTCTCTGAAAACCCTCTACGGAAGATACGGAAGAATCTCTTCCATGGACGAAAACAGCGCGTCCGCGCCGCAGCGCTTCAGCACCTCCGACGGACGGTAGCCCCAGGTTGCCCCAGCGGCAAAAAAGCCCATACGGCTGGCAAACTCCATGTCCGTATCGCCGTCTCCGACGTAGAAGACCTCCTCCGGCCCGCAGCCGAGCTCACTTAGAAGCAAGTATCCCGCATCCGTCGCGGGCTTAAGCGGCCTTACGCCGTTGTTGCCCCAGACAACGCAAAACGGCGCGTCCGGGAAATAGCGGTCAATGATTTTCTTCGCCGTCGCTTCGGTCTTGTTCGACAGTACCGCGAGCAAATAGCCGCGCTCGTGAAGCGTCCGGATGGTTTCTTCCACACCCAGGAAAAACCGCGTGTGCTCGGCGCAGTGCTCGGGGTAATAGCTGAGATAGAAGTTCAGAACCTTTTGGATATCCTCCTCGCTCGTTCCGGGCGGGACAGCTCTGGCTACAAGCTTCGGAATGCCGTTTCCGATGTACGTCCGGTACTCCTCCATTGTGTGCCCCGGAAAGCCATAGCTTGCGAGCGCCTTGTCCGCACACGCGGCAAGGTCATACAGTGTGTCCAGCAGCGTTCCGTCCAGATCGAAGACGGCGGCGCGAAATTTTTGTTTACTCATATGTATTCTCCATACTTTGCACAGACGGGAAGCGGAAAGCTCCGCTCCCCTTTCTGCCAATTACGAATTTGCCTCTCCGTGCGCTTTCTGGACGGCCTTCACGATCCGCGCGATGGCCGCGCTCAGAACCGCGTTCACGCCGAGCTCCACGAGGAAGTTCACGCCGATAAACGCCACGAAGAAATAATAGACGATATCCGTTCCGCCCGCAAAGTCCTGCAAAATGGGGCGGAAGACTGTGAGCATGCCAACGGCGAAAACACCTGTGTTCACAATCGGCGCGCAGACGGCAGCCACGATGCAGCCGAGCGTCTGGTTTTTGGAAAGCGCCTTATAGACGAGTCCCGCGACATAGCCGCAGAGCACGGCCTTTCCGACACAGACAAGCGTCAGCCAGAAGGGGCTCGCCACCCAAAGCAGGTTTGTAAACTTGTCGGTTCCGGCAATGCCCGCGATCAGGCAGACAACACCGAATACACCGCCAAGGAACGCGCCTGCGCCCGGGCCAAAGAGGATCGCACCCACGACGATGGGAACCAGCGTCAGGGAAATCGGCACGGGGCCGATCTTGATACCGGTCGCGACGGTTTGCAGGACGACCACCAGCGCAGCAAGCAGCGCCAGCGACGTCAGACGGACAACGGATGTGTGTTTTTTGCTTTTCATACGTACCTCCAGCTCTCGCTCCGGCAAAAAGTGTCCGGATGCAATGCCTCAATTTTTTGGTCGCATCGCTCAGCCTCAGTCCGCCGTCTGCTTGCATCTTTTCCGCCAGGCCGCACAAAAATCCTCGGAAACCCGACAGGGCTCCCTGTGGCTTTTGCTTGCCTGACGAAAAACCTGCTGGCGCAGCCAGCAGCCTGATTCTGATCGAAACGACCTGTTTGTGTTTGATGCGTTTTCCAAACACAATGGGTAAATTACGCGAAGCTTCGCGGAATTTCAAGTATTACGGGATTTCTTCCTCGACGGGCGGATTATAGTCCTCCTCCGGGATCTGCATCTGCTGGCCGGACTGCATGGCCTGCCATTGCTCCTTGGTGATGAGCAGCTGCCGGGGCTTCGAGCCCTCAAAATGGCCGACAATGCCGCGCTCTTCCATCTCGTCCATGATGCGCGCAGCTCTCGCGTAGCCAAGCTTCAGCCTGCGCTGGAGCATGGAAACGGAGGCCTGCCCGGTCTCCAGGATTACATCGACCGCGGCCGGGAGCATTTCGTCTCCGCCGTCGTCGGCGCTGTCGACCGATACATTCGATGCAGACGTGTCCTTGCTGCCCTTTCCGCTCTCGGCGGCCTTCTTGTCGATTTCGGCCATGACCTCGTCGGAATATTCCGCCGTGTTCGAGCGCTTGATGAACGTTACGACCTCCTGCACCTCGTCGTCGGTGATGAAGCAGCCCTGCACACGCTTGGGCTTTCCCTGCCCCAACGGCGCATAGAGCATGTCGCCCTTGCCGACCAGCTTCTCTGCGCCCGCCGTATCCAAAATGATACGAGACTCCATCGCGGAGGCAACCGCGAACGCAATACGAGACGGAATATTCGCCTTCATAAGGCCGGTAATCACGTCGGCAGAGGGTCTCTGCGTCGCGATGACCAGATGCATGCCAGCCGCACGACCCATCTGCGCTACACGGCAAATGGACTCTTCGACCTCCTTGGCCGCAACCAGCATCAGGTCTGCCAGCTCGTCGATCACGACCACGATCTGCGGCATCGTCTCAAATTCGCCGCTCGAGCTTGCCTCTTTATTGTAAGACGCCAGATCGCGCACGCCCGCGTCCGCCATCAGCCGATACCGGCGCATCATCTCCGTCACCGCCCACTGAAGCGCCCCCGCCGCCTTCTTGGGGTCGGTCACGACAGGAATGAGCAGGTGCGGAATGCCGTTATAAATGCCAAGCTCGACCATTTTGGGGTCGACCATGATGAGCTTGACCTCTTCTGGCTTCGCCTTATAGAGAAGCGAAATGATGAGCGAGTTCATACACACCGACTTACCGGAGCCGGTCGTACCGGCGATGAGCAGGTGCGGCAGTCTTCCGATGTCGCCGATGATGCGGTTGCCGCCGATGTCCTTGCCGACGGCGAAGGAGACCTTCGATTTGCTCTTTTCAAACTCCGGCGAGTCGATCACGTCGCGCGCAAGTACCGTCGAGACGACGCGGTTCGGTACCTCAATACCGACCACAGAAATTTTCTCGGGAATCGCCGCGATGCGGACGCCCGACGCGCCAAGCGCCAAAGCAATATCGTCCGCAAGATTCGTCACCTTCGAGAGCTTTACACCCCGGCTGAGTTCGAGCTCATAGCGGGTGACCGACGGGCCGCGCGTAACGTTGATGATCGTCGCCTCAATGCCGAAGGACTTGAGCGTATCGCTGAGCCGTTCGGCGTTCTGGCGCATTTCCTCGGTTCCGTCGTGCGCCGCGCCGGAGCCCTGCTTCAATAAAGATACCGGCGGGTACTGATACGCGGGAGGCTCGGGCGCGCTTGCGATTTCCTGCGCAATGGCCGCGGCCTCGAGGCGCACGTCGTTCTTTTTGATTTTATCGTCTGCTGCCGGCTCTAACGGCGCAAGCTCTTCCTCGATCGCGGCGACGGCCGCCTCCGGCTTCGGAAGAGGCTTATTGGCCGCACTGGCCGCCGATAAAAACGCAGCCTCGGGCTCGGGAGAAATGGGGGCGGGCGCTGCCGGGTGCGGTGTGAAGACCGGCTTCTCCGGGTTTTCCACCGGCGTATCCGCCGCCTCTTCCGCACGCACACGGTTCGGCACGACAAGCGGCGGTTCTTCCCGGCGCAGCTCGTCCAGATTCAAAGGCGGCAGCTTCTTGGGAAGCTCCTCCTGCTCCGGAACCTCTGCCTGCGCAGGATGCTCGGGTCTCACGGCCAGAATGTCCGGCCCATCGGATGCTTCCCGGCTCGCCTCCTGCCGCTGCTGTCTGCGACTTTCCTCGACAAAAACGTCCGGCCGCATCGGCTTTTTCTCCGACTTTTCCTTCCGCTCCTGCACGGGAAGCGGCGGCTCGTCCACGGGAAGGTCAAACTCCGAGGCCTTTGCGCGGCGGCGCTCCATCTGCTGCTCAACGTGGTCAATGTGCTTCTGCGCCACGTGGTTCACGATCCGCTCGGCGGGGTCGGGATGCTCGCGCTTCGGCTTGTCATATTCGATTCTGGGGCGGTTCTTGATCGCGGTAATAATCCCGCTGACCGTCATATTAAGGCTCGTAATAAGCTCCATCGCCAGCGCTGCCAGAAGCACAATTACTGCGCCGACGCGGCTGATGATGAGCTCCAGCGTCTGCGCCAGAAGCCCGGACACAACGCCCGCGCAGCTGCCGTCCAGACCGCCGTCCCAAAGCTCGGAGAACATGTCAATCGACCATTCCGCGCCCTCCTGTCCGCCCACCAGCTGCACCAGCGCGCCGATGGTCACGGCCAATAAAAAGCTGCACGTCACGCGCAGCGCGACGGGTCTTCCGTCATGCAGCAGCAGAATCAAAAATCCCATCACGAACGAAAACGGCAGTATGTAAAGTCCCGAGCCGATGAGCCCCTTGAAAAGCCCGATCAGCAGCGACAAAAGCGCGCCCTTGATGCCAAGGCAGCCCAGCACCGTACACAGCGCCAGCACCAGACACACGCCCGCGCCGACCTCGCGCCGGATGGGCGTCTGTGTCTTCGCTTTGGATTTCGAGCCCTTTGACGTGCTTTTCCGGCTGCCGGAGGATTTTCCGGTTGATTTGCCGCCGGAGGCACGTTTTTTTGTTTGCTTTTCCGCCATGAGGCTCCGTCCTTTCAGGAAATCAGGGACAGCAGCAGCGTCACAAGCCCCGCGCCCCAGCAATAATAGCAAAAACCGCCGAATTTTCCGCGCTGGACAACCAGCCGCAGAAAATAGATGGCAAAGTAGCCTGAGACAAACGCGCAGGCCACGCCGACCAGGTACATTGGCACATAGCTCCACTCCACGCCCGTCGAGAACACCTTGATGATCGACACCAGATTTGCGCCGAGCACCGCCGGAATGGAGAGCAGGAACGAAAATTTCACGGCAAAGCTCCGCTCAAAGCCGCGCAGCATGCCAAAGCTGATTGTCGTCCCCGACCGGGACAATCCCGGTACCACCGCGACCGCCTGTGCCAGACCTACCACCAGCGCGTCCGCCGTAGTCGAGCTCCGTTCGTCCTTGTTGCCGTGCCCCATGCGGTCGGCGGCAAAGAGCAGAAAGCCCGTCAGGATAAACGCGAAGCCAATGAAAAACGTGTTCTGATATAGAGACTCCACCACATTCGATAAAAACGCTGCCGGGATGAGCGGAAGCGTCGCGATGATAAGAAAGCTGATGAGCCTCCGCTCGCGCCGGTTGGGCCTCAATCCTCGCGGGGTTCTGCGGATGTGGAGCATGCGCGCGAACTCCGTCACAACCTCACGTACATCCTTCCAGAACGCGAGAATGACCGCCGCCAGCGTCCCTAAGTGCAGCAGCACGTCAAAGAGCATGTGGTTTTCCATGTCGCCGATGGCGAGGAAGTTTTGCAGCACTGCCAGATGGCCGGAGCTCGAGATCGGCAGAAACTCCGCCACGCCCTGCACCAGCCCCAGCAAAACGGCATTCCAATAGGTCATAGACAATCCTCCAAGGTTGAAGCGGCCAAGGCCGCGTAAAAATCTCATACTAATTTATATTATCACAACCCAGAGAATAATTCCAGACTTTTTAGCCGTTTGTCTCCCCGTTTGACTCCCCGCGGCGCTTTTTTCCGCGCGCGATCTGCCGGTGAAGATAGCTAAGCGCGTCAGACAGCGTCCCAAGCTCGTCCATAAGCCCGGACTTGACCGCCTCCGCGCCATAAAGGACCGTTCCCACATCCGTCGCCATGTTCCCAGTCGCCATCATGTAGCGCTCAAAATCCTCGCGGGAAATGCGGGAGTTTTCGGTCACGAAGTCCACGATATGGTCCTGAATCTGGTCAAAATAATGATACGTCTGCGGCGCGCCGACGACTAACCCCGTCATACGCACAGGGTGCACGGTCATGCTGGCTCGCGGGGCAATGATCGCGCGTTTGGCAGAAACGGCCAGCGGAATCCCGATCGAATGCCCGCCTCCCAGCACCAACGATACCGTCGGCTTTTTCATCCCTGCAATCAACTCCGCAATCGCGAGCCCCGCTTCAATGTCACCGCCGACGGTATTGAGTAGCAGCAGAAGCCCGTCGATGTCTTCCGACTCCTCGACTGCCGCCAGCAGCGGGATCACGTGCTCGTACTTCGTCGTCTTCACCGTCTCGGGAAGCGTCTGGTGGCCTTCGATCTGGCCGATGATCGTGAGGGTATAAATATTTCCCTTGCTCGATTTTGTGGTGCTCGCGCCGAGCTCCAGAAGCTCCTGCGTAGACTCCTGCTTATTTTCGCGTTTCGATTCTTCCATGTGCTCGCCTCCAAAGGTTTTTGGAAGCAGTATGCCCGGAAGCGGCCCGTTTTATCCCTCCGTCTCGGTTCTCCAGTCCTTGCACACGTCGACCCAGCCGTCGAATTTCGAGTATTTTTCAAGCTCCGGAATTGTCAGCTCAATGGCGCTGTTCGCGCTCCCGGCTGCCGGAAACACGGTCTCAAAGCGTTTGAGCGATTCATCTAAGTAGACCTTCACGCCGTCCTTCACGGCAAACGGGCACACGCCGCCCACCGTGTGGCCGATGTATTCCGGCACATCGTCGTGCGCGAGCATCTTCGCTTTCAGCCCGAAGCGCTCCTTGTATTTCTTATTATCCACGCGCGCATCGCCCGCCGCAACGATCAGGATGCACGCATCGCCCAGCAAAAACGAGAGCGTCTTTGCGATTTGCTTTCCCTCCACGCCGACCGCCTGCGCCGCGAGCTCCACGGTTGCGCTCGACATGTCAAATTCCAGAATGCGCTTCTCCATTCCAAACTGCGCAAAATACGCCCTTACCTTTTCAATTGACACTGTGCTCTCCCCTTCCTTCTTATCGGCTGGTATTATAGCAAATTTACATGCGTCTTGCAAGTTTGCGCGCAATCGGGTATAATGATGGCGCGCGGGCGAAAACCCGCGGAATTTCCGCCGGTTGGAGGCGAAAGTATGAACAAAACAAATGTGATGCGGCTATTGGACGCGGCAAAACTTCCGTATGAGGCGCGCGAATACGCGTATGACGAAAATGATCTCAGCGGTCTTCACGCCGCCGAGGGCATTGGCGAGCCGCCGGAGCAGATTTTCAAGACGCTCGTCGCCCGGGGCGAAAAGCAGGGCTATCTTGTCTTCTGCATTCCGGTCTGCTGTGAGCTGGACCTCAAAAAAGCCGCGAAGGCCGCGAAGGATAAAAAGGTCGAGCTGATCCATGTCAAGGAGCTTTTGCCGCTCACGGGCTATATCCGCGGCGGATGCAGCCCCATCGGCATGAAAAAGCACTTCCCGACGTACATCGACGAGACGGCGATTTTGTATGACGAGATTGGCGTGTCCGCCGGGCAGCGCGGGGCGCAGGTGCTTTTGAACCCGGAATCGCTTTGTGACTATGTCGGCGCAGAATTCTGCGACCTGACCGTATAGAAAGGAACAATACCATGCATTACGAATATCAGACAAAGGGCACGTGCTCGAGCCGGATCTTATTTGACATCGAGGACGGCAAGCTTAAAAACGTAGAATACATCGGCGGCTGCAACGGCAACCTGCAGGGCATCGGCCGGCTCGTTGAAGGTATGCCCGTCGACGAGGTCATCTCCCGCCTGCGCGGCATCCGCTGCGGCTACAAGCCCACGTCCTGTCCTGACCAGCTGGCAACAGCGCTCGAGCAGGCAACCAAAAAAGCCTGAGCATCATCAATTTATTCAAGGAGGATTTTTACCATGAAAGAAGTTATCGCTACCACCAACGCGCCCGGCGCGATTGGCCCCTACTCGCAGGCGACTAAGGCAGGCTCCCTCGTCTTTGTCTCCGGCCAGCTGCCCATCGACCCGGCGACCGGTGTCATGCCCGAGGACGTTTCCGCGCAGACAAAGCAGTCGCTCACAAACGGCAAGGCCATCGTGGAAGCTGCCGGCGGCTCCATGGCGGACGTTGTGAAGACCACCGTCTTCCTCGCCGACATGAACGACTTTGCCGCCATGAACGCGGTCTACGCTGAGTTTTTCCCCGAAGGCGCCTGCCCTGCCCGTTCCGCCGTTCAGGTCGCACGCCTGCCCAAAGACGCAAAGGTCGAAATCGAGCTCATCGCGAATATCTAAGCAAATCACGAAACGCTCCTCTTCCGAGGAGCGTTTTTGCGTTCTCCCGATGTGCTCGTGCAGGCAGAATTTCCGCAATCTTCCACCTTTGCGTAGGGGTCGATGCCCACATTGCCCCAAGGGCACCATCGAATTCGCCGAAGATTTTCAAAAAACCGGCCCAATCTGCCGGGTCGATGTGGGCATCGACCCCTACGGATTTTCTGAAAATGCGCAAAAAAGGACCTCCCGTAAGGGAGGTCCTTTCGTTACATCGGGATTAGCCGAATTCCACGGCGAAGCGGTGCAGGATGGCTGCCAGCTGCGCACGGGTGGTGTTGCCCTTCGGGTCGATATGATAGCTGTCGACGCCGTTGATGAGGCCATGGTAGTTCGCCCATGCCAAGGAATCTCTTGCCCACGTGCCGATGGTGTAGTAGTCATCGAACTTGGTGAGGTTGGAAGCGCCCTTCGTAGAGAGGTTCATGTACTCGGCATAGCGGTACAGGATCGCTGCCAGCTGCTCGCGGGTGACGTTCGCGTTCGGACGGAAGGTCTTGGAATCATAGCCCTTGACGATGCCGTTCTCGGCTGCCCACGAAATCGCAGTATTGTAATATGCGTTGGACGAAACGTCCGTGAACTGGTTGTTTCTGGCCGCTCTGGGTTCGCCGGTCAGTCTCCACAGGATGGTGACGACCTGGCCGCGCGTAGTGTTCTGGTCTGCGCCGAAGCTCGTCATGGAAATGCCGTCCATAAGGCCGTTGATGTAGGCGTACAGAACGTCGTCATAGTACCAGTCGCGGTTCGTCACATCGTGGAACGGCAGATTTCCCCAACGATAGTCATTCTTGTCAACGAAGCTGACATAGAGCGTCGCGTCCTTTGAGCCCATCTTGACGGTGTAGCTGCTGCCGACATAAGTCTCGGTACCGAACTTCCATGCCGCCACGTAGCCCTTATCGGGTTCTGCCTTGAAGGTCATGGTGTCGTTCTTTTCGAGGGAGTAGGTCTTGCCGTCGGAAACGGTGCTGTTCTTGTAGCTGAGCGTGCCATGCTTGCCGCCGGTGATGTCGATGCTCAGTGTGTAGTTCTTGGAGCTAGGCGTGGAGCTGGAAGAGACAAAGTCGATATCAAGCGTCGCGTTGTCCCAGCCCATGTCGCGCGCGTTGACGGTGATCTTCGAGGTGTAGTTCCATCTGCCCTTGCCAATGCGCCAACGAACCTCGTAGCCCTTGTCGGCAACAGCCTTGAAGGTGAGCTCGTCGTCATCGTCGAGCCAGTAATAGCTCTTCGCGTCGTCGCCTCTTGTGCTGTTCTCATAAACGTCGCCATGTCTGCTCACGTCGAGCGTCAGCTTGTAGTCTCCGGAAACAGTTTTCTTCTGGAACACAGCCGTAACCTTGACGTCATTGTCGGGCATAGTGATTTTCAGCGTGGCATCCTGCTTCTGGCTGCGGGTAAGCTCGATGCCATCCGCTCTCCACTCGACAAACTCGTAACCCTTCTTGGCAACAGCCTTTACAGTAACCTTTTCCTTCTTTTCGAGGCTGAAGTCAATGGATTTCTTCTCGTTCTCACCATACTGGATAAGACCCATCGAGTCATCTTTCGAGGAAACCGTCAGCGTATGTTTTGTTTCAGGCTCCGGCTTGGTGTCGGCCGTAAACTCAACAAGCAACTTGCTGCCATCCTTGAGGTCTGTCGGAAGCGTGAATGTTTTGCCTTCTACCGGCGTACCTTCGTTCAGCGTCCACTTGACCGAATACGTTTTGTCATCTGCATTCGCCGTCAGCTTAACGCCTTCTTTAAGTTCTTCCTCAGTAAAGGAAACTGCCGTCGTGATGTCAAGAGCCTTGCCATCGCGCAGGATTTCGGCGTTCTGAACATCGCTTGCCCACATGCCGATTCTCAGATTAACATTCGCAGAGGGTTCGGGATCGGGAGTGGGTTCGGGTTCTCCGCCGGCATCCTTCTCGCTAAAGGTAATCTTGATCGTTTTGCCATCCATATCGGACGACAGGCTGAAGCCATAGTTTGCCTGCGCCTGATCCAGCTTCGTGTCGCCGATCATCACGTCCGCGACGTAGCCGGACTTGGGACTCACAACGACATACGCGCTGTTGATTTCCGCAAGCGTGAAGCTATACTCTCTGCTTATCAGTGTTTTATTTCCGATCGAGGCTGTTCCGCCCTTGCCAATATCAAAGGTAACTTTTACCTTATCGCCGGCAAAGGCCATGACTGTGAACATACTCACAAGCATGGCGAGCATCAGGACGATACTCAGTAATCTTTTACTTGTTTTCATGATTCCTTTTCCTCCTACCAAAATCATGTTTGGGATAGAATGATCCCGCTTTCTGAGGCTAGTTTAGCATCGTTTGCGGGAAAGAGCAATTACATTTTGGTTACAAATCCTTAATTTTGCCTTAAAGACCTGATTCTTTATGTAAACGCAGCATTTCCCTGCTCTGTCCGTGTCGGATGGAATCGAACAATCTTGCGGGAAATGTTTTTGCTTGACGGCGCGCAGTGTTCGTGGTAGTATATAGAAGCTGATTTGCCGGTGTGGCGGAATTGGCAGACGCCCGGGACTTAAAATCCCGTGAGGTAAAACTCGTACCGGTTCGAGCCCGGTCACCGGCACCAGAATTCTCCCGGCTCCGTGTGGAGCTGGGAGATTTTTTCGTAACGTACCAGCTTTCATGCGTATGGGCGATGCAGGCATCGCCCCCTACAACGACAAGTCAGGCCAATTCCGATCTTACTATAATATATTGTATATTGTGCTGCACGAGAAAAGACGCCCAAGGGATTGACTTTTGTATACCTTCTGAGTATACTGTAGTTCGATTTGAACGCGCGGTTTTTGCGCGTTTTGATCATATCGAGTATTAAAGGAAGATTCTTATGTCTCGTATTTGTCCGAAATGCGGCGCTAAGATCAAAAGCGGCAGCGGTGCTTGCCCTGCCTGCGGTCACGTGCCGGAGGACGATGTTCAGATCTATACGCCCCGTGCGAATACCCCTGAAGCCGCAAAACCCTCAGGCGCGTCCCGGCGTGTCGCTGCGGGCGTGTTGTGCGCGGTTCTGGTTGCAGGCGGCGCGTTGGCGCTGTGGCGCATTTCCCGGGAGCATACGCCGGAAAAGACCGCGGCAGAATTTCAGGCGGCGCTGGCAAGCGGCGATTTTGAGCGGCTGCGCGCGGTAGCAGCTCCCTCCGGAAGCGACGATTTCACCGAGGACGCGCTTTCCCCCATGTTCGCCCTTTACCGCGAAAGCGCGGCCTTCCGGCAGCAGACGGCGCAGCTTGCTGATGAGGGCAGTCCCTGCCTGCACGTTGAAAAGCGCGGCGGCTTCCCATTTTCAACCTACCGTGTACTGGTCGACACATGTGAACTGGATGTTTCCACAAACATCGCGGGCGCATCTGTTACCGCAGGAGACGCACAAGCCGAGAGCGTCCCGGTCGAGTCGGCCGACATTGCCGACAGCGCGGGCTATACGCCGGACGCTTCGAACCTTGTGCGCGCAGAAGCAAAATTTGACGCACTCTACCCTGGGCTTTACGATCTGGATATTTCCTACACATCGAGCGCCGGGCAGGATTTTGAAAAGTCGACAACAGTCAACCTCATGCAGCCGACGCAACTCTCGCTCGACCTTGACTACACGAGCCTGTACGTCTGGAACAGCTCGAGCATCAGCGTTGACCTCTCGATCGACGGCGCGTATTACACAACGCTTTCAGCCGGTTCTTCCTTGCAGCTTTCTCCCCTGCATGCAGATTCCGTCGTCACAGCCAGCTGCAAGACGGACGCGGGCGAAGTGCTCACCGACAGCGTACCGGCGTCGAACCGGTCGTTTGAGGTGCTGTTCAGTCTCGGCACGGTCGATGTCTACAACGACTACGACGCGGATATGCGCGTCTGCCTCAACGGCGCGGATTACTGCGTGATTCCGGCCAAGACGCTGCAAACCCTGAACGGCATTTCCGTCGGCAGCACGCTGAGCTTCTCACTGGCAGACTCCGACATCTTCCGCCCCTACGACTATTCCCTTTCCTACGACTACGATTCCATCTGCCCCATTCTGAGCCTGAGCGAGGACGCAAAGCTTGCCGTCTCTGCGGTTTTGCAGGACGCGCTTTCGAGCCTTCCCCTGACCGGCGAGGACGATGGACTTCTCGGAAGCCTCGACGCGCTGCTTGTTGAAAACGGCTGGTCGCGCAGCGAGGTTTTGGTCTCGGATGTGACGGTCGGCGATGTGTACGCCATGCAGACCACGGACGGCGGCACGCTCCTAAGCCTCAGCGGCTATTACACCTGCACGAACATCACCCTTCCCGCCTCTGCTGATCTCCCCGAGCCTTCAGCAGACGACGAGGCAGATACAGAGCAGGATGTCCTGCCGGAGTCCATTGAGAACCCGCAGTATCAGAGCTTCTACGCCTCCGTCTTCTTCGACGGCGAGAACTGGTCCATTGCCGAATAACAAAAGTACCGCCTTGAGCTATCAGGGCGGTATTTTTTACGCATGCCTGCCGGGATGTTCGTAGGGGTCGATGCCCACATCGACCCATTTGGAAGTTGCGGATTCGCCGCAGATTACCGTATATTCGGTTCTGTTTGCCGGAGCGATGTGGGCATCGCCCCCTACGCGTTTTCCTTGAAGGTATTAAATATGTATATAAAAAGGCTCCCGGTTCTAGGAACCGGGAGCCTTGCGCTTGATGATGGACTTCTTTGACCGATTACTTGGTCAGGAAGCGGTGGATGATAACGGCTACCTGCGCGCGGGTGGCGTTGCCCTTCGGGTCAAGCTTCGTGCCGATGCCGGTGATGTAGCCCTTGCCGATGGCCCACTGCATGGCGGTGGTGGCGTAGGTGCTGACATTGGCGCGGTCGGTGAAGCCGGTCAGAGAGCCGGTTGCCGTGGGCGAGCCCATGTAGCGGTACAGGATGGCCGCGATCTGCTCACGAGTGACGGGAGAGTCGGGGCTGAACGTCGTGGCGCTCGTGCCGGTGACGATCGAGTTCTTGTAGGCCCAGAGCATCGCGTTGGTGTAGTAATCGTTCTTCGTGTCCTTGAACGGGTTCGTCACACCGGAGACGGAGGGCGAACCTGCCGCGCGGTAGAGGATCGTGACGAGCTGGGCGCGCGTCAGGCTCTGCGAAGGCGCAAAGGTGTAGGTGGTAGCGCCCTTGATGATGCCGTTATCAGCGCCGAAGTCGATGGAGTCGGCCGCCCACTGGAAGCCGGTCTTCGTGGACACGTCAGTAAACTTATCGGAAGAGGTCTTGCTCTTGATGTTTACGGTAATCGTGCCGCTGCCGAGGTCGGAGTTCGAAGAGGAATACGCCGTATAATCGATTTTGAACTTACCGGTCACGCCAGCCGCCGGCAGGAAGTACACGTCCTCAATGTCGTTCTGCGAGCTGCTCGCGTCGAGGTAGTACTTGTCGGAGTCCTTAACCTCGCCGCCGAAGTCGGAGATAGTGGTGTAGTCGTAGTAGAGCTTGCCCTCGCTTGCTCTCGGAAGATCGAACTTCACATAGTCGGCTTTGGCGTATTCGCCCGTGATCTGGTCGGCCGCGCCGATGGTCTTGAGGCTTGCGCCGGAGGCGGTGATGGTGTCGCCGGAATCGTTCGCGTCAAAGCTCACCGTGCCGGTAGCCAGAACGTAATCGTCCGCGTCATAGGCGGTATAGGTGACGGAAGCGCTGGAGGCAGAGGTCTTGACGTAGACGTCGGAGAGCTTCTGGCCGGAGGTCGTGGAGACGTAGCACTTCGTATCGCCGATGGAAGAGGAGGAAGAGGAGCTCTTCTGCAGCGTGCAGCTCTTCGGCGTGTTGAAAATAATGTAGGAAAGCTTCGCGTTCGAGCCCGCAGCCTTGGTGACGGCGCTGGTGATGCTGGAAGCCTTGAGCGCCGCGCCGGAGCCGACGGACTGCTTGACCGTGCTGGCCTCCGCCGGCTTGATGGTCAGCGTCGCGCTGCTGGAGAAGCTCTGGCCGTTGGCCGAGATCGTCGCACGGACAACAATCTTGTCGCCGGAAGCGTTCTTGACTGCCTTCGTGGTCAGCGTAGCCGTGCTGCCGCTGGCAGAGAGGGTCGCAACGTTGGAATCAATGGAGTTTTCCTTCTCGTCATAGATTTTCCAAGTGACGGAGGGGTTGGAAACCTTGCTGCCCTTATAGGTAAGCGTTGCTTCGAGTTCGGGCTTATCGCCGACGGTGAAGCTGGTCTTGCCGGTCGAGGTGGAAACGCTGACGGCGTAGTCTCTGGAAACCGAGACGGTATATTCCTTGGACATGGTGCTTGTGGATTCACCCTTATAGGTGGCGGTCACTTCGCACTTGAACTTATAGGACGTGCTGCTGTCGGAGGAAGCCTTCGGGATCGTGTAGGTATACGTCTTGCTGGTCGCGTCCTTGACGGACTTTCCATTGACATACCACTGATACTTGACTGTCGCATTGGACGGCATGACCTCGGCATTTGCCGTCAGCGTCACGCGGTCGTCCGCGATGGCAAGATCCTTGCTGCTGGTGATTTCAATTTTACTAATGGTGGCCTCGTCGCTGAGCTTTGCCGTCGCTGTGACCTGCAAGGACGACGTAGCATTGAGCTGGCTGTAATCATAGATCGTACCGTCCTCGTCCTCGCTCATAACAAGGCCGTAGACTGTTGCTGTACCGTCGTTATTCTTTCGTGCTGTTCTCCACTCCACCGGAACGTAGATCGTTTCATTTTCCGTAGTGGTAGCACTGATATAGCGGTACGCAGAAGAGGAGCTGTTCATCTGATCGACAATTTCCTGTGTCGAACCATCGCGGACAGTCGGGGACAACTTGCTGGTATTGCTCAGTGACTTGACATAGACCACTTTGCTCGCCGCGTTGATCTTCATGGTCAGCTCGTCCGACTTGCCGCCGAGTTCAACCTTGATCGTAAATGTACCAGCTCTCTTTGCCTTCAGCGTAACAGCCTTGCCAGTCGCAACCGTGTTATCGTCAACGTCGATTTTGCTGTCAGCGTTTTTTTCGTATGCGACGAAATCGGAACCGCTTGTGATCGTCCACTTTGCGCTTACTGCGTCGCCCTTGTTAGCGTCCGGCGTAACCTTCACGGAAAGGTTGAGCTTGCCGTTGTTATTCATCTGGCCGTCGTCAATGAGCGCCTTATCATCGGTGTAAGTGCCCTCAATCGCGACCTTGCGAATGTTGCTGACGATGTTTACAATAACTACCGCAGACTCTGTGCCAAGCTTTGCCTTCAGCACAGCCACGCCAGAGCGCTCGAATCGGAAGGTTGCCGCTTTTGTTTTTGCGTCCACCTTCTCGAACGTAACATCCGCCGGAGTCTCGTCCTCAAGACCGTAAGTCTCAAGATTCTTGGCATCGTTCACGACCCATTTAACATCAGAGACATTTCCGAGCGTGGAATCGGCGCTCGGAGTCAGAGTCAGTGTATCGTCCACGGACGCACTTAACGTCCCGTCTTTCACTTCATCCGTTCTATAGTTGCTCTGGGAAATGACCTCAGTGCCTTTCTTGAGCGTCAGAACGCCGCTTCTTCCCGTGATGACCATGTAGGAAGTCGTCTTTTCAGTGCTTCTGCCCTGATCGATCGTAACGTACAGCGTTGTTGTTCCTTCGCCCACCGCCGTAACCGTAAAATACGGCTTCTTTGCGCTGTAGCCCGTCTCGTTAATCTCAGCTGTCGCGATTGTTTTGTCATCCGTCGAAACGCTAATCAAAGCAGGGTTGCCGGTATAGCCGGTAAAATAGACGTTCGCACCGCCCGCTGTCGCACGCAGAGAGTTTGTAATTATTGTGCCGCTTTCATCCGTCAACGTGATGCTTTTCGCATTGTCGAAGACTTTATAGTAGCGCACAGTGTCCGTCAAATCAGCATTTTTGCAGCTGAAGACAGCTTTCACCACGCCCCAAGTGCCGTTCTTATATGTAGCATCTTTCGCTGTAATCAACCCCGTTTTGGAATTGAACGAAACATACTTTGTGGTCTTGCTTTCTGTGCTGCCAAAGACCTCATAGAATGTAGCAGTCAGCGTATGATTGCCCGTGCATTTGGGGACGTCTGATGACGTCTGTCCATCATATAGTACGATAGGGTCATCCGCCGACTTTCCAGTTCCTGCCGCCGAGACAGCGGGAACCATTGCGAGCACCATCGTCATCACGAGGAGCGCGCATAAGAGTCTGCTCAATTTCTTCTTCATAAAGAACACCTCTCAATTTCCTTCCATTTTCCCGCTTCTGCGGGGATTGTTCTTTCTAAGTTTACCATAAAAATTAAAATTTGCAACTATTTTGTGGAGATTTAAGAGAAATTAAGATTCTGAACCCCTTGACTACAAGCGCTTGTGGTTCTTTTCGCGTTTCAGCACAATTTGTATCCATTTGTTTTATATTTGTTACATTTTTGTTTCAATTAAGTTTCCTGTATTTTCTAATTCAAGAAAAAACCGGGCGGATTTTCCATCCACCCGGTCAAAAATATTTGTGAATTTTTTGTGAACAACGCAAAATCATCGTACACCACAGATGGGCCGATGTGGGCATCGGCCCCTACAAACACGTGATGTCAGATGGCTGCGTAGGGGTCGATGCCCACATCGACCCACGTACCTTACCAGTTCTGCGCCGTTTCGGAGAGCTCGAGGCCGGGATTGCGCTTGATCGTGTAATCGATCGACCAGTTGGACGCGAAGACGAGAAGGCTTCTTCCCTTGTAGTCCTCCAAGAGCTCCACGTCGGAAGACAGGTTCAAATCCTTGAGATCGGCCACTGGCGCTTTGTCGATGAACCGGAGATACTCATAGGGAAGTCCTTCCATCCGCAGATCCACGCCGTACTCGCCCTTCATGCGGTACTGGAACACGTCAAATTGCAGCGTGCCGACCACGCCCACGATGACCTCCTCCATGCCGGAATTCGGCAGCTTGAAGATCTGGATTGCGCCCTCCTGCGCAATCTGCTCCGTGCCCTTGATGAACTGCTTGCGCTTCATCGAGTCTTTGGGGCTCACGCGCGAGAAATGCTCGGGTGCGAAGGTCGGAATGCCGCCGAATTTGAATTTCTTGCCTGGCGTGCAGATCGTGTCGCCGATGGAGAAAATGCCGGGGTCAAACACGCCGATGATGTCGCCCGCGTACGCCTCGTCGACGATTTCGCGCTCAGAGGCCATCAGCTGCTGCGGCTGGGAAAGGCGCATTTTTTTGTTTCCCTGCACGTGATAATATTCCGCGTCGCGCTCGAACTTGCCAGAGCAGATGCGCATAAAGGCAAGCCGGTCGCGGTGGGCTTTGTTCATGTTTGCCTGGATTTTAAAAACGAAGGCCGAAAAATCGGGGCTGAACGTGTCAATGACGCCGCAGTCTGCCACGCGGGGCAGGGGACTTGGCGTCATGCGCAGAAACTCTTCGAGGAACGGCTCCACGCCGAAGTTCGTAAGCGCCGAGCCAAAGAACACTGGAGAGAGCGCGCCGCGCTGCACTTCCTCCATGTCGAACTCGCGTCCCGCGCCAAGCAGCTCCACATCGTCCTTTAATTGCGCGTGCCGCTTCTCGCCGATGAGCTCGGAAACCTTGGCATCGTCGAGGTCGATTTCCAGCTTGTCCGCCCGGTTCTTGCCCGATACGCCCGAGAAGAACAGCAGCTGTCCGGCTCTGCGGTCGTACACGCCCTGAAATTCCTTGCCCGAGCCGATCGGCCAGTTGCAGGCGTAGGTCTCAATGCCGAGCTCGTTCTCGAGCTCATCGAGCAGGTCGAACGGGTCGCGCGACTCGCGGTCCATTTTGTTGATGAACGTAAAAATCGGAATGTGGCGCATCGCGCAGACCTTGAAGAGTTTTCTCGTCTGGGGCTCCACGCCTTTCGCGCCGTCAATCACCATGACTGCCGAGTCCGCGGCCATGAGCGTGCGGTACGTGTCCTCCGAGAAGTCTTGGTGTCCCGGGGTATCCAGAATATTGATGCAGTAGCCCTCATACTGGAACTGCATGACGGAGGACGTGACCGAAATGCCGCGCTGCTTTTCGATCTCCATCCAGTCGGAGACCGCCGCACGCGAATTCTTCTTGCCCTTGACCGCGCCCGCCTGCGCAATCGCCCCGCCGTAGAGCAGGAACTTTTCAGTCAGCGTCGTTTTACCGGCGTCGGGGTGCGAGATGATCGCAAACGTTCTGCGCCGGGAGATTTCTTCTTTCAGGGTAGCCATGTATTCTCCTCCAAATTCTAGTTTCTTCGTTCCGTTCCAGCACGCTACATGGGTTTGCCCTCCAATAAATGAAATGATTTCACAACCAAGTTAGTTTATCACACCAAATCGCGTTTTACAACCGCAATCACGCAAAAAATGCCCCCGGCCAGCTTTTTGACCGGAGGCACATTTCCATTGACTTTTAGAAATAGTCCTTCATCGCGCGCGAGCTGCTCACGGCGTACCAGATCAGCACGGCCGCCTCCACGCCCCACGGGATAAAGATCAGCGGGAACTCGAGAAGCGGCGGGTTGCACCGGTCATTGATGGCCGAAAACACGCCAAACAGGAAAATCACCAGTCCCAAAATGCCGAGCTTCGGCCGGATGATGCGGATATATGCGTCCTCGTCGACGCAGTCCTCGGGCTTTCTGTCCTTGGGCAGCAGAATACCGTTTTCAAACAGACGCTTTTCCCGCACCAGCCGGAACCAAGTGTACAGGCAGTATCCGCCGCAGAGGACGGAAATCAGATTCATCAGGTCGTTCATGGAATTGTTCATTGCTTGTCTTCTCCTTGTTCCTTCTCTTTCGGCTTTGTCATCTCTCTGGCACGCTTCAGCTCCGCGCGCACGTTGAAAATCAGAAGCGCCGCGCCCGTCAGGCCAAAGATAACCCCGGCAATCAGGCTCACAATCTTCATCGTGGACCACGCAGCTTCCTGCACCGCGCTCGATATCAGCTGATAGGCCAGATACAGCAGGTACGTTCCTGCAAGCAGCTGAATCATCCGCCGCCGCTGGTCGATCTGCGCCTGCTTCTGCGTTTCCGCATCATTCGCGGGCTCCATTTGCTTCTTCTCGCGTTCGTTTTCGTTCATTTATTACGCCAGTCCTTTCCGAAACTGCTCCATCATTTCGCCTGTCAGGCTGATACGGCTCTGGTCCTCGGGAATCTCGCTGCGATGGAACCAGCCTGCCTCCGCGAGCTCGTCCTCCTGCACGGTGATTTTGTCGCTGCCGTCAAGCTCGGCAAAAAAGCCGAAGAGCAGCGTGTCTGTAAACGTCCACGGCTGAGATTTATAAAACCGCAGGTTCTTTACGCGCAGCCCCGTCTCCTCGAGCACTTCGCGGTGCACCGTCTCCTCGATCGACTCGCCGATCTCATTAAATCCTGCGACGAGCGCATAGTGCTTGAAGGGGCGGTCCTTGTAGCGCGTGAGCACCAGCCGGTCACCGTCGTGAATTGCGACAATGACCGCCGGGCAGATTTTGGGGTAAACCGTATTTCCGCACGCGGGGCAGACCATCGCCCGCTCGATCTTGCTCTTTTCCATGGGCCTGCCGCACCGGCCGCAGAAGCGTTGGCTCGAATACCAGCGATACAGGCTCTCCCCCGCTGCCGCCGCCATGAGCGCGGGCCCAAGGGCGAGGCTGCGGAGCTTTCCGGTATCTAAGTAAGAAAAGCCGTCTTTTTCTTCAAATTCCGCGTCCGAGAGCAGATAGTCCGCCCGCTCGTCGATGGAAAACGCGTATTGCAGGGCGTCGGCGGCTACATCCTTCACGCGCGGCAAGACGAGGTTCCGGTCTTCTACCTTGCAGTAGAGCGTCCTTCCCCGGTAACAGAGCACAAAATCGTCCGCGTCCGGCGCCTTCCATGACATCTGGTTCCGATAAATATGCGGCGCAATATCCTGCAGCATGTCGATTCTCCTTTCTGTATCACCCGAGCGAGGCAAAAAACGCCTCAAGCTGCGCGCGCGATGCCTGCACCGAGCCCTGCGCGAAAAACGGCTTGCCGCCGCCTCGTCCATTGCATGCGGCATTGAGCGCCTTGACCGTTTCCCGAAGGTCACCGTCTTTTTTGCACAGCGCGTATTTATAACCCGTTTCGTCGTCTCCCGCAAAAATCGCGATTCTTCCCGTGCAGCCTGCAAGGATCGCGTCTGCAAACCTGCGCACCGCATCTGGGCCCATGGCGCTCTCAAACAGCAGCACGTCGTTTTCTCCCGCGTAGGCCTTCGCTTTCAGGGAAAACAGTTCGTTCTCTACCTGCGATACGCGGTATTTGACGCTGGCGAGCTCCTCTGCCATTCTTTCCGCCGCAGCGTTCGTCTCGGTGGGCTTCGCGGAAAGCAGGGCGGAATTTTTCCGGTTCTGTTCCATGAGCCGGTTCACATATTCATACGCGCGCATGCCGCAGAGAATTTCCAGCCGCACGCCCTCATGGAACTTCACGCAGGAGAAAATCTTGATAAGCCCGATCTCACCCGTCCTTGTCACATGTGTCCCGCAGCAGGCGCAAATATCGGCGTTTTCAATCGTCACAATCCGCACATCTCCCGTGAGCACCTTTTTGCTCCGGTACGGAATCTGCTCGAGCTCCTGCGCGGAGGGGAATGTAATTTTGATTTCGCGGTTTTCCCAGACGACCTCGTTCGCCTCGCGCTCGACAGCCTTCAGGTCTTCCTCCGTAAGCACGCCGGAAAAGTCGATCGTCACCATGTCGGCCCCCATGTGGAAGCCCACGTTGTCGTAGCCGAAACGGCGGTGGACAATGCCGGAGAGAATGTGCTCGCCGGAGTGCAGCTGCATGAGGCTGAGCCTGCGCTCCCAGTCGATTCGTCCCTCAACGTTGCTTCCAACATCCAGCGGCTTTTCGCAGTAGTGGACGATTTCGCCGTTTGCTTCATGCGTATCCGTCACGCGAACGTCCGCAAGATAGCCGGTATCGCCCGGCTGGCCGCCGCCCTCGGGGTAAAAGGCCGTTTTGTCCAGCACTACGTCGAACCCGTGCTTTCCCGCCGCGCAGGACAGAACCTTCGCCTGAAATGTCTTGCAGTATACATTCTCATAAAAGAGCTTTTCTGTTGCCATATGCTTTCTCCCACCGCTTTGTTTTCTCTGCTATTTTATTGTATTCTAGCACATTACGCGCGGAAATCCAACTGGTATTTCCATTCTGCAATTTTTAAACTTTTTTCCCGGGTTTCCGATTGACAAACGTCAAGAAGTTTCATAATATATATGGTGGGTCTTGATGCGGACAGCATTTTTTGACCACAACATATCTGACCGAAAAAGGGGGAAAACAGAATGGACGCAGGAAGTAGTAGCGGCACATCAGCAGGCCGAAGTTGCTCCGGGCTCGAGCCGCCTTCGTGCGCGCCGTTCGCCCTTTGCTGATTTGCCTGCGACGTGTCTTACTTCCTAAGTAAAATCTTGTTAGGAGGAAAGACCTATGGCAGAACATAATTTCTCCGTAGAGAACACGCTGACGCTTCTGCTCGACGACAAGAAGTATCACTCTCTGCGGGACATCCTCAGCACCATGAACCCCGCCGACATTGCCGCGGTTTTCGACGAGCTGCCCGAGAGCAAGCTCCCGCTTCTGTTCCGCCTGCTCCCCAAGGAGCTGGCGGCGGAGACGTTCGTCGAAATGGGAACAGACGCGCAGGCGCTGCTCATCCGCGGCTTTTCTGACAGCGAGCTCAAAGAGGTCATTGACGAGCTCTATGTCGACGACGCGGTTGACATCGTCGAAGAAATGCCGGCAAACGTCGTCCAGCGTATCTTAACGCAGGCCGACCCCGAGATGCGCAAGCAGATCAACGAGATTCTGCGCTATCCCGAGGATTCCGCCGGCTCGATCATGACCACCGAATACGTCTCCCTGCGGCCGAACATGACGGTCGGCGAAGCGATTCTCCGCATCCGCCGGACAGGCATCGACAAGGAGACGATCTACACCTGCTACGTGACGAAGGGCCACAAGTTAATTGGTCTCGTTTCGGTCAAGGACCTTCTTCTCTGCGAAGACGACAACGCGACGATCGAGTCCATCATGACCGACCACGTCATCACCGTGAACACGTTAGATGACCAGGAGCAGGTCGCGCAGATGTTCTCAAAATACGATTTTCTCGCGCTGCCTGTCGTCGACACCGAGAGCCGCCTCGTCGGCATCGTTACCTTCGACGACGCGATGGACGTCATGCAGGACGAGGCGACGGAGGATATGGAAAAGATGGCCGCTATGCTGCCGTCCGAGCATCCCTATCTTCGTTCCTCACCGTTTGAAATCTGGAAAAACCGCATTCCGTGGCTGATGCTGCTGATGATTTCGGCTACGCTCACGGGTCTGGTCATCACAAGCTTTGAAGACGCGCTGGGCGTGCTTCCGTGCCTGACGGCGTTCATCCCGATGCTGATGGACACGGGCGGCAACTCCGGCTCGCAGGCCTGTGTCACGGTCATCCGCGGTATCAGTCTGGACGAGATCGAGTTCCGCGACATTTTCAAGGTTGTCTGGAAAGAGATCCGCGTGGCTGTGCTCTGCGGTATTTGCCTGGCTGTGGCCTGCTTCGCGAAGGTCATGCTGGTCGACCATCTGCTCTTGCGGTCCGAATCGGTCAATGCGTGGGTCGCGCTCGTCGTGAGCCTTTCCATGGCCGTAACGGTCTTCCTTGCAAAGCTCGTCGGCGGCACGCTTCCGCTGCTGGCCAAGAAGCTCGGCTTCGACCCGGCAGTCATGGCCTCCCCGATCATCACGACGATCGTGGACTTCTTGTCCCTGCTCGTCTACTTCACCTTCGCAACCACCATTCTTCATATCGGCTAAAATTATCAAAAAAGCGATTGCGCCGCACGGAGTCCCGTGCGGCGCGTTTTGTTTGTATGGACAACGTACGTTTCTTTCGTAGGGGTCGATGCCCACATCGGCCCAAGGGAAGTTACGAATTCGCCGAAGATTTCCGTAAAAACGAATGATTCTGCCGGGGCGATGTACGCATCGCCCCCTACGCGTTTTCTGTGATTGCACTGATTCTACATGGGTACGGCAAACTGCGACAGATCGAGTCTCAGACCTGCAAAGCTCAGAAGCAGAATCAGAATGGCGGCTAATATGTAGATGCAGAAGAAGCTTCGGGCATAGTTCCGCTTATTGATGTTCCGGCTTGCCACTGCATGGGCAATCAGAAAAATCCAGCCCACGAACGGCACTGCGTATAAAATGCTGAGCCCAAAATATGCCCACGGAGATAGCGGCCGGTAGGCCTCGGGCAGATACTGCTGTTCAAAATCGTTCATAGCTTTCCTCCTCAGACGTGCTCCTTGGCCGTCATTTGATCTACCGTCAGGCAGAACACCGCAACCGTGCGTGCCTGCTCGTCGGTAAACGAAAACGCGCGGTCCTTGCGGTAGTGCGCCATAATGAGCGTCAATGCGCGCTTTTTTTCTTCCAGGTCCGCAACCGGCCGGACCGTGCCGGTTCCGATGACGCTTCTAAAAAAGTACGTATGCTTACAGCCGAGTTCCGCTTCACCCAAGGCGTGTGCGCTGTCCATCTCAAAGCCCGCCTTTGTGCCGTCTGCGATCATCGAAACCTTCCGGCCCTCCATCGCGCTGTGAAAATAAAACTTCGCAATCTCTCCCGGCGCGTAGCCGAAGCTCAGCGGCACAATATACGCGCCGTCCTCCGCGTTCAGCCCCAGCCGCAGGCAGTCGCAGCTTTCTATGATCTCGTCGATCTTCGCCCGTTCGGTCACTTCCCGGTCGTGTCTTCTCATTGCTCCATCCTCCTATGGCGGCTGCGCCCCGGATGGGGCGCATTTTTGTTCTATAAATCGTCCGCGTCCTGTACGGGCGTTTCCATCGGGTCCTCGGGCTTTCCCGTCCAGCTTCCCTGCGGGTCGGTCTCTGCGTGTCCCGGCCACCAGGTCTCGCCCTTGCGGCGCGCTTGGCTGCGTTTTTTCATGCCGCGCCTCCTTCCTTGCAGAATACTTTAGTCTCTGCAAAAAAGAAGGGCGTATGCGCTCACTTGTGCCTGTGCAGATGACTTCCCGTCTGGTCGCAGGTCTCGCGCACATCTTCCTGTTCCGGAAGCTGCTCAAAAAGCTCAGGCCTCACCGCTGCGAGTTCTGCACGGAATTTTTCAAACCCATCCCGATGGATGGGCACAAGGACCTCCTGCGGCGTGTCAAACAGCGCGTCGCGTGCGCGGATGCAGAGGCAATCCTCCGGCTTTCTCCGATCCTCGCGGACGTTCCGAAGCAGCAGAACCGATTCAATTTTGCTGCAAGGGAATAAAATGAGCGTCCGCTCGCAGAAAACCGACACGGCGCTTTCCGCCTCGCCGTCCTGCGGCAGAAGCTCGATGGTATCCTCCGGCAGCAGCATATAGCGCTTCATAGCGTTCCCTCCAAATCAATTGTCGTATCCCGGTTTACCAGCGGAATCGTGTGCAAAATTGCTTCCAGAACGCCGCCTGCGATGGCGCTGGCCTTATCGGAGACGGTATAACAGTTCTGGATATTGCCGCGCGGGTCGACGTCTCCGGACTTCACGCCCTTCGTGACCGGCGTGCCGTCCGGGAGTATCCCGCGCAGAACGCCCGAAATCGTGCAGACCATGGGAAGCCCGTTCACCTCGCCGACCGTCTCGCCGGACTCGACCAGCGCTCCAATGTTCCGCAGCTGATGGAACACGCCCGTATCCGGCGCGCGCAGAACGCGTTCTCCCGCGAAGCCGCCAATTAACCCCGGAATGTTGGTGTTCGGAAGCGGCTCGCCGTCCCAGATGACTCTTCCGAGCGTATGTCCGCGCATGGTCTCAATGACCGCGTGACAGTCCCGCCCCGCGCAAAAGCCCGGCCCCAGCGCGATGACAAGCGGCGCATCGGTGATTTTTGTTCCAAGATTTTTCTTTGCCAGAATGCCGTCCACGAGCACGTCGGGATGCAGCCAGTCTTTACATTTCGCCGTCTCGTCCGGCAGAACCGGAATCTCTCCCGCGTCCAGAGCGTCCTTTACCTCCCGCGCCGTATGACAGCACACGCCCTCAGCGTCCTCGACCATCGTTGTTCCGAACCGGATGGCCTGCGAGAAGCAGACAGTTCTCCGGATGGCCGTGGGCTTCGGAAGATCCGTCATAACGACCGGAAATCCGGCCCGATGCAGCCGCAGAGAGACGCCCGACGCAAGATCCCCCGCGCCCCGAATCAGCACAAGCATATCACATTCTCCTTTTGCAGCGCCCCCGCTGCAACCGGGCAGTGCAGATGCTCCGCCAGCTCGCGCGCAAGCGCCAGTTCGTGTTCCGTTTCCACCTGATTGACAAGCACCCGCGTGTGGAACGCCTCGCGTTCCAGAAGCCTTGCGGCAAGCTCCGGCGTTACGATCGCATCCTCCGGCACGCCCAGCTTTTCGGCATAAAGCGCAGGCCTGTGCGCGGCCTCCCGGATGGGTCTTCCGAGCCCCGATGCGCCGAGCACCAGAATCGTCTGATTGGCCTCTTTCGGCACGACCGGCTCATGGCCCGCATGCGCCTTTAAGGGCAAATGCTTCGAGCCGTCGGCCTCCACAAAAATATAATCCGCTAAGCGCAAAAGCCGTTCGAAGGCAATTGCGGGCGCGCCGAATTTTCCCTCTACACTGTTTGTACCCACGCAGACGCAGTTGGCTTCTTCCAGCGCTGCCTGAATTTCCGCTTCGCCGCCTGACAAAACGCACGGCAGGTGCGAGGGTTTCAGAATATGCGTCGTCGTGCAGACGATCACGCGCGCATCCATGCTGCATTCTTTTGCCAATGCGTATAAAAGCGTCGTCTTCCCGCCGCCGCCGATGATCGCAGTGAGTCCATGCCTTATCTCAAGCAACGTTCGCAGCTGCATTGCCGTTCCACCTTTCGTTTTCATGATGGTATCACGCATGCGGCAAAACGTCAAGCGATGCGGTTGACAAGCCCGCCATCCTTCCTTACAATAAAGAAAAAACTGTCAGGAGTTTGCCATGTCCCAATCTGTTTTACACCCCCGCGGGCTTTGCGGGAACGAGCTGAAGTTGCTTGCGATTCTCGCCATGACGGTGGACCACATTGCGTGGTCGCTCTTTCCGGGATACTCCATGCACCCGCTCGCGCTTTTGATGCACGCCATCGGAAGGCTCACCTGTCCCATCATGTGCTACTTCATCGCCGAGGGCTACTATTACACGAGAAGCTTTCAAAAATACGCTCTGCGTCTGCTGCTGCTCGCGATCGTCTCGCACTTTGCCTATCAGTTCTATTCCTTTGGCGGCCGCGTCGGCTGGCGCGTCTTTCTTCCCTTTTCCTACGGAAGCGTCCTCAACCAGACGAGCGTCATCTGGGCGCTGCTGGGCGGGCTCTTGATGCTGCGCGTCAATGACCTCGATTGCTCGGCACTTCAAAAGACCGCTCTGATTCTGCTTCTTTGCCTTGTGACGCTTCCGGCGGACTGGAGCTGCATCGCGCCGCTTTGCATTTTATCGATCGGCGCAAATCGCGGAAATCCCAGGGCTCAGCTTCGTTGGTGTTTGTTCTACGTGAGCTTATATGTCGCGGTCTACTGCCTTTCCTTAAACGTCTGGTACGGTCTTTTGCAGCTGTGCGTCTTCCTGTCCGTGCCGCTTCTTCGGCTCTACGACGGCACGCGCGGCAAAAGCGCCGCACTGGACCGCGTCATGAAGCCGCTGTTTTATGCTTACTATCCCCTCCACCTGTTCATCCTCGGCCTGCTCCGCGCTTTTTTATAACTTTTTAGAAAGGCCTGTGCTGTTTTCCCTCCCCGATTGTTATATGGATACGGTCTCAAAGAAACGGCGACAGGCAGCGAATCCATTTGCCGCTCCCCTTGATCTATCCCAAATACGCGCCAACGCCGCCAGCTTCTAGCTGGCGGCGTTGTTCGATGCTGCGGATGCAAGCCGCAATCCTCAATGGGTCTGCGCGGCTTTGAGCTGCAATTGCAGCTTGTCGGCGATGAGGGCGATGAACTCGGAGTTGGTCGGCTTGCCCTTGGTGTTGGAGACGGTATAGCCGAAGAATTTCTGCAAGGTTTCGAGGTCTCCTCTGTCCCATGCCAGTTCGATAGCATGCCGGATGGCACGCTCAACTCTCGAGGACGTCGTGGAAAACTTCTTTGCAACCTGCGGATAAAGAACCTTCGTAATCGCGTTGATCACGTCCATATCGTCGACCGCGATCATGATCGCCTCGCGCAGGTACTGATAGCCCTTCACGTGCGCGGGCACGCCGATTTCATGAATCATGGATGTAACAAGCGCCTCAACATTGGCCTGCGGATAGCGCGTCCGCTTTGCCGTGCGCTCTGTATCAACAATCTCAAGCGCCCGCTCCGCGACGGTTTGCAGCCCGCAGGGCTTGCTGATAAAGTACCGCACGCCGTACTTTTCCGCCGCCTGCGCGGCATACTCGGTCATAAAGCCTGTCAGCGCCAGACCGATCGGCGGCTTCGGCAGCGCACTTGCTGCCTTCAGAACGGAAATCCCGTCGAGCTTCGGCAGCATGAGGTCCAGGATCAGCACGTCCACCTGTACGGTATGCAGCAGCTCCACGGCCTTTTCGCCGTCGTTTGCCACCCCGGCCACCACAAACGCGGAGTTCTCCCCGAGGAAGCCCGATAGCTGTGCGGTAAAGCCTTCGTTTGCATCTGCAATCAAAACACGAATCTGATTGTTCATTTGACACGTCTCCTTCAAATAATGGGCGTTGTCCGGCCAGACACTATTTTTCGCTGCGATGGCTATAATTTATCATATTCTCACTAAAATTTCAATATTTTACGATGAACTTTTTACCACTTTTTGTCGACCAGCTTCGACATTCCCTGTCGCCCCATCCCCTATCGCGTCGAATTTTTGTGCCTTTGTCTCATTGAGGGCGGAGACTTTCTCGTTTCACGCTTACAAAATGCATCGAGCGCGCAGAAAAAGGGCCGGACACGCAAGACGAGCTGCATTCGCCAATCGTCCTCGTGTCCGGCCGTTATAAATTTTCTTACGACGCGCTGTAGCCGACGAGGCGGCCGAGCCACGCGATGTAATAGGAGTTGTTGATCATGTAGGGGTAGTTGATGACCAGCAGATCATCCACGCCCTGCTCTTTTGCGAACTGTGTCAGATCGAGAGACGGCTTGCCGTCGCGGTTAAATTCGCGCGGGTCGACGACGATGATTTTGCTGTAGTGACTGGTCAGGAACGGGGCAAACGCGTTGCCGTACGATTCCTTGAGCATCAGGCACACAGGGCCCTCCACGTCCGACTCGATGACGCACACGGGCGTATCGCCGCCGATGAAGCACTGATACTTATTGGACACCGACGCGTCCAGATGCTGGTACACCACGCTCACCGGCACGCCGTTCTCGAGGTTCGCGTCTGCGTAATATTTCGCGTGCGTGGTCGCAATTGGGAGATAGTACTCGAGGTAATCAGGGTTATCGAGCAGCGTCTGGCTCTGCGGGTAGTTGGCCGTAAAATTGTACATCGAGCCCACAAAGCGGTCGTAGCGCCCCGTCTCAAATGCATCCAGTGGAACGGCTTCAAAGCCTGCCGCTTCGCAGAACGCCGTGTAGGCGTAATACGCGCCCAGCTGCGTCCAATGGTGGTCGGTACGGAAGAAGATGTACTCATCCGTGTGCGCGCGTAATTTAGAGTACGCGTCGACGGTGAGGATGCTGCCGTTCATCTGGCTGTAGCAGTAGTCGATCATGTCCTTCTGCGAATTGAGCCCCTGGTGCATGCTCTCTGGAGAGTAGAACTCGCCGCCGTTCGGCGTGACCAGGCTGATGGTCCGCACGTCTTTTCCCAGCGCGCTGGCCAGAGCGTTGACTGTCTTCGCGTAACTCTCAATGACAGAGTCCGTTGCGGTCGGGATTTCCATCGCGCGGTCGCCCACGATCACGACGTTGCCCGCGTACTGCGCCTCGGAGATATCCGGGTTATCGAGCTCCGGAATTGTTTCTTCCTCCGGCGCATCGGTCGCCTCCTCCGGCGGGGTCTGCGTGTCGCCATTCTGATTTTCCGGAAGCGTCTCTTCCGTTCCTGTCACATCACCCGGAATATCCGCATCGCCGGAGCTCTCCTGCGCGGATGACGGCTCATTTTCAAGTGTCTGCCCGGTTTTCTCGTACTCCTGCCGCGCCAACGACTCGCCGCCCTGCTCGGCGCCGGTGTTGCCGCCAAGAACGAGGATGTTGTCGTCCCCGGCAGACGAATAGTAAAATCCGTTCAGCCAGCGGTTGGCTTTTAAAAGCGTATCGCGCATCGGAAACGTGTTCGCATAATAGGTTTCCAGCTGCGAAATAAATGTGCCGTCCAGCAGCGCCTGCATGGAGAATTCCGGCTTTTTTGTGCTCGCGCCGTCTGTACCGGAACCGGTTGTAAAAAGCGAGGCAAGGCCAACGGCAAGCAGCGCCGCCAGAAAAAATCCCGCCATCGCGCGATAAATCTTTTTCATGCGCCCGCCCTCCTAGAAGCGGAAATATAAAAACGCGTTGTAGCTCGACCCGGCAAGCGAAATCGTCGCCAGCGCCAGCAGCGCCAGATCAAACACGAACGTAAGCCCCGCGTAGACCTTGTGCCCGATTCCATCCTCGCGCTTTTCCGCGCAGAGAAGACCGACGACGTTCCCCGTAAACTGCGGGATCGCCGAGCAGCCGACCGCGCAGATGGCGATGAGCGGCAGATTGTTGCGAAGCAGCATATTGGTCGTCTCGCTGGTAAAGCCGGAGCCCGCAAAGCCGAAGAAAATCGCGAAGCTCTCGCGAAGCCTTCCAAGGTCCGTATGATAGAACACGTTCCAGCTGATCAGAATCAGCAGCAGCGTCAGCACGTGCCGCACGGGCTTTGGGATTTTTGAAAGCTGCTTTTTGAGCAGCCGCTCAATACACAGCAGCACGAAAAAATACAGTCCCCACAGCACAAAGTTCCAGCTCGCGCCGTGCCAGAGACCCGTGAGCGCCCAGACGATGAAGAGGTTCAGATAGACATGCTTGCGGTTGCCGCCGAGCGGTATGTAGACATAATCCCGAAAAAACGAGCTCAGTGAAATGTGCCACCGTCTCCAGAATTCGGAAATGGACTTTGAGGTATACGGCAGCTTGAAGTTCTCCATATACCGGAACCCGAAGATCCGGCCGAGACCAATCGCCATGTCGGAATAGCCCGAGAAGTCAAAGTAGATCTGGAACATGTACATGAGCGCGCCAAGCCAGATGCCAAGCGTCGTCGCCCCGGTAAACGAGCCCCCCAGCAGCTGGTCTGCCACCTGCCCCACATGGTCGGCAAGCAAAACCTTTTTGCCAAGGCCTACGCAGAACCGCGTCACGCCGCGAAACACGTTTTCCGGGTCAGACTCGCGCGACTCGATCTGCGCCGCCACGTCCACATAGCGGACAATCGGCCCCGCAATGAGCTGCGGGAACATCGACACGTACAAAAGAAACTTCCAGTAAGACCGCTGCACCCCAACGTCTTTTCGGTACACATCGACCGAATAAGATAGTGCCTGAAACGTGTAGAACGAAATGCCGATGGGAAGCGAGATCTGCGGGACCCGGAACGCCGCTCCAAAAAGCGCATTGCAGTTTTCAACCAGAAAGCCCGCGTATTTGAACACGACAAGGCTCGCAAGATTCAGCGCCACGCAAAGAGCCAGCAAGCCCTTGCTGCGTTTTTTTTCCAGCAGCAGCCCGAACCCCCAGTTGAGCGCGGCCACGGCCAGCATCAGAAACACGTAGACCGGCTCTCCCCACGCGTAGAACACGAGGCTCGCGCACAGAAGTACGATGTTCTTCCCCTTCAGCCCCGGCACAAGAAAGTACAGCAGCAGGCAGACGGGCAAAAAGGCATATAAAAAAAGCAAGCTTGAAAATACCATAATTCGAAGGTGCTCCGCTTTACATAAAAAATTAACATAACTTCCAGTGCATTCTAATTTATCAGACCGTTTCCATTTTTTCAAGACGTAAATCGCAAAATTAAGAAGTATTTTTTACCAGCCTCGCGTCCGTTCGTCAAACGCAAAAGTTTTTACAGAAATTCCCGATTTTTGTCTCGACGCGCTCTTGCGTTCTTTTTTGTTTTATGTTATATTATATTATTATGTGGAATTCAGCCTGTCTCAGCAAAATCCGGCAGGCGCGAAAGGACGAACCATGTTAGCAATCGAACGGAAAAATGAAATTTTGCAGAAGCTGCGCGCCGACCAGCGCGTCCTTGTCAGCGAGCTTGCCGCGCACTATCAGGTCACCGAGGAGACCATCCGCCGCGACCTCGACAAGCTTGAAAAGGAGGGCTACGCCACAAAGACCTACGGCGGCGCCATCCTCGGCAACAGCACCAAAACCGACCTCTCCCACGCCATCCGCAGTAAGACGAACGTCGAGTTCAAGAACCAGATTGCGGACCTTGTCTGCCAGATGGTAGACGACGGTGATCATCTTATGATCGACGACAGCTCGACGGGATTGTTCTGCGCGAAAAAGCTGCGCGATAAGAAAAACCTCACGATCATCACCACCTCCGTCGAGCTCGTGGTGGAGCTTGCGAACGTGGAAACGTGGACGATCCTGCTCACCGGCGGGCGGCTCAAGGCCGAGTCTCTCGCGCTCGTGGGCAGTCAGTGCGAAAAATACCTGAGCAATTACCATGTTGACAAGGTCTTCGTCTCCTGCAAAGGACTCGACCGCAATGCCGGCGTGACCGACTCGAACGAGCTCACTGCCCTCATCAAGCAGGCCATGCTCCGTGCCGGCCGGCAGAAGATTCTCGTTGTCGACAGTTCGAAGTTCGATAAGGTGTCGTTTGTGAACATCACGCCCGTCTCCGGCGTGGAGGCCATCGTGACCAACGCTCGCCCCAGCGAGGCCTGGCTGCGCTACTTCGACGACCACGGCGTCCGCTGCATCTATCCGAAGGAGTAAGCGAAAGCCGATTGACAAGGCAGCAGCCTTTGATTCTACTGTGAATAGAAAGAGGTATGCTACCGGCAAACGGGAAGCTCCCCTTAGATTACTTAAAAGAAGTAACCGCTGGTTTGCGACTCCGGGCGGTTGCTTCTTTTTGTTATGAACCTGGATAAAGAGGCTAATACTGACCACCCCAAAATTGGAATTGTACGCGTTTATTTGGAATGCATCCGTTTGAAGTACGTTTGTTCGAAGCACGTTCATTTGAAGCACGTTTTTGAAATCCGCACGCAAAATGCCCGCTGCAAAAGCAGCGGGCATTCGATGTATCATGGAACTTATTTCTCGACGACCTCGAGGATTTCCATCGGACATGCCTTGGCGCAGATGCCGCAGGCGATGCACTTGGAGGCCGTGGGCGCGTCCTCAACCTTCACCAGCACGCCGAACGGACATGCTTCCTTGCACTTGCCGCAGCCGACGCAGAGCTTCTTGTTGATCGTGTAGACGCCCTTGGCATTCTGGGTGATCGCGCCGTGCTCGCAGGCCTCCGCGCACTTGCCGCACTGGACGCAGACCATGGGCTTGGCCGCGCCATTGCGGTCGATGATCTGAAGACATGCCTTGGACGGGTCGAATTCCTTGTAGAATGCCTCGGAGCAAGCGCGGACGCACTCGAGACATGCCATGCACTGGGTTCCCTTTTTGACGGTCAGCTTTTTCATAATTGATCTCCTTTGTTGTTTTTTGGGTCGGCGAACAAAGGCAGCCATGAGCCTTTCCACTCAAAACTGCCCTGATGTGCCAACTCCGAACTTCCCTCTGGAGACATTATACAGGCCAAGCGCAAAATAATCAAGAATTCCTCCGGAAATTTTGAAAAATTGGCGGATTTTGTATGAATTGCTTGCTTTTGGAAGCTTTTGCTTACATATTCTCTCCCGCGCGGCTCACACTAAACGCGTAAACCACGTGCGCAGCAATGCGCCGCAATGAAATTGGAGGAACACGCTATGAAAAAATTGACGCTTTTCCTGCTCACCGCGCTCCTGCTCGCGTCCGTCTTTGCCGGATGCAGCGCTTCGGCGTATATGGACGACCCCTACGCGGGCGGCTACAGCAATGTCTCAACCACCCGCAACGGCACCGTCAACGGCACGAACGGCCGCTACGCCGGTTATGGCTATGGCTACGACGCGAACGGAACCTATACCGGAACGTACAGCAACGGCTCGTACAACGGAACCTACAACGCCTACCCCGGCACCGGCACGACCCGCTCGACCACAACCACCACGACCGGCCGCACCGGCAGCACGAATGGAACCGACTCGTATACCGGTACAACCTCCGGCACGGGCATGACAGGCGGCCGGTAACAAAAACGCAGCGACAGATTATCCTCTGCCGCTGCATTTTTCTGTTTTTGATTCATGGAAGCTGGCGGACCTCGATGTCCATTTCAAGATACGCGCCGTCTGTTGTGTGTTCTTTCAAAACAAAGCCGTTTTCCCGAAAGAAGTGCAGTACGTCCGCGTTCCGCTCCGGAACCGTTGCCGCAAGCCGCTTTGCGCCGCGCCGCCTTTCTGTGCAGACCGCCTGACCGAGCAGCTGCTGACCAAAGCGCCGGCCGCGATGGGGTTCGTCGAGCGAGAGATCCAGAATCACGCCCGTATCCGTCGTATTGCCGCTTCCAAGCATGAGCCTGCCGACGGTTTTGTCCCGCAGCTTTGCAAGATACGTTTCCTTCGCATCCGCCGCTTTCTCGAACCAGAGGCTGAAATCCGCGCGATCTGTCGCGCCCTGCTTGAGCCGCTGCTGGCGAATGGCCGTGGAAATTTCCGGGGTCAGGTGCGAGGCGTCATTGAGCAGCTCGAACGTCACCGCGCCGTCCTCCCAGCGAAGGCGCGAAACGGCAGTATTTTCGCAGAACGGAAGCTCGTCTGTTTTTAAAAGCTTTTTCTGCATCCCGCGCAGCACGCACGCGTGGGAAAAAACCGCAATGGTCTTCCCCTCCTGCGCCGCGCAAATATCATTCAGGCCCCCAAGGAACCTGTCCGTATATTCCTCCCACGTTTCACTGCCGTCAACGTGCCAGTTCCGCTCGTCGAAGTTGAATTTGTCCATGTCCTGCTTCTCAAAGCGCTCAAGGTAGCCGAACGGCGTATCCTCCCAGCGGCCGATCTCCAGCTCCCGGAAGCATTTTTCCGGGTGCAGCGGAAGATGCTTGGCGAGATAGACCGACTGCGCCGTTTTGCAGGTCCGGAAAAGGTCGCTCGCAAAGCATGCGTCGATGTGAATCGGCGCAAAGCGCGCCCGGAGCGCTTCAATCTGACGCAGACCGTTTTGTGTAATCAGAGAATTATACTGCCCGTGGATGCGCCGGTAGGTGTTGCCCTCGGCCTCCGCGTGGCGAACAAGATAAACTGTTGTCATTTACATCACCGTGATATAGCTCAAAATCTGTTTTTTCATTTTTTCCGCTGCCTGAAGCGCCGCCTGCTGATAGTCCTGTCCGTCTCCGTCCTGCTTCCGGAAGGCATAGAGAATGCTTCTGCCCGCCATGATGGCCGCGCCGTGTCCCATGCGGTCAAAGGCGAACTGCGCGTCCTTTGCGCCCGCGCCCTGCGCGCCGTAGCCGGGAACGAGGAAGAAAAGCCTGTCGTATTTGCGCCGCAGCGTCTCGAGAACGGGCCGGTTCGTCGCGCCGACGGCAATGCCAATTTCCGAATACCCGTTCGTCCCAAACAGCCCCGTGCTCCAGCGCATGGCAAGATCCGCCATCACCTGATAGACCACACGGTCGCCGGAAAGTAAATCCTGTACCTCGCGGGCGGATTTGTTGGAGCTTCGAGCGACGATGAAGACATTTTTACCCTCCCGGCAGAACTCTGCAAAGGGCTTGACCGCGTCGCTTCCCAGAAAGCCACTCATGAGAACGCCGTCGCAGGGGTAGGGCGTGAAGCTCTCTTCACCGACCTGAATTTTTCCGAAGCACGCGTTGGCAAGGTCTTCTGCCGTCGTACCGAGGTCGGCGCGCATGAGATCGAGCAAAACGTAATACCCGAGCGAGGCCGCGTAGGAAAGCACCTCCTGCATCGCCGCCACACCGTCCGCACCCAAAGCGGAAAACGCGCCGCTTATAACGCTCACCGCCGGAACCGTGTCCTTGAGCGCGTCCAGAATGCCGAACGAGAACGTCTTATAGGCCTCGGCCGCCGCACGCAGCGTCTGCCCGTATTTATGCCGCGCGTCCTCCTTGATGTGCAGCGGAAGCTCCCGGATGGTCGGGCAGATGCAGACCATGGTCGGGTTTTTCAGTTTTCTGATTTTCGCCTGTAATACATCGACAGCCATTTGCCGTACCTCCTTTTTTCTTATCTTTCAGTATATCATAAATTTTGCGTTCTGAACAGAAAAAATCGCAGGATTTGCCGCTTATGAGCCGCTTCGTGTCCGGGGAAGCTACTCTTGAAGGGAGGGATTTTTCATGCAGGTACGTTCGTTTCTGATGACCATGGGCGCGGGCGTTGCGATGGGCGCGCTCGGCGCGATGATGCTGCCGAAAAACAGCGAGGTCTACAAGCAGACCAAAAAGGCTGCAAACGCCATCCGTCGCGAGGCCGAAACCGCGATCGATTCCATCAGCTCCATGCAGTAAAAAGCTGCCGCACTTCAAACGAGGTGCGGCAGTTTTCTTATTTTGCACGGTAAGACTGCAACATATATGCATTTCCCAAGTAGGGAGTATATTTATAATCATACCGCTCTTCGTCATATCCGCCGGGCATATTACCAGTTATGAACTTCCATTGATAACCAAAATATCCGTGTAGTGTGTCATCTCCAAAGCCGACTTTTAATTTGATACGGACATTGCTAGTTTGAACGCCTTCTTTTGGTGTGATAGTCGTTTTGAGTGTAAAATTTCCTGTTAATAGCCTGCGATAATTATGATAATCAGAGCCTGTCTCAAAATTCTCCGCTTCACAGGTAATATCAAAATAAGTTGGCACAATTATAGGTTGTAATTTGTAGGTCTTTTGCTTCGGACTACACGCGCTCAAGGTCAATAGCATTACCAACAGCAAAAGCAGAGCAAAAGCTTTTTTCATTTTGCCTGCCCCCGCATTAAAGTTCTTCAACTTGAAAATTTGGCGTTTCTGTTTCAGCGGGTTCATTCTTGACCGTAGGCTCGCTATACGCCTGTTTCAGATAGGCAAACACCAATACGCCAAAGCCAATTATTACGAACATTGTTGCCAAGACAAAGCACGCCGTCGCGTAATTGCCATTGATGATGTAGTTATAAGCGTCTCCGCCAACGTAGGCATTGTGGAGATCATACGGATAAACGTCTCCGTTTTTATACCGAAACAGTTTATCAAGTCCGATGCAAAGGCAGATCAGCGATAAACCAAAAGAGCCACATGAAATCCAGTTAATTACTTTGTCTTTAATTCCAGTCAAGCGTTCCAACATTTTTACTACCTCTTATTTTGTAATTTTAATATATGATTTTAAGCTTTCATTGTGCTTTTTCGAGTTTAAAAAGTCTGTTTATCTCTTTTCGGTAATAATAGTAATCACGCAATCCTTCTTTCCCGGCACTTTCAGGTTCTTTTGACATGATATAATCAAAATTGTCATCTGCTTCATAGTCTGTATCATCTGCCACGCTGATTCTGAAACAAACTTGCTGTAGCGGACGGCTGTATATGACAATCAAATATAAATTCTTATCCGTTTCCGCAACTGTTATAAAATCAACGCCACTGTAAGAATTCGCTTTTGCATAATCAAAAATAGCATATTCCGTTTTATCTAAAAGAGCCTGTTCCTCATCATTCAGGCCGGAATAAGGATGGAACTCTGGAACTTCGTCAGGAATAGGCTCTGACGCATAAATCGGCACTTCATATGGAGTATAAATTGTTGTCGTTGCTAGCACCTGAGATGTTTCCCCATAGTAAAGCGTAATGCGATAGAAAAGTTTCGGAAAAAAACCAATCGGGACGGTATTCCATGTATTTGCCTTTACCGGTTCAGAATTCAATGCATCCCATTCCACTGTAAAGAATTCTTCCGCTTCATCGCAGTTGTCAATGGAATCATAGTCTTTGCCTTCAAATAAAATGCGGACAGGCAATTCCTCTTGATCGCATTCGATATAATAATGAATATAATAGTTGACGAGTGCTCGCTCTTCCTCAATCGGGAATATTTTAGTATTCGTCGTAGTGTCTTCTTCACTATCATTGACAATTATCTGCGCAGTTGCCTTGAACTCATCACTACTCTGTAATAGAGCATTCTCATCTTGCGCTTCATCGACTACTTTGTTTTTTGCTGTATTGTCTACCGGTGCTTCCTCGATTGTTAAAACTGAATCGTCTGTATCTGGAGCTTCTTCACTTTTCTCGCAGGCACAAAGCGCCAAAAGCATAACCGCACATAACATCAATGCAATAATCTTTTTCATTTTTTGGCCTTCCTTTTTAAGATAACTGTTCGTTCAATTATCGGTTGCTCTTCAACGTCAACAACGACAAAGCCTTTCTCTCTCGCTCTAACAGCAAATGGCGATCGATTTTTAATATAGTCCTTACTTTGCGGTAATGGATAACCAACCCTTTTTGCATACTCTTGGTCTGACAGCCTAAAATCCTTGCCTTGCTCAAATAGGTCATCTAACGCATCTAAATTTAGCTTTTTTCCCATCCTCTTACTTTCCTTTCTATTTTCTTGCTAAATCTAGTATATAACAATTTGTTTTATATTTCAATATAACATTCCGTTTTATCTATACTTTTCTGTGAAACTTCCATAAAGGAGTGCAGGAAAATGTATAGACGCATCCGGGATTTGCGCGAAGACAGCGACCTTTTCCAAAAAGACCTTGCCGAGTATTTACAGTGTTCGCAGGTCTGCTATTCGCACTATGAGATGGGCAAGCGCGACATTCCAACAGACGTTTTGATAAAGCTGGCTAATTACTACCACACCAGCACCGATTATCTTTTGGGGCTTACAGACGAGAAAAAGGCTTACCCCGCGTCCAAGAGCCGGAAAGAGGGCTGAGTATGCGCGGACAGTCCTTTGACCGCATTGCCGTTCTCTACACCTATCTCTTTCGGAACACCAGCAAAGGGCATACAGTTGCCGTGGCGGACATTCTGACCAATTACCGCAACCACGGCTACGAAATTGAAATCAAGTCCTTCTACCGCGACAAGGACGTATTAAATGCGATGGATGGGATAGAGATTTCCTATGACCACAAAACACGGGGCTACTGGATGAAGCGCGAAGGCTTTGAGCCGTATGAACTGCGCTTACTCGTCGATAGCATCCAGTCCTCCAAGTTCATTACCCAGAAGCAGGCAGACAGAATTACAGCCAAAGTGTTAAGCCTGACCGACCGCCATACGGGCGCAACCTTGAACCGCAGAAGCTTTGTTGCCGGACGTGTGCGCAGTATGAATGACAGTGTGGTAAAGGACGCGGACAACCTCCACATTGCCATTCAGACTAACCGCAAAGTGCGCTTTTTCTATTTCCATTACAACGCGCAGAAGCAGAAGTGGTATTCTCATAATAACGAACCGTATATTGTCAGCCCTTTTGGTCTTCTATGGAGCGACGGCAATTATTATCTCTATGCCTATGACGGCGAGAAGTTCCGCCATTTTCGCGTAGACAGAATGGAACACATTACCGTGTATCCGGAGCCAAGAGAGGGCGCGGAGCAGTTCAAGCGCGTAGATTTGAACCACTATCAGTCAGAAGTCTTTCACATGTTCACGGGCGAAGAAATGACCGTGAAACTGCGCTGTGCCGACCATCTGGCAGATGTGATTTTAGAGCGCTTCGGCAAGGACACGATGCTCATTCCAGATGGTGAAAAGTATTTTACCGTGTCTGTGCCGGTTCAGGTCAGTAAGCCGTTCTATGCGTGGCTGTCCAGCTTCGGCGCGGATATGAAAGTGCTGTTTCCGCAAAAAGTGGTGGATGAAATGCGTGCGTTTATTTCCGATCTACAAGAGATGTATAAAAATGATGGGAAGATGTAAAAACATCTTCCCATTTTGTTTGTAGTTGATGAAAGTTGATAAAAGATGTGCAAAGATGATGCCCTACGCCCGCATCCGGATACTTTCCTGTTTCAAGCTTCTGAGAATGTTCACCTTGTCTACGTCCTTTTTCAAATCACTCGTCAGAATGTTCAAATAGTTCTGCGTGATTGCAAGACTGCTATGTCCGAGTATCTTTTGGAGCGTGACCACCGAACCGCCCATGACCGCCCATTTCTTCGCAAAGGTATGACGGAACCGGTGAACGCCTGTCTTTTGCAGTCCCCTTGCGTGGCAATAATCCCAAATGGCATGATAGCTACTGTTTCGCGTCAACTGCTTTCCGTAGATAGAGCAGAACAGCCAGTCATTTTCATTTCCTCCGCGATAGTGCAGATACTCTTGGAGGATTTTGAGAATGTCTTCGTTCAAAGGGATAATCAACGGCTTGCGGTTCTTTGTGGTATTGACATAGACAACCGAATTATCAAAATCTACGTCTTTGATCTTGATGTTGACCAGACTGTTTTGCCGAACCCCGGTTGAAAGCAGGAAGTTGATAATGACCCAACTGCGATACGTTGTGAAAATGCACTTGTGGACATCCGGCTTCCGCAGGAGCTTGCGCAATTCTTCATCCGTGTATGTCTCAATGGGCGCTTTGTCCGCTTTTGGTAGCGGAATGTCAAATTGCGGAATATACTTCTGTCTCATAAAAAAGCGCATGATCGTCTTCAAGTCCCGGGCATATGTTCCCATCGACACTTCATTCAGGTTCTTGTTTTCGCGCAGAGCGATATAAAACTCTGTCAACGTCTTTTTGTCCATGGACGAAATGGGCGTGTCCGCCGGTATCCTTTTATAGATTTGCTTGATTGACTCCTGATAATGATGAATGGTGCCCTCTCATAAATTTCTTGCTTTCATGTCCAGAATATACTCCGCAAAGCCGTCTGCGAATGTCTTCTCTCCAAGGAAGCACATCCTCATTTTCTTCATCAAAAACCCTCCAAAACGCAAAAAACAGGAAGCACATCTTCTCTTTTTTCTTCGAGAGGACGTGCTTCCTTTTATCATGTTTGCGTTAAGCGGAAATCAGAACATTTTCCGCTTGGAAATCAGGGTTTTGGCTTACTTATTGATTGCCTGGTCAACTGCGACCGCGACTGCAACCGTTGCGCCGACCATGGGGTTGTTGCCCATGCCCAGGAAGCCCATCATTTCCACGTGCGCGGGAACGGAGGACGAGCCTGCGAACTGCGCATCGGAATGCATACGGCCCATGGTGTCGGTCATGCCGTAGGAAGCGGGGCCTGCCGCCATGTTGTCCGGGTGCAGGGTACGACCCGTGCCGCCGCCGGAAGCAACGGAGAAATACTTCTTGCCCTGCTGGACGCACTCTTTCTTGTACGTGCCGGCGACTGGGTGCTGGAAGCGGGTGGGGTTCGTGGAGTTGCCGGTGATGGAGACGTCGACGCCTTCCTTGTGCATGATGGCAACGCCCTCGCGGACATCGTCAGCGCCGTAGCAGCGGACGTTTGCGCGCTCGCCCTCGGAGTAGCGGATCTCGCGGACGATCTTCAGTTCGCCGGTGTAGTAGTCAAACTGGGTCTGAACGTAGGTGAAGCCGTTGATGCGGGAGATAATCTGCGCCGCATCCTTGCCAAGGCCGTTCAGAATGACGCGCAGCGGGGTCTTTCTTGCCTTGTTGGCGTTGCGGACGATACCGATCGCGCCCTCGGCGGCTGCGAAGGACTCGTGGCCCGCGAGGAAGCAGAAGCACTGCGACTCCTCGGAAAGGAGCATCGCGCCCAGATTGCCGTGGCCAAGGCCGACCTTGCGGTCATCGGCGACGGAGCCGTCGATGCAGAACGCCTGCAGGCCTTCGCCGATGGCGGTAGCAGCCTCAGCAGCGGTCTTGACGCCCTTCTTCATTGCGATGGCCGCGCCTACCGTGTAAGCCCAGCACGCATTTTCAAAGCAGATGGGCTGAATGCCCTTGACGATCTCGTACGGATCAAAGCCCTTGGCCTTGCACATCTCGCGGCACTCTTCCACCGAGCCGATGCCATACTGTGCGAGGACGCCGTTGATCTTGTCGATTCTTCTTTCGTAGCTCTCAAACAATGCCATTTTCGTGTCCTCCCTCTCTTAGTCCTTGCGGGGGTCAATATACTTGGCAGCGTTATCCCACTGGCCATAGTGACCCTGCGCCTTCTTCATCGCCTCAGCGGGCTCGATGCCGGCCTTGATAAAGTCCATCATCTTGCCGAAGTTGATGAATTCGTAGCCGATGATCTCGTCGTCCTTGTTGAGCGCGAGCTTCGTGCAGTAGCCCTCTGCCATCTCGAGATAGCGCGGACCCTTGGACTTGGTGGCGAACATCGTGCCGACCTGGCTTCTCAGGCCCTTGCCGAGGTCTTCCATCGAAGCGCCGACGGCGAGACCGCCCTCGGAGAACGCAGACTGGCTGCGGCCATAGACGATCTGGAGGAAGAGCTCACGCATCGCGGTGTTGATCGCGTCGCAGACGAGGTCCGTGTTGAGCGCCTCAAGGATGGTCTTGCCGATGAGAATCTCGGAAGCCATCGCGGCGGAATGGGTCATGCCGGAGCAGCCGATCGTCTCGACCAGAGCTTCTTCGATCACGCCGTCTTTGATGTTGAGCGACAGCTTGCAGGCGCCCTGCTGCGGCGCGCACCAGCCCACACCGTGAGTGAAACCGGAAATGTCCTTGATTTCCTTTGCCTGAACCCATTTGCCCTCTTCGGGAATGGGCGCGGGGCCATGATATGCGCCCTTGGCAACCGGACACATATGCTGTACTTCAGCCGTATAAATCATAAGAGTCTTCCTTTCAGACAATATTTCTCCAGGCAGCCGCGAAACCCCGAAGCTGCCGATCTTACATTCTGGATTATACCCAAATTTCACAGGAAAGTCAAGAAATCCACAGGAAAATCAACCTGTGTTTTCCTGCGCTCTTTCGGTAAAAGTGTCAAAAATCCAGCTTCTTTTCAAGGCACACCAGCCGGACACCCGGAATGCCGTTGAACGTGCAGCCGACGATGCCCGATTCCCGGAAGCCGAGCTTCGCGTAAAACCGGCGCGCGGCGGTGTTGATGGCGTTCGTGTCCATGCGAAGATACGGGCAGTTATGCTCCTTCGCGTACTGCTCATAAAATGAGACGAACGCCTTTCCGTAGCCATACCCCGCGATCTGCGGGTCGACCACCAGCGTGTGCAGCACCATGATCTCACCATCCGGCGCGTTTCCATACAGCCAGTCGCCGCCCGCGTACTCCGGCACCTGCTCCTGATTGATGCGCGCCGTCGCGCAGATTTTACCCCCGTCTTCCAGCACGAAAAGATCCCCCGCCGCCAGCGCCTTTCGCGCAAAGCTTTCCGTCGGATACACGCCGCGCACCCAGCCGATCGTCGCGCCGCCCGCCTCTTCCTTCGTCAAAATCCGGTCATAAATCCCCGCAATCGCCAAAATGTCCGCCTCGCGGGCCTTTCTGATTGTATCGTCCATAATCAATCTCCGCTCCATAAATTATGTAACCATTTTGTAGGGGGCGGACGCCTGTCCGCCCGCAGGAAATCCTGCTTTCACCGAAATCTTTGGCGAATCCACAACTTCCTCAAGGGCGGACAGGGTCGTCCGCCCCTACGGAATTTCTGAAATCTTCCCGATTCTGCGTAGGGGACGATGCCCACATCGTCCCGGCAGGCAAATCCGATTTCACGTTATTCCTCGGCGAATTCGGTACTTCCCAATGGGTCGATGTGGGCATCAACCCCTACGAAATAAATCGCAAATTTTCAAAAAACCGGGCTGTCAGACACAACCCGGTTTTCTGCGTATCAAATTTTGTCACCGGCGAGAGATTTTTCGGCAAGGCAAGGTGAAAAGGTGAAGGCGTACGTGCTGTACGTCGAACCTTTTCTAACGCGGCATTGCCGGAAAAGATCCGGCGGTGAACCGGCGAGAGATTTTCGTTCAGGGCAAGGCGGGTGGGCGAAGGCGTACCGTGTGTACGTCGAGCCCAACCAACGCGGCCCTGGGCGAAAAGATCCGGCGGCGTTACTTCGTTCCGAAGATCCGATCGCCTGCGTCGCCCAGACCCGGTACGATATAGCCGTGCTCGTTGAGGTGGTCGTCGAGCGCGCCGGCGTAGATCTCAACGTCCGGATGGTTCTTGATGAGGTATTCAATGCCCTCGGGAGCGGCGACGAGAACCATGAGCTTGATGTGCTTGCAGCCGCGCTTTTTCATCTCGTCGATGGCCGCGGCAGCCGAGCCGCCGGTAGCGAGCATCGGGTCGACGATCAGGATGTCGCGCTCAGCGACGTCCTTAGGCATTTTGCAGAAATAGACGTGCGGGATGAGGGTTTCCTCGTCGCGGAACATGCCGATGTGACCGACACGCGCGGACGGAACCATGCGCAGAACGCCGTCGACAAGGCCGAGGCCTGCGCGCAGGATGGGAACAACGGCAAACTTCTTGCCCGCCAGCGTCGGCGCGTCCATCTCGCAGATCGGCGTTTCGATGTGCTTGGTGGTCATGGGCAGGTCGCGGGTTGCCTCGTAGGTGATGAGCATGCCGATCTCGCTGACCAGCTCACGGAAATCCTTGACGCTGGTGTCCTTGTCGCGCATGATGGTGAGCTTGTGCGATACCAGCGGATGATCCATAATGTGGACATGCGGGCCAAAATTGTGTTCCTTCATCCTGTTACTCTCCTTTTCCGTCCGTTATTCTGTTTTTGTTTTCTCCAATCGCGCGCGTTCTGCCTGCGACAGCCGGAGGTAGTTCGGCACGAGAGCTGCGGCATTACCGCTTTCTCCCCGTCCGATTTTCTCCCACGCGGCAAGCGCCACGCCGGATGCGCTCTGCTGGCGCAGGTGCTCGGGCAGCAGCGTCAGCTGAGGTAGTCTTTCCAAAAGAGTAGTATAGCACAGCTCCGCGCCGTCGCCAACCAGAAAAATCGGTTTTTCGATATTTTGTAGATCTTCACATAAATCATCCAGCGAAATCGCCCGATCCTCACGCAAGCGTACAAGGGTACTGCCGGTTTTCTCAAACACCGCGTTATAGACCTGCGCCCGCCTTGCGTCCATGCAGCAGCAGAAGACGCCGTCTGTGATTGCCGCGCCGCGCGCCATCGCTTCTAACGTCGACACGCCGTAGCATGGCAGCTCGCGCCCCCAGCTAAAGCCCTTTGCTGCCGCCACGCCGATGCGCACGCCCGTAAAGCTGCCGGGGCCGTCTGCCACCGCGCAGGCGTCGATGTCCTGCGGGCCTAAGTCGCAGTTTCGGAGCAGGTTCTCCGCCATCTGCATCAGCGTCCGGCTGTGGGTCTGCCCGGAGTTCTGAAAATATTCCGCAAGCAGCCGCCCGTCGTCCAGAACAGCCACACCCGCGGCTTTCGCCGAGGATTCAAAGGCCAAGAGCTTCAAAGCGTGCGCCTCCTTCTATCGTAATTTTGCGCCAATCGAGCTGCGCGGGGTCCTTTTCGATCGTGATGGAAATCGCGTCCGTGAGCGCGTCGGCAACATTCTCGCTCCACTCCACCGCGCACACGCCGCCGCGCGCGAGATAGTCCTCCCAGCCGATGTCAAAGAGCTCCTCGCTGGAGGAAAGCCTATACATATCAAAATGGAACAGCGGCATACGGCCGGAAAGATATTCATTTACAATCGTGTACGTCGGGCTCGTCACGGCTTCCCGAATGCCAAGCCCCGCCGCAAGCCCGCGCGTAAAGGCGGTCTTTCCCGCGCCCAAATCGCCATAATACGCAATCACGTCGCCGGGACGTAAGAACGCTGCAAGCTTTTTCCCCAGCAGCTCTGTCTGCTCGGGAGACTTTGTTATAACGGTCATAACTGCATCTCATTTCATCTGTCAGTTTTTCGCACCCTATCTTACCATACCCGCCCGAAAATTGCAAAGAAAAAGCTGTTTTCCGCCCTCCAAAACTTTCGGTTTACAGACGGCGCAGAATTTGCTATAATGACTTGTAACGATTTTGTAGCTTTTTGCAGGGAGGTGACGCGATTGCGTGAAATATTCCGGGCCATCCGGGAGTTTGTCAGAAAAGCGGATATGGTTCTTCTCGCGCTGTGCGTCACAGCGACGGTCTTCGGCATCGTGGTCATCTCCAGCGCCACAAATTATATCGGAAACGCCCGGTATATCCGCACACAGACGCTCGCGCTCATTCTCGGCATCATTGTTTACGTCCTTCTGACGCTCATTGACGTCGATATCATCGCAGAGCGGCGAGAGCTGCTGCTGATTTTCAGCGTGCTGTTTATCGGCATGCTGAAGATCTGGGGCTCCGAGCGCGGCGGCAACAAGAGCTGGCTTGATTTTCCGTTCCTGCCCTTTAACATCCAGCCCGCCGAGATCTGCAAGATCTTCTATATTCTGATTCTGGCCAAGGTCATCAGCGTCGAGGAAAACAAAATTTCATCGCCCCTGACCGTCATGAAGCTTGCAGGCATTACGATGCTTCTGGCAGGCGAAATTATCCTTGTCTCCGACGACCTCGGCGTTGCGCTGTGCTATGTCTTCATTTTCATCATCATGGCCTATGTCGGCGGCGTGAACTTCATGTGGTTCCTCGCCGGTCTCGGCGCGGTCGCGGTCGCGTCTCCGTTCCTCTGGAGCCGCATGCGAGACGACCAGCGCAACCGGATTCTAGTCATTTTCGACCAGACCATCGACCCCAAGGCGCAGGGCGTGCGCTACCAGATGAACCGAAGCATCCGCGCGCTCCAGAACGGCGGTATTACAGGGCAAGGCCTCTATCACGGCAGCATGATTCAAAGCAACTCTCTGCCCGAGCAGCACAACGACCTCATTTTCTCGTCCATCGGCGAAGAGCTCGGACTCTTGGGCTGTCTCGCGGTGCTGATTTTGCTGACGGCCATTATTATCCGTATCATCCATGTCGGCATCCGCTCCGGCAACAACATGAACCGGCTCATCTGCGTCGGTATCGCGGGCATGCTCGCCTCGCAGACGATCATCAATGTCGGCGTGTGCCTCGGCATTTTCCCCGTTGTTGGTCTGACGCTCCCGTTTTTCAGCTACGGCGGCAGCTCGATCGTCACGATGTTCCTTGCCATGGGCATTGTCTCCGGTATCCACATGCGGCCGGCGCCCGATATCAGCGCCATGTATATCAGGCCAAAACTCAATTAGCATAGGCTGGGCAGTGAGAGCTGCCCGGCTCTTTTTTTGCTTTTGCCGTCCGTGGCGGCAAGCGCCAGAGCTCAACTGGCAGGAACCTGCCAGCCTGGTAGTTCCGACCCCATTCTTCTTAGCTGCGCAAAGAAGAACGGCGTCGGCCGTCAAGAAGAAGTTGCCCAGAGAAAACCCTTGGAAGGGTTTTCTCTGGACTCTTTCGGAAACAAAAGGGCCGCGGCCCTTTTGAGATCCCGGGAGTTCCAAATTTGCAGTGCCTACCCAGTCGAGCGCCTCCTACGTATTTTGGAAGAACTCTCTTTCTGGCTTGCAAGCACTTGCTGGTTTACAAGATGACTAACGATCTTCCTGCCGAGCAGCAAATTTGGCAATCTCGTCCGCCGCAAGGCATTTTTGCTCTGCAAAAATCCTTGCGGGTGGGCTGCGATGGGGGCGGGGGCCTCATCGCAGAGTGGGAAGTCCCCGCGCAAGGAAATTTCCAGAGGAAATTTGCTTTGCGCCGAGTCGGGTCTGCCAAGTTTGTCGTACCCCCGACTATTGAGCACTCAAAAGCACGCAGGCACGCTCGATTGGTACAACCAGCCGTACCGGGCCGCCCTGGGGTGCCAGAGGGGCCGCGCCCCTCTGTTTCGGAAGGAGTCCAGAGGAAACCCTTTTGAAGGGTTTCCTTTGGGCAATTTCTTCGCGGCGGCTCGACACCGCGCTTCTTTGCGCAGCTAAGAAGCGTGGGGTCGAATCACCCGGCTGGCAGGTCTCTGCCAGTCTAAACTGGCGCTTGCCGCCACGGACGGCAAAATAAAACCTCTGCATATTTTGCAAAGAATAACAAACACTACCAGCGTCATCAAACAAGCAGGAGGTTATCATTTTGAAACACCGTTATCACCTTGGGCGAAAACTCGTCGCCCTGATGCTGGTTCTTTTCATGTTTGCGTCAACTGCTTTTGCAGCGGATCTTCGCGTCGACTCGCCGGATGGACTGGCGCTCAGCGCGGAGGTCTTTTCCGAGAGCGAGGCGCTTGAGGGCGTTTATGTCGCGAGCGTCCCGTCGAGCCTTGACGCAGAACTGACGCTTGGCGGCCGGACGCTTCGCGCAGGAGACGTACTTGACCGGACGATGCTCAGCCAGCTTCGCGTGAAACCCGCGGCAAACCGGGATTCCGGCTGCGAGCTTGTCTATTTTCCGATTGAAAACGGCGAGGTTCTTCCCTCTCGCGCGCTGTCGCTTTCGATTCTCACGGGCAAAAACGAAGCGCCCGTCTGCCGGGACGTGAAGCTCGAGACGTACAAAAATATCGCAAATACCGGCGCGCTCGACGCGCGCGACCCCGAGGGCGACACGCTCACCTATCAGCTCGTGAAGGAGCCGAAGCGCGGCACCGTGGAAATTTCGCCGGATGGCAGCTTCACCTACACGCCTGCGCAGAACAAGGTCGGCAAGGACGTTTTTACCTACACTGCGACGGACTCCGCCGGAAACGTGTCGAACGCGGCAACCGTCACCGTCAAGATCGTCAAGCCGACCGACCGCGCGATGTATCAGGACCTTTCCGGGGATTCGCTTGCATATACGGCAATGTGGCTCAAGGACCGGGGCGTTTATACCGGCAAGCGCATCGCGGGCAATCTCTGCTTTGAGCCGGAGAGCACGCTCACGCGCGGCGAATTCTTGGTCATGGCCATGAAGCTTCTCGGTGCGGAGCCGGAAAGCGCGCGCCTGACCTCCGGGTTTGCCGACGAAAATCAGACCCCCGCGTGGATGCGGCCCTATATCGTCTCGGCGTTTAAAAGCGGGATGATCTCTGGCGTGACGTCTCCCGGCGGCATGGTCTTCCGGCCGGAGTCGAACCTCACGCGCGCGGAGGCCGCTGTGATGCTCCAGAATATTCTGCAGCTCCCGCAGCCGCAGGAAACTGCCGTCTTTGCAGAAGACAGCGCCGTTCCCGTCTGGGCGCAGGCTTCCGTCTCGGCGCTCAGTGAGGCCGGGATTATCATCCCCGTCACAACGTCGGCTGAAAATCTCATCCGGCGCGAGGCGGCGGAGCTGCTTTTTGAATGCTGGACACTCTGCCAGGCACGCGAGACCGCCGCGTCCCGCCTTTCCAAATAGACAAAGCAAGAGGCTGCAACCCAAGCTCGGATTGCAGCCTCTTTTTTGCGTTTGCACGTTTTAGAATACGACGACCAGCAGCATTTTGAACTGCTCCTGACCGAATACCGCGTGCGGATGGCGCGCGGGCATGACGATGGACTCGCCCTCGTGCAGCTCGTAGTCTTTTCCGTCAATCGTGATCCTGCCCACGCCATCTAAACATGTGACAAATGCGTCGCCGCCCGATTCGTGCGTGCTGATTTCCTCGCCCTTGTCAAACGCAAAGAGCGTCACGCTCAGGGCGTTATTCTGCGCAAGCGTCTTGCTCACGACCTGCCCCGGCTGATACGCGACCTCGCTTTTGAGCGTCAGGACCTGCGCCTTTTCGATGTTCTTGATTCCGTACATAGAAATCCCTCCTCTTCGTTATAGGCATAGTTTACCCGATTTTGGCGTGATGTTCCATTGAAAATCCAACAAAAAGGCGAGCGACGCATCAAAATGATGCGCCGCCCTTTGTATCCTTATGAAGCTTTTGCCGGAGAATCAATTGAAGCTTCCGAGCTGCTTGCCGGAGAGCACGTGGAAATGGATGTGGTGCACGGTCTGGCCGGCAAGCTCGCCGACGTTCGTGACCACGCGGTAGCCATCTGCGAAGCCCTGCTCCTTCGCAAGCTTCGCGATGACGGTGTAGATGTGGCCGATGAGCGCCTCATTTTCTTCCGTCACCTCCGCAGCCGAGGCAAAATGCTGCTTCGGAATTACGAGAAAATGCTTGGGTGCCAGCGGCGCGATGTCCAGAAACGCGAGGCACTTATCGTCCTCATAGACCTTCGTGGTCGGGATTTCTCCCGCGATGATCTTACAAAACAGGCAATCAGACATATGACTTTCTCCTTATTTCAGATGTTCTGCGACGAAATCGTCGACCGCTGCCAGCGCGTCGTCGAGCTTGAGCGCGTCCGCGCCGCCGCCCATCGCGGAATCCGGCTTGCCGCCGCCCTTGCCGCCGACAATCGGAGCAATCGCCTTGATGATATCGCCGGCCTTGATACCGGAGGCAACTGCGTTCTTGCCGCAGACTGCAAGCAGCGTCACCTTTTCGCCGTTGACCGTGCCGAGCACAGCCACGATGGACGCGTCCTTGTCGCGCAGGAAGTCGCCGAGCTTGCGAAGATCGTTCGCGTCCGTGCCCTGACGGACCGCCGTGACGACCTTGAGCTCTCCCACCTTCTTGGCCGAGAACATCAGGTTGTCCACATCGCCCGCGAAGACCTTGTCCTTCATCTTTTCAATCGTCTGCTGAAGGTTCCGCATCTCCTGCATGCTGCTCTGCGCCTTGGCAATGAGCTCGCCCGGCGTCGTCTTAAGCGCTTCCGCGGCCTTCATGATGCGCATGTTCATTTCATCGACCATGCTGATAAACGCAAGACCCGTCACGGCCTCAATGCGGCGCACACCGGAGGCAACGGACGATTCGCTCACAATGCGGAAGGGGCCGACCTTTGCGGTGTTATCGACATGCGTGCCGCCGCAGAGCTCGATGGACTTTCCGCCCATGTTGACGACGCGGACAACATCGCCGTACTTTTCGCCGAAGAGCGCGATCGCGCCGAGCTTCTTTGCCTCTGCGATAGGCATTTCCTTCGTCTCAACGTTCATACCGTCGAGAATCAGCTCACTGACAAGGCGGCTGATTTTCACCAGCTCCTCCGCCGTCACGGCCGAGAAGTGCGTAAAGTCGTAGCGCAGGCGGTCCGGCTCAACGAGAGAGCCCGCCTGATGGGCGTGGTCGCCCAGCACGACGCGCAGCGCGTAATCAAGGAGGTGCGTCGCCGAGTGCGCGCGCATGATGGCCTTGCGGCGGTCGGTATCGATGGAAGTCGTCACCGCGTCACCGACCGCGAGAGAGCCGGAGACGAGCTTGCCGTAGTGCATGAACTTGCCGCCCTTATTCTTCTGAACATCCGACACGGCAAACTTCGCGTCGCCCGCGAAAATCACGCCCTGATCGGCGATCTGGCCGCCCATCTCCGCGTAGAACGGGGTCTGATCGAGAACGAGAATCGCGTCCTGACCGGCGGTAATCGCGTCGCGCAGCTCGTCTTCGGCGACGATGGCGACGATCTTGCCGTCCGCTTCCATGTTCGTGTAGCCGATAAACTCGGTGGCCGGAATTTCCTTGCCGAATTCCACGCCGGCCCAGCCAAGGTCGCCGAGTGCTTTTCTGGCCTCTCTTGCGCGCACCTTCTGCTCCTGCATGAGCTGCTGGAAGGCCGCCTCGTCAACCGTCATCCCCTCTTCCTTGACCATCTCGCTTGTCAGGTCGATCGGGAAGCCGTAGGTATCATAGAGCTTGAACGCGTCCGCGCCGGAGAAAATCGTCTCCTGCTTCTGCTTGTGGCTTTCCAGCATCTCAGAGAAGATTTTCATGCCGCCGTCGATCGTCTTGGCGAAGTTCTCTTCCTCCGTGCGGATCACGCGCGTGATATAGGCCTGCTTCTCCCGGAGCTCGGGGTACTGGCACTCATTTTCATGGACAACGGTGTCGACGATCTGATAGAGGAACGGCTCGTTCACGCCGAGGAGCTTTCCGTGCCGGGCGGCTCTTCTGAGAAGACGGCGCAGGACATAGCCGCGGCCTTCGTTCGACGGCAGGATACCGTCGCAGATCATGAAGGTTGAGGAGCGGATATGGTCGGTGATGACGCGGAGCGAAACGTCCGTTTTCTGAGACTCTTCATAGTGTGCGCCCGTGAGCTCGGAGACCTTGTTCGTGATGTTCATAACCGTATCGACGTCAAACAGCGACGCGACATTCTGACACACGCAGGCAAGGCGCTCGAGGCCCATGCCGGTATCAATATTCTTCTGCTTGAGCTCTTCATAGTGGCCGTGGCCGTCGTTATTGAACTGCGAGAAGACGATGTTCCAGACCTCGACATAACGGTCGCAATCGCAGCCGACGGTGCAGCCGGGCTTGCCGCAGCCGTACTGTTCGCCGCGGTCGTAGTAAATTTCCGAGCACGGGCCGCACGGGCCGGAGCCATGCTCCCAGAAGTTATCCTCTTTTCCGAAGCGGAAGATGCGGTTTTCGGGAATGCCGATCACATCGCGCCAGATCGCGAATGCCTCGTCGTCGGCGGGCGTTGTCTCATTTCCGGCAAAGACGGACGGATAGAGCCGGTCGGGCTCGAGACCGACCCACTCGGGGCTCGTGAGGAATTCCCACGCCCAGGGAATGGCTTCCTTCTTAAAATAGTCGCCGAACGAGAAGTTGCCCAGCATTTCGAAATACGTGCCGTGACGCGCGGTGTGGCCGACGTTTTCAATATCACCCGTGCGGATGCACTTCTGGCAGGTCGTCACGCGGTGGCGCGGGGGCTCTTCCTCGCCCGTGAACCACGGCTTCATCGGCGTCATACCGGCGTTGATGAGCAAAATGGATTTGTCGTTCTGCGGAACGAGCGAAAAGCTCGGCAGACGCAGATGACCCTTCGACTCAAAGAACTTCAGATACATCTCCCGAAGCTCATTGAGACCGTACGCTTTGTGTGCCATGATAAACACTCCTTCTATTCTCACTAAATTTTTAACAGAGGTATTCTTTCCCGAAAGTTCTGTTTCCGGGCGGGCCGATGTGGGCATCGGCCCCTACGACGCGAAAAGAACATTTTTCGTGGGCGGAAGGTGCATCCCCCAAGGCAGGAGGTTGGACAAAACAAAACCCCGCCCCTGAAGATAGGGGCGAGGTTGATCGCGGTACCACCCTAATTGCGAAAGCTTTCGCATCTTAGCTGCTCAGTATCGGGAGCGCCCGCCGGAGTCGTCCTCCGGACGCTCGGAACTGGCTGCAAGACTTGCGTGCCGAAGGGCTCCCACCGTCCCCTTCTCTCTTCTGGCCGCTTTTGTCTGCTCGGTTCGTCATCGCAAAAACCAATATTGCGGTTATTCTACCACAATTCTCTGTAAAGTCAATAGCGTTTTTGAAAAAATCCAGAAAATTCTATCTTCCCGACAGCTCCACCGCGTGCCGCACGAAGCTCATCGCGGGAACCTTTTTCGGAAGCTTCGCCTGAAAACGCATCTGCGGCGTCCGGGGCTCCGCAAGCGGCAGGCCGTCCATATCGCGCATGTCGAGTGCGATCCACGAAAAGGGCTTACATCCGGGGCCCACCAGTTCGACCTCGTCGCCCTGCGAAAACTTATTGCGCAGGCTCAAGATTGCGTTTCCATCCTCGTCGCAGGATTCCACGACCGCGCAGATCTGCCAATCGCGGATATAGCGCGAATTTTCGGTGTACTGCCCGGGCTGACCGAAGAAGAAGCCGGTCGAGTAGTGCCGGTGCGAGACGTGCTCGACCTCGTCGCGCCAAATCTTATCAATTTCGCGCCCGGCCAGCACATCATCCAGCACATGCCGGTACGCGCCCGTGACGATTGCAGCATAGTACGCGGATTTCGCCCGGCCTTCAATTTTGAAGCAGTCCACGCCCGCGTCTACCAGCTCTTTCATATGGTCGATCATGCACATATCGCGCGAGTTCATGATGTACGTGCCCTTCTCGTCTTCAAAGACGGGAAAATATTCTCCCGGGCGTTTTTCCTCCATCAGCGCGTACTGATAGCGACACGGCTGGGCGCACTGGCCGCGGTTGGAGTCCCGGCCGGTCATGTAGTTTGAAAGAAGGCAGCGGCCGGAATATGACACGCACATCGCGCCGTGGCAGAACGTCTCGAGCTCCAGCTCAGGAGAAACCTTTTCGCGGATCGTGATAATCTCCGGCAGGCTCAGCTCCCGCGCCAGAACGACTCTCTGCGCGCCAAGGTCGAACCAGCTCTGCGCGCAGACATAGTTTGCAATCGACTGCTGGGTTGAAATGTGCCGCTCGCAGTGCGGGGCGTATTTCCCGGCCATCGCAAACGCGCCGAGGTCCGCGAGAATCAGCGCGTCCGCACCCGCCGCATCCAGCTGCTCGAGCCACGCCGGAAGCGCGGCCGCCTCGTCGTTTCGCGGCATGGTATTCACCGTGACATGCACGCGTACGCCGTGTTCGTGGGCAAACTGGATAGCCTTCGGCAGCTCTTCGGGCGTAAAGTTTCCCGTAAACGAGCGCATACCAAAGCTCGTCCCCGCCAGATACACTGCGTCCGCGCCGTATAAAACGGCCATTTGCAGCTTTTCCATATCGCCCGCCGGGCAGAGAAGCTCCGGTTTACGTGCCATTTGCGTTCCCTCCGTCCGTGGAAGCTTCCCCGTTTGCATCCGCGTCCGCGCTGGCATCGCCGGTTTCCGCGTCCGCCTGTTCATCGGGAGCCGCCTCGTCTGTGGCATCACCCTCCAGGCTTGCCAGGAAGTCCTGATGCTCATAGTAGGTCTTCGAGAACTTGTGCACGCCGTCATTTCCAAGCGCGTAGAAATAGTAGTCCGTCTCCGCCGGATACAGCGCCGCACGGATGGAGTTGATGCCGGGGTTCGCGATGGGTCCTGCGGGAAGGCCCGCGTTCGTGTAGGTGTTATAGGGGCTGATGATCGCCTTGTCGGCGTTCGAGAGCACTTCCTTGCGCTCGTCCAGCGCATACTGGATCGTCGCGTCAATCTGCAGGCACGGATAGAGCTTGCTGCAAAGACGGTTGTAGATGACGGAGGCAATCGACGCGCTCTCGGACGTTTTTGCCGTCTCCTTTTCGACCAGCGACGCGACGATGATCACATCGTGGAACGAGAGCTTCGCGCTTTCGATTTCCTGCTCGGTAAAATTGTTTGCCCGCATCTGCGCGGCCAATCTGTCGTTCAGCTCGTCCACGGCGGCATACATGTCATCCGTAATCTTGCTTTCAAAGTTCCGCAGGAACTTGCCGAGGACGTTTTCCGGTTTGTCGTTCAGATAGAACTGATACGTATCCGGGAAAAGATAGCCCTCGAGGCGGTTCTTATCGCCGTAGGGAAGGTCCTGCAGGAAGCTGTAATCAAACTCATAGCTTGCCGCCGCCTGCTCAAGTTCAGAAACCGTCGAAACGCCGGCCTCTTCGAGAAGCGCAAAGATATCCTCGCACTCGTAGCCCTCGGGAATCGTAACCTCGGTCGTCGCGCGAAGGCCCGTGCTCGGGGTCATGCCGTTGACAAGCGCGTGATAGTCATAGAGATGGTTGAGCTCATACGTGCCGGGCTGGATTTTCCGCTCTGCATGGGAATACAGGCAGTAGAACCGGAACAGCCACTCGTACTCGATGAGGCCCTTCTCCTTGAGCTCCCGGCTCACGTCCGCAACCGTCGCGTTTTCGGGAACCGTGATAGTGATCTCCTCGTCTGGCTTCGTGAGCGCCAGCACATCGTCTGCCAGCTGCCAGCCGACAACTGCCAGCAAAACGGACGCTGCCAGCACGCAGCACACGTATAAAAGCACCTTGATTCCTGGCGCCAGACGCGGCCTTTGCGCCTCGTCGTCCCCGACCGGCTCTTCGTCCGCATCTAAGCTCAGATCGGCATATTCCTCCGGAAGCTTCGGCTCGAAGGGCTCTTGCTGCTTCGGCTCTTCCGGGTTCTGCGCACCATCGTCCAGCGACACCTCGCCTGCCTCCGGCGCGTCTTCCTGCGGCAGCTCTTCCGCCGCTTCCTCCGCGTCAGGCAGACGCGACGTGCCCATCATCTCGTCGACGCGGGCAATTTCTTCCTTGGTAGATGCAATCAGCTCATCGATGGACATCGACGAAAAGTCGAATTCCTCGCTGTCCGGCTGATTGACGTTTTTTTCTTCGTGGTCGGACATACGTTCCTCCCTTTGTTATCCGCGATAGACAATCGCATCTGCGATTTCCTTTGCCTTTTCTTCGCCCTGGAGAGCACTTAGAAGCGCCAGACCGAAATCGAGCGCAGCGCCCGCGGCTCTGCCGGTAATGACCTTCCCGTCGCGCGCCACATCCTGCGGCACGCACTTTGCGCTTCCCATCTGCACCTCGCAGCCGGGATAGCACGTGGCGGTCTTGCCATCCGTAATATGGAGCGCGGCCAGAATGGTCGGCCCCGCGCAGATGGCAGCGACATGTTTTCCATCGTCATACGCCTTTTGAACGGCATCCATCGCCGTCTTGCAGCCGAGAATCGACCGCACGCTGCCAAGTCCTCCGGGCAGAACGACCATCTCAGCGTTTGCAAAGTCCGCTTCCTCTACAGTGCAGTCGGCCTTGACGGTAATACCGTGCCCCGCTTCGATCATCGTGCCGCCGATGCCCGCAAGCTGAACCTCCACACCGCCCCGGCGCAGAATGTCGCACGGCGCGATGGCTTCCACCGGCTCAAAGCCGGAACCCAAAATCATAACAACCATTTTTATACCTCCAGACAGGCCGCAATGTGCCGGTAAATTTCTTCGTGAATGTCCTCAATCGAGCGGAGACGACCGTCCTTGACGCAGGAAATGAGCGTCCAGCCGTAGTGCTTCGCCGCCTGACGCGCCGTCTCGCGACACCGGGCCAGATACTGCTCGGCGTGCTCGTGAATGTCCGCGTCGCCAACGCCCTGCGTATCGCGCTTTTCCCGCAGCAGATGCGCAAGCTCGGTCGGCATATCGAGGCAGAGGACCAAATCGGGCCTCGGAAGCCCCATCTTGTCGTACTCCAGATCATAGAGCCAGGTAAAAAATTCCGCCTGCTTTTCGCCTTGAAGCTTGCTGCCCTGATGGACGGCGTTGGACGTTGTGTACCGGTCGCAGACGATGAGCCCGCCCTTGTCATAAAAATCCTTCCAGCCGCGCGCAAAGCCGGCGTACCGGTCGACCGCGTAAAACGTTGACGCGGCGTATGGATTGATCGCATCCGGGTCGCTTCCGAACTCGCCCGCAAGATACATCTTGATGAGCGCGGAGGACGGCTCGTCATACTGCGGGAATTTGATTTTCTCAAACCTCACGTTCTGCGCTTCCAGCCGCTCGCATGCTCTTGCGTACTGGGTTGATTTTCCGGTGCCGTCGGTTCCTTCAAATACAATGAGTTTTCCCATGTTCCCTATCCTCTTATTCTTTTGCAAACGACCGCCCACAGATACTTGGGAAGCCGCAGCATCCGGCCGAAGCGCTTTGGCTCCTTATAGAGCCTGTAAAGCCACTCGAGATTGGCCGCGATCATCCACTTGGGCGCGCGCTTGACGGTTCCCGCGAAGGAATCGAGCGAGCCGCCAAGGCCGATCATGAGCTTACACGTAAGTTCCTGCTGGTGCCGCTTCATGAAAAGCTCCTGCTTCGGCGCTCCGAGGCAGACGAAAAGAACATCCGACTTCGCGGCGTTTACCGCTTCAATGACCGGCGCTTCATCTTTAAAATAGCCGTCGTGCATGCCGCAGATGATGAGCCCCGGGTGCTTTTCGCGCATTTTTTCCGCCGCGAGCTCGGCCACGCCGGGCTTGCTGCCAAGAAGATAGACGCTTTTTCCGCTCTCAGCCAAAAGCCCCAAGAGGCCGTCCGCAAAGTCCACGCCCGCAACCTTTTGTTTTAGGGGCGTTTTCAGGAGTTTCGACGCCAGCACCACGCCCGCACCATCCGGCAGAACGAGGTCCGCGCCGTTGATGAGCGCGCGCAGGCGCTCGTCCTTCATCGCCTCATACGCAATTTCTGCGTTCGGCGTGACGGCGTAACAGGTCTTATCTCCCCGCAAAATTGCCGAGGCCTTGTCTAAGGCCTCCTGCATCGTCACATTGTCAAACGCGATTCCCATGATGTCCGTCTTCATTCCGGCACTCCCTACAGTCAAATTGAAGTTATTTTACCATATCTTCTTGCGTTTGTCCATCACAGCGCGTGAAAAGTCGTCTTTCTTGTTTCACATTTTGCCCGCGCGGCATAAACTGTTGTGAAAGCTTTTTATAAGGAGGTTATCCGTATGTCTGATACGACCCGGAACACGCCGGCCTGCGACTTAAGCGGCATCCGTGAGGCGGTCTGCGTGCATACCGATAAGATTACCGACAGCTGTCTGGCCAAGGACTGCATCGAAGATCTGCACGTGTACTTAACCGTCGAGTCGCAGTGTACGCTTGACAAGGCCGTGAGCGCGAAGGCGCGCTTTGTCGAGCTCATGCACGTCGCCATCCAGACGGACCCTGTCCCCTATTCCGCCGGGTACTACACCGTCGATATCACGTACTACTACCGCGTCATCGCAGACGCTGTCATGCAGGCAGGAAGGCCCTGCACCATCACCGGCCTTGCCGTCTTCTCCAAGCGCCTCGTGCTCTTCGGCGGCGAGACGACCGCCAGAATCTACTCCAGCCGCAGCTACAAAAGCTGCCTTTGCAAAAAGAGCCTGCAGGAGGCGAGCGTCCCCGAGGCCATCGTCGAGGTCGTCGACCCGATGATTCTTGGCTCTCGCGTGCAGGAGGTCTGCGCCTGCAACTGCTGCGCAAGCGACACCCCCCAGATTCCGCAGGGGATTCTCGACTGCTTCGAAGAAGAGCTCGTACTCGGCGGTGAGTGCAAGCGCCTGCTTGTAACCGTCGGCCAGTTCTCCATCGCGCGGCTCGAGCGCAGCACACAGCTGCTCATCCCGAGCTTTGACTACTGCATCCCGAGCAAAAGCTGCCCGAACGTCTCCGGCGCGGCGGACGAAAATCCCTGCGAAGTGTTTAGCCAGATCGATTTCCCGATGGACGCGTTCTTCCCCGGAAAGAACGACACGTGCATCCCGCCGTCCGAGAGCTGCACCGCATGCAGCCGGACAGCAAGTAAATAAGAGAAGGGAGTGCCGCTTCCGGCACTCCCCTTTTCCTTTATGCCCTTGAACAATCGTTTCAACGCGTAGGGGGCGATGCCCACATCGCCCCATTGGGAATCATCGAATTCGCATTGGATTTTCGAAAAAACGGTCTATACCGCCGGGTCGATGTTGGCATCGACTCCTACGAAAAGAGATGAAAGTCAATAGGGCATCGCGCCCACACAGAAAATCGCTACAGGATTCCCTTTTCCCGCAGCACCGCGCAGATCTCACTCACGCGCGCGTCCCAGGAGCTATTACGTCCAGCCTCGATGCGCGCATCTGTGCGCTCCGGCTGGGTATCTTCCAAAGCCGCGGCGCAGGCCTGCTCAAAGCTCTTCGCGTCGTCCGCGATGTGGATGATATCGGAGAACTGCAATACCTGATCCGGCTGGCGCGTAGAGACGATGGGCTTTCCCGTGGCCAGATACTCGTAGAATTTGAGCGGGCTTACATCTTTGCTCAGAGGCCCTGCGTCAAAGAGGTTCAGACACACATCAAACTGCGCAAGATACTTTGGAAGCTCCGCGTTCGGCTTCACGCCGAGAAACCGCACGTTCGGCATCGCCCGCAGAGCGCTCAGATCGACACCAGGCTTCTCGTTTCCGATCCAGACAAACTGCCACTCCGGCCGCGCTTTCGCCGCCTGCTCGACATAGCCATACTCAATGCACGTTTGCAGCGCACCGACGAAGCCGAAAATCGGGTGCGGGATGTCCTTCATATCCTCCGGCACGGGCTGTGGCTTTGACGCCTCAAAAAAGCGCTCGAAGTTTGCCCCGTTCGGGATGAATTTTGCCTCCGGCTGCGCCTTTTGCAGGCGTTCGGCAAGGGACTTGGCCGTTGCAAACGTCATGTCAGTCTTCGCCGCGAGCTTGAGCTCCATCTCGTCGACGAGCGCCGGGTTCATGAGCCCGCCATAGGCCGAGTGCCGGTCGACGCAGTCGTAGACGAGGCCGGAATGCGGAATCAGATCGACGCAGTCGACCGTCACAGGCGAATAGACCCAGAGAAGCGGCTTTTCGAAGCCGTGCTCCTTCATCTTTTCGCGCACGAATTTCGCGATGTTCTTCTGGTTGGCCCGGTTGATGGCCCGGCATTTGTTAAAAAACGGCAGAACGGGTGGGAGCCGGTAGACGGTGATGTTGTCCTTGACCTTCTCCCCCGGCTGCTTCCACGCGGTCATGAGTGGCTTTGCCGTTTTGTCACGCAGAGGGGCAATGATCGTCGCCGAGGGGTCAAAATATAGAATCTCCGCGTCCGGGATCCGGCTCATGACCTGCTGCTTGCGGGTCGGGATCGGGTACCACGGGGATGTGGCAAGACACACAATCTGCTTCATCTGTCTTCCTCCAAAAGCTTTTTCGCAATCTCTTCATTCTGCGCCGCGAGCGTCCGGAGCCGGTCCACACTGTACGTGCCCGTGTCCCCGAGCGCCCCGTCAATCAGCGCGCAGAGGTTTTCCGCCGTCACATCTTCAAAATAGACGCAGTGCTTCTGGCCGATGTAGTGCATGAAGCCCGTGACCTTCGGGTCATACGACACGGCGACCAGCGGCGCGGCCACGCTCGAGGCAAAAATCAGCGCGTGCAGGCGCATGGACACGACGACCTGCATCTTTTTCATCATGCCGATGATGAGCTTTTCATCGCTCGGCGCAGACAGCATCGGGCAGGCAAACGGCAGTTCCGCCGCGACCTCCCGACTGGGCGGCAAATCCCGCCCCGGCTCAAGCGCGAAGAAAACCGGCGTGAGGCCATACGTTTCCTTTACGTATTTCGCGCTTTCCACGAACGCCTGCTTCTTTTCCGCAAAACCGGGCCAGTCGCGCAGGACGAAGAGCGCATAGCGCCCGGCGGGGTCCATGTTGTTGCCGAGCAAAAATCCGTCAACCGCGCCCTCCAGTCCCGGCTCCAGAAGCAGCGCCGGGTCCGCCGTCACGTAGACCTTCGGCTTCGTCACGCCCATGGCCTTCAGCTCCTCGGCAGAGAGGTTCTCTCGCAGCGTGATCGCATCGACGTTCCGGTCGATGACGCGCGCGGCGCGCTTTCGGCTGGCCTCCCCGTTTACAGGCCCGATACCGCAGCCATACATCAGAACGCGGTTTCCGGTAAGCTTTGCAAGGCGGATGCTGAGAAGGTAATAGTTGAGGCTTCTCGTGCTCGTCTGGTTCTGAATGAGGCTGCCGCCGCCGGAGATATAGAGTTTCGAGCGGCGCATGACGGGAAGGAACGAGAAGGGATTGAAGACATAGGCCGCGCCCACATGGTGCGTCAGCCTTGTCGATTTTGGATTGTGCGAGAGCACGCAGATGGGCATATCGGGGTCGATGTGCTGGAGCTGGCGCAAGATGGCCTTCAAAATCGCCTCGTCGCCCGCGTTGCCCTTGCCATACGCCCCGCAGATCGTCACGCCGCGGCGCTTTTCCTTTGGCCTTTGCGCCTGCCGCAGGATCGTTCTGTAAATGTCCAATTGGTGATGGACGGTCGCCTCGGCGGAGTACACTCGCTCCGCCTTTTCATAGAAGTTCTGCCCAAGCTGCTTTCGAAACGCCGGATTCTGGACGAGCCGCACCATGTAGGCGGTCAGGGTATCCACGTCTCTTGGCGTAAAAAGAAGCCCCGTCACGCCGGACTCCATCATATACGGAATGCCGCCGACCGCGGTTGCAATCGTCGCGCAGCGCATTCTCGCGCCCTCCACCAAAGCATACGGCGAGCCCTCGGAAAGAGAGGTCAGCATGTTGACGTCGATGGCGTTATAAAAGCTGTCCGTGTCCCTGACCCAGCCCGCAAAAATGACCGAGCCCGCGGGGCACGTTTCCTCTGCCAATTGCTCCAGCATCTGCCGCTCCTCGCCGTCTCCGGCGATGATGAGCCGAATATTGGGGCAGGTTCTGCACGCGCCTGCGAAACCCCGGATGAGCGTTGCGATGTCCTTCACGGGGTTCAAGCGCGCGGCAATGCCGAAAACGACCGTGTCCGCGTCAAACGTGATACCGAGGCTTCCGAGATATTCCTCCCGCGAAAGACGCGCGGGCTTTGGCGGGAATTCCACACCGTTGTAGATGGAAAACAGCTTCTGCGGATCAAAGCCGCGCGAGATGAGCAGCTGCACCATTGCGTCCGATACGCCGATGTGATAGTCGAACATACGAAGCGCGACGGTGTTGATCGTGCCGTAGGTGAGCCTGTGGAAGGGCCGGCCGAGATAATCAAGCCGGTAGTCCGAGTGGACGGTCGTAACGATGGGGACTTTGATCGTCCGCTTTAAAATCGCGCCGATCATATTTGCGCGCGAGCCGTGGCAGTGGACAATGTCAAAGTGCTCGTTTTGAATCATGCCGGTCAGCGTCCGGATGCTGCTGCGCACGCCGGAATCCAGCACCAACGTATCAATGCCCATGGCCATCGCGTCGTCCGCGAACGCGCCCGCCGTGAAGCAGACCAGCCGCACCTGCTGCGTCCGCCCCAGCCCTTCGAGCAGCGATAACACATGCGTTTTTGCACCTCCGACGTCGCCGCCGGAGATCAGATGGATAATTTTCATAAAAACTCCCAAAGTCCAAACTGACTCTTGTTTCTTGCTGTGTTTTAGGATAAAATACCCTATGCGCAAACTTGTAAACATTATAGTCTATTTTGCGCGCAGAATCAACCAAATCCAAAGGTACTGGAGGCACGTATGAAAATTATTGATGAAAAGGGCCGTCTGTTCGGCAAGATCAATCTGATCGACCTGCTCGTTCTCGTTCTGGTCGTGGCTGTTGTGCTGGCTGTGGGCTGGAAGCTTGTCGGCAAGAAGGCCGCCGCGTCGGTTTCCAATAACAACCATGAAATCACGTTTACCGTCCTCTTCGAGGACCAGCCCATCGAAGTCGCCGAGTTTGCCGAGACGCAGATTGGAAAGCAGATCGTGAACAACGCCAAGCTCGTCTCCGCTGAGATTACCGGCTGCGAAGCCGTCTCCTCCATCCGCACGCTCGGGCACAGCGACCTCTCCATCACCATTCGGGCCACCGGAACGTTCTCCGGCAATGTCTGGCAGGTCGGCAGTCAGGAGGTCCGCGTGGGCTACGAATATATTCTCAAGACGAGCGAGTTTGAGCTGACCGGCATCATCTCCGGCATGGAGGCAGACAATGGCTGAGCTTCTGCGAGGCTGTATGCTGTACCGCTGGACGCTGGCGATTTTATCGTGGTGCGCGCGCGTAGCAGAAGGAAGCCGGGTGCGGCGGGGATGCGCTTCGTGCTGGCGCTCGAGTAAGGTAGCCGCGTGGTTCTCGCGCCGCCTTTCGTCCGGTACAAGCGCGCTCGACGAGAGCGGAACGAACAAGCTTCTTACCCGCTGCAACGAGCGCCTATCCCAAAAAGGGACAAGCTGGATAGAAAGCTCCGTGCTCTATCAGGTCTACCGCGCGGTTTTCACCTGCGGGCGCAATAGCCGCACGTTCGGCTGGCTCTTCTCCGGCGGCATGACGGCGATCTTGCTCTTTGCCATCGGGCTTTACGTTCTCATCGACTACGTGCTGCGCGACATTCTGTCCATCCCGGTGGTGTCCTCTGTGTGGGACGAGGCGCTGCTTCTTTTCTGCGTTCTCTGGATCATCTGGGAGCGCAAAAAGGCCGCTTCCCCCATCGCGCCGAAGCTCAATCCGCTCGACCTTCCGGTAGCCGTCTTTCTCACGGTCTGCTTCGTCCTTCTGTGCGTCGTCTGCCCGTACACATCCATTCAGATTGCTGGCTTCCGCGCGACGTGCCAGTATCTGCTCTGGTTCTACCTTGTCACAAGGCTCATCCGGAACGACCGCGACTGCATGACGCTGTACCTGACGCTGGTGTCTTTATCCTTCGTCCTGTCTCTTCACGGCATTTATCAGTATATTACGAAAGCGCCGATGCCGTCTAACTGGGTGGCGCAGGCGGAGACCGCCGTCCGGACGCGGGTCTACTCCATTTTCGGCAGTCCCAACATCATGGGCGACTTCATGGTACTCTTCGTCCCGATGACGACAGCGCTGGCCTATTACGCGGAAAAGCCCTCGCAGAAGCTCTTCGCGTGGCTCGCAACGTTCTGCATGTGCTTCGCGTGCCTGTTTACGATGTCGCGCGCCGCGTGGGTCGCGATGGCGGTTGCGATCATTCTCTTTATCCTGCTCGTCGACCGCAGGCTCTTTTTGCTGCTGGCGGCGGGGCTCGCGCTTCTGGTGCTCATTCCGTTTGTTCGCACGCGCATCGGCTTTCTCTTCACGCAGGACTTCATTGACGCGAACACCAACGGCGGCCGCGGCGGCAGATGGCCGCTTGGTCTGGAGCTGCTGCAGGCCTACGGCGTCTGGACGGGCGTGGGGCACGGCATGTTCGGCGGCGCGGTCGCGATGCAGAACCAGGTGCTCGATTACGTGCAGTATTTCTATCTCGATAACTACTATCTCAAAACCCTCGTGGAAACCGGCTATCTCGGGTTAGCGGGCTTCATCATCATGCTGCTCGGCATGATCGCGGCCTCCTGCCGGAGCATCTGCAGAACCGGTGCGCAGTGGAAGAAAAAGTCCAGCCGGAATTATCCGCTCGTGTGCGGCATGTTCTGCGGTCTGCTCGGCGTTCTGGTGCACTGCTTCTTTGAAAATATTTTCGAAGAACCGTATATGATGGTCTACTTCTGGGCCATCGCCGCGATGATCGTCTATTTTGGCTTCCTGCGGAAAAACGAAAAGGAGGCACACACATGACGCAGCTGATTCTGGCCTATAATTTCCCCGCTAAGCACCTGTCGAAGCTCCGCATGGCGGCGATGAAGCTGGGGGTAAAAGTCCGGCCGGTTGAAAAGCGGGAGTATCTGCAAAGCCTCGGCTCGTTTACAGGCGCGCTCGGAACATTTGAAAGCGTGTATGACGGCAAAAACTTTCCGGAGCTCATGCTCGTCCTCTGCGGCTTTTCGCAGCCGATGGTAAACGCGTTTCTGACGCTTTTAAAAGCGATGCGCCTACCCGCCATTCCCCTTAAGGCTGTGCTGACCGAGACGAATCAGGGCTGGAACTCCTTAGAGCTCCATGATGAGCTTTTAAAAGAGCACGAAGCCCTGAAAAAAGGCAAGCCCTTGCACGAGCAGGAGCCTTCCGAATAACAGCAAAACGCATCCGCCGTCTGGCGGATGCGTTTTGCTCGCTCATTTTTCGTTTGCCTCATCGTTCCACACAGGCTTCACGTTATCGTAATAGGGAATATCGACCGTCTTTTCGTAAGTCTGAACCGAGCCGTCGCTTAAAATCTCATACAGCGTCTCGCCGATCAGGAAAGCCGAACATCCGTGAAGCTCCTCTGGGCTCTCCGCTGTGAGCGTAAGCCGGTTCTCATCGACCCGCACGTAGCGCCCAAGCTCCAGAATCTCTCCCGCCAGATACAGGCAGTAATATCCGTCGTCCCGCATTGCAAGCCGGTAAAGCGTACCTCCCTCCTGCCGCGCATACGTCCCCTTGACGATCGGCGCTTCCGGCGGTTTCTGATTGTTAATGATCATCTGCGCGTACAGCAGCACATTGAGCGCCGCCGAGGCCGCAAAAAGCCAGATCCAGAGCCTTGTATGCTTCATCGCAGATTCCTCCTTTTTCAGCCGCCTCGATCATCCGTTGCCCAGAGGCAGCGCGGCAGCCTCCACGGCGGATTCATAGCGGTACCGGCCATAGAGGAACGTAACGGTATAGGTTTTGGACTTCTGGACGTTCGCGTAATTCACATCGTCGGGACTATAGTAGTCGACCGTGTAGGTCACGGTATTGCCGTCAACGCTCTTTTCGCGCAGCTTTGCAAGGCTGTCTCCGCCAAAGCCGGATACCGTTGGAACGACAATCTCATCTGTCGCCGCGTCATAGTTTTTGCTCTTTGAGATATCGAGAGAATAGCCCTTCATGTATTGAGACAGTGTGTGCTCTATCATTCCCTGCGTGATGTGATACATCTTATCCTGCTTCTCATACGTCGCCTCCAACTCCTGCTTCGGCGTGAGCAGCAGGAACATGAGCCACAGCTGCTCGGGCGTCAGATCCTTCGGCCGATCAAAGGTAAACGGCGCAGACGTCATGCCGAGCTCGAGCGTATGGACAAGGGAGACAAGATACGAATCCGTCAGCTTTGATGCGTCAACCTTCCAGTCTGACAAGTCGCTTCCGAACGTCGGAACGAGGCTCACATCCGCCCACACGCCGCACTCCGGGCGATAGCGAAGCTCGAGCCAGTAGCTCGTCTCACCTTGCAGCTCCAGCACAAACTGGTCGTTTTCGTCAAACGAAACCGTCACCCGGTACGCGTCGTCCAGCACAACCTTCCAAGCTTCCTTGTTTTCCTCCAGAGTCTTTTTAAAGCTGTTCAGCGCCTGCGCGCCCCAAGCTTTGAAGGTCTTGTTCGCCTGCGCGTCCATGTTATCGTCAAAATAGTACCCGTCGTAGCGCTTGTCAAATTTCGCCCCTTCGACCAGACTCTCGATCTCCGCCGAAGCATTTGCGCTCCCCGCATTCGTGCCGGGCGTATAGACGCTCGCGCCGTCCGCGTTCAGGCGGATGGAAAGCTCCTGATAGCGGTCGGTGTGCGAAAGGACGCAGAAATATTCGTCGAGCGAGTTTTGGTATAGGTTCAGCCTGAAATCGTCTGCGTCAAAGTAATCGGAAATGCCGAGTGCGGCATTGTCCCAGTTCTGGAACAAAAAGTCCTCCAACCGGCTTTTGAGAAGCGCCTCAGTAAAGAAGTTGTTGTATTCCTCGTCTGCCGCCCAGATTGTGCTTTCCTCGACAGCCTGTTCGATGCGGAGCCTGCGCTTCTGCTCCTCGGTGAGCTCCGGCTCTTCCTCGGGCTTTTCTTCCTCATCGGGCTTCTGCTCGTCAGCGGGCTTTTCCGCATCGTCCGGATTCTTGGGCGTATCGTCCGGGCTTTCCGGGGTCACGTCCGGTTGTTCCTCCTTCGTGGGGTTCTCTTCCGGCTTGGTCTGGTTTTCCTCCTGCTCGGTCTGCCCCTGCTCGGGCTGGGCCGGCGTATCGCTTTTTTTCGTGCAGCCGGTCAAAAGCGACGCGGCCATCGTCAGCGCCAGAAACAGCGCAATCCATCTTCTTTTCATGTCCGTTCTCCTTTCAGGCTTTCATTGATATCTCTGGTTTTTAGGGTGTATCTGAAAACTCACGATGTGACCGGCAGCGAGGGATTTTTGCGTTGCGCAAGACATTTTTTTGCAGGAATACTGACGTATTTCAAGGAAAAATGACGCGGCGCACCGCTAAAAGGCCCGCTGTCCGGGTGCGTTGGGAGTTTTCAGATACACCCTAGACGCACCGGAAGCCGCTTCAGTTCCCAGGCGCGAAAAATTGCGCAAAAAACGCGTGCGCGTCTTGCCCAAGCTCCTCGTTTGAATCGCCCTTCGTTACATAGAATTTGCATTCCTCGGTCGCGGAATCGAGCGCCGGATAGGCCGTATCCCGCGCAGACACAAACCGCTCGGTCAGCTCCGCTGACATTCTGCCGTCTACCACCGGCGCTTGGCTTCCCGTTTCCTCGATCCACTCCGGCTCCTCATCCGGAAACACCTGACTGTATCCCGCGAACGGAGTCTCCTCGTCATAGTCTATACCGAACCGCTCCATCAGAACGGGGACGATTTTCCCATCTTCGTTTGCAAAGCGCCAGTATTCCCCGCCGCCATTGCACAAAACGCCGTCTATTTCGGCGCTTTTGTTGTTGTAGCAGCTGAACATCCAGAACGCCTCCCCGGTTTCCGCGTCCCGCCGCGCGCAGATCGCGCCATAATACAGGTCAAACGGCAGCACGCGGACATCCAGCGCAACATACGCGCTGTCGCAGAGGATTTCCTGATGCTCGTCGGGGATGACCGTCCCAGTCGTCGGAATGACGCAGTCGCCCGCATCCGTCGGTATTGCCCAGTTCCAACTGAGAAGCTCTGTCAGGCTCTTGACTGTACCATCTTCGATCGTAAAAATCGCGAAGATCATCATCGCCGTCGCCACGCCGTGGTACACAATGAGCTCTGGCACACCATTCTGGTCAAGGTCTGCCATCTGCAAAATCGGCCTTGCGAACATGAAATCCAGCGGCAGCCGCCGGTCTTCTCCGAGAAAATACGCGTCGTAAATTTCCGCGTACTTTGCCCACTGCCCGGGCTCGATCGGAGAAATCCCGTTCTCCTGCGCCGGTTCTTCCGTTGGCGTTTCCACCTGTATCACGGCTTCCTCCGCAGCCTGCGCCTCGTCCGGTACCTGCGCCGTCTTCCCGCACCCGGAGAGCAGCAGCGATGCAAGAAGCAGCCACGCGCCCCATTCTTTCCGCATTTCCCCTTCCTCCTTTGAACCCAGTATACCATACCTTCCGGATATTTCCGGGAAATTTAAGAATTCCTAAGAATTGCGCGGCATGGAGGCGAAAAACGCCCTGCGGAAAAAGACCGCAGAGCGTTCTATTTTACAGGGTCCCGGAAAATTTCTCGCGCACCTGTGCCGTCTTCCCGCAGCACATTCTGCCCTCGGGACACGCGCCCGTCATGAAGCACGTCGGGCCATAGAGGGAAAAGAGCCCCGGGTGCGCCGCGCGCAGGACTTTTAATGCCTCGGTGGCCAGTTCCCGGATCTCCCACTGCGCCCGCTCGCACGTGCGAAGGCGGAAGAAGGTATAGAGCTCGCCTGCGTTCATCGTCGAGACGACCGGGACTTGGAGCCCGCTCACAAGAAGATATGAAAGCGCATCTTTTCCCACGCCCATGGAAGAAAGCTTCCTTGCCGCGGCTTCTGCAACAGAAAAGGCCTCCCGGTAGCGCGCCTCCATCCCGGCTTTTCTGACGCTTTCAGGCAGAACAAACCGGCTGTAATCGGCGTTTTGCAGCAGATCCGGCGCGCAGAGCGCCTGCATCCGGTGGCGCGTCAGGTGCGTGAGCGCGGCAAGGGACATGCCGGAATATAAAAGCGTAAAGCTCGCCTGCTCCAGCTCGCGCTTGCGGTTATTTTGCAGCAACGTTCTTAATATCCGCGCCTGCTCGTCTCGCGTCAGTCCCGGCGCCTGCATGCCGTTTGCGAGATACGCCGCGCGGCAGATGAGCTTTTCGGGCTCTCTCGTTCCGTCCAGCAGCGTGACCTGCGCCTCCGGCAGAACCGGCACGCCATCCGGCAGCGGCAGCGTCTTTTTGGCGTACGCGTCCTTTTTCCGGACCGCCAGAAACGGCAGCTTCTCCTCGCACTGCAAAAACAGGCTCTCACCCAGCGCCCAAAGCTCCGGAATTTCGCTCCCGCGTCCATAGCGCAGTTCGTTCATCACGTGCAGAAGCTCGCGCGCGTTCATCGAGCAGAAGAAGTTGCTGCAAAAGCAGTACGGCAGCACGAACCGCGCGTCCTCTTTCGGGACGCCCGCCGCCTCGAGCTCGTCGTAGATCGCAAACAGGCCGCGCACCGTCTCGTCAAAAATCGTCTTCTGCACATCGTCGGTCCAGTCCGGCGAGACATAGCCCGCCCTGGAAAAGTCAACATAGCGCCGGGACTTGACCGTAAAGGACGCGAGCCGGAACTCAATCAGGAACTGCTCGGCCAGCACCGAGACGTTTTCAAACGCGAGGTTCACGAATCCGTGCTCCAGCACCGACGTATGCCCCGAGGAAAGCACCTTCCCGATGAGCTTTTCGTTTTTCTCGCGTCCTGCGGCAATCGACGTTTCAAAAATCTCGTCCGCCGTGCCATCCATGGTGGAAATTCTGCCGCCTGAGGCAATCATGGCCTCGATATTCGGCGTAAAACCTAAAATGGTAACATGTCCTTGCATAGGTACTCCTGTCTCATCGGAAGGGATTTTCCTGTTCATCCAGCGCTTCGATGCGCCCGGCGCGCGCAAAGTCCGGTTTATAGTCCGGCAGATGCGTCTCAATCGCCGCCGCCAGCAACTGCGGGTTCAGCCCCGGGTTCTGCGCGGAAAGAATGCACGCCAGCCGAAGCTCGGTTTCGCTTACTGCCGCAATGGAAAGCGCGAAAATGAGCGGCTTGATGTCGAGCTCCTTGTCTCCTTTTTTGCTGCGCTTGGTGATAACGATGCTCTCGCGCGCAAAAAACGCGGCAAGCGCCTTCTGCGCATCTTCGGGAACGCCGCCGTCATACTCGAGCGTCACCTCGGCCCGTAATCTCGTCAGCTCCTTGATTTTCCTCGCGCTCTCGTATGCCTCCAGTACCCGGATACCTGCCGGCAAAACGGCATTGAGCCGCACGGGAAGACCGGAAAGCTCAACCGAACCGTCTTCAATTTCAAAATCCAGAATCTCGCACCGGCTCTCCATACCGACCGGAAGCGGCAGCGCGATCGACACATACGCCCGGGGGCTGAAGCCCTGCGAATGCCAGATGAGAATGCCCGCGCGCTTGAACGCCCGCTGAAACACGCGCATGAGATCCAGGTGCGAGAGGTATACCGCGTCGCCCCGCTTTTCAAACAGCAGCCTATTCATCGCACACCCCTCTTTCGCTCAAACTCCGCGCGCCGCAGCCGGCGCATTTTGTGCGGCAGTCCGGCGTCGTAACAGACTGATACGCCAGCGCCCGCTCGCGCAGGAAAAAGTCCCGGCTCACGCCAATATCGATCGTCTGCCACGGAAGGATTTCGTCCTCCGCAAAGCCGCGCGTCGTGTAAAATTCCGGGTCGACCCCGCAGTCGGAAAAGGCCTGCATCCAAAGATCATATCGGAAGTACTCGTCCCAGCCGTCTAATTTGCAGCCAAGCTCATGCGCGCGCAGCAGGACTTTTGATAGCCGCCGGTCGCCTCTGGCAAGAACCGCCTCGAGTCTGCTGAGGTCGCTCTCATGGTACCGGTAATCAACACCCCGCGCCGTCAGGCAACTTTGCAGCAGATGCACGCGCCGCAGATATTCCTCGGGGCTGGTCTGCTTCTCCCACTGGAACGGCGTGAAGGGCTTCGGCACAAAGAAGGCCGTCGCGAGGTTGATGGACAGCCGCCGTTTTTTGTTTGTCGCGTTCTGCCGCCAACAGTAGACGATTTTGTTGACAAGCTCGGCAATCGCCGCCACGTCCTCATCCGTCTCCGTCGGAAGTCCCAGCATAAAATAGAGCTTCACGCTGTTCCAGCCGCCGGAAAACGCCGTGGCACAGGTCTCTAAAATTTCGCGCTCCGTGACATTTTTGTTGATCGCGTCACGAAGCCGCTGCGAGCCCGCCTCGGGCGCGAACGTCAGGCCGCTTTTTCGTACCTTCTGCACGCGAAGCATCAGGTCGCGAGAAAAATTATCCGCGCGCAGGCTCGGAAGCGAAAGGTTGATCTTCCGCGGCTCGCAGTAATCCAGCAGCTTGTCCGCAAGCTCCGGAAGCTTTCGGTAGTCGGACGTCGACAGGCTCGCGAGCGTCATTTCGCTGTTGCCGGAGTCTTCGAGCGATTCGATCGCCTGCCGGCAGAGCGTGTCCACGCTTTTCGCGCGCACCGGCCGGTAGCAGAAGCCCGCCTGACAGAAGCGGCAGCTGCGGATGCAGCCGCGGAAAAGTTCAAGATTCGTCCGGTCATGGACAATTTCCGTCGAGGGAACGATCGTCTTCGTCGGAAAATACGACTTGTCCATGTCCTGTATGATGCGCTTTCTGACACGCGCGGGCGCGCCGTTTTTGGGCGTGATGGCGGCAAGCGTTCCATCTTCGTTATAGGTGTGCTCATAGAAAGATGGCACATACACGCCGTCGATTTTGCTCACGCGCAGGAGAAATTCCTGCTTCGTGCAGCCGTCCTTTTTCGCCTGCCGGTAGCACTCGATGATCTCCTTTGTGATCTCCTCGCCCTCGCCGAGCGAAAAAAAGTCGATGAAGTCTGCCAGCGGCTCGGGATTCACCGCGCACACGCCCCCGGCAAAGACGATGTTCTCAAGGCCTTCTCGTTCGCGAGCCAACAGCGGCACACAGGAGAGCTCCAGCATATTTAAAATGTTGGTGTAGCTCATCTCGTAGCCGATCGTAAATGCGATCAGGTCGAACGCTTTCACAGGGTCATGGCTCTCGAGGGCGTAAAGGGGAATGGCGTGCTTTCGCATCTCTGCTTCCATGTCGCCCCACGGCGCGAACACCCGCTCGCACCACACGCCCGGCATCTCATTCATGAGCCCATATAAAATGCGCATGCCGATGTTGGACATGCCGATCTCATAGGTATCCGGGAAGCAGAACGCCACGCGCACGTCCACATTCTTCTTATCCTTTACGATCTGGTTATACTCGCCGCCTACATAGCGCGCTGGCTTCTGCACCTGCGGCAGAATTCTGTGTAAGGTATCTGTCATAGCTCTACCTCAAAAAGTCAAAGTTCTATTTATTATACCTTACCGGAGCCCGAGAAACAAGCCCTTCTTCGTGTCCGTGGCGCAGCACACGCGCAAAAACGACAAGCCAGAGTGCAACCGGCGCAAACCCGAGCCCATACGCCCGCGCGCAGAAAACCGCACCCGCCAGTCCCGCTGCGCAGACCGCAAGACCTGCTATGTTGGAGACCGCCTCCGCCCGCCCGAGCGGCAGAACCAAGCAAAGCCCTGCCCGCAGCGCCCGCCCGCCATCCAGCGGATAGACCGGCATCGCGTTAAAAAGCCCCAGAAGCAGGCTGATTGCCGCGCAGGTAGCGTATGCTTTCCGCAACGCAAGGCACACGAGTACGCTCATCCCGGGACCTGCCAACGCGCAAAAAATCTCCTGCCGGTAGCCAAGCCCTCGGGTCTCGATTTTCGCGTCGCACATGCCGAGCCGAATCCCCGTTACCCTTCCCCCGACCAGATAGATGGCCATTACATGCCCCGCCTCGTGCGCCGCCGCGGCCGCAAGAAACGCGTAGAAAACACGCGGCTCAGCCAGCAGCCGCAGCAGGCACAGTGCGGCAGCAAAGCCGGGCGCGAGATCAAGGCGTTTCACCGGCAAGCGCCTGATACGACTCTGCGAACGCCGCCACAACGCTCTCGCCATCTGACAGCGCATCCCGGAGCTCTGCAAAGGCCGCGCGCGTCCGGCCTCCTTCTCCAAGTCCCAGCACGTCTCGCACCGTCTCTACCGCGCCGGGGCAGCATGTCCGGACGGTCAGCACCACGGCAGCCAGCGCGAGCGACAAATATGCCCGCGAACTCCAGCGCGCCCAGCGCCCCGTTTTTTGCCCTTCTTCCCGCTTCGTCTTCTCCATTTGCATCGCCTCCGGTTCATTTTTATGCGGCTTTTAGAAAATCATGCGTTTGCCTCTTGACAAAACCGGTTTTGTTCACTATAATAATCGAGCTAACGGGGTGTGGCGAAGTTTGGTATCGCGCTTGGTTCGGGACCAAGAGGCCTCGGGTTCGAATCCCGACACTCCGACCACTGGAAAATCCTGAAATCGTATGATTTCGGGATTTTTCTTTACTTTTCAGGCGGTTTTGCAGTTCCCGTTCTAACGCATTTCTAACAAGCGCTCGACAGTGTACCGGAGATTGTCTGGGCTAACTGCTGCTTTCTCGACACGTCCAGATGCCCGTAGAGGTCTGCTGTCATACGAATGTCGGCGTGTCCCATCCAGTCCTGCACGTCTTTCAGCGGCGTTCCTGCGTTAATCAGAAGGCTGGCGCAGCTGTGTCTGATTTCGTGAAAACGGATATGCGGTAAACCGTGCTTTTTTAGAAGGTCGTTAAAACGATGGCTTATATAGTCCGGCGAGTACGGGTGTCCATCGTCCCATTTGAACACATATGGATTCTCAGTATAATCCGCGCCGAACAAACGCCGGTTCTCAGCTTCTGCTCGCTTGGCTTCTGCAAAAATTGCTCTGGCTTCCGGGGTCAGCGGAAACGTGCGGCGGCTCGTTCGGTTCTTCGTCTTGTCCTTTTCCACGACGGAAGTGACTTTCACGACCGTATGACAGATAGAGAGCGTTCCGCGTTCTTCGTCAATGCTGTCCCATTGCAGACCGAGCAGTTCACTTCTGCGCAGTCCGTAAATTGCTGTGATTTTGACAAGCGGCAGCAGCGGGTCATTTTGTAGTGCGGCGAATAGTGTCTGCATCTGCGCTGCACTGTAAAAATGCGCTTCCTTCCGCTCCTTCTGCGGCAGCTGCACAAACTGGCACGGGTTGGAGGATAAAAGCTGATTGCGCACAGCTTCCGTCAGTGCCTGAAATAGAACATTCTTATGCAGGCGCAGACTTTTGGGAGACAAGCCGCCTTTTCCATCCAGCCGCCCGTTCGCTCTTTTTTCATCGAAATACGCTTGCAGAACCTTCGTCGTGACCTCTTGCAGTCTGATACCGAGTGCGTCAAAATACGGAAGAATATGCGTCTGCGCCAGCGTATCATAGCCCTGATAGGTAACTTCGTCTACACGCTTCTTCGTCTGTTCCAGCCAGAGACGAATATAGTCCGAAAAACGCACATCATCATGGATAATTCCGGCTTGCGTTTCATATTTTCGCAGCGTTTCGCGCAGCATCTGTTCCGCCTTGCGTTTGTTTCCCTTGACCGGCAGGCCGGTTGAAATCCATTTCTGTTTGCGTTTGCCGTTTTCGGTGCTGTTCAGCACCATGTAAAATTTATCGTTCTTTATTTGCAGGCTTCCTGTCATTGGTTACTCCTTTCTGACACTAGCCTGCTGTTATCGATGGACTGTGTAGCGTGCGGAATTGATATAATCCAGCACACAGATTTTTGGAACGAGATACTTTTTCCCGATTCGCTTGGAGCCGATTATGCCGTCATGCAGCAGCTGATAGGCGGATTTTCGGCTGATTCCGAGCGCACGGGCAAGCTCTTCCGGCGTGAGAATATCGCGGTATTCGTTGAGCATCTAGCTGCCCCCTTAAAACAGTTCGCCATTCAGCAAGGGTGCCTGCATCCGACAAACGGAGGTCAAACGGCGCTTGAAAGCTTCAAAGCTCGCCGGTTCCTCAAGCTGCACGTTGGGATACTGCTTCTCCAACGGAATATTGCTGAGGATATAGACCTTCGTATAGCACGCGACGCGGTCTGCATACCGGCACGGCAGCATGAGCGGATACCCGTCCAGATAGCAGAGCATATCGGACAGCGGCAGACTGGAGCGAAATTCGTCATAGACGATCACGTCCTGCCCGCTGTAGCCGTCAAAGGGATGCGCATAGTTTGTCACGCGGAAGACGTTTTCATAGCCGTACAATTCCATGACCTTGCGCGTCTTTCCAACGCCTGTTTCGCCCCAGATATACTCGACTTTCAGCTTGCGGAACTCCTTACGATACTTTTCTTCCAGCAGCGTCTGACGGGCTTGCTCAATGCGTTGCAGGTGCAGCATAGCACTCGGACACTCCCGCAGTATCTCGGCATTTGTCGCACCGTTTTCGACCATTGCAAGAATTGTTTCCGACTGCTTTACACGGCGGTCTGATTCCTCCGGCAGTTCGCCGGATTCTTCAAACGTTTCGGGCTTGTTTGTCTCGGATTTTTCGCTGTCACGCCACTTGCCCTCTTTGCGGATATAATCCCGGTTTTCCCGATGGCTTCCTCTGGCTCCTTCAATATGCGCACCATAAAACCGGCGCTGCATCATGGAAAACTCCTTGGCATTCTCAAATGCGACATACAAATGCGTGTGATATGTTGAACCTTCTTCGTCGCACATGCACCAATAGATCACGCTTGAAATATCCTGCAAAGTATTGCGGATGGTTTCATGGGTATAACCATGTTCCTGCGGGTTGTTGAATGTCAACTGAAACTTACGATATGCCTTACTTCTTGGCATAATACCTCCTTTGTACTGTTGAGAATCATCTCCTTTCAAAATAACAATCAATCTTCAAAAAATATCAAAGCAATTTCTGATGATTCTATGGATTGATGGTTGTACACAACTTACGTTGTTGGACAGGGTAATACTTCCCTGTCCTTAGAGGTGCTTTTTCAAAAACTCCAAACCTTCATTTGAGACTTGCTGCAACTGCTCAATTGACAGGTTTTCAAAAAACTTCATAACCGTCTGTTTTCCAGCTTCAGCTTTCAACTGCTGAATAATCAGCTGCAAGCAAGCCGTTGCATCGTTTGAAATACACGCATTTTTCTTGTATTTCTGCAACAGTTCATAAACATCATCCGGAACTGTCAGGTTTATCCGTTTCTTGTCTGATGGCATCTTTTGTCACCTCCATACAATGAAAATAGCACGCAGAGTAACTCTTGTCAAGGAGTATTTTGGAGTAACTCCCACCGCAAGCCGCGCCTGCGGCGCGGAGGCATACAAGGTGGTGCAGGCTCCTGTGGGGCAGTCTGCTGCAACGCACCGACACTTCTGCAAATCTGCTGATGCAGTGGAATGCGCGGGGGCTGCATACACGCGAGCCGCTTCGCTCTCGCGTATGCCCGACTGGGAGCCTGTGCAGGCTTTCGTAGGTGAATATAAAAACAGCCGCTGACACGTCTCCGGTGCGTCTGCGGCCGCTTTATTATTCTGGAAAGAAATATGACACCGGAACCTGAAACACCTGTGACAGCCCGTAAAGCTCGATATCCGTCACTGTCCGCTGTTTGTCTTCAATTCTTGAAATAGAACCACGGCACACATAAATCGCAAGCATTTCCAGCTTGTCAGAAACTGTCTGCTGGCTCCATCCTTTTGCAGTCCGAAGTGCCCGCAGCTTGTCTCCGATCATGTTCATTTCTGTACCGTCCACAATCCTGGCCACACTGTATCCCTCCGCTTGTCTTGACTCAGGACAAATGATAGGGTATATTATTTCCAAAGATGTCCTGTCATAAGACAAGCCAAAAATATTTGTAAAGGAGAAGCACGGTAAAATGGATATGATACTTCTGATTTTAGTGTTGATTGTGCTTGCGTCGCTTCTGTACTCGCGCCGCACAAGCAGGCGTTCCGGAAATTATCGCTCCCGCTGGACACAGCCCCAAGATACAACGACACAGGAACAAACAAGTGCTTCTATTGCATCACAGGTCGATACAGATACGCTGTCATATGATAAAGCCTATCAGAAGAAATGGCTGCTGACCATGAACGAGAAGGCGTTTTATCGGCAATTATGCAGTTTTGCGGCAAAGAAAAACATGACAGTCTTTACAAAGGTGCGGCTGCTGGACTTGTTAGAGCCGGTGAAGAACCAGCCAAAATACAAGACATATTTTTACAAGGTGCAGGCAAAGCACGTTGATTTTGTTCTATGTGATACAAAGCTTGTGGCGCGGTATATCATCGAATTGGACGATAACAGTCATAATGTGCCAGATCGTGCAGAGCGAGATCAGTTTGTCGATTCAGTTTTGCAGGCAGTCGGATACAGGGTTCTGCATCTGAATGCTTTCGATGAAGCAAAGATTGAGCAGGCATTTTTTCAGCCTGCAACATAACGAAAACAGCCCTCCCCGCGGCGCATATTTTTTGCGCCGTGGGGAGGGCTTCTCCTCAATAACAGCAGACTGTGTTTCTAACACGTTTCTAACAGTTTTTCATTTTTTGTAATTTTTGTGAACCGCAGGTTTTTCCGGACATTCCTCTTGCAAAGCTAAAAAGTCGTTGAAACTACAGGGGTTTTCCTGCTTTTCTGTATCCCTGTGTTCCCTTGCAGTTCAAACGACCCGTGAAGTTCGGGACCAAGAGGCCTCGGGTTCGAATCCCGACACTCCGACCAAATCCGGCTGAAATCTTTCGATTTCATCCGGATTTTTCTGTGTTTTCGTGACTTTTTCCGATGGAGAATTTTGTAACTTTTCCCTCTGACCCAAACCCGACCCAAACGGGAAATTCGGAGCGGAAAGCGCCGGAAGAGAGAATTCGCCGCCTGTCGGAGCATTTCCGGCAGGCGGCACAGTCATTTTTCGCTCTATTTTTCTCAAAACGCTATTCTTTGTTTACAGCAACGCATTTTTTGAGGCATCCCTTCTCTCATGCTGTGCAGATAATTTGCTATTCACAGACGCAAAGCATACAGACGCTGTCTTCCACAGATGATTTTGTAGGTCAGGTATAATACGGACTTTTCGTTTTTCACGATTCTTATGTAATGCACAATTTCTTCCGGATGCATGGAAAACTTTCAAATAAATAGCAGATAGGTGCAAAATAGCCATTATCCTCGCGGGGACGCACCAGCGCGGGCTGATCGACCCCCTGCTGCCTTGACCGACTCCACAAGCCCCTGCATCTCCGCGTCGTCCCGGACACCAAAGGGGTGATTTTTGAACGGATGCAGGTCGGACAGGTTGGGATAGACGATCTCCTCTTTTTCGGCACGGGTGGCGTCACGGGGCGCAGACGGCTCCGGCGTGACCTCCGCACCAGCGGGAGCGCTGCCCTTATCCACGACAGGCTTCTCCGGGGCGGGCTTGCTTTGGGACTTTTTGTCCCGAGGTTTGAGCGGCTTGGACTTATCGAGAGCAGCCTTGCCATCCTTGGGCGGTCGGCCTCTGCCGGGTTTGGCAGCCTTGTCCTTTTTCGTGGGTAGCTTCTGCTTGACCGCCTTTTTCTCCTCCCCGACCGTCTCGTCACGGGCAGCAGCAAAATCCACCACCTTGCCGGAATGTGCCGGGGCGGGAGCATCCTTGCCGGGATCAGGCGGCTGCCCCTGTTCCTTTTCAGCCTTGGAGCCTTCGGGAGCGGCAGGCTCCTCCACCTCGGCGTGGATAACAGCGTCAGCGGGATCAGGCGCGGCCTCGCCCATTTCAAAGAGCGCCGCCTGTCCCTCGTGTTCCAGCATGACTGCCTCTGCGTCGGTCAGCGCAGGCTCTGGAGCGTGCTGCTCCGGCACGGCGGCATTTTCTACCGCAGGAGCGGGAGCCTCGGCGGGCGGGGCTGCCTCGGGAGTGTTTTTCTTATCATCTGCCATTTGCAAACCTCCTTTTTGTGGCATGAAAAAAGCCAATCCGCAGACTGGCCGGTCGGAAGTGACCTCCCTTCATGGTTTTATATATGAAAACGCCGCACGTTGTCCTGTTGGGCGGCGTTGCTTATAGCAATTTAAACATATTCTTAATTGTGCTTATCGGCTTAATGCAGCTGGGCACAAGATGCAGCGACGGCTCTTGCCAGGCGCATGAAGATCTGATCGCCGGTTTTTCGGCGATTGAAGCGGAAGCAGAACTCGTCCAGGTACGCCTGAAGCTGTGTGCAGCGACCGTGATAGGTTCCCAGCAGGAACGCTTTCAGGTTGCTGATGGCTTTGTGCAGCCAGTGCAGGTCGCCGGATTCATACTTTTTCGCGTCCAGCTCCACACCAGACAGGTTCTTATAGCTTCTGTAGCCGTCGCATTCGATTTTTGCACCCGGTGCAGCAGCTTTGTCGACGACTTGCTGAAGTGTTTTGCTCGTGACGTCTTCCACGACCTGCATCCGCGTGAACAAAGCCGCGCCGTTTTCCGTTTTTGACAGCGCCACCACGATCTTCGCCTTGTCCGTCCCGCGACCACGT
>CAKASQ030000018.1 GCA_916988195.3 Oscillospiraceae bacterium
ACGCGGTTTGTTCCTGACTATGAAATACCGATATTCGCAAAAGTCCTCGGCGTATCTGTTTTGTGGCTTTTGGGCATTGAGTAACCCCGGCGGGATTTTTCCTCGCCGGGTTTTATGATACACAAAAAATGTGTAAATTATTTTCTGATAGCTATTGACAAATACACATCAAATGTGTATAATAGACAATGTAAGGAGGGTCGAACGTGAAAACAAAAGATTTCATCGAACTATTAGAAAGAAACGGATGGAAATTCAAACGGCACGGCTCAAATCACGACATATACACGAAAGGCGGTGAAAGGGAAAGCGTTCCGAGACACAGAGAAATCGACGAAGATTTAGCAAAGGCAATCATAAAACGGCGGGGGCTGAAATAAGCCCCCTGCCGAACGCCTATAATTATATATGCTATGCGAATTTCAAGGAGGTTACAGTATGAAAGCGGCGTATCCTATCGTTATGACAAAAGGGAAAGAACACATCATTGTGTATGTGCCGGATTTTAATATCAATACGGAGGGCGCGGACTACGCTGACGCTATGGAGATGGCACGCGATGCAATCGGGCTTGTAGGAATCGACATGGAAGATGATAACGAGAAGCTGCCGAAGCCGTCCAGCATTGACGAGGCAAAAAGCGGAGCGGAAAACGGCATTGTCACGCTTGTAGACGTTGACTTTACGGAGTATCGCAGGAAGAATGACATGAAAACTGTACGCCGCAACGTATCGCTTCCGTCGTGGCTGGACGTTGCCGCGAAAGAAGCAAATGTAAACGTATCGGCGGTATTGGCACGGGCGCTGAAACAGGAATTAAACCTCGCGGAAAGATAAACAATAAAGAAGCAAGGGGCGGGAAACCGCCCCTTTTTGCTATATATGGAGGGTATGACATGGGCGAACAATACAAGCAGTTGCAGTTTCGGGACAGACTGAAAATTGAAGCGCGTCTGAATATCGGATACAAGCCGAAGCAGATAGCCGCAGACCTCGGCGTACACGTCAGCACGATCTATCGGGAAGTGAAGCGCAGGACGTACACGCACATGAATTCAGACCTGACAACGGATATTCGGTACAGCCCTGAAATTGCCGAGGCACGTTATCAAGAAAGCCTGTCAGCAAAGGGCGCGCCGCTGAAAATCGGCAAGAATCATGCCGTCGCCACATTCATCGAAGATAAAATAATAAACGACGATTATTCCCCGGCGGCGGTCTGCGCGCTTCTGCATCGGGAAGAATTTGCACATTTCGGTATGACGTTCTGCCGCGCCACGCTTTACAAGTATATCGACGAGGGCGTATTTCTGGAACTGACCAACGCCGATCTCCCGGAAAAGGGCGATCGGAAAAAGGAATACAAGAAAGTCCGCCCGCGTCAGAAGCGGGAAAGCCGGGGAACGCCGATTGACGAACGCCCGGAGATCATCAACGAACGCAAAGAACCGGGGCATTGGGAAATGGATACCGTTGTAGGAAAGAAAAAGACAAAGGCACGCTTGCTTGTGCTGTCTGAGCGGGTGACACGCCGCGAGATCATCATACGCATAAAAGACGGCAGAGCGGAAACCGTCGTGCAGGCGCTTGACCGGCTGGAACGGATTTACGGCGCGGCGTTCTATACGGTATTCAAGTCGATCACGGTTGACAACGGTTCGGAATTTGCGGATGCGGACGGAATCGCACGCAGCGCGATCAACGCCGAAGAAAAACGCACGGCGTTGTATTATTGTCATGCGTACTGCTCTTGCGAACGCGGAACGAACGAAAACATAAACCGCATGATTCGGCGGCGCTTCCCGAAAGGCACGGACTTTGAAACCGTCACGGACGCAGATGTTGCCCGTGTGGAAGATTGGATAAACAACTACCCACGCGAAATACTCGGCTTCCAGTCATCCGCGCAGATGTTCAGCGCCGCGTTCGCCGCCGCTGCATAGCCCCTGAAATGCACCTTGACAACGCCTTTTTGCCGAGGTAAAAAGGTATCATAAAAATATTTCTACTTTTTTCGCATTAAATACTTGACATTTGCGTATTCGGAAATTTTAAGAAATTTTAAGTCTCGTTACAGAAAAAATGGGCGGCTCAAAAGAGCCGCCCGGAAATCATTATGCAGATAACAGCGTCTCTAACCGCGCGCGGATGAGCTTCAAAAGCTTCCCGTTTTCCGGCATCTCCTTAAGCTCCGAGGGGTCGCACAGATGCGCGAGATCTTCGGAAAGATAGCCTTCCTCGAATACATCGACACCTGCCCGCGAGAGGCAGTCGGCATAGTGCATGAGCGCCTCGTTTCCGTCGAGCTCGCCGCGCTTGCGGAGCGCGCCCGCCCATGCGGCAATCGTCGCGAGGGGATTGGTTGAGACGGGCTTTCCTTCGCGCCATCTGCGGTAGTGGTCGACGACGGTCCCGTGCGCGGCTTCGTATTCGAAGTTGCCATCCGGCGAGACGAGGACGCTCGTCATCATGGGAAGGCTTCCGGAGGCGGCGGCAATGAGGTCGCTCATCACGTCTCCATCGTAATTTTTGCACGCCCAGATCATGCCGCCCTCGGAGCGGATGACCTTCGCAGCCACGTCGTCGATGAGTGCGTAGCGATAGTGAAGGCCGGCGGCTTCAAATTGGTCTTTGAACTCCTCGTCAAAGACCTTCTGGAACAGGAGCTTGAAGGTCTGATCATAGTCCTTGGAGATCGTGTCCTTGCTCGAGAACCACACGTCCTGATGCACCGACAGCGCGTAGGTAAAGCAGCAGCGGGCGAACGATAAAATGGAGTCGTCCCGGTTGTGCATCGCCTGCAACACGCCAGGGCCCTTGAAGTCATAGACGGTCTGCCGGGAGAGCTCCGCGCCGCTTTCATCGGTGAAGACCAGCTCCGCTTTACCCGCGCCGGGGACGCGGTACTCGACCGCCTTGTAGATATCGCCGTAGGCGTGCCGCGCGATGGTGATCGGCTTTTTCCAGCAGGAGACGACGGGCTTGACCTTGGAAATGAGGATCGGGGTGCGGAAGACCGTGCCGTCGAGCGCGGCGCGGATGGTCGCGTTGGGAGACTTCCAGAGCTTTTTGAGGTGATATTCCTCCTGCCGCTGCAAATTGGGTGTGATCGTCGCGCATTTGACGCCGACATGCAGGCGCTTGATTGCTTCCGCAGCCTGCACGGTCACGGTGTCTTCCGTTTTATCGCGGTTCTGGATGGAGAGGTCGTAGTATTCGGTATTGAGGTCGACAAAGGGGAGAATCAGCTCGTCCTTGATCATGCCCCACAGAACGCGGGTCATTTCATCGCCGTCGAGTTCCGCGATGGCGTTTTGCATCTTGATTTTTTCCATGACTTACTCCTTTTTCTGTGCGGCGTAGTGGTTCATGAGGCAGCCGCGCAGCAGCAGCTCGCGCTCTTCAGCGGATGTGTTTTTGAGCCAGAGCGTCAGAGCTTCCACGCTGCCGTTCGCGCGGAGAACGGTTGCCGGGAAGCATTCGTCTCCGGCTTCCACCTTGCATTTCACATCGGGAACGAAGATAAAGTCGCCGGGTTCTGCGGTAAAGTCGGTACCGGGCTCCAGCGTAAACGGGAGCATGCCCCAGTTGACGCAGTTCGAGCGGTAGCGTTTTGTGGCGAATTCATAGCAGATATTCGCGCAGCCGCCGAGCACTCTCTGGCAGGACGCGGCCTGTTCGCGCGCAGAGCCGTCGCCGGGCTTGTTGGCAAAGATCACAGAGCCGAGCTGCATGGTTTTTGCAGTGTCCTTCGGAAGACCAAGCTTTGCGAGAACGGCTTCCAGTTCCGGCGGGACAAGGCCGTCTGCACGGGCCAGCTCCAGGCTATGCGTCGCATTTGCGCGGGCGACATACTCGGGGTCCCGGCGGGAGAGGGCAAAGGTCGCAAGCTTCAGGGGGTTCGAGCGGTACGACGATGTTTCGCCCGAGGGGATCAGCTCGTCCGTCGTGGTCACGGGGTCGCGCAGGACGGAGGCCACCTGCATGAGAAGGTTTTCCGAGAGCGCCGGGATCTTCGGCCATTCGGTAATATTGGGCCCGAATTTCAGCGCATGCTCCGGCTGGGGATTGCCCGCGCCAAAGTAGACGCGTTTTTTGTAAACATCCGCGTCAAATGTACGCGTGACAGGCTTCGGCGCGTCATAGGAAACGTCCGCGGCAGAGGTGAGCACGCCGTGGTTTCGTGCGGTCGCTGCAATCGAGCGCGCGTCCATCAAGATAACCCCGGCCAGCTGACCGTTTCCGGGCTTCGAGCCCTCGCGGTTCGGGAAGTTTCGCGTCGTGTGGCGGATGGAAAGGGCATTGTTGGCCGGAACGTCGCCCGCGCCGAAGCAGGGGCCGCAGAAGCAGGGCTTAAACAGCGCGCCTGCCTCCAGAAGCTGCTGCTGCACGCCGTTTCGGATGAGCTCAAGGTTCACGGGGATGGACGGGGGATAGACCGAAAGCGAGAAGTCACCGCAGCCCACGTCGTAGCCGTTCAGAATGGAGGCGGCCTCCGCGATATTGTCGTACATGCCGCCTGAGCAGCCTGCGATCACGCCCTGATCGACTATCAGCTTGCCGTTTACGATCTTGTTTGTCAGATGAAGCTCTGCTTTGCCGCCGAACTGCTCATGCGCCCGCTGTTCCACCTCGCGCAGGTAGTCGCCGGGGGAAGCAATCAGCTCTCGCAGCGTGACAGCCTCAGACGGGTGGAAGGGAAGCGCCGCCATGGGCTCGAGTTTCGAGAGGTCAATTTCGATGCAGCTGTCATAGTACGCGCCTTCTTCCACGCGCAGCGGGCGGTAAGCGTCCGGCCGGCCGTGGATGGCGAGGTATTCTTCGACCTTCTCGTCCGTCTCCCAGATGGAGCTCAAGCAGGCCGTCTCGGTCGTCATCACGTCAATGCCGATGCGGAAATCCATCGGAAGATGTTTGACGCCGGGGCCCGCGAACTCAAGCACCTTATTTTTGACAAAGCCGTTTTTATACGTTGCACCGCAAAGCGCGATGGCCACATCGTGCGGCCCCACGCCATGGGGCACTTCGCCCGTCAGCCAGACGAGCACGACCTGCGGCTTTGCAACATCATATGTGTTTTGCAGCAGCTGCTTGACAAGCTCGGGGCCGCCCTCGCCAATGCCCATGGTGCCGATCGCGCCGTAGCGGGTGTGGCTGTCGGAGCCCAGGATCATTTTGCCGCAGCCGGTCATCATCTCGCGCGCGTACTGATGGATAACGGCCTGATTGGCGGGCACGTAATCGCCGCCATATTTGATGGCCGCGGAGAGACCGAAGACGTGGTCGTCCTCGTTGATCGTTCCGCCGACGGCGCAAAGGCTGTTGTGGCAGTTGGTCAGAACGTAGGGGACAGGGAAGCGCGTCAGGCCGCTGGCTCTTGCTGTCTGGATGATGCCGACGTAGGTGATATCGTGGGAGATCAGGCTGTCGAAGGTGATGTGGAGCTGGCCGTCTGCCGCGCTTTTATTGTGGCTGGCCAAAATCTTCGCGGCAATGGTTTTTTCCTTCGCGCCGCTGTCATATGCGCCGGCGATTACGGGCTTGCCGCCATGAATCGTTACGCCGCTGTCAATCAATCGGATCATGTGCATCCGTCCTTTCCGCTGTGCTGCGTCCGGGAAATACCCGGCAGTTTTCATGCCAACAGTATAGCAAGGCTCACCGAAAAATGCAAGAAGAAAATGAATGAAATTTCTTAATACTTGCAAAAATCTTGCATTTTATAGGGGAATGCAACGGAAAATTCAATTATGCAAAGAAATTATAAAGAAATTTGAATTTTTAAAAATTAGTTCTTGCATTTTTGAAAAAGTGTCGTTATAATGAGCCCAACATGAAAACAGCTCTTGCTTAAAGGAGAAGAACACCATGGAACGTGAAATGGATTTGCGCGGCAAAGAAGCAGTCTCCCTCAGCAGCCTTGTGAAACAGGAATATCAGATCCCGGACAGCTATTACTTTGGTGAGGTCAAGCGCGGCCTTCGCAACAGCGACGGCACGGGCGTACTCATCGGCGTGACGAAGGTCGGCAGCGTGCAGGGCTATCTGATCGAAGACGGCCGCCGCATTCCGGTCCCCGGCAAGCTCTATTATCGCGGCATTGACCTCAACGAGATCGTCGAAGCGCACCGCAAAAGCGGCACATTTGGCTACGAGGAGGTCGCGTATCTGCTGCTCATGGGGCATCTGCCGACAAAATCCGAGCTTTCCTATTTTAACGATATCATGTGCAGGGCCAGAAAGCTGCCCGAGGGCTTCACGGAGGGGATGATCATGCGCCATCCGAGCCGGGACATTATGAATGACCTTGCCCGAAGCGTGCTGCTGCTCTACTCCTACGACGAAAATCCCGACGATATTTCGGCGGAGAACCTGCTCACACAGTCCATCAAGCTCATTGGCTCGTTCCCGGCGATCGTTGCAAACGCCTACGCAGTGAACCGCCACTATTTTGACGGCGAGTCTCTTCACATCCACTACCCGAGCGCAGAGCTCTCGGCGGCGGAAAACTTTTTGCGGATGATCCGCCCGGACGCAAGCTACACGGAGGAAGAGGCACATCTTCTGGATATGATGATGATGATCCACGCCGAGCACGGCGGCGGCAACAACTCAACGTTCGTCTGCCGCGCCCTGTCTTCGAGCGGCACGGACACCTACAGCGCGATTGCGGGCGCGGTTGGGTCACTCAAGGGGCCCCTGCACGGCGGCGCGAACGCCAAGGTCATGCAGATGTTCCGCGACGTGAAGGCGCACGTGGACGCAAAGGACGATGGCTCAATTCGCGACTATCTCGTAAAATTACTTGCACGTGAGGTGGGCGACCGGTCCGGTAAGATTTATGGTCTTGGCCACGCGGTCTATACGCTCTCCGACCCGCGCGCGGTGCTGATCAAGGCGTATGCGGGACATCTGGCAGAGGTCAAGGGCTTTGCCGACGATTTTGAGCTGCTGGAGAAGGTCGAGACGATCGGCGCGCAGCTTTTGCAGGAAAAGCGCCGGAGCGACGACCCCATCTGTGCGAACGTCGATATGTACTCCGGCCTTGTGTACCATATGCTCGGCATCCCGCAGGAGGTCTTCACGCCGCTGTTCGCCACGGCTCGTATCGCCGGCTGGTGCGCCAACCGGATAGAGGAGGTCCTGACCGGCAACCGCATCATGCGCCCGGCTTACCGCGCCGTCACCATCCACAACCACTACGTTCCGATGCAAGAGCGCGAGGCGCACATGGAGCTGCCGGAGTAAGAAACACCCCTTCGTAGGGGTCGATGCCCACATCAACCCAAATGAGGGCCTTTATGCAAAAAAGCGCATCCGTAGAACCTACGGATGCGCTTCGTTTACCTGTATGGCATACTGACTGAGGCAAAAATCGCCCGGCGAAAGCCGGGCGATTTTCTGTGTGAATGCGATTGCTTTTATGGAACGATCAGGCCGCCATGTTCATGAAGACCTGCGCGACCATCGCGCGGGTAGCCGTGCCGGTGGGGTTGAACGCATTGCTCGAGCCGGAGAGGTACTTGGCCGCCGTGCAGTAGTGAACGCCCTCGAGCGCCCAGTCCGCGATGGAGGTAAGGTCGGTGTAGGTCAGCTCGGTTGCTGCCTCGTTCTTGGCCTTGCCGATGGTCTTGTCATAGCCATAGAGCACCTTCGCCATTTCCTGACGGGTGATGGCCTTGTTGGGTGCGAACGTGCCGTCCGCATAGCCGCCGACGATGCCGTTTTCAGCCGCCCAGACGACAGCGGGCGCGTACCAGCTGTCTTCCTTGCAGTCGGAGAACTTGGCGGAGACCTTCGTCTCGACAGCGGGGGAACCGGCCTGACGGTAGAGGATCGTGACGAGCATGCCGCGCGTCAAAGCGCCGTCGGGATTGAAGCCGGTGCCGACGCCGTTCATGAGGCCGTTGTCGCTGACGTAGTTGACAGCCTTCTCATACCACTTGCCGGGCACAACGTCCGTGTACTTCACAATGGAAATACGGCCAGCGGGCTTGGAATACTGCTCGCCGATGGTGCCGCCGAGCTTGGTCTCAATGTAGGAAAGAACCGTCTGCGCGTCGGTCATGGTCGCGTCGCCGGCCTTGAGGACCTTGGAGTTCTTGAACATCGTGAAGCCGTCGCCGCAGTAGGTGATGGTGTAGTCGATGCCGCCGAGGGTGTAGGTCTTGTTGGGGTTGATCGGCTCATAGACGCCGGTCTTCTTGTTGAGGACCTGCACGTTCTGCACGCGGCGCGCGCCTGCGACCTTGACGAACTCGCCCTTGTCGCTGAGCTCAATGGAAGAGGGGATGCTCGAGACGATGGTGTACTTGAGGCCGGAAACACTCAGGAAGCCGCCGGACTCGGACGGGTACTTGATCGCACCCATTTCCAGCATGTCAAGAACAGTCTGGCCGGTCACTTCCATCTTGCAGGGGAGGTTGCCCCACGGGAAGACGGTGAGGATGTCGTTAAGCGTGATGTCGCCTTCTTTAATGGGAGCGCGCAGGCCGCCGCCGTTCATGATGCCGATGTCGGCGTCCATCATGACGCGGTAAGCGTCCGCCGCGAGATCGCCCAGCGCAGTCTCGGAATTACGGACCAGGCGGTTGCCGTTTTCATCGTAGTCATTGAGCGTAACGGAGCTCTTGGCGACGACCTTGGAAACGGTGTCGGAGAAGGAGTTCTGGATGTTTTCGACATATGCCGCAACGGTTTCATCCTTTTTGGTGAAATCCTTGGCGGAGATGAGCTCGGAGGTGATCGTGCCGTCAGCGGCGATGGTCAGCTTGCCAAGCATACCGAGCTTACCCTCTTCCTGACCGGCCTCGGCGAGGATGACGTCCTTGCCGTCCTTGTTAGAGACCTTTGTCGTCAGCGTCAGGTGGTCATGACCGTCGAGCATCGCGTCGATGCCGGTGGTGTTGGCGATGACAGCCTTGGAGCTCCAACGGTCGGTCGTGCCTTCGTTGCCGAGGTGAGCAAGAGCGATGACGTAGTTGGCGCCGGCCTTCTTGACCTCGTCAACAGTGTTCTGCACAGCCTTATACAGAGCCGAGCCGTCGTCGTCTTCGCAGAACGAATAGATGTAGTTGCCGTTTGCGTCCTGGAAGTAGGCGGGGGTGGACTTCACGAAGGACTCCGGCGTGGCGATGCCGATGTAAGCAACCTTGGTTCCGCCGTAATCGACGATCTCATACGGCTTGTAGGCGATGTCGGACGTACCCTTGCCGAGGTATTTGAAGTTGCAGGCGAGGTATTTGAACTTAGCCTGCTTGGTCAGCTTGGTCAACTGTGGGATCTTGTAGTCGAACTCGTGATTGCCGAAGGTGGCAAAGTCGTAGCCGGTCTCGTTCATGATATCGACCAGATACGCCCCGCCCGAAAGCGTGCCGATCGCGCCGCCCTGTACCGCGTCGCCGCAGTCGACCAGCGCAACATAATTGTGCGTCTGCTCCATCTCGGCCTTGTACGCCGCAACGCCGGCATAGCCCATGCCGTCGGATACGCCGCAGTGCACGTCGTCGGTGTGCAGGATGACAATGTCGTTGGATTTTCCGTCTGCCGCGAGAGCCGTGGTCCCGAGGCTCAGAACCATGATGAGGCAAAGCAGAAGTGCAACAAGTTTCTTCATAGTATCCTCCTTTTTTCTCGCTTTCACAGAGCGCCATGTGACGCGGTGCAAAAGGGTATACCAGAATCATACAACAAAACCTGAAAAACAGCAATAGGCAGAAACGTAAAAAATACGAAAAATTTTCATCAACTCGCACAAAAAATGGATGGGATTCAAAAAAGCGGATAGCAAATTCGACAAAAATTGACGGTTTTTCACAGCACATACAAAAAATGTATCCCCGGAAAGTTGAAAAGGACGCGGGAGTCACCCACGTCCTTGCAATCAGATTCCTACGATTGTGCCGCTTTGTGTCTCCTGTCCGCAAAACGGGACATTTTTTCGAAGGCAGGTCTTGATATAGCAAAATGCCGCGCGTTCCCCCTCATCGCGCAGCTTGGTCAGAAGGAACCGGAGCGCACGAACGGTGTCGGGGTGCATGAGCCGCGCTTCGTTGGAACGCTCCAGATAGCCGAGCGCCGACGCGTCCGTATACGCAGAACCCTGATACGTCTTGCAGGCGGCGATCCGGTCAGCCACCATTTCGGCAAGGTATTTTGGCGGCATGGGAACGGCGGCGTAGGCCTTCGTCTGCATGTCAAGGTCCGTCCAGTATTCCCAGTGGTGCCGGTTCCGGCCCTTGTGGTGCATCCACGCTTCGCTCCAGCCCTTTTCCTCACGCTCGGCGGTATTCGGGCTGCGCGTGCCCTGATAGTATCTGACGCCGGTCAGAAATTCAACCGGGGCATATTTGGAAAGATCGTGTGTGAGGCCCTGCCAGTAGAGCCCCATGCGGAAGCACCCCTGCCGGACGAGGCGTCGGTGGTGATTGATCGTATGCAGATGTCCCCAAAAGCTTCCCATAACGCGCCTCGATTCCTCAAATTATGCGAAAATGCTTCGATGCGATATCAAATCCAGTATACCGCAGCGCGCGGAAAATTGCAAGCGATCAGCCGCGCAGCGCGCTTCCCTGCATCACGCCGTCCTGCTCGAAGCGCTTCTGGATGGCGCTTAACACGCGCTTTTTGTCTGCGCTCCACAAGGGAGCAATCAGGTCGCGCTTGGCCCCGTCTCCTGTCAGGCGGTGAATGACGACATCCGGCGGCAGAACAGCAAGGCATTGCTCCAGAATGTCAATGTACGCGTCAAGCTCCAGCATTTGTATGCGTCCGTCCGCATATTCCCGCGCCAGATCAGTTCCGCGCAGAATGTGCAGCAGATGCAGCTTCACGCCGTCGACGTGTACGCTCCCCAGATGGCGCGTAGTCTCTGCCATCATCTCTGCCGTCTCGCCGGGGAGCCCTAGAATCTGGTGCGCGATCACCTCAATTTCCAGCACGTGAAGCTTTTGTACCGCGTCGTCAAAGACCGATAGGGGATAGCCGCGGCGAATGTACTGTGCAGTATTGTCGTGAATCGTCTGAAGACCGAGCTCTACGAAGACGGGCTTCTTGGCCCTGAGCCGGGCTAACATCCGCAGGATATCCTCCGGCAGGCAGTCCGGCCTGGTGGCGATCGAGAGCGCGACCACATCGTCCGGCTCCATCGCGGCAAGAAAAAGCGGCTCGAGCCGGGAAACTGCGCCGTAAGTGTTTGTAAAGTCCTGAAAGTAGGCGATGAATTTCGCGCCCTGTGCCTTTTTGCCGAGGATATACTTTGCCTGCTCGAGCTGTTCGGGGATGGATGCGCTGCCGGAGGCGGCAAACTCGCCGCTTCCCGAGCAGAAGATGCACCCGCGCGTACCGAGCGTGCCGTCCCGATTGGGGCAGGTACAGCCGGCGGAGAGCGAGAGCTTATAGACCTTGCAGCCGAAACGGCGCTTGAGATAGGGACTGAGGGCGGTATAGTGTTCCATACGGACTCCTTAGAAAAAGTCCGCCGCAAAAATGCGACGGACCTTCGATTGTTATGCGTTTTCTTCTGGCTGTGTGTCCGGCTCTTCGACCGGCTCGATCGATTCAATGGGCAGAACGTCCGCGTCGGGGATGGGCTTTCCCTCCATGACGGCCTCGAACTGAGGCCTTCCCATGTTGTTGTGCGCCATGAGATAGGAGGCAACAGCCTCGAGCTTGTCGTCGTGGGTTTTGAGAATGTCTGTGCACTTCTGATAGGCAGCGGTCAGAATCGACTGTACCTCGTCGTCAATGCGCCCGGCGACGGCCTCAGAATAGGACTTTGTCTTTTCGTAGTCCCGGCCGATGAAGACCTCGTTTCCGGACGAGTAGCACACGGGGCCAAGGGTGTCGCTCATGGCGTACTTTGAGACCATGTCACGCGCAATGGCGGTGGCTCTCTGAATGTCGTTGGACGCGCCGGTGGAGATATCGTCCAATTTGAGCTGCTCGGCCACGCGCCCGCCCAAAAAGCCCACGATGGTTTCAAACATCTCGCTCTTGGAGACGAACGTCTGGTCGTCCTGCGGAAGGCTGATGGTCATGCCGCCCGCCATACCGCGGGGGACGATGGTGATCATATGCACGGGGTCCTGCGTCGGCAGGCAGTACATTGCGATGGCGTGCCCCGCCTCGTGGAACGCGGTGAGCTTGCGCTCATACGTAGATACGACGCGGCTGCGCTTCTCGGGGCCTGCGATGACCTTGATCATCGCCTCCTCCATGTCCTTCATGGTGATGACCGCGCGGTTCTTCCCGGCGGCAAGAAGCGCCGCTTCATTGAGAAGGTTTGCAAGGTCCGCGCCCGTGAAGCCTGCCGTCGCCTTGGCAAGCGATTCGAGGTTCACGTTGTCAGCCAGCGGCTTATCCTTCGCGTGCACCTTCAAGATGGCTTCGCGCCCGCGCCAGTCGGGGGTTCCCACATAAATTTGCCGGTCAAAGCGGCCGGGACGCAGGAGCGCCGGGTCGAGGATGTCCTTGCGGTTTGTTGCCGCAATGACGATCACGCCCGTGTTGCTGCTGAAGCCGTCCATTTCGACCAGCAACTGGTTGAGCGTCTGCTCGCGCTCGTCGTGGCCTCCGCCGAGACCCGCGCCGCGTCTGCGGCCGACTGCGTCAATTTCATCGATGAAGACGATCGCGGGGGCTACCTTTTTCGCCTGCTCGAATAAATCGCGCACGCGGCTCGCGCCCACGCCGACATAGAGCTCGACAAAGTCGGAGCCCGAGATAGAGAGAAACGATACGCCCGCTTCGCCAGCGACGGCTCTTGCAAGCAGCGTCTTGCCGGTGCCCGGAGGGCCGACGAGCAGCACGCCCTTGGGGATTTTCGCGCCGAGGCGGCTGTAGCGCTTGGGGTCTTGCAGGAAGTCCACGATCTGCGCCAGCTCCTCCTTTTCCTCGTCCGCACCGGCTACGTCCTGGAACGTGACGGTCTGGGAGGTCGGAATGCCGAAGCGGGCGTTGGCCTTCGTGAAGTTTGCCATACCGTTGGGCCCGCCGTTTGCGCGGCTCGAGAGGAAGAAAAAGACGATAAGCAGCACAATACCGCCGATGATATACGGCGTTGCCGCGCGGTACCACGGGTCGCTCGCGGGCAGATAGTTATAGCTCTTGAGCGTCCCGGCTGCGTACTGCTCGGCGATCAGATCGTCGAGGTCTGCGCGGAACTGCTCGGTATCGCCGATTTTTGCCGTGACGGTGGAGGTGGTGTCGCCGTCTCCTCGCACCTGCATGGTGAGATTGCTTCCCTCTAACGTGAACGAGGCGACCTTTTCATTGCGGAATAGGTCTAACACGTCCGAATATTGAAGCGACTGAGTGGTGTTTGGCGTAAGCAGGCTGCTTACCAGAAGCAGCGCCACGGCCAGCACCACAAGCAAAACGAGAAAACTCGTCGGTTTTGATTGCTGAGACAATGAAGTTCTCCTTCCGGCTTATTTTTCGAGATAGACAGACGGCTTGAGAACGCCGACATAGGGGAGGTTGCGGTAATAGTCTTCGTAGTCCAGACCGAAGCCGACAACGAATGCGGCCGGGATCGTGAAGCAGGCATAGTCCGGCTCCAGATCGACCTTGCGGCCGGAGGGCTTATCGAGAAGGGTACAAATTTTGATGGAGGCAGGCTTTCTCGCCTGGAACAGCTCGACGATCAGCTTGAGCGTACTGCCGGAGTCAATGATGTCCTCAAGAATCAGAACGTCGCGGCCCTCAATATCGTGGTCAATGTCCTTGCGGAAGGTCAGCTTGCCGGTCGACTCCGTGCCGCCCTCAAAGGACGTGACACACATGAAGTCCTCCTGCACGGGAACGGTGATGGCCTGCGACATCTCGCCGAAAAACGGCACGACGCCCTTGAGAACGCCGACTAAAATAGGGCACTTGCCGCGGTAGTCCTCGGAGATCTGCGCGCCGACCTCGCGGATGCGGGCGTGGATGTCTTCCTCGGAGACGAGAACGCGTTCAATATCCTGCTGCATGTCAAATTTGTTAATCATTGCGTATCCTCTTTCTGTATATACTCTTTTTCATGCATAAACTGAATCAGAAGAGCAGCCTCCCCGGGCTGCGCGCCATGTTCGCTTGACACGGCAAAGGGATAGACCAGAAGCACCCGTGCGCCGTCCGTCACGACGGGAACCAGCTCCCGCTGAGAAGCGGGAATTTTCCGGTCGATGAAAAGCTTTTTAAGTGTTTTACGTCCGCCTTGGAGGCGGATCTCGTCGCCCTGCTTTCTTGGACGGATGAGAAGGTCCTTCGGCGCTTCTATCGTATCATATCTGAACGCAAATGTGCAGGGGCTCAGCATGGATTTTTCGAAATTTTTTACGAACCGGCACGAAACGCGCAGCGACAGCTCCGGAATTTCCGTTACACCGTCCGGAGAAAGCGTCTTTGGCGCAAAGCTCGCGGGCGATTCGCGCAAGTCTGGCGCCAGCCGGTCATAGCTCCGGCAAAGAAGCTTCTCGCCCGGGAGCGTAATGGACTGTGAGCCGTCTGTTCCGGATACGAGCCACATCAAAGCTTCCACATGCGCGCGAGATGGCTTCGAAACAGAAAGCTCCGATAAAAGCTGCCGCATGGCGCGCAGCAAAAGCGCGTCTGGTGCGTCCCGTAAGACGTGGCATGACCAGCCGCCGTCCGGCAATTTGGCCCGACGCAGCAGGGAAGCGGCTTTCGTTTCCAAATACGCGTTCTCTTCGCGCAGAATTTCGCTCATATGGAAAACGGTGCTTGACAGCTTCGGGTTCTCGCGCATAAGAAGCGGCACGACCTCATGCCGCAGGCGGTTTCGAAGGGGCAGGGAAGACGCATTGGTGGAATCCTCCACGTGGGAAAGCGCGTGCTGTTCCAGATACGTCTCGACCTCCGCGCGCGAGACGCAGAGCATCGGACGGATGATCTTGCCGCGTTTCGGCGGAATGCCGCACAGACCGCGCAGCGCCGTCCCGCGTACGAGATTGAGTAGAACCGTCTCTAAATTGTCGTCCTGTGTGTGCGCCGTGGCGACAGGCTTTCCGAGACTTTCAAAAAACTGATAGCGAAGAACCCTCGCCGCCTCCTCGACGCTTTCGCCGGTTTGCTTGCAGCGCGACAAAACATCCGCGCGCGATACGGTGAGCCGAACGCCGAGACTATTGCAGAGATTTCTCACAAACGCTTCGTCGCGGTCGGATTCCGCGCCCCGCAGCTGGTGATTCAGGTGCGCGGCTTCGACGGTGATGGAAAGCTCCTTTTGAAGCGAGAGCATCACATGCAGCAGACACACCGAATCTTTGCCGCCCGAGACGGCGCAGACAAGCGTTGCGCCCGGGGCAATCAGCTCGTTTTCCCGGAGATAGCGGAGAATGTTATCCCTCATGCTTCCACTCCAGATCGGAGAACGTCGTATACTGCGGCATCCACTGCGTCTTGACCGTTCCGGTTTCGCCGTGGCGGTTCTTGGCGATGATGATCTCTGCGATGTTCTTTTCTTCGGTGTTGGGGTTATAGTAGTCGTCGCGGTAGATGAACATGACCGAGTCTGCGTCCTGCTCGATTGCGCCGGATTCGCGAAGGTCGGAGAGCATCGGCCGCTTGTCGGTTCGAGACTCGTTCGCACGCGACAGCTGGCTCAGACACACGACCGGAACGTTCAGTTCCTTGGCCATGATCTTGAGCGCGCGGGAGATTTCACTCACGACCGTCACGCGGTTCTCGCCCGATTTTCCGGGCGCGGCGGCGGTCATCAACTGCAAATAGTCGATGAGCACAAGGCCGAGATTTTCGAGCCGCCTGCACTTGGCGTTCATCTCGGCGACCGTGATGGCCGGGTTATCGTCGACACGGATATCTGTCTGGCTGAGGGCAGAGGACGCGATGGAAAGCTTGTTCCAGTCCTCCTCCGTGAGCTTGCCCGTGACGAGCTTCTGGTTATCAACGAAGCTTTCGTTCGACAAAAGGCGCATCGCCAGCTGCTCGCGGGACATTTCGAGCGAGAAAAACGCGACGGTCTTATTGGTACTCTTTGCGACGGAAAGCGCAACGTTCAGCGCCATCGACGTTTTGCCCATACCGGGTCTCGCGGCGATGAGCAGAAGGTCGGAATTGTTGAGGCCGTTGATCTTTTTGTCAAGATCGTGAAGGCCCGTGGAAAGGCCCGGAATGTCGTTTCCGGATTCGGCCAGCTCTTCGAGGCGGTCGTAGACATTGATAAGAACCTTTCCGATGTGCTGGAGGCTGTCGCCGGAGTTTTCCTTGCGGAGGCTGTAGACCTTTTTTTCGGCGGCCTCGAGCATCTCCTGCGCGGTGCCGACGCCTTCCTGGACCATGTTGGTGATCTCATCGGCTGCCGTGCCCAGGTTCCGCATGAGCGCCTTGTCGTGGACAATTGCGCAGTACTGCTTGACGTTGGCGGCAGTGGGCGTAATTTGCAGGAGCTGGGAAATGTAATGATACGAGTGCGCCTCGTCATATACGCCGCGCTCTTTCATCTTGTCGAGCACGGTGACGGGGTCAATGTGCTGCGAGAAGTTGAACATCGTATAGATTGTCTCGAAGATCTCGCGGTTCTGCTGCAAATAAAATTCGTCCGGCTGCAAAAGCGAAATCACGTCCGGCACGCACCGCTCGTCAATGAGCATGGAGCCGAGCACAGACTGCTCTGCTTCGAGCGACTGCGGCACCTGACGGGTCAGGAGCTCTTCCATAGGCATCGATGTTCACCTCCTCGAAAAGTTTACATAAGATCTATGAATGCAGATTTCGGTAAAATTACAGCTCGCGCACCTCGACCTTGAGGTCGGCGGTGATTTCATAGCCGAGCTTGCACTTGGCGGTGTACACGCCGGTCGTTTTGATGGGGTCGATGACGACTTTGCGCTTGTCGAGCGCAATGCCCTCCTGCTTTTCGAGTGCTTCCGCAATTTCTGCGTTCGTGACCGAGCCGAAGAGCTTGCCGGCTCCGCCGCCCTTGGCCATGACGACGACGGTCATGTCCTTCATCTTTTTGGAAATTTCCATGGCTTCAGCGCGCTCCTTGGCCTGGCGCTCCTGGGTTGCTTTGTCGTTCATGCGCATGGTGTTGATGTTGTCGGCATTCGCCTCCTGCGCAAGCTTCTTAGGAAGCAGGAAGTTTCTGGCGTAGCCGTCGGATACCTCGATCATCTGGCCGCGCTTGCCCTTGCCGCGGACGTCCTGCGTTAAAATTACTTTCATAGCGATAAGCTCCTTTCAGCTGTTAATATCAATAATTTACGATTCATAGAACTGGTCGATGGAAGCAACAAGTTCCGTGAGCACCTCGCGCACGGACTTGTTCTTAATTTGTGCGCCTGCCGTAGCTGCGTTTCCGCCGCCGCCCAGCTTTTCAAGCACGACCTGCACGTTGCACGAGCCGATCGAGCGCGCGGAGAGGAAGACCACGTCTCCGTCCGGATAGAGGACAAAGGAGGTCATGATGCCGGAGATGTTCAGAAGCTCGTCGGCGGCCTGCGCGGCGATGGTCCTCGGCACCGTATGGTCGACAGCCGCAATCGCAATTTCGTTGCGGTACAGCCGTGCCGACTGGATAATATGGTAGCGCACGATGGTCGCGTCCAGATCGTTCTGGAACAGCTTCATCACATCGACGGTATCCGCGCCCGCCCGCCGCAAGAATGCCGCGGCCTCAAAGGTGCGCGAGCCTGTGCGCACGGAGAACTTCTTCGTATCGAGCACAATACCGGCAAGAAGCGACTGCGCCTCAATCGGGCGAATGTCCCGCTGGTCGACAGCGTACTGCAAAAGCTCGGTCACAAGCTCAGAAGCGGACGACGCGAACGGCTCATGGAGGTTCAGAACGACCTGCTCAATGTAATCTGCCGCTCTTCTGTGGTGGTCGATGACGGCCACGCGGGGAATGGACTCCAGCAATGCGCGCGACTCAACCTGATCGGGCCGGTTCGTATCGACGACAATGAGAAGACTCTTCGGGTCTGCCGCCACGAGCGCGTCTTCGCCAGAAATGAATGCACCGGAAAAATCGGACGAAGCCTTGAGCTCGGCAAGCAGGCTCCCAGAGGCGTTCTTTTCCAAGTCCATGACGATCTGCGCCGTTTTTCCGCGTTTGCGGCACAGGCAGCTGATACCGACCGCCGCGCCGAGCGCGTCTAAGTCTGCCATCTTGTGGCCCATGACGAAGACCTTGCTCGACTGGGCGATGAGCTCGGAGAGGGAACCGGCCACCACGCGGGACTTGACTCTTGTGCGCCGCTCGGTCTCTTTGGTCCTGCCGCCGTAGAAGGCAAAATTGTACCGGTCCTTGATGACGGCCTGATCGCCGCCGCGCGAGAGCGCCATTTCGATAGAGAGATTCGCGAACGAATAGTTTTCCTCAAACGAGCTTCCGTCCTTGCCGATGCCAAGGGAGATCGTCGCGTTTACGCCCGCGGGATTCACGACGGCGCGGATCGCGTCCAGGATCGAGAACTTGCCCTCCTGAAGCCGGGAGAGGTCCTTGCTTTCAAAGAGCAGAAGATACCGGTTGCGCTCCATTTTGCGGCACAGCGCGTGAAGCCCAGTGACCCAGCCGGAGACGGCCTCGTTGATCTGTGCGTCGAGCTTCGAAATCGTCGAGTCCGGCAGATTGCTCATGAGCTCGTCGTAGTTATCAATAAGAATGACCGCCGTAATGGGGCGCGTGCGCAGAAACTCGTCGCGCACATTGAACATCTCCGTCATGTCAACAAAGAAGATGGTTGCAAGACGTACGGTCGTCTCGTCGTCCTCCGAACGGACATAGTTTCCGTAGATGCGGTATCGGCGCGCGCCGATGAGCTGGTCTCCCGGAAGCTCGCTGCGCCCCTCGCGCAGCCAGCCGGTCGTAAAGCCGGGGACAACAGCGTCCAGCGTCTGGTACTGCGTGCTGTCAGAAAGACCTGTGATGGCGTAAAAGCCGTCGTTGCCCCAGATGATCTCGCCCTCCGGCAGGCGGATGACGGCCATCGGAAACGGAGAGCCCGCATGGACGGAGATCCCTTCTGCGTCAGTTGCGCTCTGCACGTAGCGCATGAGCGCGTTTCTGCGCCGGACGGAGAGAAGACGGCTGACCACCATCACGATGACGGTCACAACCAGCTCGCCCACCGCGAGATAATACTGGTCAAAAAGCGCTGCGGCCGCCGCAAAGGCCAGCATGATCAGGCAGTACCAGAATACGCCGGGCTGCAGCAGCTTTGCAACATGCTTGTTCATACGGGTGCACGCCTCCTCTGATCAGGTCCTTCAGAATAATCATATTCATTATAGCAAATCTTTCTCGTCTTTACAAGCTGTGTTTGCGGCTTCCTACAGCCCAAAATGCAGAGGTTCCGCGGAGCGGTTCGTTTGGCCGGAAAGGGGCTTTTTACGGAATCGACAAAAAATAACGAAAAAATTTGTATACTTTTTGGAGATGCTGTGCTATACTACCATGTAGCATGAAAAGTGTGCCCATTTTTTTGAGTAGCCTCAAAGCGGCACAGACGGATTGCATTTGAGGATGCAGACAGCCACTCGCGCTGCTTGCGGTTTGCCCGGGGCGATGGGGCGGCCGGAGCGGTACAAGAAGCACAGCCTTCGCAGACAGCCATGGAGAAATCCGACGAGACGGGGTCGGAGAGGCCGAAGCTGTCCGCTGGAATTTGTGCGTCCTTTTGGCCTCTGCGTCAGAAAGCCCGCTTGCACGGGAAGGCACAGGAGTTTCCTGCGCCGGCATTTTTGCGCGATATTTGCGCGGCCCACACAAAAGCCGGAAACCGGACCGGCAAAACCATGAATTTTTGAAAAGAGGTATATACAATTTGGCAGAAAAATTAAAGATCATTCCCCTTGGGGGACTCAATGAGATTGGCAAAAATATGACCGTTCTCGAATACGGCAAGGACATCATCATCATCGACTGCGGCCTCGGATTCCCCGAGGACGACATGTACGGCATCGACCTTGTCATCGCGGACATGACGTATCTGGTCAAGAATCAGGAAAAGATCCGCGGCATGTTTTTGACACACGGCCACGAGGACCACATCGGCGGCATTCCCTATGCCATGCAGCAGTTCAACTGCCCGATCCATGGCACGCGTCTTACAGCGGGGCTTGTGAAGCTCAAGCTGGAAGAGCACCACCTCGAACGCAGGGTCAAGCTCTTTACACACGAGGCAGGTGAGGTCGTGAAGGCCGGGTGCTTCCAGGTTGAGTTCATTCATGTGAACCACTCGATCGCGGACGCGGTGGCCTTCGCGGTCAAAACGCCGGTCGGCACGCTCATCTTCTCGGGCGACTTCAAAATTGACGCGATGGCGGAGGACGGCATGATCGACCTTGCGCGCTTCGGTCAGCTCGGAAACGAGGGCGTGCTCGCCTTCCTGTGCGACTCCACAAACGTCGAGCGCCCGGGCTTTACGCCCTCGGAGCGCAGCGTCACCGACAGCTTCGACCGCCAGTTCTCCGGCTGCCGCCAGAGAATCATCGTCACGACGTTCGCGTCCAATGCGTTCCGGCTCCAGAGCCTTCTGAACGTTGCGCACAAGCACGGAAGAAAGGTTGCGGTCACAGGCCGCAGCATGGAAAATATTTTGAAGGTCTCGACGGACCTTGGGTATCTCAAGATTCCAAACAACACCCTTGTCGACATCAACGCCATCAAATCCCTTCCGAAGGACAAGATCGTGATCGTTTCGACAGGCTCGCAGGGCGAAAATATGTCGGCTCTATACCGTATGGCTTTTTCCGGGCACCGGCAGGTGGAAATTCAGGCGGGCGACCGCGTGATCATCTCCGCTTCGGCCATTCCCGGCAACGAAAAGTCCATCAGCAAGATCATCAACGAGCTCTACCGCAAGGGAGCCGACGTTGTCTACGATAAGCTCGAGGGCCTGCATGTCTCCGGCCATGCCTGCCAGGAAGAGCTCAAGATCATGCACGCGCTGCTGCATCCGCGCTTCTTCATTCCGCTCCACGGCGAACAGCGGCACCTGCAGGCGCACGCGCGGCTTGCGCAGTCGATGGGCATGGATGCGAAGAACATTTTCATCTCGGACATCGGTAAGGTCCTTGAGCTCACGAAGGCCACCTGCAAATGGGCGGGCACCGTTCCGGCAGGCAAGATCCTCGTCGACGGTACGGGCGTAGGAGACGTGGGAAGCGTCGTGCTGCGTGACCGCAAGCATTTGGCGCAGGACGGCATGCTGGTCGTGGTCGTGAACCTTTCGAGCGAGGACGGAAGCGTCATCACGGGCCCCGATATTATTACCAGAGGCTTTGTCTACGTCAAGGAATCGGAAAATCTCATGGAAGAGCTCCGCGTCATCGCCGCACACGCGATCGACCGCTGCCTTTCCGGCGGTACGCGCGACTGGAGCGCTCTGAAGGCGAATATCAAGAGTGATCTTTCGGGGTACCTCTTCAAGACCACGAAGCGCAACCCGATGATTCTCCCCGTGATCATGGAAATCTAAAAAAACTGTCAGAAAAGCAGAATGCCCCGCAAATAAACGGGGTATCCTGTTTTTCAGGAAAAAGAGACGAGAAATTTCGAAAAAACCGCTTGTCAAAAAAGCGGGTTGTGGTATATAATGAATTGGTTGCGCGGAAAGTGTCTTTTTTCGCGCGGGATACCGCATTGAATGAGGATGAGCATAGATGGCAAATGCAAAGAATACAAAGGTTCCGGCAGAAGACGCCATGACCGCGGTCAGCGCACTGATCGCAAAGGCCAAGCGGGAAGGAAGCATCCAGGCGACGGAGCTGAACGCACAGCTGGAGAAGCTGGATCTTCCGGTAGAAAAGATTGAACATATTTACGACACGTTCGATGCGATGGGCATCCAGATCGTGAGCCCGGAGCTTGAGATCGACCTTGACGACACGGCGGACGGTCTCGGCATGAGCGACGGCGAGATCCCGATGGGCGATGAAGAGGAAGAGCTCATCGACCCCGTCGAGCTGGCGGCGGAATACAACCTCGACGACCCGGTCCGCATGTACCTCAAGGAGATCGGACAGGTGCGCTTACTCACGGCAGACGAGGAGATGGAGCTTGCCAAGCGCGTGTGCGAGGGCGATAAGGCGGCGAAGGACAAGCTGACGGAAGCAAACCTCCGTCTGGTCGTGTCGATCGCGAAAAAATACTCCGGCCGCGGACTTCACATTCTCGACCTCATTCAGGAGGGCAACACGGGCCTGATTCGCGCGGTCGATAAGTTCGATTATACAAAGGGAAACAAATTCTCTACATATGCCACCTGGTGGATCCGGCAGGCCATTACCAGAGCCATCGCCGATCAGGCGCGGACGATCCGCGTGCCGGTGCATATGGTAGAGGTCATCAACAAGGCGACCCGCTGCAACCGCAAGCTCGTGCAGGAGCTTGGACGCGAGCCGACGCTCGAGGAGATTGCGGCGGAGCTGAATCTTCCAATCGAGAAGATCATCGAGGCAAACCGCACGGCGGCCGATACGCTGTCTCTGGACATGCCCGTCGGCGACGAAGAGGACACGACCATCGGCTCGTTCGTCGAGGACGACAACACCCCGGGGCCCGCGGACGCAACGTCCAACGCGCTTCTTTCGGAGGCGCTGACGGAGATTCTCGGCACGCTCACCGAGCGCGAGGCGGACGTTCTCAAGATGCGCTTCGGCATGTATGACGGCCGGACGCACACCCTCGAGGAGGTCGGCCAGATCTTCGGCGTGACGCGCGAGCGTATCCGTCAGATCGAGAACAAGGCCATCCGCAAGCTGCGCCATCCGTCGCGTGCAAAAAAAATCAAGGATTTCTATTGCTGAACAAAAGCCCGGGGACAAAGCGTCTCCGGGTTTTGCCGCGTTTCGCCGTTTTTTTCGCGAAGGCTTGATATTCTTACCAGACGATGGTAGAATAGAGCATCTTTCATTTCTTAATTTTAATGTAGTTTTATGCAGCGCGCCAAATTGGCGCTGGTTTTGGGAGGATTCTCTTTGTCCGATAGGCTGCGGGCGCTTGCCGCCTCGATTCAAAGGCCGTTTCGCAGGATGCGGCCGCCGCAGATTGTCGTGCTGGTGTTTCTGGCGCTGGTGCTGACGGGAAGTGCGATTTTATGCCTGCCGGTCTGCTCGAAGTCCGCAGAGCCGACAAGGTTCCTGACGGCGCTGTTTACCGCAACGTCCGCCACGTGTGTGACCGGCCTCATTCCGGTTGACACGGGGACATACTGGAGTACGTTCGGACAGGTTGTCATTATCCTGCTTATTCAGCTGGGCGGCCTCGGCTTCATGACCGTTTCAACCATTTTCTTTCTCGCGCTCCGGCGGCGCATTGGTCTTAGGCAGCGGATGGTTCTGGCGCAGGGTCTCGGCGTGAGCTCGATGAGCGGCGTGGTGCGCTACGTGCGCAACGTGATTTTGGGTACCTTTTGCGTCGAGGGCGCGGGCGCGTTGATCCTCTTTTTCCGGTTCCTGCCGGAATTTGGCGCGGGAACGGCTCTATGGTACGGCGTGTTCCATTCGATTTCCGCGTTCTGCAATGCAGGCTTTGACATTCTGGCGGATGTTTCCTACGGCGGAAGCGTCGCGCGGTACGTAACGGACCCGGTCGTGAACCTCACGCTGATGGCCTTGATCGTGATCGGAAGCCTCGGCTTTTCTGTCTGGGGCGAGATTCGTCATACAAGAAGGTTTTCGAGGCTTTCGGTCTATGCGCGGCTTGCGATTCTGATTACGATCTGTCTGATTTTCGGCGGCGGCGCGCTGTTTGCGCTGCTGGAGTGGAACAATCCGGGAACGATCGGGAATCTCACGCCAGGCGGGAAAATCCTTGCCTCGCTCTTCCAATCGGTAACGCTCCGCACGGCGGGCTTTGCCAGCTTCAATCAGGATGCGCTGACGGAAGCCTCTAAAGTGCTTTCTGATCTTCTGATGTTCGTGGGCGGCTCGTCCGGGTCAACGGCAGGCGGTGTGAAGACGGTGACGATGGGGCTTGTGATCCTGTCCGCTGTCAGTACGATGCGCGGCAGAAGACAGGTGACGGTGTTCGGCCGGTCCATTTCACAGGAGGATATTGCAAACGCGGTTTCCATTGCGCTTCTGGTGATGGGGCTGTCGCTTCTCGGCGCGGCGGTCATCACGGTGTGTGACGGGTGCAGCTTTATGAACGCCATTTACGAGACGATTTCCGCGCTTTGCACGGTGGGACTCACGACCGGCATCACGCCGACGCTTTGCACAGCCTCAAAGCTCATTTTGATCGTCTTCATGTTCTTTGGCCGCGTCGGCATTATGACCATCGGCGTCGGCTTTATGATGGGCGACCGCGCGAAAGAGCGCGTGCAGTATGCCCAGACCAAGGTTATGATCGGTTAAGCGCCGGATAGGAGATAGAATATGAAAAAATCGTATGTTGTCATCGGTATGGGGCGGTTCGGCACGAGTGTAGCAGAGCGGCTATATGAGCTCGGGAACGAAGTGCTTGCCATTGATACGGACCCCGATAAGGTGCAGCGCATGGAGTCAAAAGTCACCTGCGCGGTGGTTGCGGACGCGCGGGACGAAGAGGTTCTGCGCTCGCTCGGAGCGAGAAGCTGCGACTGCGCGGTGGTCGCCATCGGCTCTGATTTGGCGACCTGTATCATCGCGACCTTGAATCTGAAAGATCTTGGTGTGCCGCAGGTTATCTGCAAGGCGACCGACGAGCTGCGCAAAAAGGCGCTCGAAAAGGTGGGAGCTGACCGCGTGGTTATCCCAGAGCGCGAGACGGGGATCAAGCTGGCGCAGGCTATCACGTCGTCGAGCATTCTCGATTTCATTGAGCTTTCCAAGGACTGCGGCATTGCCGAGATCCATACGCCGGAGAGCTGGTTTGGAAAGACGCTGCGCGAGCTCAACATTCGCGCAAAGCTGGGCGTGAATATCATCGCCATCCGCCACGACGGAAAGATCGAGGTCGCCCCGGGCGCGGACTTTGCGCTGAAGGAAAACACGGTGCTTGTCGTTCTCGGCACAAACGACAAGCTGGCAAAGCTCAAGCCATGAAGCAGGAGCATATTACAAGCCGCCAGAACCCGCTTCTGGTGCACATCCGAAAGCTTGCCTCGTCCAGAAGCTACCGGAAGACCTGCGGCGAATTTGTCGCCGAGGGGACGAAGCTGTTAGAGGAAGCGGCAAAATGGTGGCCGGACCTGCGAACGGTCGTGTGCCGCGAGGATGTCCCATTACGGAACCTGCCGGACACGGTGCGTGTCGTAACGGTGCCGGAGGATGTACTCAAGAGCGTCTCGACCGTCGACACGCCGCAGGGCGCGATGTTCGTGTGCGGCCTGCCCGAGAAGACGAAGGCAGAGCTTATCCCCGGGACGCTGCTGTTAGACGGCATTCAGGACCCCGGAAACCTTGGCACAATGCTAAGAACCGCCGACGCGCTGGGTGTGCCGGTGGCGCTTCTGGACGGCTGCGCCGACCCCTACAGCTATAAAACCGTGCGCGCGTCGATGGGCGCGGTGTTCCGCATGGCGGTTCCGCAGATCACGGAGGAAGAGGCACTGGCGCAGTGTAAAGAGAAAAAACTTATGTTAACTGTTACCGCCTTAAATGAGCAGGCGGTCGATATCCGGAGCGCAGACCTCTCTAACGCCGTTGCCGTCATCGGAAGCGAGGGACAGGGCGTTCGCAAATCGATTTTGGACGCGGCGGAACAAAGTGTGATCATTCCCATGCAGCCGCACTGCGAGTCGCTCAACGCAGCCATTGCGGCGGCAATTGTCATGTGGCAGATGAAAAACGGGAACTGAGAAGCGGGTAATTAGGGTGTATTCTTCCAACTCCCAACGCACCCGGACAGCGGGCCTTTTAGCGGTGCGCCGCGTCATTTTTCCTTGAAATACGTCAGTATTCCTGCAAAAAAATGTCTTGCGCAACGCAAAAATCCCTCGCTGCCGGTCACATCGTGAGTTGGAAGAATACACCCTAGAATCGGGAATTTAAGAAACGGAGGATGGACGGATGCTCAAGTACTGGATCTGGCTCAGCACACGAGAGGGCGTTTCCAACGTGCAGGCGCTCTCGCTTCTTTCGCGCCTCGGCTCGGCCGCGGCCATCTATCAGGCGGACGAAGATGCTCTTAAGGATGCGGACGGAAGATCCGTTCCCGCAAGTCTGCTCGATAAGTCGCTCACCGGTGCAGAGATCATTTTGCAGCAGTGCTATCAGAAAAACATCCACGTTATGACCATTCAGGACGCGCAGTATCCGGCCCGGCTGCGCGTGATTTCCGACCCGCCCATCGTTTTATACTATAAGGGCGTGTTCCCGGCGATCGATACCTCGCCCGTCATTGCCATGGTCGGCACGAGAAAAGCCTCGGCCTACGGGCTCATGCAGGCAAAGCGCCTTGGCTATCAGGTTGCGAAAAGCGGCGGCATTGTGGTTTCCGGCGGTGCGGACGGCATTGACACGATGTGCCTGACCGGAGCTTTGACCGCGGACCGGCCGGTGATTGCAGTGCTCGGCTGCGGGGTTGACGTTGTATATCCGGCTGGAAACCGGGTGCTGTTTGAGGATATCGCGGCGCACGGGTGCTTACTTAGTGAATACCCGCCGCAAACACCCGCGCTCGGCTCTCATTTCCCGGTCAGAAACCGGATTATCAGCGCGCTTTCTCTCGGCGTGGTCGTTGTAGAAGCGCCGAAGCGCTCGGGCGCGCTCATTACGGCAAATCGGGCGTTGGAGCAGGGGAGAGACGTATTTACCGTTCCCGGAAACGTCGGCACGGCGACCTGCGAGGGAAATATTCAGCTTCTGCGCGAGGGCGCGATCGTCGTCGAAGACGGCTGGGACATTATGAAAGAGTATGTCCATTTGTATCCGGAGCTCGTGTCCCATCAGCCGAAAACCATCCCCATGCAGCTGACCCCGGAGCAGCGCGAAAGCGCTGTAAAATCCACGGACAAGCTTCCGCCGAGACCGAAAAAGACGCAGAAAAAAGAAACTTCGCCCGTGCCCTCCGACACAAAAGTCATTGACAAGTCGGAAAACAGGGCTTATATTGACGTACAGGAAATTTTGGGCGCATTATCGCCCGACGAAAAGGCCGCCATCGGCCAGCTCACGAGCGGAGAAAAGCACATCGATCAGATCATTGCCGCAACCCGGCTTCCCGCCGCGCGCATTACCTCTGCGCTGACGCTGCTGCAGATCAAGGGCTATGTCCGCGCACTTCCGGGCAAGCGCTTTTCACTCGCGGAAAAACAATCATAATTGGAGGCACGCATGCCGAACGCAAAAACCAACCTCGTCATCGTCGAGTCGCCGTCCAAGGCGAAGACGATCGGAAAATATCTGGGGCCTGACTATCAGGTCAAGGCCAGCATGGGCCATCTGCGCGATCTGCGCAAGAGCACCATGAGCGTGGACATCGACCACGATTTTGAACCCGAATACTACCCCATCAAGGGAAAAGAGGATATCATCAAAGACCTGCAGTCCGCTGCGGCCAAGAGCGCGAACGTCTTTCTTGCAACCGACCCGGACCGTGAGGGAGAGGCCATTTCGTGGCACTTAAAATATCTGCTGGACATCCCGGACGACAAGACTTACCGTGTGACGTTCAACGAGATCACAAAGGACGTTGTGAGAAAGGCCATTGCCGCGCCGCGCGCCATCGATCAGAACCTCGTTGACGCGCAGCAGGCAAGACGTGTATTAGACCGCATTGTCGGCTATCAGCTCAGTCCCTTACTTTGGAAAAAGGTGCGCCGGGGTTTGTCGGCCGGACGCGTGCAGTCGGTTGCGACGCGTCTTGTCGTCGACCGCGAAAATGAGATCCGCGCTTTTACGCCGCAGGAATACTGGACGATCGACGCAGTGCTCGACCGCACCGGAAAGCCCGGCGGCTTCACCGCGCGGTACTATGGCGACCCCAAAAAGAACGACCTTGGAAACAGGGAAGACGTGGACAAGATTCTCTCGCAGATCACGGGAAAGCCCTTTACGGTGCAGAGCGTCAAAAAAACGCAGCGCCGGAAAAATCCAGCGCCGCCCTTTATTACCTCCAGCCTTCAGCAGGAGGCCTCGAGAAAGCTGAACTTGACGCCGAAGCGCACGATGATGCTCGCCCAGCAGCTCTACGAAGGCGTGGAGCTTCGCGAAGAGGGTTCCGTCGGCCTTATCACCTACATGAGAACGGACTCGCTTCGCATCTCGGAAGAAGCGCTTGCTGCCGCCGGAGAGGTCATCCGCAGCCGCTACGGCGAAAAATACTATCCGGGTCAGCCCCGGCGCTATAAGCCCAAGGCCAACGCGCAGGACGGCCACGAGGCCATTCGCCCGAGCAATGTCGCGCTCTATCCGGAGCTTGTCGAGCATGATCTGACGAAAGATCAGTATAGACTCTATAAGCTCATCTGGAACCGGTTTATCGCCTCGCAGATGGAAAATGCCGTTTATGATGTGACGGCGATTGAAGCGGCCTGTGAAAATCAGGTGTTCCGCGCAACCCATCAGTCTGTTGCGTTTGCGGGCTTTACGGCCATCTATGAAGAGGGCAAGGACGATGAGCAGGAGGCCGTCGGCTCTCCGCTTCCCGATCTTGCCGAGGGCGAAGAGCTGACGCTTTTATCCACCGACCCGCAGCAGCATTTCACCCAGCCGCCCGCGCGGTACACCGAGGCGACGCTCGTGCGCGCAATGGAGGAAAAGGGTGTTGGCCGCCCATCCACATACGCGACGATCGTTTCGACGATTCAGGACCGCGAATATGTCCAGAAGATCGACAAGCGTCTTTCCCCCACGCCGCTCGGCGAGGTCGTGAACGGCCTTATGATGGAGCACTTCCAGAATGTCATCAACGTCGAGTTCACCGCCGGTATGGAGGCTGAGCTCGATGAGGTCGAAGAGGGCAAGATCTACTGGAAGCGCGTGCTCGAGGAGTTCTACAAGGGCTTCCATCAGGAGATGGAAGAGGCCGAGGAGGCGCTCAAGGATGTGCGGCTCAAGGTGCCGGACGAGGTGACGGAGGAGAAGTGCGACCTGTGCGGGCGCAACCTCGTCGTGAAATCCGGCCGTTTCGGAAAATTCCTCGCCTGCCCGGGCTATCCCGAGTGCAAGTTTACCAAACCGATCGTTGAGCGCATGCCGGGCAGATGTCCGCGCTGCGGCAGCACAATCTTGAAGCGCAAGAGCAAGCGCGGCTACGCGTACTACGCCTGTGAGCGCGGTGCAGAGTGCGGCTTTATGACGTGGGATGTGCCGACCGATCAGGACTGCCCGGAATGCGGCCAGACGATGTTCAAACGCTCCGGCCGGGGCGCAATGAAGCCCTTCTGCATCAATCCCGAGTGCAAGAACTTCCTCCCCGAGGATAAGCGCGGCTATCGCAAAAAGCCCGCTGCGGCAGAAAATGCGGAGGCTGGTACGGAGGAGGCGAATCTCCCGCCCGAGCCTGTGACTGCGGATGCGGCGGCGGAGGAAAAGCCTGCGAAGAAACCGGCAAAGAAGGCCGCCGAAAAGAAACCGGCAGCCAAGAAGACGACCGCGAAAAAGCCCGCGGCAAAGAAAACGGCGACCGCAAAGAAGGCCGCTGCGAAGACGACAAAAAAAGCGGCAGCTGACGATACCGCGCAGGAAGCGCCCAGGAAGGCTCCCGCGCGCCGGACGAAGAAGGAAGAGACAACATGACAGTAACAGTGATTGGCGCAGGACTGGCGGGCTGTGAGGCTGCGTGGCAGCTGGCAGAGCGCGGGTTCGAGGTGCGGCTGGTCGAAATGAAGCCCACAAAAATGACGCCCGCGCACCACAGCGCCGATTTTGCGGAGCTCGTGTGCTCGAACTCCCTGCGCGGCGACCGGCTGGAAAATGCCGTGGGGCTTTTGAAAGAAGAGCTGCGCCGCTTAAAGAGCCTGATCCTCACCTGCGCGGAGGCAAACCGCGTGGAAGCCGGCGGCGCGCTGGCCGTCGACCGGTACGGCTTTTCCGGCATGGTGACGGAGAAGATCCGCAGTCATCCGAAGATTACAGTCGTCGAAGAAGAGGTCACAAAAATTCCGGAAGCGCCGGTGATTATCGCGACGGGCCCGCTTACCAGCGACGCGATGAGCGCGGCCATTCAGGACTATTTCGGCGGCCAGAAATATATGAGCTTTTTTGACGCGGCCGCGCCCTTAATTACGTTCGAATCCATCGACATGGAAAAGGCGTGGTTCGCCTCGCGGTACGACCGTGGAGATGCGGATTATGTCAACTGCTCGATGGAAAAAGACGAGTATATCGCCTTTGTCGAAGCGCTGAAAACGGCGGAGGAAGCGCCCGTGCACGGTTTTGAGGACAAGCACGTCTTCGAGGGCTGTATGCCGGTCGAGGTCATGGCACGCCGGGGAGAGGATACGCTCCGCTACGGCCCGATGAAGCCTGTGGGCCTTAAGGACCCGAAGACGGGCAAAGAGCCGTACGCCGTTGTGCAGCTCAGAAAGGACAATGCGCTGGGTTCTGTTTATAATCTGGTCGGGTTCCAGACGCACCTGAAATTCCCGGAGCAAAAGCGCGTGTTTTCGATGATTCCCGCGCTGCATGACGCGGAGTTTGTGCGCTACGGCGTGATGCACCGCAATACATTCTTAGATAGCCCCCGCCTGCTTGACCGGTACTATGCCGACAGGAGAAACCCCCTTGTCGCGTTCGCCGGGCAGATGACGGGCGTGGAGGGGTACGTCGAGTCGACGGCCTCCGGTTATCTGGCCGCTGTTTCCATGGCAGCAAAGCTGCAAGGCACGCCGGTTCCGGATTTTCCGAAGCAGACGGCCATCGGCGCGTTGGCGCAGTACATCAGTGACACGAGTATCGGCAGCTTCCAGCCGATGAACATCAACTTTGGCATTATGGACCCGCTTGGCTACAAGGTCAAGGGGAAGGCCAATAAGAACCTGGCGATCGCCGAGCGTTCGCTTGCGATCATCGATCAGATGCTGCGCGAGCATACCATTTAACCGAAGGAGGAGACCGGATGCGGATTATTGTAGATGTCATGGGCGGCGACAACGCCCCCGATGCCATCGCGCTGGGCGCGATCGAGGCGGCGAAGGAAGAAAGGCTGGACGTTGTGCTGGTGGGCCGTGGCGAGGCAATTTTGCAGTGCCTCAAGAACCACGGCATGGAAACGCTTCCGGCAGGCGTTGAGGTTGCGAACGCCGACGACGTGGTGGACATGCACGACGATCCGGCCTCCGTTATGAAGACCCGGAAAAATTCCTCGATGCTTGTCGGCCTTCAGATGCTCAAGGACGGCGGGGGAGACGCGTTTGTCTCCGCCGGGTCGACAGGCGCGCTGTTAACGGCGGCGACGCTGATTGTCAAGCGCATCAAGGGCGTGAGAAGAGCGGCGATGGGGCCTGTAATTCCGACGAAAACGGGCGGCACGGTGCTCATCGACTGCGGTGCGACGGCAGAGTGTACGCCGGAGTTTTTGCTCCAATTCGCGTTCATGGGCTCTTACTATGCAAAGAAGATGCTGGGCGTATCAAATCCCCGCGTGGCGCTTCTTAACATCGGTGCGGAGGACTCGAAGGGAACGAAGCTGCAAAAGGATGCGTATGCGCTGCTCAAAAAAGCGGGTGACGCTGGTTATGTAAACTTTATCGGCAATATCGAGGCGCGCGGCGTGCCGCTGGGTGAGGCGGACGTTGTGGTGTCGGACGGCTTTTCCGGCAATGTTCTGCTCAAGGGCATTGAGGGAACGGCGCTTTTCATGTCCGGCATGATGAAGGACATGTTCAAAAAGAACATCTTTACGAAGCTTGCCGCCGCGATGTGCATGTCGGGCATCCAGGAATTCAAAAGCAAGCTCGACTACCGGCAGACGGGCGGCACGGTGCTCATCGGGCTCACAAAGCCGGTCGTGAAGGCACACGGCTCGTCGGACGCGGTCGCCATCCGCAGCGCCATCCGGCAGGCGGCGCAGGCCGTTTCGAGCGGCTTTACCGATGATATTCGCGCAAATGTGGAACAGATGATGGTTCCGAAGGAGTTGGAGCATGTACAGAAGTCTTGAAGAAGGATTGGGATATATTTTTGAGAACCGGAAGCTGCTCGAAAACGCGCTGACGCACAGCTCGTACGCAAACGAGAACCGCGAGCGCGGGCTTCCGGACAATGAGCGGCTGGAGTTTCTGGGCGACTCGATTCTTGGCTTTGTCGTGGCGGACTATCTCTACCGGCGCTTTCCGGAAAAGCCCGAAGGGGAGCTCACGAGAATCCGTGCGGATCTCGTCTGCGAGACGAACCTTGCCAAAGCGGCAGGCACGATTCATCTGGGCGATTTTCTCCTGCTCGGCCACGGCGAGGACCACGGCGGCGGCAGAAAGCGCGACTCGATCGTCTCCGACGCGATGGAGTCCGTCATTGCGGCCAGCTACATGGACGGCGGCTTTGAGGCGGCGAAGGGAATCATCGACCGGCTGATTCTGAGTGATATTCCGGTAGGACGCCCCCGGAACTATGACTACAAGACGGCGCTCCAGGAGCTCGTCCAGCGGAAAAAAGACCAGAGCCTTCACTACGCGCTGATCGCCGAATCCGGCCCCGACCACGACAAGCACTTTACCGTGGAAGTCCTGCTCAACGGCAGCTCCGTTGGACAGGGAACCGGCAGCAGCAAAAAGCGCGCCGAGCAGGCAGCTGCCGAGGCCGCCATCGAAAAGCTCTTCCCGAACGAACTCTAAAAAATAAAACTGCCAGAGAGACGTATCGTCTTTCCGGCAGTTTTTTTATTGCATGTATGAACGTTTGACAGACGGATGCGGGAAACTCCACGCTCAAGGAAGGGGAATACCGCCGCAGACATTTACGGCGGGGGTCAGCGTGGAGACAACGCTTGGCGCGGCAAACACGCACAGCAGCACACTCGCGGCCAGCAGCAGAATCGGAAACAGATAACGCATACGGATTCCTCCTGAAAGTTCATTCTGCTTGAATAGACGACAAAAGTGGGGGAGCGGTTGCATCCTTTTAAAAATTTTCGCAAATAAACCGGCTGCATTTCAAAGCTTGAAACGCAGCCGGAATTTTCTATACTTAGCCATCTGCCAGCATTCGGGCATTCGCAGTTTTGAGCGTCTCGCGAAGGAAGACGGCGCTGAGGATAAAGGAGAAAATCTCCGCGATCGGGAAGCAGAACCACACGAGCTCCAATTTCCCGGACTGCGCAAGCAGCCACGCCGCAGGCAGCAGCACCACGAGCTGGCGGCACACGGAGTTGATGAGCGCGTGCAGCGGATTTCCGATGGCTTGGAACACAGAGCCGGAGACAATGCAGAAACCTGCGAACAGGAAGTGAATGGCGATAATGCGGAAGGCGGGGATCCCGATCTGGCGCATATGGTCGGTGGCGTTAAAAAGCGACAAAAGCGTTCCGGGAATGAACTCAAAGAGCGCCAGGCCAATGAGCATCAGGCAGACCGCGGCAATGACGGACAGGCGGATGGTTTTCTTCACGCGCTCGGGCTTTCGCGCGCCGTAGTTGTAGGCGATGATCGGGACCATGCCGTTGTTGAGGCCGAAGACCGGCATGAAGATAAAGCTCTGGAGCTTGAAGTAGACGCCGAAGACGGCGGTCGCCGTGGTGGAAAAGACGATGAGGATCTGGTTGAGGCCGAAGTTCATGATCGAGCTGATGGACATCATGACGATCGAGGGAATGCCGACCCTGTAAATTTCCTTGACGGTATCCCAGTGGAAGCGGATGTGGCTCAGGCGGATGCGGACATCGGGGTTAAATTTGAGATTCATAAAGAGCGCAAGACACGCCGCGACGATCTGGCCGATGACGGTTGCAAGCGCCGCGCCGGCGACCTCCATGCGCGGAAAGCCGAGCCAGCCGAAGATGAGGATCGGGTCCAAAATGATGTTGATGACCGCGCCGGCGATCTGCGTGTACATCGCAAGCTTCGTCCGCCCGGTCGATTGCAGCAGCCGCTCGAAGCAGAACTGCGCAAAAATGCCGATCGACGCGCAAAGGCAGATCGAGGTGTAGCTCGCGCCGTAGTCCACGATCTGCTGCACGTCCGTCTGCGCGAGGAAGAAGGTGCGCGAAAGCGTCAGGCCCAACACGCAGAAGACTGCGAAATTGCAGAACATCAGGAAGATGGACGTGTTGGCCGCGCGGTCGACCAGATCGTGCCGCTTTGCGCCAAGTGCACGGGAAAGAAGCGCGTTCGTGCCGACGGCTGTGCCGCTTCCGAAAGCGATCATCAGATTTTGCAGCGGGAAGGCCAGCGAGATGGCGCTCAGCGCGTTTTCATTCAGCTGCGAGACATAGACGCTGTCGACGACGTTATAAAACGCCTGCACCAGCATCGAGACCATCATGGGAACCGCCATGTTGGCAAGAAGCTTTCCAATCGGCATCGTACCCATTTTGTTTTCCGTTCGTACCTGTTCCATACAATTCGTCCCTTCCGCAAAAAACGCGCCCAAAGGCGCAAAAAACAGCCCCCGTCCAACCCGGGCGGGAGCTGTAAAAGTTGGATTCTCCCATAAGCAACAAGGTATATGTTACAGGAAAACCAATAGGCTGTCAAGAACTGTTTTAAAGCGAGATTTCCTCGGCGCAGCTTTCGGCGTTTTTGCACAGCGCGCGGCACTTTGCGGTAAACGCGTGCACCTGCTCGGGGCAGCGGCCAATGTACTGCGAGGGCTCCATGTGAGACTTGATCTCTTCTTCCGTCATGCCGAACGCGGGTTCGGCGGCCAGGGCTGCAATGAGGTCCCAGCGCTCGCCGTTTTTCATCTGCGCGGTTGCCTCCATCGAGGCCTTGCGGATGATCTCATGCACCTGCTGGCGGTCGCCGCCATGCTTGACGGCGGCCATGAGAAGATTCTCGGTCGCGATAAAGGGGAGATACTCGTTTACAAAGCGCGCGACGATCTTTTCGTTCACGTGCAGTCCCTTCGTGACGTTCTGCATCAGCCGCAGAATGCCGTCACAGGCCAAAAATGCCTCGGGAAGCGAGATGCGGCGGTTGGCAGAATCGTCGAGCGTCCGCTCGAGCCACTGCGTGGAGGCTGTCATCGGCGCGTTCATTGCGTCCGCCATAATATACCGGGAGAGCGAGCAGATGCGCTCGCAGCGCATGGGGTTTCTCTTATAGGGCATCGCCGACGAGCCGACCTGCGAGGACTCAAACGGCTCTTCGACCTGCCGGTCGTGCTGCAAAAGGCGGATATCGTTCGCGAACCGGCAGCAGCTCTGCGCGATGGATGACAGAACGTTCAAAATCCGGCTGTCAAGCTTCCGGGGATAGGTCTGTCCGCACACGTCATAGAGCCGGTCGAAGCCGAAGCTTGCGGCAATTTTTTGGTTCATCTCGTCGATTTTTGCGTTGTCGTCCTCAAAGAGCGAGACGAAGCTTGCCTCCGTGCCGGTTGTGCCGCGGCAGCCTAAGAAACGGATGGCGGAAATCACGTCGCGCAGCTCCTCTAAATCGAGCATCAGGTCTTGCAGCCAGAGCGTCGCGCGCTTGCCGACGGTGACCAGCTGCGCGGGCTGATAGTGTGTGTAGCCGAGGCAGGGGAGAGCGGCATACTGGTCTGCGAAGTCGCAGAGGTTCTGCATCGCGGCTTCCAGCTGCCCCTCTAAATAGCGAAGGCCATCACGGTAAAGAATCAGGTCCGCGTTATCGGTCACGTAGCAGCTCGTCGCGCCGAGGTGGATGATGCCCTTTGCACCGGGTGCGTCCACACCGAACGCATAGATGTGCGCCATCACGTCGTGCCGGATCTCCTTTTCCTTTTTGGACACCACGTCGTAATCGATCGGGCTTACGTGCGCGGCCAGTTCGTCAACCTGCGCCTGCGTAACGGGTAGACCCAGATCGTGCTGCGCCTGCGCCAGAGCGACCCAGAGCTTGCGCCACGTCTCGAACCGGCTGTCCGGGGAGAACAGGTGCAGCATGTATTTTGACGCGTAGCGCGAGGCCAGCGGGCTTTCATAGGTGGGTTTCATGTGATCGACCTCTTACTTAGCGGTAGATGATCTCATCGCGCTTTGCGCCGACGGAGACGTAGCTGATGTGGCAGCCGATCTGCTTTTCGATGTACTCGACGTAGTTGCGAGCTTCGACGGGCAGGTCTTCATACTTGCGTACGCCGGAGATATCGCAGCCCCAGCCGGGCATGGCGGTCATGACGGGCTTTGCCTTGTCGATGACGGCCGTGAACGGGAAGTCGTCGGTCTTTTCGCCGTCTACTTCATACTGCTCGCAGATGGGGATTTCCTTCATGTAGGACAGAACGTCGAGCTTCGTCAGGGCAACCTCGGTCGCGCCCTGGATCTGGCAGCCGTAGCGGGTCGCAACGATGTCGATAGGGCCGACGCGGCGGGGACGGCCGGTAGACGCGCCGTATTCCGCGCCTGCTTTGCGCAGCTTCTCGGCTTCCTCACCGAACCATTCGGCTGTGAACGGGCCTTCGCCGACGCAGGTGGAGTATGCCTTCACGATACCGACCGTGCGGTCAACATGGCTGCCCGGAATGCCCGCGCCGACGCACGCGTAGCCCGCGTTGGAGGAGGAAGAGGACGTGTAGGGGAAAATGCCGAAGTCAATGTCGCGGAGCGCACCGAGCTGCGCCTCAAACATGATGTTCTTGCCGGCGGCCTGCGCGTCATACATATATTTTGTCGTGTTGCAGATATAGGGTGCGAGCTTCTCGCCGAACTCCTTGCACCACGCGAGCATATCTTCGAGTTTGTAGGGCTCGGCTCCGTAGACGTTCTGGATCGTGAGGTTTTTCCACTCGAGAATGGAGGCAAGGCGCTTCTCGAGATACTCCGGATACAGGAGTTCGCCGACCATGATGGTCTTCTTCTGGTACTTGTCGGAGTAGACCGGCGCAATGCCGCGCAGCGTCGAGCCGTACTTCTTGTCCTTGAGGCGTGCTTCTTCCAGACCGTCGAGCGCGCGGTGATAGGGGAAGACGATGGTCGCGCGGTCGGAGATCTTGAAGTTTTCCGGCGTGATGGGCACACCTGCGTCCTTGAGCGCGGACATTTCCTTCCAAAGGTCCTCAATGTCGATGACAACGCCGTTGCCCAGCACGTTCACAACGCCGGGCAGGCAGATGCCAGAGGGAATCAGGTGCAGGGCAAATTTACCGTATTCGTTCACGATGGTGTGACCGGCGTTGTTGCCGCCCTGATAGCGGCAGACAATGTCGTATTCTCTTGCAATGAGGTCGACCATACGGCCCTTGCCCTCGTCGCCCCAGTTGATGCCAACAATTGCGCAGTTACTCATGTTCGTCAATCTCCTTCAATGGTTCATTTATTATCTTCGGGTATTATAGCACGGAAACGGCATAAGTAAATCATTTGTTTTGGATACTCGATATTAGAACTGCTAATGTCTGAATTTTCTAATCCACACATTCCTTTGAAGATAGAAAAACTCCTCAGATTCCGAAGAATCTGAGGAGTTGGTGCGCGAGGCGGGACTTGAACCCGCACGTCCGGAGTGGACACTAGAACCTGAATCTAGCGAGTCTGCCAATTCCACCACTCGCGCATGATTTGCTGCGGTCTCGCGACTGCTCCCGTATAGTACCACAGGCGGCGCAAAAAGTCAAGCTCTTTTTTCTGCGTTTTTCTCCCACGATGTTCTCCTGAACGTGCCGCACCATGCGCGAGCGGGGGGACAGGCTTCGGAAAAGAGAGCATGCCGGACGCACCACCGCCGCCAGCTTTGCAGCTGACGGCGGTGGCTGTTTCGAATGAATGTATGTAAAAACACATGGCAGGGCTGCGCGAACACACATTCCTTCGGCGTCCTTCGGGCAAGGGGAGCGCTCTTGCCGCCCGGGTCCATATTCACTCGCTGCCTATAAGATAGCATATTTCATCCAAAAACGCAAGCCTAAAAATTAAAAATATAAAACTTCCTGCCGACAAAATTCTACAAAATATAGACATTTCGGTAAAAATACGTCATAATACTGGCGGATACGATCAAAGTGCGCGCCGCGTGGCTGCAACAAAAGCGCCGCATTGCGCGACCTGTAGGGTGACAGCATGCTGAAAGAAATGACAGGGGAGGGATGCACCATAGAAGATACGGGTTTGCTGCGTCGGCTGCGGCAGAAAAGCGCGGGTGCGCTGGAGGAGGCTGTCAGGCAATACGGCGCTTATGTGATGGCCATCATACGAAACCGGAGCCGCGGCGTTCTGACGGCGGAGGACCAGGAGGAAATTGCGTCGGATGTGTTTGTAAGCCTGTGGCGCGGAGCAAAGAGCATTTCGCGCGGGCAGCTTCGTCCGTGGCTCGGCGCAGTGGCGAGAAACCAGACGGCGGACGCCATGCGGCGCAAGCGGGTATATGTGCCGCTGGAGGATGATACGCTCATAAGCCTGGAGCCGCTCTGGGAGCGGATGTATGAGAGCCAGCGCTGTGAGGCCATCCGAAGCGCACTTCTGGCGCTGTCGGATGAGGATCGGGAGATTTTTTACCGGTTTTACGATCTGGCGCAGACGGCCGCGCAGATTGCGGAGGCGATGCAGATGAATGCGTCGACCGTGCGTTCGCGGCTGATGCGGGGAAGGGAAACACTTCGAAAAGAGCTTACTGAAGGAGGATTGCTTTGTGAAGACGAGTTGGGATAAACTCATGCGCTATGCGCCGGAGCGGGAGTATCCGCTTGCGCCGTTGCAGCCGGACGAGGCGGCGCGGATTGTGGAACAGACGATGCAGAAGGCGGGGATCAAAACGAAAAAAACGGCGCGCCCCATTCGGGCGGCAGCGCTTGCGGCGGCCATTGCGGCGCTTTTGTGCGTCAGTGCGCTTGCGGCGTTCCGGCTTGGCTGGTTTGACCGGCTGTTTGGCGGCTCTGCCGCGCTGGTGGAGAGTAAGGTAACGGCCTACGACGAGACGGCGCAATATGATGTGACGCTTCCGAGCTATACGGAACAGGAGCAGGCGATGATCGCCGAGGGCACGATGCAGGTGCCGGAGCAGGCGGAGGCGACGGAAACGGGCGTATCGGCAAGGACAGACGAGTTTGTCTTCACGTTAGACTCGATGCTGGCCTCGAAGGACACCCTGTACGCCGTTTTGCGGATCGAAGCGCGGACCCAGGAGGCTGAGCAGGAGCTTGCCGCGTGGAAGGAAACGAGCTTTTTAGACCGCGAGCGCAATGGGGCGCTTCTGGTCCTCGCGCAGAACAACACAGGGGAAGGCCATGAGCGCGAGTGGAAAAACGGCGGTATGGGCATGGATATTTTAGAGGTGGACGATGGTACGGCCTACGCGCTTTTGACGAACAACGGCGGCGAATTTGCGCCCGGAGACCTCATTTTGTTTGATATGAGCTACCACGGCGAGAACTTCCACCTCTTTGAAGTCCCGGTTCCGGAGCAGCTCGAGGAGGAGCTTACGATTTCGCTGGACACATCCCGCTACGAAGGAAAGAGCTACCGTTGGGATACGGCGACGATCACACCCATTTCCTTCCGCTTAGACGGCAGCGGGGGAGTGGGACATGACGAGACGGCCGTCATGTTGACGCTCAAGGACGGGACAAACTTTTCTCTGACGACGCCCGGAAATGGCGCATATGCGCCCTACGGCACGTACGGTGCGCTCGGCTTTTCCGGAACAGGGAGCGGAGAGGACAGCCGGATCAAGGACAACTGGCGGTTTTCGCGTCTGCTTGACCTGAACGAGCTTGCGTCCATTACGGTCGACGGCGTGACTTACTCACTGGAATAAGAAATTGCGAGCTTGGTAATGGACGGCGGGGCATGAGAAAGAGATAATGCACAAAAATATATTACTTTTTTTATATTATTTATACAGAAGAGACTTGCATTTTTTAGAAATCTGCGTATAATGATGGATGCAAATTTAGTATCTATGAAATGAAGGAAGAAGTATGAGAATTTTATTGTCGCTTTCTGTTGCAGTGCTGACGGGGCTTCTGATGACCCGTGTCGCAAAACCGCTGAAGCTGCCGTCCGTGACGGCGTATCTGGTTGCCGGCGTGTTGATCGGCCCGTACTGTCTGGGGCTTCTGGGGATTCAGGGGCTCGGCTTCCCGACCATGGCGGATGTTGAGAGCCTGTCCTTGATTTCCGATGTTGCGCTTGGCTTCATCGCGTTTTCCATCGGCAGCGAGTTCCGCGTCTCCGAGCTCAAAAAGACCGGCAAGCAGGCGCTTGTGGTCGGTGTTCTGCAGGCGCTGACCGCAACCTTCCTGGTCGATATCGCCTTGATTGCAGTCTGCCTGCTCACAAACGGGAAACTCTCTGTTGCGCAGGCCATTACCCTTGGCGCGATCGCGACGGCGACTGCTCCGGCGGCGACGCTGATGGTCGTCCGGCAGTATAAGGCAAAGGGGCCGCTGGTCGATCTGCTGCTGCCGATCGTTGCGCTGGATGATGCGGTAGGCCTTGTGGTCTTCGCGGTATCGTTCGGCGTCGCGAAGGCGCTGAACACCAATTCGTTCGACATAATCTCAATTGTCGTTGACCCGCTGGTGGAAATCGTCTGCTCGCTGGTGCTCGGCGCACTTGGCGGCTGGGTTCTGACACAGCTGGAAAAGCTCTTCAATTCCAATACCAACCGGCTGAACATGACGATTGCGCTGGTGTTCATGGTCTCGGCGCTTGCCATGTGCGAGTTCCATGTGGGCCCTGTGACAGTCGGCTTCTCCTCGCTTCTGACGTGCATGATGCTCGGCACGATTTTCTGTAATCTCTGCCCGCTGTCCGAAGAGATCATGGCCAAGGCAGACCGCTGGACGAGTCCGCTTTTTGCCGCGTTCTTTGTCATATCCGGCGCACAGCTGGATCTTGGCGTGTTCGCGGACGGTTCGATCGTGCTCATCGGCATTGTGTACATTGTGATGCGCTCGCTCGGCAAGTACCTTGGCGCGCACTATTCTGCAAAGCTCATGAGATGCGAGCCGCAGATCTGCAAATATCTTGGTATCACGCTGCTGCCGCAGGCGGGCGTCGCGCTCGGCATGTGCGTCACGGCGCGGAGCCTTGGCGAACAGGGTGAGTTGATTCAGAATATCACGCTTTTTGCCATCTTGATCTATGAGCTGGTCGGTCCGCTGCTCACCAAAATGGCGCTGCAGGCGGCAGGGGAGATCGTTCCGATGGACGACGCCGTCAAAAACCGCCGCAAAATCAATCTTGAAAAGGCCGCTGTGACCAAAAAGTAAGGCAGCATCGCCATCGCCCGCCACAGTACAGCTTGTATTGCGGCGGGCGATCGGCAGCCCGATGAAATTTTAAAATTTTCGAAAAAAGGTCTTGCAAAAGCTGCCGCGATGTGGTACTATATCTGAGCTGAATGAAATACAGCTTGTTTCCGGGTGTGGCGAAGTTTGGTATCGCGCTTGAATGGGGTTCAAGAGGCCGCTAGTTCGAATCTAGTCACTCGGACCAACTTAGAAGACTTGAAATCATGTGATTTCGAGTCTTCTTTTTTGCTTTCTCAAACTTTCCGCTCTGTTTCCAAGTGTCGCACTATTTCGGTTTCTAACGGATTTCTAACAGACTCATCCACCCGTGCCATGCAGACAGTCGGTCAACTTCTCCGCCAATCCCTGTTTGCGGGTATTGTCCAGATGACCATAAATGTTTGCTGTCATCTGAATATCGCTGTGACCCATCCATTCCTGTACATCCTTGAGGTTGCAGCCGTTATTCAAAAGCAGACTGGCGCAGCTATGACGAAGCTCGTGAAAACGAATATGCGGAAGACCGTGCTTTTTCAAAAGGTTCGAGAATCGTTCGGAAATATAATCCGGTGAATACGGATGTCCGTCCGACCACTTGAACACGTAGTCGTTTTTCTGATAGGCTTTTCCAAACAGTCTTTGGTTTTCAGCTTCATCTGTTTTGGCTCGCAAAAAGATTTGCCGTGCTTCTTCTGTCAACGGAAAACTCCGCCGGCTGCTTTTGCTTTTCGTCTTGTCTTTTTCCACGGCTTTTGTGACCTTGCTAACCGTATGGCAAATTCTTACCAAATCATTCTCAAAATCAATGCTGTCCCATTTGAGCCCGAGCAATTCGCTTCTGCGCAAACCGTAAAGCGCTGTAATTTTGATGAGCGGCAGAAGCGGATCGCCGTCAAGTGCCTTGAAAAGCGTCTGTAACTGCTCCGCGCTGTAAAAGCTGGCTTCAAAGTGTTCCTTGCGCGGCAGTTCTACGAACTGGCACGGATTAGAGGCAATCATTCCTTCTTTGACAGCGTCTGTCAACGCCTGATACAAAATGTTCTTAAGCTGGCGCAGCGATGCAGCCGAGAGCCCACCCTTGCCGTCCAGACGACCGTTTGCATACTTTTCGTCAAAGTATGCTTGCAGCGCTTTCACATCGCAGTCGCAAAGTTTGAGTCCGTTTGCGTCAAAATAGGGAAGGACGTGCTTTTTGGCAATGAGGTCATAGCTTTGGTATGTCACATCATCTACGCGCCTTTTGACATTCGACAACCACTTGCGGACACATGCAGATAGCAGCATGTCAGAGTGGATAGTTGGGGAGGCTGTCTCTTCTTCCAAAAGTTTTTCACGCAGCATCTGTTCAGCCTTGCGCTTGTTGCCCTTGACCGGCAGGCCGGTTGAAATCCATTTCTGTTTGCGTTTGCCGTTTTCGGTGCTGTTCAGCACCATGTAGAATTTATCATTTTTTACTTGCAGGCTTCCTGTCATTGCTTACTCCTTTCAGACATGCAGCCTGCTGTTATCGTTTTGCTGTGTAGCGTGCGGAGTTCAGATAGTCCAGCACGCACACTTTGGGAATCAGATATTTCGTTCCAATCCGTTTGTAACCTATCACACGCTCGTGCAGCAGGCGATAGGCGGATTTTTGACTTACGCCAAGCGCTTTTGCAAGCTCATCCGGCGTGAGTACATCGCGATAGTCGTTCAGCATCCGCCTGCCTCCTTAAAACGGCTCGCCGTTCGGCAAGGTGGGCAGCATCCGATATACGGACGTCAAGCGGCGTTTGAAAGCTTCAAAGCTCGCCAGTTCCTCCAGCTGTACATTGGGGTACTGCTTTTCCAACGGAATGTTGCTGATGATATAAACCTTCGTATAGCATGCAACACGGTTTGCATACCGGCACGGAAGCATGAGTGGATACCCGTCCAGATAGCAGAGCATATTGGACAGCGGCAGGCTGGAACGAAACTCGTCAAAAAGCATTACATCCTGCCCGCTATAACCGTCAAACGGATGATCGTAATTTGTCACACGGAAGACGTTTTCATATCCGTACTTTTCCATAACGCTGCGTGTCTTGCCAACGCCTGTTTCACCCCAGATATATACAACTTCCAACTCGCGAAAATCCTTGCGGTACTTTTCTTCCAGAAATGTCTGCCTGGCTTGCTCAATACGAGGCAGATGCAGCATCGCGCTTGGACACTCCCGCATAATTTCGGCATTGGATGCACCGTTTTCGACCATTGCAAGAATCGTTTCCGTCTTCTTGACACGGCGGTCAGATTCCTCCGGCAATTCACCGGATTCTTCAAACGTTTCCGGCTTATTCGTCTCGGATTTGTCGCTTTCTCGCCATTTGCCTTCTTTGCGGATATAATCCCGGTTTTCGCGGTGCGTACCTCTGGCGGCTTCAATGTGCGCGCCATAAAAGCGGCGCTGCATCATGGAAAACTCTTTGGCATTTTCAAATGCGACATAGAGGTGAGTATGATATGTCGAGCCTTCTTCGTCGCACATGCACCAATAGACAATGCCGGAAATTTCCTGCAAAATACACCGGATGCTCTCATGGGCATAATCATGCTCCTGCGGATTATTGAATGTCAACTGAAATTTGCGATAGGCTTTACTTCTAGCCATTGCGGCTCCTTTCTTAGTCTGCGAATCATCTCCTTTCAAAATTACAATCCATCTTCAAAAACATATTCAAAATATTTCTGATGATTCTAGGCGGATAGGTGTACACAACTTACGTTGTTGAACAGGGTAATACTTCCCTGTCCTTAGAGGTTCTCTTTGATAAAGCTAACACCCTCATTAAACGCCTGCTGAAGCTGTTCCGGCGATAAATTTGCAAAAACGCTCATAGCAATTTTAGATTTCTTTTGTGCCTTTAACTGTAGGACAATAAGCTGCAAACACGCAGTTGCGTCATTGGAGACGCATGCTTCTCTTTTGTACTCCTGCAACAGCGTGTAAACATCATCCGGAACCGTCAGGTTTATCCGTTTCTTATCTGATGGCATCATTTGTCACCTCCATATTGCAAGAGTAGCACACGGAGTAACTCTAGTCAAGGAGTATTTTGGAGTAACTCCATTTTTGCCGCGCCTGCGGCGCGGAGGCATACAAGGTGGTGCAGGCTCTCATGGGGCAGTCTTCTGCAACGCACCAACTCTTCTGCAAATCTGCCAGTGCAGCGGGGCGCGCGGGGGCTGCATACACGCGAGCCGCTTCGCTCTCGCGTATTGCTCAACCGGAAGGTTGTGCAAATTTTGCAGGTTGCAAAAGAAAACAGCCGCTGGCGCGCCTCTGGCACGTCTGCGGCTGCTTTGTTATTCTGGAAAGAAGTATGTCACGGGTACATGAAACACCTGTGACAGCCCGTAAAGCTCAATGTCCGTCACTGTGCGCTGCTTATCCTCGATTCTGGAAATAGAGCCGCGACACACATAAATTGCAAGCATTTCAAGCTTATCGGATACTGCCTGCTGGCTCCATCCGTTTGCAGTCCGAAGCGCTCGCAGCTTATCACCAATCATGTTCATTTCTGTTCCGTCCACAATTCTGGCCACGTTGAAATCCCTCCACTTGTCTTGACTCAGGACAAATTATAGGGTATATTATTCCCAAACATGTCCTGTCATAAGACAGGGACGAAATATTTGTGAAAGGAACGCGCTGTAATATGGAACTGCTTTTTTTGCTCCTGATACTGGCTGTTCTCGCACCACTTCTATCTTCCCGCGTTTCAAGTGGACGACATAGAAATTATCACTCGCAGTGGACACTTCCGCAGGAGCAGTCAACTACCTCTGCTGCATCACAGGCGGAAGCGGATACATTGTCATACGACAAGGCTTATCAGAAAAAATGGCTCTTGACGATGAACGAAAAGGCGTTTTACCGGCAATTATGCAGCTTCGCGACAAAGAAAAATATGACCGTCTTCACTAAAGTCCGTCTGCTTGACCTGCTGGAACCGGTAAAAAATCAGCCGAAATACAAAACCTATTTCTACAAAGTGCAGGCGAAACACGTTGACTTTTTGCTATGTGATTCAAAGCTGGTGGCGAGGTATATCATCGAATTGGACGATAACAGCCATATTGCGCCAGATCGTGCAGAACGAGATCAGTTTGTCGATTCAGTCTTGCAAGCAGTCGGATACAAGGTTCTGCGTCTTAATGCTTTCGATGAAGTGAAGATTGAGCAGGCATTTTTCAGCCTGTAACATAACGAAAACAGCCCTCCCTGCGGCGCATATTTTTTGCGCCGCAGGGAGGGCTTGTCATCGATAACAGCAGGCTGCGTTTCTAACACATTTCTAACAGTTTTTCATTTTTTGCGATTTTTGCAAATCGCAGGTTTTTCCGGATATTTCTCTTGCAAAGCCGAAAAGTCATTGAAACTATAGGGCTTTCCGGTCTTTCACATGCAGCTGTGTACCAGCACAGAAAAAACGAAATATGGAAATGGGGTTCAAGAGGCCGCTAGTTCGAATCTAGTCACTCGGACCATAATTGCCGAACACTATAGATGAAATGGCGAAAAAGCCAGTCATCTCAAGGGGTTCGGCAATTTTTTATTCTCAAAATTCTTAGGTAACTCCATAGATGAAATCGCGGTTGGCAGAGGTTCAAACAGGATTTGAACCTCTGTTTTTCCATATTCAAGGAATTTTTGCTGTCAGCGCCCTTTTTCAGAGGGCTGATATGCTCCCCATAGACTGGGTTGCCGATCTCCTCCCGACTGGTAGCCGCTGATTCGATATGAAATTGCGATGCCAGTCCCGCCTTTTTTACCAAGTCCTTCATCACGAACTCGGCCATGGGGCTGCGGCAGATATTGCCATGACAGATAAACAGGATCCTCTTCATACTGCGTTCTCTCCGAAATCTCATCGTTGCCCTCATTATACCACACATCGACCTTTTCGTCGAGAACACTTTCCAGATACGCAGAATCCTCGATCATTCGCAGAAGCTCCGCCTTGGATAGATTCCGTGCTGTAGCCTGCCGGATGTACCAGCGGCGCTCCTCTGCGGGCAGCTCTGCCTCCATGATCACAATGTTCTGTGTCCAATTCAAGTGAAGCGCTTCGCCAAGCAGTTCCGGCGTGCCGCTGTACAACTGCCAGAAATCCCGCATCCGGCGCACATTGCGCGGAGAGAAGCCGGTCATATCCGGGTAAGGGGCGGTTTTTCACACAGCAGAAGAGATTCGTAAGATTGCTGTTGAAATCGTTGTAGACTTCCATGCAGCCCGGCTGAATGGGACGGCTCATGGTCACCGTGCCGCTGCCGCCGAACACATCAATGAACCGGCTGTAGTGATCCGGCGCCATCTTGTTGATGATCCACAGCAGCTTGCTCTTGCCGCCCACCCATGGGATAAAGCTGTTCAAGGGGCATCACCCCCATCCAGCGGGAGAGAAAGCTGACCGGTATCTACATAGTCCGGCAAGGCACTGGACAGGCCGCGCTCCGCAAATGCGATCTTCTTGATGCGGCTGCGGAGCTGCCGGATGGTGCGCTCCAGCTCCTCGGCAGTGGCAGCGTAATAGTAGCCGCCCTCAAAGCTGCAAATGGGAATGCCGTCACCGCGCAGGGCGTTGATCTCCCGGCGCAGCTCAGAACCACGCATTTGGAAGCTGCACTCCAACTCCCGGCTGGTGACGGCATTTACTTCACCCTTGTGGTAAAGCGCAAGATATTCCGCAAGGGCTTCGTTGATTGCCACAGTTCCTCCTTTCCGGAGCCGTTATCCCGGAATAGGAGACAAAAAGAGCGCAAAAAAGAAGGGGCCGCTTTTCCCCGTCCGGGAATACGGCCCCTTGCTGTGATATTTTTTATCCATTCCGTTCATTCAGAACGGACAGCGTTCTATATGCTCCTGTGAAACATACCGCATCTCCCATATACTGTTAAGAACGGATACCGTTCTAAAGGAGACTACTGTATGGACCAGATAGCGTTGGGAAAACGAATCAAAGCAGCCCGTGAAAAAGCCTGCATGACACAGGAAGAGCTCGCCGCCGCTGTAGATTACAGCGTTGATCACATGAGTGTAGTAGAGCGAGGCGTGAAGGCTCCAAAACTGGAGAAGTTGGTCGCCATCGCCAATGCACTCAATATTGGAACAGATGAACTCCTTCAAGATGACTTGAACACGGCAACAATGCTTCATGCCACGGAAATCTCCGAACGACTTAAGATGCTTTCTCCAGAAGGACAGCGTAAGGTAATGAACGTACTGGATGCCCTGATTGCAGAGTTGAAATGATAAGCGGCACAGAGGTTTGCACTTTTTGCAAGCCTCTATTTTTTTCGACAGAGTTCGACGTTTTCTCTCAAAGCTCCTATGCTATTATAGTTCTAAAAGAACGGTTTCCGTTCAAAAAAACAGCAAGGGGTGATTCTATGAAGAGAAAGAACATCTGCGCCGAAGCAGCACTGCGAGAAGTGGCTCGCAAAAACCATACTACCGTGGAAGAAGTGCGGAAAGAGATTCGGCTGGCGATGATAGCGGCGATGTGTAATCCAGACCCTGCCATACAGAAAAGATGGAACGCGATTCCTCATGCTGGCGACACACTCACGCCGGAGGATTTCATTACATATGTTGCAAGTCAGTGTCGTTAAAAACGGCATTACGCATTTCCGTAGTGGCTCGATTAGGTCCTTTGCTTATTCCATCGTCATTGCTTGTTCTTGAGTTTCCTGCACCGGAGTCTGCATCGGCTGATAGTCCTCCCGATGCAGCAGGCCGTAGGAGGTAAGTGCAGCATTGTCATCCTTGATGATCTCGTTCCCGTAGGTGAAGAGATTTACATGAGGCAGGAGCAGTTCCGCCGAGTGGGCATCCATTGTGAAGTTCAGTTCATCAATGGCCGCCTCCTGCGGCGAACTGATCTCCGGCGTGAGGATGTAATCCCCGATATGCTCGGCAAGGCCCGCAGCAGTAGCCAGATCCGTTACCTCGAAATGCTCCAGCAGGGCTTTCAGCTTCGGGATCTGTTTTTCGCGGGAAGGCATAGCCTCCACTGCCTCCGCAAAATCGTTGAAGGCATCCAGCTCCATTGGCAAGTCAGCAAACTCTGCCGCCTGTGGGATGATCCCGTCATAGTCGAGAACCATAGCACCCTCCCAGCCGTCCGCTCCGAGCTGCTTCTGCACTTCCCTCAATGCTTCAGCAGACGCAGGCAATTCCAGCGTGACGGTGCGGTCATCTTCGAGGTCGGGATGAAGGCCAAGGGTAAGACGGAAGAGATATTCCGGCTTTTCGGGAAGCTCCTTGGCGCAGGGTGGTGCGGTGACCAGTTCACTGTGCTGCACCACATAGCCGTTCCGCGTGAATGTGCCGTTTTCGCCGGTACGCAGGGCTTTGCCGATTTTACCAAAGTCCAGCATCTCGAACACATCGTCGGAGAGTCCGTCCAGTTCCTCCATGAAGCCGTTTTCCGCATAGAAGCGGCCAAGCTCTGCGTCACTGGGCGCGCCGACCACATGGCAACAATCCGCACCTGCGCTGACCGCCAAATTTCTCAAATCCTGCATGGTGAGAATACCGCCATTGGATTCTACGTTTCTCTGGATTTCCAGACGAAGCAGCCCATCAAAGGCTTCCTGCTCCGTTTCATCCAGCACAGCCAGCCGACCGGCGAGATCGTTTAGCTCATTGAGGCTGGCGTCCAGTTCCATCAGGTGAGGGGCGAGATACTCGAAGCCATAGTAATCGTCAATTTCCAGATACAGCTCCTCGTTCTCCTGAAGCCGCACCTTATCCATTGAATCGTGCAATTCCCACGGGGAGGCGGGAAGTTCCAGTCTTGCGTGAGCCTCACTGTTGGGTAAGTCCAGCTTTGCCAGATAGATGCCAAATATCTTTTTACCCAAGGGTCATTCCTCCCATCTCCGGCTGTTGTTCATAGCAGGCGGGGTCAGCGCCGGGGACGCCCCAGCCGAACATGGAACCCGTTTTTATGGCTTCCTCCTGCGCGGGGGTAACGCCCAGCCGCTCGTTGTTGTAGTCCGCTATCTCACGGTTCTGCGCCGGATTGTCCGTGGACCAGTCGCTGGGATAGTAGCCGCTCTCGCCGCGCTTGATGCAGATGAGTTCTCCGGTGCTGGCAAGGGTGGAGAAGCACAGCTCCGGCAGCCCCTCCGCCAGCTTGGGGGAGAAAAGCTCCTGCTCCGTTTGGATGCTCCACTCGTTCGAATTCCAAAAGTGGACATACAATTCACCGCCGTCATCCACGGAAATCTCCCGCTGCTCAAAGCCCTCACCCCAGCCGTCCGAAGCCTGTCCGGTGAGGTATTCCTTTAAGGCTTCCAGCTCTGTGTCCGATAATTCCCCGGCGACACGGCATTCCGCCACGTCCCAGAGCTGCCGGTCACGCTTCTCCACGGTGAAGACGGCGGAGCGTACCTTGCGGTCAACGCTGTCGGCTTCATCATACCAATGCATGAGACCTCGCTCGGCCTCCTCCGGCATCCGGTTTTTCACCAGCGCCGCCGTGATCTGATCCTGATAGCCGCGCAGCTCACTGCCCTCCAGCAATGTGCTGCTGTCGTCGAAGTCGCCGTACTCGTTCCGCTCATAGAGATCGGCGGTCAGGGGCATATACAACTTAAGGGTGGTCAGCTTGGGCGGCAGCACGGTGAAGCTGTCCTCGCCGGGGGCAATCCCCAATGTCCTGCCGTTGTCCCATTTCATGTGGATAGTGCCAATGTCATCCACGAAGTCCACTTCACCTTCCGTACCGGGAGCGATGGGGGCGTAGGGGTCTTCCATCGAATTGAGCCGGATGCGGGTGCCGGGGGGATACTGCTCCCTGATAAAATTCACCATTTTTCTGTCCATCATCGTTTCCTCCATGTTTTGCTCTCTGTCGTAAAACTCCAGCTCGTAGATCACGCCGCGATCTTGCTTTCGGGTATCCTTCACCTTGACCGTCGTACCATCAAAGATGTAATTGCCGGCTTTCCCAAAATCGGTGTAGAAGCCCTTGCCGTGGTTGCAGGTGGAGAAGGGATGCTCCGGCTGATCCTTGATCTTGGAATAGAAGCCCACCGTCTGCACCGTGGTCACCACACGGGTCAGCCCCACCATATCCGCGTGATTGGCGTGGCTGACGGTCTTGAGCTCCACACCGGGGCGGATGAACCGCTTCAGCTCGGCAAGACTTTTGAATGCGACCGGCTCTCGCTGCTTTTTTGAAGCGTCCATTACATTCCTCCGAAGGTCATGCCCTGCTCGGGTCGAGGCTCGTGATCCTCCTGCCGGCAAGGGGCTTCCTCGCCGTAGAAGTCGAAGATCATGTCATCCACCTGCTTGCAGACGGCGGGATCATCGGTCAGCACCTCGTAACGGAAGCCTGTGGTCGGGCGGTACGGCAATTCCTCCCGCACGCACTCGAGAAAGGCTTCAGCATCGGTAAATTCCTGCGCGTCGCCGTTGGCATAGGACACACGGCCCACCAGGGGCTTGTCCCGCGCCATGTTCTGCCGCTGGACATCCAGATCATAGGCTGTCAGATACCCGTTATAGTCACCAGGGGACGGATTACAGCGTAGGCAGTAGCGGTAATGCTCCGTTTCCACGATGTAGCCGTAGTTTTGTGTCCAGCCGCCGCTGATTTTCCCGCCGTGTTCATAGCAGAAACGCTCCATAGCGAAGCGGTTTTTCAGCACACTCTCCCGCAGCGTGTCCACGACCTCTTGCAGCTCCAGCTTGAACGTGGGGCTGTTCAGCTCCTCCGGGCCACGGGGCCACCATGTATGCCAGAATTCATTGCCGCTGCGCCCGAAGTCCATCCGGACATGGCCAACGGTACCCAGCCGCTTATCTTCTTCGGGGTGCGGGGTATAAAATAAGCCCGCCTCCTCCGGGCGGGCAGGTCGGATATGAAATTTTTTCTCCTCCGTAGGATGCGGGATCTGATGCGCCTCGCAGAACTCGCGGAGCGTCATGTTGCCTTCATCGAGAAAACCGAGCTCATCCCGCACATCCAGCCGTCCGGACTTAGGCATCGCCAGCTTTTCCGGCATCAGCACCGAGCCTGCGTGGTTGACCACAACATTTTCTTCCATGTAACACAGCTCGCCGGGATCATCGTCAGAGCCGCGAATGTCATAGCAGTACCAGCCCTTCGGCACGGTATCACGGGCAATACGCCCGTTGGTGAACAGCGCGGGCTTATCAAATACTTCAATGTGTTGGAATTCCTCTGTTCTTGCGTTTACAGCCATTTGGTGTTCCTTCCTTTCTTTTTTGGTATCAGAAGAAGACCCCGGCGGAATACACCGCGGAAAATATTTTGAACAGGGAGTTTTCGTCTGACCGGCAGAATGAGAAATGGGTGACTGACATAACAGAACTCAAATACGGCTCTGGCAGCAAGGCATACCTGAGTGCTGTGCTGGATCTGTACGGAAGGAATATCGTTGCGTTCTCCCTGAGCCGCCGCAATAATACACCTCTTGTGCTGGACACCTTCGAGCAGGCGTTTCAGAAATATCCGGACGCAAAACCGCTGCTGCACAGCGACCGGGGCGTCCAATATACCAGTCGTTCCTTCCGAAAAGAAATGAAACGCGCCGGCGTATGCCAGAGTATGTCCCGCGTGGGACGCTGCCTTGATAACGCCCCAATGGAGGGATTCTGGGGCATCCTAAAAACAGAAATGTATTACCTCTATCATTTCGAGGATTACGAAACTCTGCGGAAGACGATCTGCGCATATATTGACTTTTATAACAATGACAGGTACCAGAAAAAGCTTGGCTGTATGACACCGGCGGAATTCATCGCAGCTTCAGCAAAATAATAACGCAGAGAATCCTACATGTTATAGAATCCTCTGCATAGTTTTTATTTCTTGCTTTGTCTACTTGACAGGGAGCAGTTCAGTCCGTCAGGACCAACAAAACGACGCCAAAGTCTTTGTGATTCTTTTTTGAGAAAAATGCCGCTGCCAGCCGGAATAATCGCCACTGAAAAAGGGCACCGGCTGAATGCATCTGTCCGAAGGGAGACAATCCCCGGTTCGAATCGGGGCAGACGCCCTGAAACAGCGATTTGCATCTATGGTTTGAGAGAAGAAATCCGGGCTTGAAAAAGCCCGGAAACGGTTGATGCGCCTGGCTTGTCGCCAGACGCATCTATACCGTTTCGTTAATATGGTCCGAGTGACTGGCTTCGAACCAGCGGCCTCGTGGTCCCAAACAGGAACCGAAAACTTTTTCCGGACGTTTCTAACGGTTTTTTATCGTTTCCGCTCGTTTTCCGTTACTCTCGTGACCTCTTTGGAACCCTCATTTCCGCCTGTTCCGCGCGCGTCTGTAGTAATCCATGTGGTCAAAAACGCTTCCCGCTCAAAAGAACGGAAAGCGTTTTCTATAGTTCAAGGCGTCTGCATTGTAACTCTGGGCAGAGGGTTATGCAAGTGGTTTCTGAGGATGGACAGCTCAAAGATTGCGCTGCAATAGACAAAGAATAGCCCCATCACGAAGATCATTTTTCCCAAAGATCCTCCATTGTGCAGCCAAGGACTTTGGCAAGGCTGAGAACCGTCTCCGCGCTGGCTTTATTGATATCCTTGTTGTGCTGCTCGTACATCTGGATCGACCGGAGGCTGACACCGCTTCGCTTGGCAAGCTCCGCCTGCGTGCAGCCGTAGGTCGTGCGGATGCGTTTGAGATTGGTATCAGAAAAATGCGCACGCATCCCCACGTAGCCGTCCTTGTGCGCGGCCAGCGTGTCCAATAAGTCCTGCGCCACGCTCGGGTCGTCCGCCGTGGCAGGCTCCGACTTTTGAGATAAGAATAATTCGTCTTTGCAGATATCACGGATCATGGAAAACCTCCGCTGTGTTTTTTCTTATTGTAGCAGAGAAATGGGAAAGGCTCAACGTATTTGCGGGAGTTTCGGTGAAGACACTCATTTTCGCGTCTGCTGCTAATATTCCTCAATCGTCACAAAATGCCCATCCACATCGCGGATATGGCAGAGATTCAGGCGATAATCCGGGAAGAAGAAACGGACGGTTTCTAAAAACTTCAGGAAGCGATCCCCATCGGCAATCGGTGGATCTTTTCCGCCAATTCTGCGGTTTGAAAAGCTTGATTTGACGAAAAATCTCTCGCCGAATCTGCTTGCCAAATTGTGCGGTGTTGCCTTAAATCAATAAAAGGAGCCTTTCGCACGAGCTTCCCATCCGAGATGGAAAGCTGATTTTGAAAAAACGATGCAGTGCTCCGGGTGACGCCGCGCCTGTGTTACAGGCAGTTACGGAGGTGGAGGTAGACCGTGTTTTTGGAGATCCCGAGCTGCTCTGCTACGAGGACAACGCTATCTTTCAGGTTAAAGATCCCGCAGTTGCTTAAGCGGAAAATGATTTCCTTGTTCTTGTTGTTCAGAGAGATATTCTTGTCGGAAAAGACCTCATCGCGAATTTTCACGACTTGCTTTTCGATGATCTCCCGGGAATTTTCCGCGAAAGTCTCGGAGAATACACGCAGATGCTCGGAGAAATAGTTTTCTCGAATGAACGTGGCGAGGGGCAGGTTCAGGAAGAAGTTGATACAGATAAAGCCGATGACGCGATGGTTTTCTCCGTGGATTGCAATGGTGGTGGAACGGATCGGCTCACCGTTCTTATTTTCAGTAAAATAGGTTGCATAGGGGGTGCCATCGTGCGATTTTATACGTTCGAACATCTCAAGGGCAAAGTCTGTGATGGGCGCGCCGATCTTTCGTCCGGTATAGTGCCCGTTCATGATGCAGATCACGCCCTCGTCGGGATTTCCAAGGGACTGTACCACAATTTCATAGCCGGTGCCGAGATATTCCGACAGTCCCTTTGCCAGACAGGTGTATGAGTCGAGAATGCAGAGGTCAGTTTTCGTCAGTTCTACAGCAGTAATAGGTTCCGTCATTGTCAGTTTCCTTCCATTTCGTTTTTCGTTTTTTTCGTTAAACTCTGCCATGTCGATACGCCATGCTTCCACTGTGCCAAAGGACTGCGCAAGCATCGTCGGAAAAGATGCGCTTTTTTTCAGTTCGCTGTGTTCAGTGCAGAAAAGGAGACATTTGCGTGGTGGAGGGGAGCGTGTAATTTCAAAATGTGCTTATCGGCTTAATGCAGCTGTGCACAAGATGCAGCGACAGCTCTTGCCAGACGCATGAAGATCTGATCGCCG
>CAKASQ030000019.1 GCA_916988195.3 Oscillospiraceae bacterium
TAGCACTTCTGCTGTCCTATATTTCGGACTTTGTATCTATTTTTCGTTCAGCTGCGTGAAGCCGATAAGCACATTTTCTTTTTCAAAGAGGACCCCGATCCCAAGCTGCCGGAGAATGCGCGTATAGTTGATGCAGTCAAGCGTGTTGCGGGCGAACCGCTGGATGGACTTTGTGAGAATGAGGTCGATCTTTTTCTGCTTGCACTGGCGGATCATGCGGAGGAATTCCGTGCGTTTTTTTGTAGACGTGCCGGTAATGCCTTCGTCCGCGAAAATGCCAGCCATCGTCCATTCCTTGTTGGACATGATCTTGTCGGTGTAATACTCGCATTGCGCTTCGTAGCTGCTGGCCTGTTCTTCCTCCTTGGTGGAAACGCGGCAGTACGCCGCGACGCGAAGCTGCTTTGTGACTGTAGTCGTTTGCTGTAATTCTGGCTTGGGTGGAATGATAATGACGTGCGGTTTTTCGTCTGTCATACCAAATCTTCCTTTCCAATGATCTGTCCGTTTTTAAGCTGCAAGCGCACCGCCTGGCGCGTCACCAGCACGGCAGAGACGGCACTTTGCAGCAGCTCCGCATTGAGTTCTGCCGTGCATTCAAACGCGGTGAACAGCCGTCGCAAACGCTTGGTTTCATATTCTTCGTTGCCAATGGCATCGTATTTCTCCTGCGCCAGCTTGCAGATCAGGCTTCTGGCAGCGTTCTCGTCAAGCGGTTGGGTGTTCAAAATGCCATCCAATTCGCCTTGCGTATTTGTATATGCCGGTTTGGATGTTCGCTCTGGCTGCATGATGTGCTCCGGCTGCTCTGCCAACTTGCCGAGCAGATGTGAGACCTGCTGTTCGATCTCCGGTGTGGGCGGTTTGGCGCAGACCCGCTTGAGCGCTTTCTGTGCAGGTGTCCGCTCCGGCAGGCGCTGCTTGGTCTGCCGCTTCTCGACAGCTGCTTCAAATAATTTTATGTCAACTAATTTTGGATAGCCGTCTGCCCCAGTGTACTTGGTGTTTTCCAAGATTCGTGCGATCATGTTCTTGTTCCAGCGCTTGCCCTCGTCGTAGTTGGGACCGGTCTTGCTCATCTGTTCTGCGATTTCCTTCAGCGACGCGCCGAGCGTGTATTGCAGGAAAATGTCCTGCACGGCTTTTGCCTCTGGCTCGTTTCGGACGATCTCGCCCATGTGCATTTGATAGCCAAATGATAGTTTCCGATTTCCCATCAGCGTCGTGTCCTTTCGATTTGCTCTAGCAGCTCCAAACTGTTTTTCAGCCGGAACCGCAGGCGCTCGTTGCTGTCTACGATGATTTTATCTACAAGCGCATCGAACAGCTCCGCATCAAAGCCGTCGAGGAAATCCGGTCCGTCCACCAGCACGTCCATGAGATCGCGGGTACGGTCTGCCAGATCGTCGCTGTCAGTATCAAGAAGCCTTGCTTTTTCCTGTTTCAGCCTGCGGAGCTGTTCGCTGAGTTTGTTGTTGGAAGATATAAAAGTATCAGGATCAACGCCGCCCGCCTGTTGAAGCTGGGTTAGGAATTGAACCTGACTGAGTATGTCGGATATTTTCTTGTTGAGAGAGATGACGTCTTCGCTCCAAAGCATCCGACTGTAGCGGATCTTTTGGAGATTCGAGAGCATCTGTGTGAAGATGGGGTTGCCTTGGTGTTTGAGTTTGTAGTACAGACGGCAGAACGCTGCGTTAATAGTTTCCTCCGGTACCTGCTTGATTTGGCAGACACCTTTTTGTTCCTCATGCGCAACACAAACCCAGTACCAAATTTGATTGATATGCTTGGAGCGGCATCTGGAGCCACAGGAACAGTAGCACCTTTTTGAATATGCACGGATATTTTTTGACTGCTCCGCTTTTCGGTTTTTGCGAAGCGCCTGTGCGCGGTCGAATTGCTCCTGTGTAATTATTGCTTCATTGCTGTCTGCGATATAGTATTGCATCCGCTCACCGTGATTTCGTTTTTTTACTCGTGGAAAGCTGTCTGTCGTATATCGTTTCTGCAGCAGCGCATTGCCAGCGTACCGTTCATTTTGCAGAACGTAATCGACGGTTTTGCTGGTCCATGTCCGGTTTAACGCCTGCTGTGAATTCAGCTTTTCACTGATTTCTCTTGAGTTCTTTCCCGACAGATAGGAATCAAAAATGAACTTTACAACGGAGATACCATCCTCCGTCGCTGACAAAACGCCTTCCTCCAAATTGTAGCCGAGTGGAGGATTACTGATATGAAAATGTCCGGATTCCATCCGCCACTGAATTCCCATGCGGGTATTTCCGGAAATTGACTCACTTTGTTTTTGCGCCAAGGACGCCATGATTGCCGTGACCATCTCGCTGGATACCTTACTGGTGTCAATGCCCTGTTCTTCGAACTGAACGCTGACACCGAGTTCTTTCAGTTCTCGAACCGCCGCAAGGCAGTCCTTTGTATTTCGGGCGAATCGGGAAATGGATTTGACCAAGATCCGGTCGATCTTTCCTTTTCTGCAATCCTGCATCATGCGCTGAAAATCTTCGCGCTTTTCAACCGACGTGCCGGTGATGCCCTCATCGGCGTAAATATCGACCATTTCCCAATCCGGATTGCTGGAGATCAGTTCAGAATAGTATTGATTCTGCACGCGGTAGGAATTGAGCTGATCTTCGCTGGAGGAACTGACGCGGGCATAGGCTGCGACGCGCAGCTTCCGTGCGACGATCTCGTCGTGCGCTGGGATGACTATGACGCGCTGCTGTTCCAGCGCAAGGCTTCCGTCGGTTTGCTTTTTCACCACATTCTCACCTCCTTGCAGCAACACACACTATCACACCAAAGGCGTAATAGCTATGACCAAAACGGAGAAAAATCAAGCGTAAAGTGTGAAATTTGCACCAAGCTCGACAGCGATCCGCCGCGCGATCTTTTTGATTTCAATCTCAGAAAACCCGACCGTTCGGAGCGCCTTCAAGAGCTGGCAGATGCCTAAAAAATCAATGTTCGGATTCATTGCATTTCTCCTATACACAAAGCGGGAACCGTATTCCATAGCGGGATACGGTTCCCGCGGTTTCTGACATTTGTGCTTCTGGCTTTATTTGTCGCTACATCCCAAGCCAATGGGCGATTTCAAACAGCGGCGGCTGGCTGCCGCTCCACGGGTCTTGCACCCCTCCGAGGATCTCTCCGAGCTGCCCCCATTACGTTCCGTTGTGGCTGGACAGGTGTACCATTATAGGCTGGCAGGGTCTTCGCAAAACAGCTTGCCAAAGCCGCTTCTGGCTGGATGGGTCCGCTCGTCACCTTCTTGGGCCGTCTTTATGCAGAAGCAATGTCTTCCGCACAGGTGGTCTTCGCGCATCCGCCAAATCGCTTTTCCCTCATCGGGTTCTGCCAACTGATGTACTGTTGAATCGGATATTCTTTTTTCAAAGAACAACAGAGGTAAATGTCCCTCTATTTAATCCGACAGAAATTCGCGTTTTGAGCACCCTCTTTTCAAAAATTTTTTTATTTTTTCTTTTGCCTGAGTTACAGACTTCCGTGCAGCGCTGTATTCACACTGTTCAAGCTGTGCGATTTCCCGGAATGACTTACCGCCCTCGACAAATAATTGAAATCGCCGCAGTTGAGTCGGTGTCAATCCTGCGCATGCAGGTGCGGCCTCCAGCAGCTCCTTGATCTCCTGACGGATGTACTGTTCGTCCAGCGTCTTCGAGGCCAGTTCCGGAGCATTGGCCGGTCTGGCTTCCAGCCGGAGCTTTTCAATATGGCGCTCATCACGCTTCTCTTGTTTGAGATCTTCCAGCTTAAATTCCCGCGTCAGAACCGTAAACAGCCGGAAGTCCAGCCGGATCACCCGCCCGGCATCCGGAGATTCCGGGTAAATGTCCTCGATATGTATAACCGCCGCTTCCGGCTTCTTTTTGATCAGTTCGTGGTGTGCCTTTTTCGTGAGTTGGAACCAGTCAGATTCGATTCCATTTTGAACAACTTTAATCAGCATATTGCTGCCTCCATTTCTGAATTTCATTTGCAGGGATAAGCAAATGTCAGAAACGGAGGGGCGCGGACAGGCGGCAGGATGACTGCCCGGCACGGTTTTTGTCTATATTGGGATTGTTTTTGGTTTTCCTGTTTATAGAAATGTGCGGTTTTTTTGCGGATGAACTCGCTTAAAACAGAAAAGACTCGGATTTTACAAAATTCGGGGGAATTTTGTAAAATCCGAGCCTTTTCGACTACGAAAAACCCCGCAGAAACCAAAGGCTCTGCGGGGCAAATTATAGGGCGCAATAATCGCAGGTGTGGAATCTTCACTGATTCATACCGTTTCAGGCGACAAACCACTTTGGGATTGTCAGTCGGCGGCGATTCTGCCTGTGAAATATTGCTGGTATATGGTGTTCATTATTTAAGGAGAAACGCCCGCTTTAATATATGCACCTTCCTTCCGTTTTTAATTTTGCAATGCACGCGCTGTGCCATTGCCGCATGTGTGCATCAGTTTTCTCCCATGTACTTGGAAATAACTTCGCCGATCTCCGCCAGCATCTGGCGGCGGCACTGACGCTTTGCGCCATCGGACGAGCGCCGGAACACATACGCGCCCTCCAGCAGATCGTCTATGGAGACCTGAAGAAAATTCGCGATTCTCAGGCAGATATCCAGCGTGGGTCTTGCGTATCCGTTTTCCAGTCTGGAGACATATTTCTGATCGCAGTCCAGCGCCGCAAGCTCTTCCTGCGTGCGTCCGCGCTTTTTCCGGTACGCTTTGACGTTTTGCCCGAAAATCAGATAGACCGTTTCATTCTCCATGCGCTCGTCAGAATACGTCCGTTCCATTGCTCCAATTTCTTCCGTTTTCTATTATCCTTCCGGGTATGCCTTGTTATAGCAATCGAGCAGATGCTGCTCGTCTTCCAGGAAGGTCTTCTGTTCACTCGTCAGCTTGCTGTATGCCTTCCAGGCCGCGTTGATCGCTTTCTCGTCCTTCGCCGTGAACTCGGCGTTGACATCCGCGGGGAGCTTTGCAATCAGCTTATCGACCTTTACTGCGGCGGACTTGCTTTTTTTGAGCGTCTTTTCACAGGCGCTCAGATGCGAAACCTCGGCTTTTTCGATAAAGCTCTGTACGTTTTTGCTCAAAGCCTTATATGCCGTCCGCGCAGCCGGAATAGCAGTTTCATATTCGGCAGTCACAGCGTTCGCATCCTTCGGGAGCGCATCCAGATATTCGCTGCGGAAATCCTCCGCCTGCTGCTGGTAGGCATAGTACGCGGTTCTGGACGTTTCAAATTTCTCGGCAAGCTTCGGGTCAATGGTCAAGCCGTCCTCCGAATTTTTCACCTTGTCATAGGCGTCCTGCGCGGTTTCCAGCTTCTTGCTGTCCGTGGCCTTGATCTTCGTGTCCGCGGGGAGCGACTTGATCGCCTTTTCCGCCGCCTTGATGAGCGTTTCGCCCTCAATGAGCGTCTGCATACGTTCGCTGTTTGCCTGCATCTTCGCGTGCTCGTCTTCCGTGAGGAACGTCCGCTGGTCTTCGGTCAGAGGATTGTACGCCTTCTCCGCAGCCGTCACGTTCTTTTTATCGGTGAGGCTGAGCTTCGTTAAAACGTCTTCGGCAGCCGGGAGCTTTGCCAACTGCGTCTGCGCCTTCTGCACCGCCTTTTCGTTCTTCTTGAGCGTCTTTTCGCAGGCGGTCAGCTGCTTGTACTCTGTTTTCAGAAGGTTCTTGCCGTTCTTGTCCAGCTTATCGTAGGCTGTTCTTGCATCATTGACGATCTGGGCGTGGTCAGCATCTACATAACTTGTGTCCTCCGGCAGCTGCTCCATGAGCGTCCTTGCTTCCGCCGTTGCCTTGAGAAGCTCTTCGTTTTCTCTTTTGACCTGTTCCAGCGCCGCGATGCAGTCCTCGAGCTTCGTCACGTTGGACGGCGTAACCAGCGCCTTGCTGTCCTCGAGCAGCTCGTCGTAGGCTTTCTTCGCGTCACGGATCGCTGCTTCATTTTCCAGCTTGACCTTCTTGGCCGCCGGAAGCTTCTTGATGATTGCGTCTACCTCCGCCGCTTCCTTCGCTGCGTCGCGGCAGAGAAGCGGCTCGGATTGCCCAACACGTCCATCCACCTGCACATAGAACACATGCTCTGTGTCAAGCTCGATGCCGTCAAAGACGTTGCTGTCCTGCCACGCGCCATCGTCCATGCGGTACTGTGCGCCTTCGATCGGCGTGACGGTGAAGGTGTATTTTCCCTTATTCTTTTTGCTGGCAGCGTAAGCGCCGGTCACGGTGTATGGGAACGGGTCGTAATACGAAAATGTGCCGGCAAGCGTTTTACCAGTATCGTTTGAGACGTAAACATAGTATGTAACGCCGTCCGCGAGGCTGCTCGGGTAGATCTCAAAATCTGCCGAGCCGGTTTTCTGGTCGATATAAACAAGATTTTCCTCGAGGGGGACACCTTCATCTGTCTGTACCAGCAGCAGATTTTCACCCGCCGCCGGATTGTCACAGGTCAAAGAAAGCGTCTGCGTTCCCGGATAGACCCTCTTTCCGTCCACGGTTACCGGCGTGCCGACTGCGGTCAGCTGGTAGCCGTTATGGGAGTTCAGGTCACAAATGCCGGACTCTGTGTCCGCCGCAAATACGCTCGAGCTAAGAAGCGCCGCCAGCAGGCACAGGAGCAAGCTCTGTTTCAGCCACTTTTTCATGCCATGTCTCTCCTATCCTAAATTCATCCAATCATCCAAGCCTGTTTTTATTGTTCGGTATCCGTTATGTCATACAGGGTGGTTCTGCCATCCTGCGCACGCGAAATGGCAGCCAGAGCGTAAAGCGCCTGTTCGGTCGCCATTTCATCACTTTTTCCATCTGCGGTATGCCGGAAGCTTCCGTCCTCCTGCGCAAAGCGCAAGAGCACCTGCTCCAGCGTCTGCCCGTTTTTAACGAAGCGTTCATCATCCGGTGAAATGCCGAGCTCCGTGAGCGCAACGATCACCTGCGAGACGGACTCGCTGTTCTCTTCGCCCCACGAGGTATACGCCCCGTTCGGCTCCTGCAAATCTGCCAGCGCCGTAACGCCGCGCTCGACGGCCACCAAAACATCCGCGTCCTCGCGGTACTTTGCCAGCGCCTGCAAGGCCATCGCCGTCACATCCACATCCGGCTCTCCGCCTGTGAGCGCCCAGCCGCCCGTTGGGATCTCCCGCCGCAGGATTTCCTCTACATATAGCTCCCGCGTTGCCTGCGTGTCCGCTGCCGGATTGGCGGGGATTTCATAGTTCTTACTGTCCAGCGCCAGCAGCGCGAAGATCGCGCCGTTCACGCCCTGGCTGACCGTCTCGTCGAAGTCTCCCAGCGGCAGCAGCAGGTCAAAGCCCGCGACATTCTGCGGGTCTTTGCCAATTGCCGTCAGCGCCAGAATAACTCTGGAATACTCCGTATTTTTCTTCCGGCTCAGAACGCCATTGACGGATGCAACATAGTCTTCGGTGTTTTTATAATAGGTATCAAAATATTTCTGCGGCACCTTAACTCCGCTGCGCACCAGCGCGAAGACGAGCCAATCTCCGCCAACGGCCGAGCACGTCGGCTCCGGTACCTGCGCTTGCAGGTACCAGGCTGTTTTTTCAAGCTGCGTTTCTTCCTTGCCGCACGCCGCGAGCGAAAAGAGCATCGCAAGCAGCAGAAGAACTGCGGATAAGCGTTTTAAGTGGGCGCTTTTCATCTGACTTCTCACGCTCCCTTAACGGTTGCGGACTGACAGAGCGGCTTCCCATTGGTATCCAGCAGGAAGAGCTTGATCTTCGCGCCGGTGGGAAGCTCCGCTTCGCCCTCCGCCGTAAGAATCTTCGTACCGACCATCTTACCGTCTGCCGTGTATACCGCTGCGATCAGGCTCGCGCCCGAGGGGAAGCTTCCGGAGATGTTCAGCTTGGAGGTCTTCGCACTGAAGCTCCAATTGAGGTCTCCAATCGTTCCGGTCAGCGTGCTGTTTCCTACAGTGATGCCGATCGCGATGCTCTTCGACGCGGTTTCCTCGCCGGGCTTCATGGTCTTGTCCGTGTTTTCCACGTTGTGGTACATCGTCTGCCCAAGACCGTAGATCAGCGTGACGGAAGTATCCGCCTGCGTCAGCGCTTTATCTGCCGCCTTCATCAGATGCGTCACATCGCGCTTCACGCCGTTTGCATACGTCGCCGTCACCTTGAGACCTGCCGGATCGAATTTTTCGCCCGCTTCATATTCCGTCTTCGTAGGTGCCGCGTCCATGCTCAGGCTCTCAACCATACTGCCGTAAGCCATGAGGTAGCCGGAGTCATTCTTGAAATACAGCGTGCCGTTTTCATCGACGATCGGGCTGCAAAGCGCGTACTGCATCTGCGGCGCGACTGGGGTAAAGAGCTCATAGGCGGTCGTGTACTTCGTCTTTTCTGCATATTCATCCGACGTATACTCCGCTGTCGTCTGACCGGCCTTGTCGCGCAGGACGCGAAGCTTGCCGGGGGTATAGTTATCGAAGAAGTAGACGTAGACATAGCCGTTTCCGGATTTTTCATACGCCGTGGTGAGAAGTCCACTCGTCTGCGGGTAGCCTTGCGTCGTCGCGCGGTAGGCAACGGACATATTGGACAGGTTGACGACCGTGATGTTATGTCCAGAGTAGGGGGTGAACTGTCCCTGACCGGACACGCCGATATAGGCGCGGCCATTGTAGACGACCGGTGTGGAGGTGCTCATGCCGCCGAGCTTCAGCTGCTTCTTGTTTGCCAGCTTCCACGAGCTGCCGCTCTTCTGCACCTGCACGCTGTAAAGATATCCGCCCTTCGAGGTGAAGTAGAACGCCTTCGTCGCAGTATCGTAGCAGATCGAGCAGCGGATGTCTCCTGTGAAGCCAGTCATGGAATCGAGAAGCTTGCCGCTCTTTGGGTCCAGCAGCAGAAGGTTTGCAGTGTCGCTCGAATATCCATCCTCGCCGTCGTCTGTGCCGATCAGGACATAATCATCGCACGCATACGCGCCTGCCCAATAGAAGCCGCCCTTCTGTACATAGCGCCAGGTTTCGGCCTTTGTTTCCAGCGTGTTCGCCGGGTCTTCATCGGTCAGGGACAAGCAGACGAAGCTCGCTTCCTCGACCTCCGAGTTCCAGAAGCCGGTGTAGGCGTAGCCGTCTGATACGGTAATGGGGCTGTCCGGCTGGCCGCCGAGGGGATCGGTGTAGAGCCAGAGAGATTCCAGCGTGTCGGCGTTGAACGCCTGGATCCGTCCGTCCGACAGACCGACCAGGATCACGCCTTCTGCATACGTCGGGTTGTTGATGGCAAAGCTGGATTTGCCCGCCATCGTGCCTTCCTTCAAAATTGCGCCGGTGTCCTTGTCAATTTTCAGGATTCTTGTGCCGGTGTAGACGACCACAGCGCCGTCCACGAGAATGGGGTTGCTGACCGCGTTGCTGCTGTAGCCCGTTCCGGCGTTGACCGCCCAATAGAGCGTGCCTTCTTCTGCCGCAAACGGAATTGCCGCCGACGTTACGCCGTTATTCGTGTTGGCCGTGCCGGTCATAACGCCGCCTTCTGCGTAAGCCGTGCCGCGGAAGTCTGCCCACTGTGCCGCCATGCCGGTCTGGATCGTGCTGTTTTTGGGAGCCGTGTCCAGCTTCAGAGAAATGGTCTTGCTGGGGTCATACTTCGTGCCGCTGACAAACGTCTCAGTCTCGTCCTCGTTTTTCTGGATGCTGCCGAAGTCCAGCTTGCCGCTTAACAGCTGAATCGCGCCGGACTGTCCAACATAGCCGGACTTTGTCGCGCTGTAGATGTAGGTAAAGCCCGTCGAGAAGCTGTATTTGCCGTTCGCGTCCGGCCAGAGGCGGATGCCGCTGACCTTTTCGTAGATATAAAGCGTTGCGTCGCTCGGCGTAACGGTGATCTTTGCCGAGGTGCTGGCTTCCTTTTTGACGGTAAGCTTGTAGTCGGTCGAGATCGTATCGTCCGCGCGGCTCTTGACCGTCACGGTGATCGTCTCCGTCTCCATGCCGCCGCTGAGCGTTGCCTGGAAGACCTCGCCGGGTGCGGCCGCTTCGCCGTTTACAAACAGAAGATAGCCGCTGTCGTCTTCTCCGTAGAGAACGCCGTCATGTGCGCCGAGCGTCAGATCCACAAAGCCCGCCGCGCCGGGGACATTGATGGTGTATTCCGTCTGGGAAGATGCAAAGCCGCTCTGGTCGGTATCATAGTTCAGTGTGACAGGATTGCCGCCGCAGGAAACGGACAGATCGGAAAGGGTCAGAGAACGCTTGACCGTCACCACATAGTCTGTCGAATATGTGATCTTCCCATCGCCGCCGGACGCGGTATCTGTGACCTCTTTGGACGCGCGGAACGTCAGCGTATTGCCGTGTACGTTTCCACTGAGAATGGCGTCCGTGATCGGCGTGCCGCGAGCTGATGTTTTTGCCGGCGTTTCCTGGCGCTGCACACCGGGCTTTGTATCAAAAATTGCCTGATAGAGCAGCTTGCACGTCGTGCCGGTCGAGGGATCTGCCCACACATAAAAGCTGCCGCTTGCGTCCGGAACCATTACTGTATATGTAAGCTGCGCTGCGGAGAAGCCGGTTTCGCCGTCATGGGTCAGGGGCAGCGTATCTTGATATTTGATCTGGATCAGTTCACCGAAGAACACCTTCTCCAGCTGCGGCGCGGCGCTTCCGCTCGGCACCGAAACCTTAAAAATATCCGCTGCTGCGTCTGCCGTAAAGGTCTTCTCCGCGTGGTAATGGGTATCCAGCGTGGCAAAGTAGGTGTACTTCTGTCCGCTGACGACGGTATAGAAGTATACGATGTTGCCCTCGTCGTTGATCTCTTCTCTGGATACGAGCTCTTCGCCGTTTTCATTGGTCAGGTGGAACTCGATCCCCTTGTCCAGCATTTCAAACTGTGCATAGGTACTCTCGCCCTGCTCGACCGTCAGCGTATAAACTGTTTCGTAATCGCCCTGGGAAACAGAGACCAAAATATCCTTTTTGCTGGTGACTTTAACCGTTGCGCCGCCGGTTTCGTCAAGCGCTTGATCGTCTACCGTAACGGTATAGCCGCTGAACGCCGCCGTGGGGTAGACCGTCACCGTGGTATCCTCTTCCAGAATCTTATAGGTGTAGGAAAGCTCTGTTCCGGAGAAGGTCTTGTCTGCCGCCGGGCGCGTGCCGGACTTTCCTTCGAGATACAAAGCGGAGAGCGTCGGCTGACGATCGAGCTTCAAGGTGAGCTCTTCGTTCTGCATATAGCTTCCGGTCTTCACACTGACGCGGAAGACCACCGTATTGCCGCTTGCGCCGCGCAGGAGCGTCTTTGTCAGCTGCTTGTTTTTTGCACCTGTCGTAATGGACTCGCTGACGGTTTCCCCGGCGGTATTCCGGTAATTTGCCGTGATGCTTGCGCCGGCCGTCTTACCGTCGGCGCTCAGGCAGAAATACGGATAGATGTTGCCGCTGAAGGTGTCCGGCACGGCGGCGCTCCGCGTATAGCCGTCCTCGGACGCGGTCAGGGTAAAGCGTTCTTCGTCAAATTTGTTGTTGTAGTCGCTGGTTTTGGAGAGCGCGAACGAAGCCGTGTCGATCCACTCCTCGGTCGGAAGCGCGGGAAGGTCTTCGAGCTTCTGGTCTTTGCCCTGAACGGTCAACTCGCCGCTGACAGAGCGGTTACCGTTTCGGATGAAGAAGGTGTATGTGCCGTTCGGCAGGCGCAGCGTTCCGTCCGATTCGGCTTCAAACTGCTTTCCGTAGCTGCTTTCCGCCGTGATCTTGCAGTCGGAAAAGCTTCCGCCAAATGTCACGGAATATAACGTATTCTGCGCGGCTTTATACTCTGAGATTGCCATTTGAATGGCCAGCGCGTAGGTTTTTGCATCCTCGTCCGACACGCCGCAGTAGTTCTGGCACGCTGCGTCATACGCGTTCTTCGCGGCCAGGCGCACGTCCTGCGCTTCCTGCAAATACTGCACCATCTGCTTCATCAGAAGCTGCCAGCCCTCGCCGATGCCGTCCGTATCCTTATTTTCCGTGACGCAGACGAAGCCGCCAGCTTCCGGCTCGTTGAGAAGTCCGAGCGCGGAGGGTGCGGACAGAACGGTATAGCCCTTCGCTACGCCGTTGATGGCGGACAGGAAGCCGTCGCTTGTGAGCTTGAGCGTGATGCCCGCCGCTTCCAGCGCGTCACAGATGCGCTGACCTGCGGCAAACGGAACCTTTCTCGGCGCGATCAGCAGTTCCTTTTTCGTTTCGGCGGAGAAATAGAAGAAGCTTTCTCCGTCTGCGGAAAGAACCGCCGCCATTTCCTCTTCTGCGGACTGTTCATCCGGCGTTTCTTCCGTATGTATTTCTTCTTCCAGAGGTTCCTCCTCTGAAGGTTCTTCCGCGTCCGCGTTTTCTTCGGGCGCAGCGTCCACGATCTCTTCTGCTTCGGTGATCGCTGTATCGTCCGCCGACACGCTTACCGGCAGGCAGGACAGGAGCATCGCCAGCAGAAGCAGCACAGAAATCAAGCGTTTCATAAAATTCCCCCTGTTCAGATTTAATAAAGGCAGGAAAGCCACTTTAAGCGCAGCTTTTTCGGCCATTTTGTGTGGGTTTTCAGCAGGTTCAGAACGTCAGCGCGGAAGCTTTCCATGCGCATTCGCTCGTCCTTCGTAAGCGCCTTTGTCGAAAAGAGTGCCCGGGCGTTGAGAAGCGTCATCTCGCGCAGCTTGTCCGCGTTTTCCGCGCCGAACCGGTTTTCAACGCCTTCGCAGAGCTCCAGCATCGAGCCATTTCCGCGCTTCAAGCCCAGCGCCGCCAGCAGCGATGCGCAGTCCGCAAACAGGCACGCCGTCGCGGCGTTCTGGTCTTCCTGCGTAAACGTTTCGTTCCGCTTTTTGAGAATGAGCGCATGCCGAACCACGATAGCCGCAATCAAGAGAAGCAGCAAACCCGCGATGAGGATGACCCAGAACAGCGGCTTCCTGAGAAGTCCGGTTCTCTCGCCGCCCTCGGGCGAATTGTCCTCAGAATTGTCCGGTTCCGCTTCATTTTGCTCTAATTCCTGACCTTCCGTGACACGCGGGCCGTCGCCGGTTCCTTCTTTTCCCGCGCCGACGGGCTTTACGCCGCTTTCGGTCTGCTCGGCGGAGAGGTCTTCAAGGCCCGGCGTTAAGCTAAGCGGGAGCCAGCCCGCGCCATCTTGGTATACTTCGACCCAAGCGCCCGCCGCTTTTGCATCCACGCTCACTGCTTCGCCCGCTTTTGCGCTCACGGTGTAGCCCTCGACATATCGCGCGGGGATGCCGTAATAGCGAAGCGCCAGAGCCGCGACGGTCGCGTACTGATACGTCGTGCCGTTTGCGGTGTCAGAGAGCGGCAGGGAAACATCTCCGCTTCCGTCAAAGCAGCGCTCCAGAAAGGCCAGTGCCGCCGTCTGCGCCTGCTCCTTTGTCAGACTGTCTGCTGAACCGTATTCCTCGCAGAACGAGTCGAGCACCGCGCCCAGCTGCGCCCGGAACTCCGCCGGAACGCTCAGCGCGTAGGAATATACGAATTCGCGGTAGGCGCTTTCCATTTGCAGATAGGTGTTCGCAGCACCGGATTCGTCATTCTGGAGGAAGTCCAGAAGCACCGGAAGCACCGTCTGCACGTCGGCAATCGTATCAAACGAGTATCCACGCTGCCCGCGAAGACCGGTTGTTTCGACTTCGGACGGCTGAATCTTGTTTTTCGCCAAGCCTGCGCGTTCCGGCAGGACCGTGCACGGCTCGTAGCGGTACAGGCTGCACGCGGTCAGATTCTGGACGCTGACAGAACCCGACTGGTAATTGCCCATCAGCCGTGCGGCCATTGCCAGCTGGCTCTGCGGATAAAAACCGGATTGGTGCAGCCAGTAGAAGAGGTCTTTTTCCTCTGCGGCGGTTTTCGCGTCCAGAGAAGTCCACGTTTCGTTTTCGTAGGAATCGCCCACGAAGCCGCGCAGGTAGAGCGTCTGGCTCTCGCCGGACGTGACCGTTAGAATCGCGTCTGTGCTGTCGGAAGCTTTGACCGGCTGCGTCAAGTCTCCTTCCGGAAGCAATTCTTCCGCCGGTTCAAAGCGCCAATGATGCAGGCAGTCCTTCGCGCTTTGCGAAAGGCTCTGCATCGTGCCGTTTTGCATCGCCAGCGCGGCGATTCCCACAACAATTGCGCCCACGAGCACGAAGCTTGCCGCCGAGACGGTGTTCTTTTCCTTCTGCCACGAAAGAAGCAATACGGAAATTCCCGCCGCAAAAAGTAGAATTACACTCGGCTGCACAAAGGCCGCCGCCACGCTGAGCCCCGCCAGCAAAATCGCCGCCAGCGCCGGCACATTCGAGAGCGCGAAGCTCACCAGTGCCAGCAAAACGCCCAGTACGATCCCGGCCAACCAGAGTCCCGAACCGTCCGTCTCGGCCAGCGGCAGTAAAATGCCTTTTTCCGCCGCCCAGAGGTCGCGCAGATCGTTCCAAGTCGCGCAGAAGCCGCGCAGAAGCGGCGCTCTCGCAAGCAGGATAGCAATTAACGCAACTATAAATAATGTAGGAGCCAGCCACTTTGCTTTTTTGAAGTGCCGGACGAGGGCGATCACGACGCACGTCAGAACGCCCGCACCGAAAAGCGGCAGGATCGCGGAGAAGTTTGCCGCCGTATGGAAGATAGCGGCAAGCGCGAGGAAGATGAGAACGCTGGAAGAAAGCGCAAATACTTCGTCTTTCTTTGTGTTTTCCCTGTAAATTCCGGCTTGCAGGCCGGTATGTTTCGTTTTTTTCATAGCCCGCCCTCCTTACAGTTCCAGCTCGGAGAGCTGCGCGGCGTAGTCGGTTTCATTGAACTGCTCGCCGCAGATAAGCGCCGTCAGGCGGCCGATGTTTGCAAGCTCGTCCGTCTCCGCTTTTCGCTCGGCGGCAACGTAGACAAGGTGCGAGCAGCTCCCTGCGGGCAGCTCCTGCAGAAGCAGCGACGCGCCGCTTGCGCCCTTCGCGGGTTTCGCTGTGAAAAGACGCGGGAGCAGACCGATGAGGTCGTCCATGTCGCGAATCTGCTGGAACACGCAATGTCCCGTGGCCTCTTCGTTCCAGCCGACGGTGAACTGCACCGACTGGGAAAGTAAATTCCGGCAGACGGAAACGACGATCTCGGCCTCGGCGTCCGTGCGCTCTGCCGTCGGGTCGTTCTCCGTCCGCTCCCAGAAGACAGCGGCTGAACGCGTGATGGGAAGTGACGGGTCTTTCACGATGAGTTTCCCGTATTTATGGCTCAGCTTCCAGTGAATTTGCCGCTGGCTGTCGCCGGGGACATAGTCGCGAATCTGGAACATTTCAGAAAGATCATAGCCGGGGCGCTCGTTGGAATAGTCCTCGGTGTCGTCGATGTGCGCCGCCGCGGGAGACAGGACGAGCGTCTGCAAAAATGTATCCGGCTGCACCACGCACGCGCCGTGCGCGTCAAAATGCGCCTTCACGCCGAGAAGGCCGAAGCAGTCATAGAGCTTCGCAGATTCCACCGTCACGCGAATTCTGCCACAAAACGGGCTTTGGAGCGTGATTTTCATGGTCTTTTCGCCCTTCGGCCACACGCCGCAGCTGGTCTCGACCACCTGAGTTTCCCCGTTCAGCTGATTTTCCAGCCGCACGCGGCAGGAGAGACGGCAAATCGGGAAAACGGTTGGATTTTGCACCGTGAGTTCTGCCGTTCCGCGCTCGCCCTTGCGAAGGTTCACAGGCAGCTTCTCCGTCAGCTTGAGCTTCTTTGCCGCGCGGAGGTTCATTGGCAGAAGCACCAGCGGCAGCAAAATGAGGCACGCCGCCAAGCCGAGCGCAATGGCGCTTGCCGTCTGGATGCTCAGAACCAGAAGTCCCGCCGTCAGCAAAAGCCAGATAATTTTTCGTATCATTCTCATTTTTTCAGCACCGGCATATCCGTCGTTTTGAGGATCTCCGCCAGGACAGATTCCGGCTTTTCCTCCATCATGCGTGCCTTGCTGTTAAGCATCAGTCGGTGGGCGCAGACGTCCGGGAAAATGGCCGCCACGTCCTCGGGCATGACGAAGTCGCGTCCATGCAGGTAAGCAAACGCCTTCGCCATCCGGCAAACCGCCAGCGCGCCGCGCGGGCTGACGCCGAGCGCGACCTGCGGATGGTTTCTCGTTTTTTCGACCAGCGTTGTCACATAATCCAGAACCGGGTCTCGCATATCGACCTTCCGAACCTCCTGCACAAGGCCAAGGAGCTCCTGCTTGTTCACGACCGCATACGCGCGATCAAGGGGGTTGTCAATATGGCGGTCGCGGAGGATGTTGACGCTGCTCTTGTGGTCGGGATAGCCCATGCTGACGCGAATGAGGAAGCGGTCGAGCTGAGAATTGGGGAGCATCGTCGTGCCCGCCGAGCCGACCGGGTTCTGCGTGGCCAGAACGATGAAAGGGTCGGGGAGGGCATACGTCTTGCCGTCGACCGTGACCTTGTGCTCTTCCATCGCCTCCAAAAGCGCGGACTGCGTCTTGCTGGAGGTACGGTTAATTTCATCCGCCAGCAGCAGATTCGTCATGATCGCGCCGGGCTTGTAGACAAATTCGTCTTCCTTCTTGTCGTAAACCGAGAAGCCGATGATGTCGGACGGCACGGTGTCGGACGTGAACTGCACGCGGCGGGTGTCCAAGCCTAAAACCTTGGCGAACGCCATCGCCGTCGTGGTCTTGCCGACGCCGGGAACGTCCTCCATGAGAACGTGTCCCTGCGCCAGAATGGCCATCAGGATTTTTTCGACAATTTCGTTTTTGCCGACGATAACGGACTCGATTTCCTGTAAAATTTCATTGATTTTCGTATTCATAGCAAGCTGCTCCTTTTCTGTTTTCAAATGTCCTCTTCGCTTTCTGGTTCGGGTTCGGGCTCGGGCTCAGGTTCCGGCTCGGGCTCGGGCTCCGGCTCCGGCTCGGGCTCGGGCTCAGGTTCCGGTTCGGGCTCGGGTTCCGGTTCGGGTTCCGGTTCGGGCTCAGGCTTCGGTTCCGGTTCGGGTTCCTGCTCCTGCTCGCCGCAATATTTGCAGCGGCCATTCACAAAGACATGACCTTCGGTTGCGCAGTCATGCTCCGGCTCTGTCGATTCGCTGTAGCCGCAGACTGTGCAGATGCCGTCCTCGAATGTATGGCGTTCTGTTACCATTTTCCCGCACTCTGAGCAGGTTCCACTGTGATGTGCGCCGTCTCCAACGTCATAGAACCGGGAAACGTGTTCTTCGCAGACATGCTCTTCCTCCGCGCCATAGCCGCAGACCGAGCAGCTGCCGTTTTCACCGTTGTGGTCATGCATCTGCGTGACCGACAGACCGCAGTTCGGGCAGGTCAGCGTGTGCGAGCTGTCTGTGTAGTCGCCGCTGAATTCAAAATTGAAGCCCTTGCACGCGGTTTTTCCGTGGTACGCGCCGCATTCATCGCATTTCCAGAACGAGCCGCTTTGCCGGTAATTATGATCCTGCGGCTCTCCGATGACCTCATCGCAGCGGCTGCACTTCTGATAATGCTTCGCCGGGTCGTCCTTATCAATGCTCCAGCGATCCGCTGTATGTCCCAGCGCTTCGAGCTCCTTTTCTACCGTCGCCCCGCAGTCCTTGCAGACATAGACCAGCACGCCGCTGCGCTCGCACGTCGGCTTTGTTGCCTCGTCCTGCTCGTCCGCTTCCTTCAGCTCATGCGCCTCTTCCTCTTCATAGCCGCAATTATGTTCGCAGGTAATGGTGTGGTTTTCCGAATTATTTTCGCCAGTATATTTGCGCACATGCGGTTCTGCTTCGCCTACGATTTGGTTGCAGTCCTCGCAGACCTGCGCGCAGGTGCCGTCTTTCTGATCGACGTATTTCCGGTGATCCTCCGGGTGCGAGCAAAGCCCGCCCTCGCTCGCAAGACCGCATCTGCGGCAAACGGTTTTGGTCACACCGTCTTCTGTGACCTCTTCCGTATCATGGTTCACGCCGGACCAGCTGCCGCCGCCGTAATACGTCACGCAGTAGCCGACCGCGTTGCCGAGACTTCCGTAGCCGTTTCCGATGTCCCAGCCGTAAGCCAGTGTGTACCGGAGCGTCAACACATCTCCTGGCTGCAAATTCAATGCGTCCATGCCGACGCCCGGATACGAGCCGTTGATCTCATATTCCCAGCCGGAGCCCTGTGTGAAGTCCTGTTCGCCAAGCCCTGTGCTCGCGCTTTTCAGGTTCAGACCGTTGCGGTAGATACAGCGCCAGAGAATGTCCAGATTGGTACCCTCGCCGAACTGCGCGTCGATCATGGCGAAGTTTTCTTCCTCTGTCCGGCTCCAGCTTCCGCTCAGTGCGTTCGCGCTTCTTCCAAGGCCGCTTCCGTCGTCCAGACTGGCAAGGTAGAAGCTCACGCCGAGCGGATCGTTGCACTCCGCAGACCAGCCGAGACTCCGTTCTGCTGTTCCAAAGGGTTCGCCCGCGTCATAGCCCCAGACGGCTTTCGCGACCGTGCAGGATGCAGGTTCGCCCGCCAGCACGTCGCAGGTCACAGAGGTCGAGCTGAGACCCACGACACCCATGTCAATGACAATGGTTGCTTCGCCGAGCTTCTGTCCGTCGCCCGCGTACTTGCCAAGAAGCGTGATGGTCTTTTCGCCCTTGTTGCCGAAGGCGTCTTCGGCGGTGATGACGAGCGTATATTCGATCGTATCGCCCTCGTCCGGCGTTTTGAGTTCCGACACCTTATACTGCTGCCAGTTTCCGCTGGCCACGCCCGTAAAGCGGCACGCTTCGCCGTCCAGCTTGACGCTCAGCGTCGTACCAAGTCCCGTGCTTGTGATGTAAGTTCTGTTGTGCTCTGCATCCTCGCTCCAGGCGCGAACCTTGAAGTCCAGCGGCTGCCCGCTGGCGACGCTCTCGACGCCCTCAAGGTCACACTCGATCTGCACCTCCTGGTCGCCCCGGTGCTTATACGGGATGCTGATGGTGAAGGTATATTCTTCGCCCGCGCCGCCTGCTTTGACGGTGAAGGTATTTTCGCCCGTCTTGCCGTCTTCCGCCAGAAGGAGCGTCACGCTGCCTGTAGGCGCGGAAAGCGTTTTCGTGCTGAAATCGCCCGACTGATAGCAGGAGACCGACGTAATTTCGATGCCCGCCGTATCTTCGCCGGCCAGGCGCAGCTCGTAGCTGAGAAGGCCGTTTGTCAGCTGATCGTCATAGACATCTTCCGCACGGACGCTCTTTTTGTTCTCGCATGTGAGAAGGCAAGCCTTTGCAGAGCCGTCTTCCATGACCGTATACGCCATTTCCAGCGACACGTCGCTCTGATAGCGGATGGTGATGGTGAAGGTCACGGTTTTTCCATTGACCTCTGCCGTCACGAGCACGGTGTAGCTTGCGCCGCTTTTACTTGCCTGCATTTGAATGGAGCCATCCGTGGGAGAGATGTCCGCTCCATTGCAGCTGGCGCTCGTGATCTGCGCATCATCCGCACTTCTTCCCTTGAGATCGAGCTTATACAGAAGCTCGCCGCCGTTCAGCTGATTGTGCTTGACGCTCAAAGCGGCTCTCTGGTTCGCATCGCACAGAAGCTGCTGCGCGGTGACGGATTTTTCATACCATGTGAACTGCAATTGCAGGTCTAGTCCGTCTTCATATGTAATGACAAATGTGTAGTCGATCGTCTGTCCCAGCACCTCGGCGGTCACGGCGAGGTAATACGTTTCCGTATCGCGCCCGTCCGGAACCTTCATCTGAATTTCGCCGGAGGTTTCCAGATCGCCGCTGTCCGCGCTGCTCCAGTAGCCGGCGCTTTTGATCTGCGCGTCGTCGGCGCTGTCACCGAGAAATTCCAGATTGTAGATGAAAAGACCGTCCGTGAGCGTATCGCTCTTGACCGTGCGGTTGATCGTTGCGTTCGCGCCGCAGGTGGCCTGTCCGTTCGGCTGCCACGTCAGCTGCAGATCCAGGTCAATGCCGCTCTCGAGACGCAGAATGAACGTAAATTCCACGTCCGTTTCGACCGTCTCGCCGTTCTGGTCTTTCTGCACGGCGTGGGCGCTGACGGAGAGGATGTAGTTCTGGTAGTCCGCGCCGTCCGGCAGTTCCATTTCAATTGCGCCGCGCGTGTCCGCCTCCTGTGGTACGCCGTTGCCCGCGGCGATCTGCACGCCAGTGATTTCCGCGTCATCCGCGTCTAGACCCGAGAGCTCCACATCGTAGCGAAGCTTGCCGTTGTCCAATTGCGCCAGAAGCACGCGCTTACCGACTTCTTTTTCGGGTGCGCAGACCATGGAGCTTGCCTGTGAGCCATACTTGTACCACGTCAAAACTGCGCCGAGGTCGAGGTCGGGGAGTGGGAGCGCTTCGTCTTCCTCGCCGGTATCGCCGATCTCTTCGCCCTCATCGCCCTGATTGGAATCCGTATTGGTTCCAATTGCGGCTTCGGCAAGGACTTCCTGCTGTGGCTTTCCTTGCGGCTGCTGCTCGGGTTGGGTATCCTGCCCCTGTTCGGTCTGGTTTTCCGTTTCCTCCGGATCCGGCTGCTCCTGTTCGCCCTGCTGGGTTTCGTCGGTTTTGGAGCCGCCGGAGCCATTGGCGTTCTGGCTTTCCGTCTCGCCGTTTCCAGCGTGAACTCTTCCTTGTCCCGCTTGCAGGACAGTGATTTCCTGCGGCGCGGCTTGTAGGATTGGATTCTCCGGCTCTGCCGCCCGCATGCCCATGAGCGGCAGACAAATACTCAGCAGCAGCGCGCAGACGAGCACGCCGCAGCCGATTTGCTGAAGCCACGGGACTTTGTCAAACAGTCTTTTCATACAGTTTCGCCCTCTGGGATTGGGCTTCCCCCTTACAAAATTCGCACTTCCGTGCGGTTTATCCGTACCTTTTGGGCATTTGGGGAGCGTACCCAAAAAACACGAATAAGCCGCACGGTTCCCCACGCTTTCGCGTGGGGAACCGCCCAGCTTGGGGTGGTTATCCAATATTCAGTTCAGGATATTGGAGTCTCAGATTCATTTTTCGTACTTCTGCATAAAGCGCATCAGGATGGTCGCGACCTGTGCGCGGGTGGCGGAGCCCTGCGGGTCGAGCTTGCCGTTCGAGCCCTTGAGAAGCTCTTCGGCGACAGCCCACTGCATGGCATCGAAAGCGTATCCGCTGACCTTGTCCGCATCGGAGAAACCGGTCAGGGCGGCGGATTTGCTCACGTCGTAACCCTTCTGCTTCGCGTAGCGGTACAGGATCGTCGCCAGCTGCTCACGGGTGATAACGCCCGGCATGTTGGTGCCGTCCGAAATGCCGTTGTCCATGGCCCACTTCTGACCGGCCGCGTACCACGGATTGCCGTTGGTATTGACGCCTTCGACTCTGGCGAGGATCGTGACGATCATGCCGCGGGTCGTTGCGTCATTGGGCGCAAACGTCCAGTCAGAGGTGCCGTTCATAAGACCCTTTTCAAGGACATACTGAACAGCGTCGAAGTACCAGTCGGATGCAGCTACGTCACGGAACTTCGAAGCATCCGCTTCGCCCATCGTGCTCTTGTTGGGCTTGTTCGGAGACTCGATCTTGCCGGAAGAACTGCCGCCGGACGAGGTCTTGTTCTTGAAGTTCGGCGTTGCGGTTACTTCATTTGCCTCGCTCAGCTTCGTGAGAAGATCATCCGTCAGCTTCGTATACGGGCCGCCCGGATATTCCGTGCCGTCGATGACGAACGTCCAGCCGGTGAAGTCCTTGCCAGGCTTCGTCACGGTCGGAAGCTCCTTGCCGACGTCTTCCGGCGTCAGCGTCACGTCAAGATCGTTCATCTTGACGGTCGCCGTGCGGCTGTCCGCGGTCAGAACGACGATGGAGAAGCTGCTCTGCTGCCAGGTCGCAACATTTCTTTCGATGGTCGGCTTGATGTACTCGAAGCTGCCATCTTCCAGCTTGTGCTTGACATAGAGGTTCTCCTGCGGCATGTCGAGCGGAAGCGCGACACTGATGGTGACAGGCGCCTTGATCGCGCTATTGTCCAGCGTTTCGGTCTTGGTGCTGAGCGTCTGACCATCCGCCGTCACGGTGTAGGTGACCTGCGGGGTGATGTCGAGCGTCAGTTCCTGCTTACCGCCCACTTCCTCGTACTTCTCGACCGAGATGTTCAGCTTGACTTCCGCTGTGACCGATGCGCTTGCATCGCCGGAAGCTTCCGCCTGCTTCCTGGCTGTTTCGGTGAGGTGGTCAGCCGCTGCCGCCGCCAGACCATCCGAGGTCGTGCTCGGGCTGGTGATGGCGGCTGCCGCCTTCTTCGTATCGTCCGTAGCGTCCTCCGCTGGTGCAATTTCCGGCCGCTTTTCGTCGAGCGTGACGTTGATGGGCCGCTCAGTGACGTTCAGAACCACACGGTATACGGTGTTTCCAAGCGTGAACTTGCTTCCGCTCCGCGTAATCGGCTCGCCGTTCAGCGTGATGGGCTCTCCTTCGGTGATGTAGCCGACCAGCTGGATCGTCTTGGTCTTTGCATCTACGACTGCGGTTACCGTGTCCGGCGTGACCACAAGCTTCGTCAGAAGCTCTTCGTTGAGCTCCTTCATCCGCTGGAGCAGATCACTGAGCTTCTGCTTTTCAGAAGCCTTGAGATACTTCAGAAGCTCCGTATCCAGTGCGTCGTACTTCTCCTTCGCAGCATTGATCGATTCTTCGTCTTCCAGCGCTGCGTTCGAGACGCTCGGAAGCTTGGCGATGGCCGCCTTCACCTCGTCGACCGCGTCGAAGCCCGCAAGTTTCTCGCAGAGGTCTGTGAGCTTCTTCGCGCGAACCTCGTCCACCTTGGAATCCTTCAGAGCATCCATTGCCTTCTTGGCCTGTACGATGTCCTGACGATAATTCTCGCGGTTTTCGTAGGTCAGATCGTCGGGGTTCGGGAGCGCATCGATCTGCGCGTCCACTTCCGTGCCGCCGCTGCTTGCGCTGACGATGTGAAGCTCATACCATGTACCGACGTACTCTCTGGCTTCCGTGGACTGGTTGTTCATCGAGGGCCAGACGGGCTCGCCGCAGCCAATGTAGATGGTATCGCCGCTTACGACCGGGATGGCCTGCGTGCTCTTGTAGTAGCTGCTGCCCTCGGTGTTGTCGGTGACCTTCTCATTGAGGAAGCGCTTGACAAGATAGTTCTTGTTCGCTGCATCTGCAAGGATGGTGAGCTCCGTGGCATTGTCGTCGATCATGACGGTGTAGGAATACGTTCCGCCCGGCTCTGCCGCGCTCGCTTCAAACTCCGGCGCAAGAACGAGCGTCTTGTCGCCGTCCATGACCTTGAGCGCCTTGAGCGTCGTATCCGAGTTGTAGAACGTACCGCCAAGGTCTTCGCCAAGACCTGTGCTGGTATACATCACATGGATCACGTCGCCGTCCGCCAGCTGAATATTGGTGCTCTGGTTCTTCTTCACTGTGAACTCCGCAAAGCTGAGGTTCACGAAGAAGCCGTTGAGCGTGCCCATCCAGCCGGACTCGTCGCCGCCATCGAATTCGGCAAGCTTGATATCCTTCTCACCTTTTTTCATAATGCCGGAAAGATAGCTGATGCCGAACTTCGAGCCGCCGGTTCCGGTCCATTCGTAGCCGCTGTCGGCCAGCGCACGGAGAATGACCGTCATCATGGAGTCCTCGTCGCCGATGGTGTAGGTCGGCTCGTAGACGATTGCTTTTTCCAGACTGTAGTCCGGAGCATTCGGGTCAGAATAGAGACCTTCCGGTGCGCCGGAATAGGTGGTGTTCTCAACAATGACCGTGACTGTGCCGACAGGGGTGCCAGCATAGAATCCGTCATTGTTTTCAGGATCGCCCCAGTGCTCCTTGAACCTGGCATCCTCGCCCGTGTTTCCAGCTGCTGCCTTCGCCATTGCGTTGGCGGTGCTGCGGCGCTCGGCGTTGATGGCGTCAACAGTCGACGTCTGATCCTTGTCCTTGATCCTCGCTACGCCTTCGTCGTACTTCGCTTTGATCGCCAGATAGGTTTCACTCTGCTCATCGTACTTTTCGGCGTAGTTGGTGAGGATCGCTTCCAGCGCGGTCAGCGCGTCAGTTCTTGCCTTCTCGACCTCGCTCGTCGTACCGGCGACCGGGCCCCACGTCACGGTGATGGTCACATCGTCAAACGGCATCGTGAAGTTGAGGAAGGAATCCTGCACGATCTGGTTGCACTGGACTTGCGCGTTTCTTCCCCTATAGCCTGTGCCGTCATAGAAGTCGAGTGCGCTCTTTTGCGCGGCGTTTTCCAGGCCAGTGACCTTGATGCTGCGGATGGTGTACTCGGTGTCGTTGACTGTGAAGGTCATCTTGCCCAGCACGCGCGTTGTGTTGCTTTCCGAAGAGTCCGGCACATACATCTGCATATTCTCATCGGAGATCGACCAGCTTCCGTCCGCCGCACTGATTACGCCTGGGCCGTTCCTATTGCCGTTTTCAATCGCCGCGTCGCGGCAGAGGATGTAGGCGGCATATTCCGGGCTGATGCAGGCGTAAATATCACGCTGCAGAGCATACGATTCATCCAGCCGCGTATATGCATAGCTGTTGTTCGTTTCGGGGGAGTTCATCTTCGAGCCTGTAACGGTGTTGAATGTGAACAGCTCCGCAAGCTTCTGGTTGCCGATTTCGGATACTGGATTTTGCTGATACCAGTCCTCATGTGGCGTGTTTGCCTTCAGATAGTCGATCATGGCGAGGATCGTCTTCTGATCGTCTTCCGTCACGCCGTCCGAGAATGCCTGCTCGAACTTCAGCCGATGCTTCTGCGCTTCCTTGAGCTTGGCGTTGATGATTTCCTCATAACGCGCAATCTCCTGCTCAGACAGCTCGCTTCGCTGATAGTCCGTCATGGACTCGTAGGCGGTTTTCAGCTCTTCGATTCTTGCTTCCGCGGACTTGTCCAGCTTGTTGACGTCGTTGGGCAGCTCGGCAAGAATATCCCGGAACTTCTTGAGATTGCTGTTGTTGCCGGAATCCGCCGTGGATTGCAGGCGCTTGATCTCCTGAATGGCCGACTCCTGTTCGGAGCTTGCCTCGCCGAGCGTTTCCGCGTTGGCGATCGCCTGCACGCCGTTCTCATACGCATCCTTTACAAGCCGCCAGTTTTCTGGCGTGAAGACGCTTTCGGGATAGTTCTCGTCGTAGTAGACTTCGTCGAGCTCTTTGCGGAGCTGAAGCTTGACCGATTCCAGATCGTTGGTCGGCAGCACATGCACCAGCACAGACGGGCCGACAATGTAGCGTCCCTCTTCGTCCTCCGTCCGGAAGGCGTTGATGAGCACATAACCCTCGTTGTAGAGCGTCAGCGTTGCTTTGCCGTTTTCGTCCGTGGTCTGATAGGTGTCGCGATGGACGTAGTTCGTAGAAACAGTCTCCGCGTCCGCTTCGGTTGCGCTTCGGCGGATCGTTGCGCCCACGACCGGCGTCTTTTCTCCGGTAGCGAGGAACGGAAGCGCTGCATCAGAGGTTACTGTAACCTCAAACGCCTCGCCCGCTACGACCTCTGCCGGCGCTTCGATCGTGCTGTAGCGGAAATACTCCGGAATCTCGTACAGATATTGCGTGTAGTAGCCCGCGGTGCTGGAATACATGATCTGCTTGCCGCAGATCCAGACCAGCGTCAGCTCGTCGCCGTTGTGCAGCTTGAGCGACTCAAACACGCCGCCTTCGGCACCAATGTCGTTATAGGTGAACATGCTTGTCGTGTTCAGCAGCTCGCCGTTGCAGAAGACCAGCAGCGACGGATCATACTTGCCCTCGTTGAGCGTCCGCTTGAGGAGGTTCTTCTCCCGCAGCACGGAAGCCGCGCTCGTGTTTGCGGGAAGCTCCAGCTCCGTCGTGAGGATATTTTTGTTGTGGAGCGCCCACCACATATCCGTGCGCTTCTGATAGACGTCGTAGGCGTCCACGACGGAGAGCTTCACATGGATCTGCTCCTGCGACCAGGTTTCCAGTCCGAAGGCCGCCACGCGCGCCTCGCGAACCGCACTCGTCAGCCGGCTGGATTCCAGCTGTCCGATGGCGGAGTAGACCGGGGTTTCCGCCAGCGTTTCATTCGCGGTTTTCAGCGCGCTCTGCAAAGCCGCAACACTTTCCGACGTATAGCCGTTCAGCGCGTCCGGCGCGGAGAAGCGGCGGTTCAGCTCTTCGAGCGCGCTTGCCATCAGCTTGACACGCGTCTCGCCGTCCTTGCCGTACTTGCTCACACGAAGGTCGAGAGCTTCACGCTTGGACGTGAGCTCTACGGCCAGCGCTACCAGCTCATCCTGCTTGCCGTTGGCGCTCGTGTTGGCGTCGGTCGGATTGCCCTTGTCATCAAACATGCTTGCCATCATTGCTTCGGCACGGTCGCGTACCTCCGCGTATGCAGCCCATGTTCTTGGCGTGTAATCGTCCTTGCTCGGCTTGTTCAGCAGTTCCTCATAGAGCAACGTCGTGTTGACGCGAGTAGCGGGGATCAGCCTAGAAATCGCTGTTCGCAGTGTGCTAACTGCCGATGTAATTTCCTCTTCCTTAGTCGCCGTTTCTAACGCCCTCTGTGCTGTAGCTCTAGGGCCGTTAGCTGCTACAAATTCGGCCCAAAAGCTTTTTCCGGCACCCGTAATATGCTCCAGTCCATTGTAGCGGTCGTCTGTTTTATAATAGTTTTCATTGTCGTCCGCCACAGTTGCCAGCAAATCCGAAAGCGGCTTTTTTTGTTCATCGCTCAACCCAGACCCGGATTCGCCAATTTGAATCAGGATGTTTACTGCTTTATTAACCGCCGGTGTCACTGGATTATTTGCGAATTGATAAATTAGTGCGCAGGAATATTCAAAGGATGGATTGAACGTTATTCCCGGATATACAGACTCTTGCACTGTCAAATCTGACAAGGGCATGGCATACCAACCATCTTGATAATTTGGACTGACGGTATATCCATTAGCCATAATACTGCCTGGGGGGCGAGTATACTTTCCTGTCAATGTATCTTTATAGCTTTGTGAAATACATCTTTTCGTAGGTGAGTTATCAGTATCTCCCACATAAGCAGTTGCATCACTGAACGTTCCGGATACAAATTTGACATATACCGTTTCTGTGCCGCTTGGTACAATTACTTTATAATTACTGTTACCCCTATAATTCGCATGTACTGCGGATGAATCCAATTCCTCTACGGTTATTGCTTTGCTCTCATCTTTTTCTGTAGCAATGATAAATCCGCAGTTTGACGATTCCGCGTGTACAGTAGCAACTGAAAGTGTAAGTATTGTACATAGCGCCAGAAACAGAGATATTAGTTTTCTCCCACTATGTATTTTTGCTTTTTTAATGGTTCTCACCGCCTTATTGCAGTATGGGGTTCTGCAATAAGCAGAACCCCATACCCATTACTTACTGAACAACGAATTTCAGGACTGTCACAAATGCATCCTCTGTGTCATTCTGCGTGATAATCTGATAGCTCGCGCTTCCGCTTGCCAGATTCACAGTAAGCGGATACATTGTTGTCGAGCTTGTCTCACGGATGTCTTCGCCATTCAAGAAGACATGTTCTTCAGCCGAGTAAATATAATAAGTTACGGCGGTATTTGCAGCAACGGTAATGACCTTTTCGCTGACATTGTTTACGTCGCTCAAAACATTACCGCTTGCATCGGTTACCATGAGATCAGTAGTTGCTGCGCCAGCACCTTTTTTGACCGCCCTGTGGGAGCCGAGAACCTCAGTGGAGCTTTCGCCCATGATGCCGTTCATCTGCTGCACGCCGGTGTAAACACGGACGTAGCGGACAGCTTCGAGCTGCTTGGGCGAGCCGTCTTTGTTCACAGCCCACGACAGATCCATCGGGTCGCCGTTGCTGGTGGTGTTGCTGGTTCTGCCCGTGGTGTACGGGTTGACCTGCACGTTGCTGCGCAGTCCGTTCGGATGGCAGTCCACATAGCCGAACAGGAAATCGTCCGGAGCCGTGGAGTTGCCGCCGCTGGTGGTCTTCGGAACAACCAGCTTCACGCCCTTGAGCGTCAGCTCGGCCGGCGTGGTGTCCTTTGCCTTGTAGGAGCCGAAGGATTCCAGATCAAGACCGGGCAGCTGGGGGACCAGACCGTTCAAAGAAGTCGACAGACCGTTGAGCGCGACGAAGTAGTTGTTGTACAGCGGGAAGTAGCTGTGCTTGTGCCAAGCATTGATGGCAACCGTGCCGCTCTCCGTTGCTTCGGCGCTGGTCGGACGGAGCTTGTAGGTAGAGGCGTAAGGAACCGCGACGCCGTTTGCACCGGTCTCTTCGCTTTCAGCAGCTTCGGGGTGCGTATAGGTCGTGGAATAATCCCAGATCGCGTAGCCCTTATCCGTGGTTTCGGGGCGATAGTGCAGGCTGCCCGCGAGATCATACCAGTTCTCGCCGTCCAGAGAAACCTGAACGCAGCCCGGCTCTGCCCAAGTGCCCATCGCATTGCCATAGAGGATGAAGTCGACGCCGTAGGCGTTGTCCGGATCGTTGTAGATGCCGCCCGTGACATTGCCGGCCTCGTCCTTGGCCGGAACACCGAAGTCCAGAACCACATAACCGCCGAACGCGCCAAGGGAAACGCCGGTGGTCACATAGCCCTCGACCAGACCCTTGAGCTTGTTGCTGTTCGTTGCGGTGAACGGGCCGCCCCAGCCGGAGCCGTTCGCGCCTTCGTTCATGAACTGACCAGCCGCGGGCAGATACGCCACGAGACCCTGACCCGCAACCTGTGCGGTCGGTCTGGGAACATCGATCATGCACTGACCGGCAACGCCGTCGCGCGTGATTGTGATGTCCGTCTCGTCGCCGCAGAGCTGCACAGCGCCGTAGCCGTACTTCGCGTTCTGCTCGCCCTCGGTGTTGAAGGCGAAAGCTGCGGAGTTGGTGGTAGTGACCGTGACGGAATTTACGTCAAAGTTCGTGCCGTCCGCGTTGCTGAAGATCAGAGAGAAGCCCTGCGGCATCTCGTGATCCGTGACCGGGGCGAGCGTTGCCGAGCGGCCGCTGCCGGAGAGCGTAAGCCCCTCGACGGTGGTGGACACCTGCACCGTCAGATTGAAGTCGGTGAAGGTGTAGCTGCTGTAGGTGTCGCCGGTGTCCGCTGCAAAGGCGCTTGCGCCCAGCGCGAAAACCATGACAACAGCCAAAAGCATTGCCAAATACTTTTTCATTTGAGTTCCTCCTGTTTTGATTTTTCTCCGTTTTCCTTTTGCCCGCGCAGCCGGGATATTCTGCGCGGAACGCACATTCTTTTCCGCTTCTCCCGTGCGACCTGAGAAGCGGCTTTATCTAACGGCGGACGGGGGTCGCCGCTAAATACGTTGTTTACACGCTACAAAAACAGTATCGTTTCCTGTGCTCCCACGCGCCCATGTGGTGACCACGTTTTCCACTCCCTTGGCGCGCTCTTATCGTCGCGGCGCTTCCCCGAAAGCAGTATCCTTTCCTGCTGCAGCTATTCAGTTGTTGATGCGATTCATCTATGCGACGGGCAAAGGCCCGATGGTCTCGTTCGTCCCCCGGCTCTGTGTTCCCAATACAAAGCCGGGGGCTGCGCAAAAAGCGCCGGTTTCATCTCAGGGGGAGATATGAAACATGTATGTGCAGATCCGTTCCCACACGGATTGCATACTATATATTATTGTGCGGCTTCTTCCGCTGGCTGCCGGGCAGCTTCCTGCGCCGCCCGCGCCTTTTCCTTTTTTGCGGCAATTGTCGCCGCGTGCTCCTGCCGGAACAGATTGGTTTGCTTTTTGTATTCTTCTTTGAATTCTTTCGTCTTTCGTGGGTTGACCCCTTCCGGGAATTTAACGCCGCTCGATTGCAGCGCGTGAAGCGTCCTTGCGCTGACCTTCTGGTCGAGCCATACATCGCCGCGGAACCGCTGCCCTTTGCCCTGAAACTGCTTTTTCCCTTTATTCGCTGCCATCCTTTACAACTCCCTTCCTTCAAATTCTGAAAGGGGAGTTTCGGATTCATTTTTTGCCGACGCTTTGGCGGCGTTTTTATCTCTTGCTTCGGCTCGATGTTGGTTCCGCTGCTCGTTGCGCTCTTTTCGGACACGATCTCTTTCGGCGCGTTCCTGCTTATATAGCTCTTCCTGCCGCTTGTATTCCTGATTGTAGTGAAGATAGCGTTCACGAGCTGGGAAACGCTCCAGCGCTTCTCGGGTGCGCTCTTTGATTATATTTTCTATCCAGCGCTGCCCATCAAAGCGATTTCTCGCGCCGCCGCTCATTTGGAACCTCCGGCTGCGGCTGCTATCGCTGCTTTTTTTGCGCGCTTTTTAGCGGATTTCTGCTCCCGTCGGTCGGCTTTTGCTTTTTTCTTTCGAGCTTCTTTGTCCTTTACATGCTGTTTTGATTGACGCTCATATTCTTCCTGAAAGATTGCCGTGCGTTCCAACGGCAGCGCACTTACGGCTGTACCCTTGCAGTTCATATAGCCGCTGTAATTCAGCGCTTCTACCCACGAGCCAAATCGAAGCGCCAGTAAATCGCCGCCGATAACCTCAGATTGCGCAGGAATATGCCCCAGCTCTTTTTTGCATTGCCGTAGGTAGCGAGCAAGTTCTTCTCGGGAATCGTGTTGATGTGCAAGGATAAATTCAATATTTTTTCGGGAGATCGCCACACGCACGCTTTCATTCATGCGCTTGTCGTGCAGAGCCTGATTGTCTCGATCTCGGAACGGTTTGCCTTTCATGCCCGTACCTCCTTGGTACAGGCTGCATCCGCCCTTTGAAGCTGCGAATCTAACGCCGCATAAAGGTCGCGCACGATTTTTCGATTTGCAAACGGCGGCGGGTTTTTAAGGTTGGCAGATACTGAGCCGCTATAAAAGCTGCGGAGAGCTTTCGGCCATGATTCAAAACGGTATTCTAAGAAATCACCGCCGATTACTTCTACTCGCGCGGGCGGATGCCCGATGTCTTCCATGCAGGCTTTCAGGTAAGCGCTGAGCTGCTCTAATGTGTCGTTCTGGTGGTCGAGTATGAACTGGGTATTTTTCCGCGCGATGATACGCCGGGCGAGCTCCAGCGTCTGCTTGCCTGGCTCGTCTGTCTGGTTCGGCTGCCGGGGTTGAAGCAGCTGTTCTTCATCGTGCATAATGGTAGCCCTCCTATCCTAATTTTGCTCAAAATATCCCTGCAAAGGCATATTTTGGGTTCCGCAAAAGCAAAAAAGGCGCTGATTTATCCTTCTGATGAGAAGGTAAACCGGCGCCCGTGCTGCGGCGATAGGATCATCGTGCTATCTACCACCGTTTTTACCAACTTTCCGCATTTCATGGAACATAACCAGACAGCTTCCATGCGGGTGAAGACAGCGATTCTTCTGACTTGGACTATAGGCGCATATTGCGCCCGCGCTCTGGCTCCTACCTTCTCATGGGGCGAACCCACAATGGCGGTCTTTCGACCACGCAGCCCACAGATAAAACGCTGCCTAACGCTTTCCTGCGGATTACTTTAGAGCCTTGCTCATCCTTACAGCTCCGGGCGAGCTAACCATATGTACGCCAATACATATGGCCTTCCTCTTTCGTCATGGGCTCAGTATGAGCCGCGACCCATGACTACACATCTTCAGCCGATAAAAACTCCGTATGAAATTGTCAAATTGCAATTGTACACTGCCTTTGAAATACGCCATACTAACAATCGAGCATGTGCGTTGCGGTTTTCCCAAAGTGTCATGCTTTGAGATACACCGATCAATTTTCGCTGACATACCAAGGCATTAGGCGGTTTGTCGAGTAGAACCGTTGACGGCGAATAGGCTTTTACGCGCCGAAGCTCATGCATACAGCATTCTCAATCACACGCCGCTTGGTCTCAATAGACGGATGGACGTACAATCTAAGCGTGGTCTGCACATCGACATGACCGAGAATCTCGCTGACACTCTTACTGTCTGCGCCTGTTTCGATGCAGCGTGTGGCGAATGTGTGCCGTAAAACATGAAAATTTCGTCGCTGGATGCCGCAGCGCTTCTGAAAACGGTCGAAGAAATAACGAAGTGTGCGCGGCTCCATCGGTTTATCCACACGCCCTGTCAGCACATATGCATCTTCTGGGAGCCCGCGAACCGCATCCTTGAGGCAGCGCAGCAGACCAGTTGTAAGCGGGATTGTCCGCTTTGAGGCATCGCTCTTGGGGCTTTGCACCAGCAGTTTTGTTTTCTGGCCGATCTGGATTCGCTGGGCAGACTGCTGAATTTCAATCGTACTTGCCAGAAAATCAATATCGGATACCCGCAGCGCACAAATTTCACCGATCCGCATCCCGGCGCACAGTGCCAACACGATTGCAAGATTTTTTCTGTCGGGTGTATTTTGCATTTCTGTTTCCATCCGCTGTATCTCTGGTGCGGAAAAGGTGCGCACGCGCTTTTGCTTATACGTCGGCAGCGACATATTGAGCGCGTCCGCGTACACATGCAGCTCTCTCTGCGCGAATCGGAGTGCACTTTTTATCAAAACTGCGAGGTCACGCACACTTTTCTCGGAAAGCGCACCGCCTGTCCGCAGATTTCCGCTCCTGCGCTTCTCCCAAAGATACGCAGAAAGCTCTTTCGCCGTCAGAGTGCATACCCTTCGCTTGCCGAGACGGGGAAGGACGTGAAGATCGATCACGGTTTTATATCTGGCATAGGTGGATTGCTTGACATCTATCTGCTTCAGAAAAAGCTCAAAAAGCTGATTTACCGTCAAATCAGATTGCCCGATACCCGGCGGTTCGGACTCTGAGACGCTTGCTTGCAGACATTCCCGTATTTTGGACTGAACCTCAGTGCGGCTTCGACCATAGACGGAAATATATCGTGCGCGGCCATCCGGTTTTCTTCCGCAGATATACCGTCCCTCCCAGCGCCCATCCCGGCGCTCATAGATGTTCTCGCCTGTGTTTGACAAGAGAATCCTCCTTTCGCTGCTGTTTGAAATAGAATTACAAATATACTGTTGTGACGCAAATTTTCGGCTTTTTGTTTGGGAATTATAATGTTTGAGATTGACAATTTGGCATGTTGCTGTATAATGAAATTGAAACAAGATCGATTTTTTTCATTATTTTTTCTCAAAGCATGACACTTTGGGAAATTTACGACGCCGGTACTTTTTATTCTATTTGTATTTTATCATGTTTTATTGCAGGTGAAATTTTCAGCTTGCAGTTGCATGTAAAAAAGAAGGATGCCCTTGCCGGGCATCCTTCACGTTTCGTTCAGGTTAAATGCAAAGATGCCAACTGTTGCGAGGTATCGCTTCTATTCCATGCTCATGTGCGTATCTGACTGGTCTCTCGTGGTTGGAAATTTTGGTTATACTTTTCGATTTCATTCGACTGAGAAATTTCTCGATGAGAGCGCTTCAAAATACGCATACGTTTCCGGCGTCAGCTCCTTGAGCAGCGCCAGCGTCCGCGTATTGCCAGAACACCAGTACGCGAAGAACTCCGCGAAGTATTCGAGACTGCTGCTCTTTGCGTGTTCACTCATCGGCGCGTTTGCCGCTTCCAGCTCGTACAGGCGGTCGTGTTTCTCCGGGAAGCCGAGCAGGGAGTCGTAAAAATGCCCGAATTCATGCAGCGTCGCGCCGAACTCGGAAACGTAGATGCGGTTCTCGCTGAAGACAGTCGCGCCAATGCAGTTGACGCCGAGCTGCTGACCGAGGTTTGCCGTATAATTGCCGTCTATGACGTATGTCCAGCCGTTTTCGTTGAACGCATCGAGGATCGGCTGCGGCACTTTCCGGACTTCCAGCAGGAACTTGTTCGCGCTGCACTGCATCCGGTTCTCGATCGTAACCGGCGTATCGGGCGGCGTAACAGTCAGGTTCCGCGTCAGGACGGCATGAAGAAGCTGCGCAGCTTCGGCGCGTGTAACGAGTTCCGCTGCCGTCTTATTTTCAGCACAAAGCCCAAACGCTTTTCCGACGCGCAAAGCATTTTCGCTGTCGGACAGCCAGTCCAAACCGTAAAGCGTCGCGTCGTAAAGAGGAATCTTCATCGCCGCAAAGGCGCTTAAGTAGAGTTCGCCGCGGCAGATAAAGCCGGTTTCGTCGCCAATCGCGGTCGGCTGCAGCCATGCCTTACGGACGGCAGTCTGGACAGCGTTTGCGCTTACTTCCTGCCAGGACGTGCCTTCCGGTTCTTCCTCCAGCGCACGGCAAATCATCGTCGCCAATTGGCTGACCGTGATTCTCTCGTCCGGCGCGAATCTGCCGGATGCCGTACCTCTCAGGATGCCAGCATTGGCAAGGTACGAAACGGATTCCGCATAGACCGCTTTCTCCGGCACATCCGTAAAGTCCAAGGAAAAAGCAAAAGCCGGTACCGTCAGCACCATCGACAGCACCAGCAGGATGGATATGAACTTGAACTTTCTCATAAAATGCTTCCCTTCTTGATTTCAAATTTCTTCTTTCTGTATTATTTCTCAGCTAGAGTTGATCCTTCAAGCTACGCCGTGGTGTCGCGGCGCTGGTGACAGCAAATGTGCGGACGTTCCCCCTGGCGGGGAGCGTCCGCATTTCTATTTGCCCTTATTTATAATGTATAAGTTCGACGTACAGCTTCCGTTCTCACGGTGGCGTCGTTGGCGCTGGATGTATCCGGCACGTTCTAAATCGTTCAAAGCTCTCTGTACAGTGCGCGGTGAGAGGTGCAGGTCGCGGGCAATGGTTTTCACGCCCGGCCAGCAGCTCCCGCCGCCTGCACGGTCACGGAGGTACATATAGACTGTTCGCGCCCGGTGCGGCAGGTTTGGATCGGCGTAGATGGAGCCGAAAAAGCTCATTTTTCACCGTAGCTGCTCATATAGTCATCCGCTTTCGGCGTTGTGACCGGCCTTGGTTGGGAATATAGGCTTTTCTTGATATTCATCAGCAGCTCCTCCTTTCCTGCGTAGTAGACCTCGCGCTTGGCGCGCTCTGGTACTTGATACGGTTCTTCAAACGAAATGCCCCACTTGAAATATAATTGCAGTTTGGTACGCATCGGATGTGTGCCGGTTTTCATGACAATGAAGTCGCCCTTCGGGAGATTTTTCAGCTCATCCGGTGATAAAAGCGCCCGCTCTGCCATCTGCAAACTCTGGCTCGTATTGTCTTTGCCCTTGCTGACAGAACCGGTCAAAACGGTCCGGCTCCCGAGCGCTTTGGACAGCGTCTCCGCTGTCTGGCTGTTGGGGGCAAACCCGCCGAAGATCGTGTCCTGACAGTTGTCACCAATAATTTCCGCGCCCTCTTTTCCGTAATTTTTCTCTAACTGCGCAAGACTCTGAATGATCGGCACAAGTGTCAGCTTGCGGCTTCGGCCTGCGGAAAACAACGGCAGAATGTCAAAGGGCGGCATCGTGCCAAGCTCGTCGCAGTAGAACACGACACGGTTTTGCAGCTTGCCGCCGTGCTCGTCGGCAACGGAAAACAGCTCCCGCGAGAGGTTCTGAATCATCAAGCCTGCCATAAAATTTTTGGTTGCATCTTCCTCCGGCAGTACCAGAAAGATCGCGGATTTTTCTGCCGCAAAGTGTTCTGCGTCGATGGCGCTGTCGAAGCAAAGCACCTGCTCCAGCTCGGAGTCGAGGAATGCATTCAACCGGGACAGCACCGTGGACATGACGGACGCCATGCCCTGTTCCGACGTGTTGAGAGCCGCGCCCGCGAACCATCTGGCTTTGTGTGTCGAGGGCAGGTTGTCCATCAAGACCTGAAAGCCGGTTTTCTTATTCTGACCGCTGGGCGCGAGAAGCTCCTGTACCAGCTTGAACACAGACACGATATGCCGCTTTTCATGCCCCGCGCTGTCGGGCGGAACGTACTCGGCAAGGAGTAAGATGACTGACGTGAGAAGTCCCTCGGCCGCATCATAGAAGAACGCATTCTGCCCGCGATCCTGCTCGTCGCCGCCCGGATTGACGATGGTTTTGGCGAGAATTTTTGCGTATTTTTCTGCTTTCGCCCGCGCCGCAAGGTTGTCCGGCTGCTCCCGCGCAATGTCCATATAGCGGTTGATGAGCGTTAGCAGATTGCTCCCATCCGAGCGCGTCGGGTTGCGAAGATCGATCACGGAAACGTGGTAACCGTAGTATTTTTTCGCAATCGTGCCGTAATTTCTTGACAAATCCCCCTTCGTATCAAGCGCGACATAGCTCATGCCGCTGGCGCAGGCAAATTCGAGATTTGGATACAAAAAGAAAGCGGTTTTGCCCACGCCAGATGCACCGATCATCAGGCAATGCACATCGTCACGGTCGACCAGCGCATCGAGCTGCTTGCCACGCTGCGTGCTGCCGAGAATCAGCCCCTGCACCTCCGGTAGGTTCTTTCCCGCACGCCAGCTTGCAACATCAAACGGCACGTTTGCAAACGTCTTTTTGACTTCCTTTGTGGTTGCCCAGCGTGCAGTTCCGTGCTGACCGTCGCCAACGGTTTTGGACTTGATGCCGTTGAGCGAATAATTATTTGTGAGGACGGAGAGCAGAACGATGAACAGCACGATCACCACGCCGACCGCAATCAGCGGTACTACAGACTCAGGCATGGGACAAGTTCCTCCTTCTGGGTATGGAGCAGATCGTCGTTCCAGTCCTTCAGTTCTGGCACAAGCCGCTCTGTCATAACGCCGCGTTCGCGTAATTGTTCTGCCATACGTTCACTCGCGGCGTGACCTGCTTTGTCATTGTCGAGGCACAGATAGACGATCTGCGTATCCGGATTCAGCATCTGCATAACCGGAATTGGGGACGTGCCGCAGCAGGCTACATAGCTGTGTTCCTGCCACTGATGCGGGTTCATGGAGATGTACGAAAGCATATCAATGGGCGCTTCAAAAACATAAAGGCTCCCGTCCGTGCCGGTATGATGAAAGCTGTAACGTGGGTCGCTGGACTCGACATTCAGCCGAAAGGCTTTGCCAAAGCTGTTTGTGCTGCGCAAATGCGCGTGGCGCGGACAGCCGCCCTCGTCCGTGCCGATGAACACGGCGTTGTGATGCGCTGCGTCCTCGTAGAGCATTTTCTTGCGTGCGAAATATGAAATCACATCCGCGTCCAGACCGCGCGTTTTGAGAAGATACGCAAAGACACGGTGCATATTCGCGTTCGGAACGGGCGGCGCAAAAGGCTTTTGTTCAGTCGGTTCCTGCTTTTTTGCCTGCGGGTAAACCGGCTCCATGCTTTCGCCCAGCAGCATGGACATGGCTTCAACGTAGCTCTTGCCGTAATATTTTTGCACAAAGCTGACAGCGCGGCCGCCCTCGTTCGAGGCATGATCGAACCACTCGCAGCCGCGAACCGTGACGCTGTGGTCGCTGGCGAGCCGCTTTTCCTGTCCGGACTTGATGAACTTTTCGCCTTGCCGAAGGAGAAATTCTTCGAGGTCGACGGACGCGGCGTGTTCTTTCTGTTCTGGGGTAAATTCAATAAATTTGCTGATTTTAGTCACCACGCTTTCCATGATTGAAAAAGTTTTTTGTTTCGGATATACTGTAAGTAACGCAAAACTATTTGTCGGGGAGGTTTCATAATGGGCGAAAAGGAACTGAACGCGCCGGTCAGCAATCACTTCTTAGAAAACGTCTCCGCTGTTTTGACGCAGGCGCGGAAAGCCGCAAAAACTGCTGTGAACCTCTCGATGGTTTATGCCTATTTTGAAATCGGCCGGATGATCATTGAGGAAGAACAGCACGGGCAGGATCGCGCTGCCTACGGTAAACAGGTTCTAAAAGCGCTGTCCGACTATCTGACAAAAATACACGGCAAAGGTTTTTCGCCTGAAAACCTAAAGCTCATGCGGCGTTTCTACACGGTATATTCGCACGATCAGATTGGGGAAACAGTGTTTACCCAATTTGAGAATCTTCCCGCCGTCAGCACTGGGCGAAAGTTCTTTCTGAGTTGGTCGCATTACTTGAAGCTCATGCGCATCAGCAATGTGGACGAGCGTCATTTTTATGAGATCGAGTCTGCCAAAAATGATTGGAGTCTCAGCGAATTGAAACGTCAATACGACAGTTCGCTCTATGAAAGGCTCGCGCTCAGCACAGATAAGAACAAAATTTACCGTCTGGCCTTGGAGGGGCAAACGGTAGAAACGCCGCAGGATGCGGTGAAAGATCCGTATGTCTTGGAGTTCCTAGGATTGCCAGCGCTGCCGGAATATTCAGAGAGCGAACTGGAAAGCCGGATCATCGACCACCTGCAGCAGTTCCTGCTGGAGCTTGGTACCGGCTTCGCATTCGTTGGTCGGCAAGTTCGGTTCACCTTTGATGAAGAACACTTCATGGTCGATCTGGTGTTCTATAACCGCCTGCTCCGCTGCTTTGTGCTGTTCGATCTGAAAATTGGAGAGCTGAAGCATCAGGACATCGGTCAGATGCAGATGTACGTTCATTACTACGACCGCAAAATGAAGCTGCCGGAAGAGAATCCGACGATTGGCATCATTCTCTGTAAGGACAAGAACAACGCCGTTGTCGAAATGACCTTGCCGGAGGACAATTCTCAGATCTTTGCAAGCAAATATGAAACGGTTCTTCCCAGCAAAGAGGACCTGCAAAAGCTGTTGGAGGAACAGCAAAATTGACCTTCACAGGCCCCGGTTGTGAACCGCACCCCGTCAAGAGGACAGTGAAAAAATATAAAGTTTTTCCGGTCAGCAGCCAAGCGCTGCTGGCCGTTTTTTATGCGGCGAGGCAAAGCGTGTGCTTTTCCATCGGCGTCAGGACGCCCAGATTACGCTGAACACGTCTCGTGGTGTAATAGCGAATATACTGCTGGATCATCTGAACAAGCTCGTGCTTGCCGGTGAACCGTCTGCCGTAATAGCGTTCCCGTTTCAGGATGCCCCAGAAGCCCTCCATCGGGCCGTTATCAATGCAATGCGCCACGCGGGACATACTTTGTGTCATGCCCGCCTGCACAAGCTTGTGGTGGAAGGTACGGTTGGTGTACTGAAACCCTCTGTCGCTGTGGAACAGAGGATGCGCGTCCGGATTGGCCTGCACAGCCTTGTCGAAGGTTTTGAAAACCAATGCGTTATCGTTGTGTTCACTGAGTACGTAGGACACAATGCGCCGGTCGCAGAGGTCTAAGATGGCGCTCAGGTAGAGCTTGTGGATTTCGTTTCCCTCGTACCATTTGAATTCTGTCACATCGGTAAGCCACTTCTCATTGGTCTTTGCGGCATAAAACTGTCTGTCCAGAAGATTTTCGGCAAGGTATTGCGGATTTTTTGCGTGTCTGGTGCAGCCGCGGCTTCCGTACTTGATCGTGGAGCGGATGTCTTTGACCCGGCAGATGCGGAGCACCCGCTTGTCGTTGACATGGATGCCGCAGTCATGGCGCAGGTCATCGTTGAGCCTCCGGTAACCCTTATCCGGACTTTCCTCGTGGATCTTCTCAAGCGTGTCCGCAAGGCGTTCGTTCTCTGCAGCCCGCTGACTCAATTTATCGGAAGCCCATTTGTGGTAAGCCGAGCGCGCTGCATGGAGCAGTTTACAGGCCAATTCAATGGGATAGCCCGTTTCCCCGTGTGCTTCCCGGATTGCTGCATAGGCGCGGCCCTGTCTCACTTCCGAAAGGCATCTCTCCTCTCAATCTCGTCCAATTTTTTTAGCAGGTCACGCTCCATTTCTGCCAGATACAGCTTGTGCTTGAGCTGTTCGATCTCGATCTGCGCTTTCTCCAGCTCGGTTCTGGGAACCTGATCCTTCTTGCGCTTTCCGCGCCGGTCCTCCAGACCGCTTTCTCCCATCTCCTCGAACCGCAGCGTCCAGGTGCGTACCTGCTGGTAGCTCACCTTGTACTTCAAGGCCATCTCGCCGTAGTTTTTTCCACTGGCCAGACAGTCCTTGACGATCTGAACACGTTCTTCCTGCGTGGTGCTTCGTCCCTGCTTCATGTAGCTTCCTCCTCCGGAAAACTTGACTGAGTTGAAATCTCCATGCGCATGATACACCTTTATCCAGCTTCGGAGTTGACTTGTTGACCGGATCTCGTATTTTTCGCAGACAGATTCCAAACTACCGTGGCCGGAGAGGTATTCCTGCACCGCTTTCCACTTTGTATCCTCCGGATATACCTTGTTCCTGCTGTTTGGCAGGAGTCCAGCCGCTCCGTTTCCCTTATACAGATGCACCCAGTGTCGGAAAGATGCCGCACTGTTGTTTGCGCGTTGGATGCTTTCTTTATATCCCACCCGTCCGTCCAGATAATCTCTTACAATTTCTACCTTCTTCTCGTACGAAACCTTGTTTTTAGACATAAATATCTCCCCCTATGGAAACAGTGTTTTATTTCACTGTCTCTCATAGAGGGAGCATATCATTGTCGGAGCCTGTTTTTTAATGCAGCGTCTGACTGTATCCCTGTTCCTGTTCGTGATCATCCTGCTTATGTCCCATCGCCAGCCGCTTCTGCATGAGCTTTTTTCGGCGCTTGGAGTCGACGCGGATGCCCATTGGATTGCTGGGCGGCGCGGCATTCTCTCGAAAAATCTGCCCCATCTGGTGGAACAAACGAATCGTAGAATTCAGAAGATATTCGGACGGAAGCCGCGCGGAATGAGAAGTCACGGACGAAGTATTTTCATCTGCAAGCGTCGGATTTGTAGAAGTGTCCGATGAAGTTTCCTCATCAGAAGGTGTATCCACCTGTGAAGATTCTGGTTCTGATGCCCTCTGTGCCTGCTCCATCTGCTGCCGCAGACGCTCCGCTTCCTGAATGATGGCGTTCTTGATCGCGCGAAATTCTTTCTGCTGGGAGAGCGGATTGCGCTGACGGGGCCGGTTTTTGTAGTAGCCCTCCAGCGTGTCGCGCAGACCGTTCCAGACGGAATAGTACGCCGCCACCTCCGGCAGCTTTTCCAGTTCATCCACGATGGAATCTACCATTTCTTTGAGCGGCTTTTTGAGATAGCCATATTGTTTTTTGCCGCCGACTGTGCGTAGTTCCAGCGCAAGCTCCAGCATTTTTTGCTGAATCGATTCTGGCGGATTTTTAATAGATTCTAGCCGGTCAACAAGTCCGTGCATGGCTGTCCGCGCCGCTTCGGTTACGTCCTTATAAGCTGCATCCTTCCGAATATAGAGATTTTCCAACTCTGCCTGAAAGATGCTGTTGGTCATTGCAGAGCGCAATTTCACAACAGCATCCCGTTTCAAAACCGTCTCCTGATCTGTCCAGATCATCATGTGAATATGCGGGTGCGTATCCGCATCGTGGTAAGCTGCGTACCAGTGCAGTGCCGACGCTGGAATATGAAACGCTTCCGCAAACTTATTCTGTTGGCTGACAAGCAGCTTCCGCCAAGCCGCGGCATTGTTATATCCCAAACGCTCCGCGTCCTCACGATGCAGGGAATAGATGATCGTCCAGACGTTGCCATCGTGTGAGGTCAGGTCGCGTATCGCCGTGTTCAGGTCCGCATTTTCTTCCCGACCGAACAGACCGTGCGCGCCATGTTTTTCTGCGCCGGGTCGCGTGGCAATGTATTTGAGATAGCCGTTTTCGGATTGAAGATTCTGCATATGAGAATCCAAAGCCGCAGAAATGAGCGCCGACGCAGTATGGAGTGTCGGCGCCTGTTTATAGTCCTCATACTCGAAGGAATCCCGCATATCCGGGAAATCTTTGAGCAGCTTTGCGACCATCTCTTTCTGCTTTTCGGTTGCAGGCCCCTTGCCGGTCAGGACTTCAACGCCTTCGCGTGTGGCGATATACTTCATGTAGCCGCCCGCGCTTTTGCGTCCAATGAAGCCGGTTTTCTGTATCAGCCGCGCCATCCGTTACAGCTGCCTTTGCTGGCGAAGCACTTCCGGGAACGAGATTTGACCATTCGTCCGCAGCACCTCCTGATAGCTTTTCCCGCGCATCTGCTGGAACGTCTGCGCGTCAATATCCGTGTCTGACGCAAGAATATGATTGCAGACGTTCTGTTCAACGGCTTGCTTCAGAAGCAGCTTGCCGATGCGATCCCCGAACATACTGAGGATGGCTTCCAGCGTTTCACCAAGGATCTTGGGCAAGAAGTCTCCGGCGTACTCGCTTTGCAGATAGCCGCAATAGAACTGAATTGCTTTGTCAATGAAGTCATTTTGCGTCGTGCAACCGTCCAGCTTGTAGTGGTACTGCACCTTGCTCCATGTCGCGTCATCCAGCCAAACGGAATGACGGCGTTTTTCCTCTGCTTTTATGGCGTTCACCCCCTCCAAAAAACAAAAAGCGCCAAAATAGTGCCTGCAACAACGGCACAATCTTGGCTTTTTCCGAAAATCAGCGCCAATCCACTTTTTGCGCTCGCAGAAAAGCGCCGTTTTTACCGCCCAAAACTGCCCGCACTGCGGGCAGAAGTGGACGCTCTGGCGCAGAAAAGCGCCAGGCTTTTCTCCTGCCTTGCCGCTTGCGGCTCCTCCCTCCGCCGCAAGCCGCCTGCAGGCGGTTTCCTTCTGTGCCTGCCGTTCCCGTAAAGCTCCCGCACACCGGCGCAACGTCCGGTTTTGTGGCTTCCGGCGGGTACGCGCTCGGCCATGTCCGGAAAGCCGCACAAACCGCCGACACAGGCGCGACGGTGCGGGAAGGGCTGGCAGTCACAGCTGCATCTCCTGCATCTGCTCCGATTCCGACATTTTCGGCTGCGGATCGGTGGTAATCGCGTACCATTGACCATTCTCAGCCTTTCTCACGGACACCAGCTCCTGCTGCAGCAGTTTTTCTGCCGGAATGGGTATCTCCCACCCGCTTTCTCCGGCATGCGCAGGCATCGCCGCACCCTGTCGGAGCTGCTCTGCATCCTGGGCGTTCAGGTCAACGTAGCCGAACGGTGTCATGAAATGAAAACGATCTTCCGGGCAAGCTTCCAGCAGGTCTTTGAGCGTCTGCACCGGTTTTCCGTTTTGCTCTGTCGGAAATTCTTCACAGTAAAATTCCGTAGACATTTTGATCTCCTTTTTCGTGTTTGCAGCACTCCCGCACACCGGCGCAACGTCCGGTTTTCTGGTACTTGGCGGGTACGCGCTCGACTGTGCCGCGAAAGCCGCACAAACCGCCGACACGGGCGCGACGGCGCGGAAAGGGCTGGCGGTCACAGCTGTATCTCCTGCGTAGGCACATCCTGCTCCTGCAAAATCTCCTGACAGAGCTGCTCCAGCGGTTTGTGTTCCCTCTGCATACAGTAGGCCTCCATCTTTTCACGCAGCACCTCTTTCTCTGCCGCATTCAGGCGGTAGGTGAGAAATTGATCCTCGATGCCACTGCCGTAGAGCGTCATTTCCAGCTCATCGCAGACCTGCTGGCGTTGCATATCGTAGTTGGCGTAGATATTCAGCGCATGGTCGTTTTCACCGGTTTCCACAAACGTACCGAACACTTCGTCGACGTTGAAGCACGGAACGATGTAAAAATTCAGCGTTCGGTCATCTATCGCTTCAATGGTGTCCTCAAGATAAAAATTCCGCGCGGTGAGTCTGCTCGGTGTGGTCAGCTCCCGACCATCCAGCCGATCGAGGAAGATGCGCCAGCGGTCATCCTCGGAAATCTCAGCTTCCTGAAAGGCCGCTTCCGCAGCTGCCGCTATGTCATCCATCGCGTAGGCTTTCCAGCCGTCCATGATGTTGAGCGCAGAAAACGTCCGCGCGTCAAAGTTCAGCTCAAACACTCCGCTGATTTCGCCGGTGTTCTCCATTCGGCGCTTCGTCAGCGCATCGAATGTCTCGCGGCTGATTTCTTTGCAGCCGTCCGTTGCTTCAAAGAAGCTCCGCGCAGGCAAGCGCTGTCCCTGCTGGAGATAATCATGGAGCCGTCTGGCAAGCTGCAAAAACTCCATGCCGAATTCGTTTTGCAGATAGACTTCCGCGCAGTCCTCCGTGATGTGAAAGCCCGCCATGCTCATACCTGCGCCTCCGATTTCTTTTGCGGCTTGCGCACAGGTTCATCCTGCTCGCAGTCGCTGATGTATTCCTGCACGGCGGCCGGCACGACCTTTTCGTAGAGTCGCTGGGCTGCCTTTTGCAGTTCCGCTTCCAGCGTCGAATCGCGCTTGGCGATATAGCGCCGGAGGGCGCGCAATTTTTCTTCCTCGAATGTGATTTGAATATTTGCCTGTTTCATGTGTCCTCCTGTCAGTAAGACATCCCGCCACGCGTCTGTTCCTCTGGCATCGGCGCTGCTACGATTTTACCATCTACACGCATGAACATTTCCGGTTGCCGAAAACGCTCCGCGAATTGCTCGGCAAGTTCGTGCGGCAAGTCGGTGAAATCCGATTCGCCGAGTCCGACGATAAAAAAATTCCCCGCGACGATGTCATAGATATCACCATCCGAATCGCGCAGCGCACGGTTGAGCGGCAGACCATCCAGCTTTCCAGACTCGCAGCAAATCAATGCCACCGGTTCCTCGTAGGGATATACGGCTTGGATATATCCGCCGACGAGAGCCTGCATACTTTGCAGATCGCTGCCAATCTGCGTTTCATACGGAGCCTTTCCCGGCTCCACCATTAAGACGTTCATGTTTTTCCTTTCCTCAGTCATAGCTGATGTACGGAATCTTCAGCCAGTGCGTCCAACGCGCACCTTCGAGCTTGGTTTTGACGACACCATACCGCGTGCCCATCGCCTCGACCACCTCGCCATTTCCGATGTACACGCCGATATGCCCGTCGTGCCAGACGGCAAGACCGGGTGTTTCGGGGATGGTATCGATGGGGCCGGAGACGGTCGCTGAATGGTACATCTCATTCGCGGTGATGTCCGGCATACCGTTGGTGTTGTAGACGATTTCTTCCGTCTCCGCATCCAGCCAGCCGTAGCCTTTGATCAGACCGACGCAGTCCGTCGTTCTGCCGCCGACCCACGTCTGACGGATGAAATCTGCGTTGCCTGCAAGAGCATCCGGATACTGCGCGAGTTTTGCTTCGAACAGGCTTTCCGTCAATACAAGACCGAACGTTCCCCACACATAGCCCCAATGCTCCTGATAGGCATGGATGGCGTACTGCACCAGATCGTCGGCGTTCTTGCCAGCCGGGTTCGTGAAGCCGGACGTGTCCAGTTCCGTGCTGCCGGTTCCGCTGCCGTAGTCGATCTGAATTGTGCCGCCTGACGCGCCGGTCCCGTCGCTGCCGTTGGCATTGCCCGCGATCATCGTGTAGATGTGCGCGGCGTTTTCCTTGTCCTCGTCGGTTATGGTTCTGCCGAGCTTTGCCGCAAGGTTTTCATACGCTGCCGCAAGTGAGAGCGGCACGGTCGCTGTGTAGACTTCCTCAGTCTCAACTGTGCTGCCATCCTCCAACTCTGTGACTACAATTCTGGTTCTCTGCTCTGTGATGAAAAAGCAGTCCACGAATCGGTCTGCCGCACGCTGGCTCGGCGCGCTTTCTCCAAAGCAGAGGGCATAAAAAATCGCCTTGACCTGTATCGGGTCAAGGCGATTGCCGTCGGTCATAGTCGCGTTGGCTTCCGCCACCGCCGAATCCAGAAAGGAAAAAGCCGTCTGCATATCTGCAATGTGCGTTCTGAATTCGTCCGGCACATCTTCGCTATATGTCACCCCATAAAAAGAGGCTTCCACGGTAGAGTTGTTGTGGTCGGCCCCTCCGGACGTGGCAGAGCAGAGGATTACGGCGATCAGGATGACCGGTGCAAAAATAGCAACCAGCAGAAAGCCGACACCCTTGCGTCCCTTTTCGCTGGTCAGCAGTGCGGCGGCAACACGCGCGGCTATTGCGCTCATGCTCATAGCTGCATCCCGCCCATGACCGGCGCAGTTTCCTGCTCTCCATCGTGCTGCGTCAGAAGATCCCGGTCATGTTCGTCCAGCCGGTCCGCCAGCCCAGCCGCGTCCATGTACTCTGTGACGTTTCCAACCATACGCCGAAGGAGCTTTTCTTCGCCCTCTGCCTGCGGGCCCAGCCGGATGCGCTGTTCCGCCAGCGCCTGTGCAACCAGCCGCTGTTCGTCCGGAGACAGGTTCAGGGACATCGTTTCTGCCGGCTCTGACTGCCCTCCAACCACCATGTACCGCGCGTGGACACTGTTGTCGCCACGGAACGCTTTCGTGATCGCAGAGGAAATGAGGAACATCCGGTCCAGATCCGCGCCGCTTTCGCCCAGCGTTTTGCCGGTGATGAAGCACTCCTTTTTGGGCTTGTCGCCCTCCTGCCATTCCAGATAGACGTCCAGATAGATTCCTTCGCTTCCGCCGTAATCGGTTTTGCAGAAAAAGTCAGCACCTTTGGGAATCTGCCGACCATGTTCCCAGCGCCAGTCCATGATGAAATATTCGTTCGGCAGATAGCCGACGCTGTCCAACTGCGCTTCCAGCTCGTGAAAAACATCTTCCGCCGTGCGCTGACCGGCATAGGTCAGCCTGCGCGGATTCTCCGCATCCGGCTCCCAACGTTCAAATTCAATTTGCTTCATATGGTCATCCTTTCATCGTTCATCATCTGCCGCCTGCCTTTCCGAACAGGGCTTCCTTGTACGGCGGCGCATGAACCTCCAACAGGTAGCGCTCGTTGCCGCATTTGTAGAGGCAGACGCCGCGCTGCGGAAATTTGATGAGGTCGAACTCGCTGTCCTCCAGCTGGAGCATATCCATATACGCGCGGCGGTCAATAGAACCGGCGTTGAACAGGAACTGGTGCGGCGGAATCGAAAAGAGCGGCTTTGTCATCTCGCGCACGCCTGGCTGGTCAAAATCTTCAAGGTTCTGGCTTGCCAGCACCAGCGCGGATTCTTTTTTGCGCACGCGTTTGAGCGAGTTGCGAATGTATTCGATGGCGACAGGATTGGACAGCCAGATATAGAGTTCGTCCAGCGCCGCGACGGTGTTGCCCTCGGTGAGCAGCTTGTCCGACATATACGACAGCAGGTTCAAGAGGATCGTGCTTCGCACGTTCTGCGCCACAGACAGCAGACCTTTCACACCGAACACCAGAAAGCGCGTCGAGGTCAGGTTTGTGTGACCATTGAAGAATTTCGAGTCCGCACCGCGGCACATGGAGTGCAGCCCCAGCAGGATCTGCTGGAGCGTTTCTCTGGTGTAGAGCTGCGGCTTCGATTCATCGAAATTTTCGTACTCGATCTCAATAAAATCATACAGTTCCGATAAAATCGGATAGTCCTCCGGGCGCATCTGCGAGAAGTCCGTGTCTTCCGTGATACCCCATTCAGTATAGAGCTTGGTTAACATAATTTTAATCGTGTCGATTTGCGCTGTCGTAAAGTCCTTGTAGGTGCGAAACACGTCTTTGAGGAAAGACGTGTGCTGCGCCAGTCGGGTAGACTGCCGGAAGGCTTTCGGCGCGTCCACGTCGTATGGGTCCGCGTCGGTGTCCCAGCAGCGGGGTTCCAGCAGATTGATCTTACACGTTCCCTCGATGATGTCCGCAAAGCACCCACCGAGCGCCTGGCACAGCTCCCACTGCTCATGCTCCACATCCAGCGTGATGACCGATTTTCCTGCTTCCAAAAAGTTGAGTAGAAGCAGTTTCATGAGGTAGCTCTTGCCCTGGCCGGAGTTGCCGAGAATGAGGACATTGGCGCTGGTCTTGTCTTCGTCGCGCTGGTCGAAATCGACCACAATATTGCTGCCGTATTTGTCTTTCCCGATGTAAAAGCCTTTTCGGTCCGTTTTACCGGAATAGTTGAATGGGAACAGATTCGCAACCGAGCTTGCTGGCAGGACGCGCTCATACTCCGTGCCGAAAGCGTTGAAACCGACCGGGCTGACCGCGCAGAAGCCTGCCTGCTGGCGAAGCTTCAGCCTGTCCACGTTCAGCTTCGAGCGCATGAGCTCGACCTCCACATTCGTCTGCAAAATTTGCAGCTCCTGCATATTTCCCGCGATCATTTCGATGTAGACAGCGCAGTGCAGCAGCGGTTCCTTGTTTCGGTGCAGAGAACCAATGAGGTTTGCCACATCCTGCAAGTTGCTCTCCGCCTCCACTGCCTGCTGCATATTCTGTGAGCTGCCACGGTTCATGCGGTTTCGAATTTCTGCATTGTGGACGATTTTCCGTTCTTCGAGCGGCGAGACCATGCGTGTATAGATGTGCAGCGTCACGCCGTGCTTTTCGCCCAAATGCCGCAGGATGGCAAGATCGTCGGTCGATGTTGGATACTCGCGCAGCGCCCAAATGCAGCGGAACGTGTTGCCGCAGATGTAATAGCCGGTTTCAAATTTCACGATGCTGGGCGCGATCATGTCCAGAAACACCTTGAGATTCTCGGTTTCTTCGTCCGGTTTTCGTTTGCGCTTAAAAAGCCCCACTAGATCACCTCCAGAAAGCGCTGACCGTCGTAGTCCTCGAAGCGCTCCGTTGTCGTGTTTTGCTCGAAATAAATGGCAAGCAGGCGTTTGAGGTCTTCCTTTCCGGCGCGGCGCGTGGTGAAGCCGTTGTCGCGGAATTTTGTCTCGATGGTGGACAGCAGCGTGTACGCCGTGTCCGGCTTCTCGTTTTTCAGTCGGACGGCGAGATAAAATTCCCGCGCCAGCGTCATCTGCACCTGCTTTTCGTCCAGAAATGCACGATCCTGTTCTAGCAGCTCCCGAATCGCGGGGTTCTGTTCTGCCTGCATCCGGTCGTGGTAAAAGCGGCACGTCGCGTTAAAGCTCTCACGGGAGTTCATTGCCAGTAGCTCCACGCCAGCCTGCGCGCTGAGTGTGTTCTGGAGCGCACGGATCTTCGCGCTGACTGCGCCAGCTGGGAGGACGCTGATGTTTGTGGGCTTGATGATGTAAAAAACAAGATCGCCCGCGTCGGTAGAAATGCAGTAGTCCGTGATTTTCTGAATGCCCATGAGCTGCTGGGTGGACTGCCGACGCTTGTCTTTCTTCTGTTTTTTCATGTCGGGTCCTCCCACTCGAAAATTTGCTGCTCCGTGATGTAAAAGCTCACGACGAACGAGAGAAAGTCCAGCACGCTCAGTCCGTCCAGATGGATGGACAAAAACGCATACGCCGCCACCAGCACCATGGGCAAAAACAATCCAAGCTGCGTCAGCGCAAGCACCGCGATGAGCAGCCCAATGCCGATGACGGCTAAGTCCCGGAGCTGCCACAGCCAGAGCGTGGCTTTGGCATTCAGGTTATCGGGATAAATATAAATACGATCACCTCCAAAATGCAAAAAAGCGCCGCCACAGAAATCTTCTGCGGCGGCGCTGGTGGTTATTCTTTTGTTTGCGGCTGCGCCGCTTTGAGTTCCTGCACACGCGCCGAATCAACGAAATGGGTCGCATAGCTCCACTCGATCTCCGGACTGCCGCTTTTGCTGAATTGCAGTGGAATGACCGGCTTGTGATCGGTCCCGCTTCTCTTGCGGACACCCCAGCGCTTGTAATAGCAGAAGGACGGCTTCAGCTCATGCGCCTGCGCATACACGCGCATTTGGTGCAGCACGAAGGACAGCCGTTTCAGATTGGAATTGCACACAGCTTCGAGATAGCGCACACGTCCGAACCGCCAGTCTTCGTATTTCTGCTTCGGCAGGATGCCCGTGTCGATGAGCACATCCACCGGCGTGGCATACCCGCGCACCTGAAGCTGATGGTACATGGAGCTGTGGATCTTGCCGATCAGCTCTTTTTCGTTCATACGCCGCACCTCCCATCTGCAATTTCAACTATACCACAGCGCGCCTGCAAATGCAAAAGCGGAAGCCGCAGGCGATCCCCGCGGCTTCCGGTTGGATGGTTATTCTTCTTCGGCATCCATGTCCGGTTCGTCGGATTCTTCTGTCTCCGGCTGCACGGCAGGGTCTTCCTCGTCCTGCTCCAGCGCATCCTCGATCAGTCCGATGATGAACTGCTTCTGCTTGAGATTGTTTTTCTTGAGGTATGCCTTCAGCCGCTCGAAGAGTTCTTCCGGAAGCTGGATCGCCATGGTTCTCATATCGCCTGTCATTTTTTTGTTCTCCTTCATGTTGTAATAATTTTGGATTAGCTGTTCCACATATTCGCTGAGTGTCTTGCCGGATTGCTCCTGCTCCTGCCGCACACGCATATGGAGCCCTGTGTCGATTTGCGCGCAGAGGTTTTTCTTGTCTGCCATTGGGCTTCGTCCTTTCCTTTTTGATTTGCAAGGCAAGCATACTGTAAGCGCCGGCACAAAGCTATTCATCAGAAGCAACAAGAAAAGTGTGTAAAATGAAGCATATTACAAGCCAAAATCTGCGCTCCTCATCCCATGACTTCTGCGATACCAGCCATAATATACTCTGCACAGGGCAGTGCGATGGCATTTCCGAGCGTAGCATAGCGGTTCGTGCTGCAAATCTCTCTGCCGTCTGCTCCATATTTTGTCCACCCCTCCGGCAGTCCCATGAGACGCTCACATTCTGTTTCTGTTAGAAAGCGAATGCAGCCACCGCCCGGATCATCCTCATACCAAAAGGCAAATGGGTATAATTCAGATGCTAAAAGAGTGGGAAATGGATCTGTCCGTTTTCCGAAACTTCGGAGAAACATCCGCTGATCGTGGTGCTTGGCGCCTCCGCGCATTCGCAGTCCGGAAAAGGGTTGGACGACGGGTATACGCCGCCCTGCTTCAATAAAATTTCCTCGATTGGCTTCGGCGGCGGACACCCCGCCAGCATTGCGCAGATCAGGATTCTGGAACAGTGGGCGGGGCTTAAATAATATTTCTCCGGCACGTTGGCCTGTAAAATCTGCCACGAGAAAGATTCTTTGCCGGCGTGCAATTCTGGGGTTTGCCCAATATTGGGCGTCCAGAATGCGCCAGGCGAGATCACATCGTCTCCCTCGCACCATTCCGGCATCTGCCCACTGTCCAGAAGCAGGCATTGGAATTTCGGTGCCCGTGAACGCTCGCAGTACGGCGAGATAATCCAACCGGTTTCCAGATAGCCTAGCTCCGACGACGTTTTCCCAAACAGCGATTGCTGGAAAGCGATTTCCACTGGCATTCCTCATTTCATCAATAATTCTAATTGCCTGATAAAACAGGCTTGATTTTACGCCTTGAATGCCGGATTTGTCGCCAATTTGCGAGAAATTTTGACAGGGTGAGCCAAACGTGATTACATCGACCGCTGGAATTTTGTCGCCGGACAGCGCTGTAATGTCGCCTAAATGTACCATCTCAGGAAAATGGCGTTTTGTAATGGAGATTGCATCCGGCACGATTTCACTTGCCCATACCGGTACAATTCCGTGCCGGCTTGCAGCCAGCGGGAATACACCGATGCCGTCGAACAGGCTGCCCATCGTCAGTTCACTCATGCCGCAGCCGCCTTTGCGACGGTTTTTGTGATATTGATCGCCGTCTGCGCGGTATAAACTGCGCTCGATAGGTTCGCTCTGGTCGAGGTGTCCAAGCCGAACGCGCCCGCGATGCGCGGAATTTC
>CAKASQ030000020.1 GCA_916988195.3 Oscillospiraceae bacterium
CTCATTTCAAACATCTCGGCTCCCATGTTGCCCATCTCTGCAAAGAAGTTTGCAAGGAAGCCGATGATCTGCTTGTAGACCCAGTCCATGATCTGCTCTAAGATCGTGGAGGCTACAAAGTCCCAGATAAAAATCGTTCATCACCTCCGATAAACGCAAAAAGCCGCCGCACAAAACAGTGCGGCGGCTTGGTTCTGCGTTTTTATTGTTCTTCTTTCCCTGTCAGCTTTTCGCGCACAGCCGCGTCAATGCGGCGGCACATATTCAATGCGCACTGCATATCGTCCTCGTTCAGATCCAGATTGGATGGATACCGAACCTGCACACCATACGGCGAGAGTTCAATGCAGGCATCTGCCAGAGTTTCATATTCCTCGTCCAGCTCCGTGCATTTCTTACAGAGCTGGATCAGGTCGTGCGTCTTGGGCGGTTCCACATCTGCTGCAACCAATACGGCTTTCAAGAGCTTTTCTGCCGCCTGTTCGCAATGATAGCAGATGATCTCCACCGGAACCGGCCGCATCCCAAGCAGGAATTGCGCGGAGTCCAAGTCCATTGCCGCAAATTCCAACCATTCCTTATGCATACAGCAGCACCCCTTCCCGCGAGATCTTGCGTTCCAGAGACGCTGTCTGCTGCCGGTTGGTAAAGTCCTCGCTGCGATAGACGATGATATCCAGCGGCATATCCTGTACCGAATATAAGGCGCGGCGTATCTTCTTGATCGCGTCGGCCGGGCGGAGCTCATTGTCTGGGATGATTACGCAGAGGTCAAAATCACTGTTCTGTGTCGGCACACCGTAGGCATAAGACCCAAAGAGATAGATTTTTTCCGTGTCCACAGTCTGATGGATCACGTTGCAAATCTGTTTCAGCTTTTCTGTTTCCTGCACGCCCATGTTTCGTCATCTCCCTTCGCATGTTTCTGTCTGTATTATACCCGTAATCTGCTGCGAACGCAAGTCGTTTCGGCCTTACAAACCGACGATGCCCCAGATGTAGGTCGGTGCGGTCAGCGTAAAGACCAAACAAGCAAAGAGGATGGCGGGAGCGGTCCACTCGAACTGCCCGGATTTCCGATAGTCAAAGTATGCGGTGCCTAATTTCACGAAGAAAGCGATGGCTAAAACCATGTCAATCACGGGAAAAACCACATTATCTACAACTGTTTTGATCTGTGTGGACGCTGTGGTCCAGGTGCTTTCAACAGCGGATGCCACATCGCCGCTGCCGGCCGCCGACGCGACCGTCGCCAGCAGCAGGCAGAGCAGCGCGCAGAAAACAAGCAGTTTTCCGCGCTTCAGAATTTTCATCATAAATTATTCCCCCTTCCATTCCAGCACGAATACGACAGACAGGACATCCTGCTCGGTAACGGGCTGCGAGACCGCCGACACGATGGCATCATAGGTGAGCGGCAGTTTTCCGTTCTCTGCAATCGTCCACGGTGAGGTCAGCGAGAATGTTTCTGCATCACCGGTTTTCGTCGTTTCAGAATCATTGATTTTGAAACCAAGCAGCCGTGCATCTACCTTTTCATGTGCCATGTCGGTATCAAACGGAACAAGCTGCCAGCCGTTTTTGGTAGAAATCGAAACGCTGGATACAATGACCTCGCCAGTAGAACCATTGATGATCTCCGCTGCGCCAACATGAACTTCTCCACCTTCGTCTACGATGAGCGGCAGTGTGACGGGAACTGTGACCGAGAAAACCTCTGTGATCTCCCAATGCGCATAGTAGGTGCTGTCACCATCTGTCTTGTAGATGGTGTTGGCATCGACCTGTGTGCCGCCGTTCGCTTCCGTGAACCAGCCGAGGAACTCGGCATTTTTGCGCGTCGGTTCAGTGGGGAGGACGAGTGCTTCGCCGTAGGCCTGCTTCGTTGTCTCTGTGTTTCCATTGCTGAGATCCCATGTGATCGAATAGCTATTGGCGGTAAATTGTGCGTAGAACGTCTTTGCCGCCGTGATCGTCACGGTGTTATACAGATTGCCGCCCGAAGCGGAGGTGTACCAGCCCTTGAAGGCATGGCCGGTTTTGACCGGCGTGCTCGTCGGGGCGGTTGCCGTCGCATTCGGCTTGCCTGTCGTGGTGATGCTGGTTTTGCCATCAATGGTGCCGCCGTTCGTTCCGGCGTCCCACTTGATCGTCAGGCTGACAGTTGCACCGCAATCGTCGCACTTGCCGTCGCTGTTCGCGTCGGTGTGGTCAGCGTATTCATAGCCAGAATCGCCGCAGGCCGAGCACGTCTTGGTGCGCTTATGCTGCGTTTCGCTGTCCGACATCCACGAGCCATAGGAATAGCTGTGATTGGCGTAGTCATAGGTCGATGCGCCGCAGCCGGAGCAGGTTTTGCTTCTGCGATGCTGAGTGTCAGAATACTTGCTCCACGAACCGGTTGTGTAGCTGTGATTTCCATAATCGGTCGTGGAATATCCGCAGGTGCGGCAGGATGCCGTTCGGCTATGCTGGCTGTCCGAATAATTGCTCCACGCTCCATAGCTCATACTGTGGCTGGCATAATCATAGTCCGTCGCGCCGCAGTTTCGGCAGGAACCTGTGCGCCGATGCTGACTGGACGAATACTGCTCCCACGAGCCATAGCTATAGTTGTGTCCGCTTGCATAGATGGTTTCGCTCTTGGTCTGACCGCAGGCGCACGAATAGCTTCTGTAACCATTGCTGGTACAGGTAGACGCCTGCTGACTTTGCAGCACCCACGTATGGCTGCCGCAGTCCGGGCAGGTACCGGAACCGTAACCACCAGCGCCGTGACTCTTATAGGTGTAAGTGCCAAGGTACTGGACGTAGTGGCAGAGATAACACTCATTATAGTTTGCATGACCGCGAGACGAATGTGCGACTTCAACGTATGTGCCCTGGAACGAATACTTTCCGCATGAAGGGCAGTTGCCAATGATGGAGCCGGTGGACTGAACAGAGATACCCGGCGCTTTCTTGATGCCGTTGAGTGCAGTGGTGGCGGCGTCTGCGTTCTGATACACGCCGTACAAATCGTAAAAATACCGGTTGCTGCGGTTGGACGCCGCCCAATCATAGGTGTAGAACGGCACCGTTGCTTCCGGGTAGCCGATGATGTAGGCAATATAGAGCGTGTCGCCGGAATCGGCTTCGCGCCAGAACGCATCCTCGCCGATGCTGTTCAGAACCGTTTCGCCGTAGTACATGGTCAGTGTAGAGAGTTTCGGGCAGTTATAAAAAGCGTGCTTGCCAATGACCGGCGCAAGGGGCAGCTCTGCGGTGGTCAAATTTGTGCAGCCCTCGAACCAGTATGCCAAATCCGAAATGCTCAAGGTTTCCATATCCTCGAACCAGACCTCGGTGATCTGCTCCCGCACAGCCGCCCACGGCTGATCGTCTGCGCTTGTAAACACCGGCGCTTCGCCGCTGCCGGAGATGGTCAGCCAACCCTTGGAGTCCAGCGACCAGCGAATGCCGCTGTTCTGGATCGTGCCAGAGGTGGCGGCTTCGTTGGAAACCACAGGTTCTTCGTCGGGCGTGCTGTCATAGATCGTGTGTTCGTCCGCTTCGGCGGCAAATGCCGCGACGGACAGCGAAAACAACATACAAAGAGCCAGCACAAATGCGGTGAATTTCTTGAAATTCTTCATTATGCAGCCTCCTTTTCGTTTACAGCGGCGATGGTGAACACAATCGTCGCGGCGTTGATGTTCGTGACGGCCTCGCTCGCGGAAACCTTGGCTTTATAGCGGATGGCGAGATTTTTCTCGGCGGCAATCGCCGGGAACGCACCGTCCACAAGCGTCAGACTGCCTGCGCCTTTCGTGCTGCAACCATTGATGCTAAGTGCGATGCTGTTCTTGCTTGCCGTAAAATCGTCAAAATTGCCGATTTCAAACGTGCCCGCCTGAACATCTACCTTGGTCACACGAATTGCGCCGGTCTTGCCGGTGTTGGTGATGGCGGCATTGTTGGCGCAGACCACATAGCCGTCAACGAGAGAAACCGGCAGCGCAGCGGGAACTGTACACGAAATTGGCGCGACGGTGTTGACCACAGTGAGCGTCACCGGCACACGCGCTTCGGTCATTTCTGCTGCCGATACACCTACGGCCAGTGACAGAATCATTGTCAGTGCCAGCAGAAAAGTGATAAGTTTCTTCTTATCCATCACTGCACCTCCTTTGGCCAGAGGTACGCCGTGTGCAAGGTCAACTCCGTGTTCAGCGTGCCGATCTGCTTGCCGTCGCGGAATGCTGTGATCGTGACCGTGCAATCCGCGTTGCCAAACTCCGGCGCTTCCAAAAGCGTCAAACTGGAAATGCTCTTGCCTGCGGCAAGCTCAAAAGCGTCGGCAATCAGTGTATTGTCCTTGTTGCGGCGAATTTCTACCTTATAGGTATCGTTCTTGCTATTGTTGATGAACTCGGCTTTCACGCTGGATTCTCCGACCAAAGCATATAAATGAGCAGGAGCAGTAATATCAATCTGATTGTCCGCGACGATGGCATTGAGCTGCTTCTGTGCTTCGCGCAGTCCGGAAACATCGTAAAAAATGACCTCCGTTTCCTTATGCTGCTTCGCGCGCTCTGTGATACGAACCTTAATTGTGTCAATGACCGCGAGAGTGGAATCTCTGTCATAAATGACTTTCACGGCATCGTCTACGCGGGCTACGACAACAGCGGGCATATTCGTCCCAGCGTTGCAGTACACGGCTTTTGTACCGCCGCCCCAGACGAGCAATCTGCCCTTGACGGTCACGTTGTCCAGCACGATTTTGCCGTCCGCCGCGCCGCAGCCTACAATCAAGTCGCCGTCCACGGTCATATCTTTGAGCGTAACTTCGTCGGTGCGAATCAGAACGCTGCCCTTAATGTCCTTGTCGTAAGTACCCTTGGACACAATGTAAGTGCCGATGATGTTATGGAAAATCTGCGCGAACTCGGCGCGCGTGATATTGTCCAGCGGAGCAAGGACTTTGCCGCGGCCGTGAATGTAGTCTGCACCGACCATTGCCCGGACGTAAGGCAGCGCCCAGTTGGAAATCTCGCTGCGGTCGGAAAATGCAGACAGGTCTGTTTTGGAATACGAATCGTAGTCCAGTTCCAGCGCGCGGGCAACGACCGTCATAGCCTCCTGACGCGAGATCGGCGCATCCGGAGCCATGGACGAAGCAGACCGACCGTTGTAAGTACCCATCTGGACGGCGAGCGCAACATCTTTGTAGTACCACTTGTCCTTGGAAACGTCCTTGTACTGCGAAATATCCGCCGCCTTGTAGCAGCCGAAAGACCTGTTGATGATCGCGGCCATTTCTGCGCGGGTCATATCGCCGTTGGGGTCGATGATGGTCGCGCTCTTGCCATAAAGCAGGCCGTTATCCACGGCAGCAGAGACAGCTTCGGCATACCATGCGGATTTATCAAAGTCCTTAAAATCCGTGGCTTTGCGGGTAGTCGTTCCTGCTGCCGATGCACCAACTGCCAACGATAAGCAGGATGCGACGGCGAGAATCATTGCGAGGATTCGTTTTTTCTTCACTTGAATACCTCCTTCAAAAGACGGTGGGGAAGGCAAATGCCTTCCCCATATTGTCATGTGCGATAATTACTGTACTGCGTCCCATGCGATAATGAACAAAACGCTGGCGATAGCGGTGTTCGTGACGGCCTCGGAAACCGGCGTGACGATAGCGTCATAGGCAATTGCGACCGTGTTGGCGCTGGTGTCGCCCACACCGCTCATGTAGCAGCCTTCAACGGCAGTATCCAGAAGCGTCTGCTTGCTGGCGTTCTTGCCGTCTGTTGCTGCTGCAGCACCGCCGCCGATGGCAAGCTGGAAACCGAACTTGTTGGAATTTACTTTCTCATGTGCCAGAGATGCCTTGTCGCCAAACGCGGCCAGCGACCAGCCCTGCGCGGCCTCAATAGAGATGTTTGCAACTTTTACCGCACCGAACGAGTTGTTGATGATCTTTGCATCGGTCGCGGTGGAAACGGTGCCGTCAGTGCCGACAGCGATGGGCAGCACGGTGGGCACGGTAACGCTCATTTTGGTGGCCGCGGGATCACCGCCGATGGAGCCGTCAGCGGTACTGGACAGGGTGACGGAAGAAGTGCCGGTGCCGCCCGAAGCGTCAACGGTGTTGGCAGCAGAAGCGGAAATGGCGAGGGACGCGAGCATGCAGATGGCGAGGACGAGGGATACGATTTTCTTAGTGTTTTTCATTGTAATTACTCCTTTATAAATTGAAATCAATGTTGAATTGTGATGCTGATAATGGCCCCGGCCGTGCCGATGATTTCGCCACTGATCGGGTCAAGATTATGGAACATGGCTGTGCATTCATACGTGCCAGCCGGAAGCGCCACATCAAGGGCAGCACGTTCGATCTTGCTGCCCACGGGGATCGCTTTGCTCTGGTAGATTTGTTCGCCGGTATCGTTGCGGATGAACTCCACCTGCTGTGGGTAGTTATTGATCGATTCGTTTACGATCATGACATTGCCCTCGGCTTTGCCGTCCTCGAAATAGGGCGCAGTGTTCATCGAAATATTGATCATGCCCTCCGCGACCTTTTCGTTCAGCTTCTCCGCAATTTCCTCCGGACTGAGATTATCCCAGCCGCCCTCAACGGCGCTGGAATCATAGACGATGCCCGTCTTGGGATCGTCCTTGGTCTGCGCAGGCTTGCGGATCATGCGGACGGCGGTGAAAATGCCGACTGTAATTGCAGCCGCAAGGCCGACAACGGCGAGGATGACGAGGGTCCTGGACTTTGCGTCCCGTTTTTCAAATTTGTGCATAGCTGTTTTCCTTTCTGAATTGGGGCGCAAAGCAGCTCTGCGGCTGGTCACGCGCCCTGTACGGTGTGGTTGTTGTCATGGAGTTAGACCTCCCTTGCTGGACATAAAAAACGCCCACCTTCAGGGCGGGCGCAGACAATGAACGCGATATTTCATTGGGAACCTCCTGCTTTTTTATTTCGTCGCTTTTCTGTAAGCGTCGATAACTGCTTCCTTGAGCGCCGTGCGCGCGCCGGACGTGATGGGGTGGAAAACGTCCATGTACAGTGTCTTGCCATTCTTGTTGAATGCTTTCTGCGGCATGAAAATGTTCAGCCCCTGCTTGGATTCTGCCAGCCGGACACCGTGTACCTTGAACATTCCGTCAAAGGTGACGGTCGCGTAGGCTTTGAGCTTCGCGCCCGCGTCAGCAATGTGGTCGATTGTAACTTCCATGTTAGAAAAGTCCATGTTTCAAATTCCTCCTTGTCATGCTTCATAGACGGTATCGCCCTTGACCAGATGTCGTGCGAGTTGCCGCAGGCACAGACCGCGCCCGCGAAGGCCATACAACAGCACGTCCGGGATCTTCTGCAGCACTTCTTTTTCGGCGCTGTCCGTTGGAAGGGCTTGTGCCTCGCAGACGGAATCACAGCGCCCACAGGCATCTTCCAAAACCGCCATCAGCTTTTCTTCTGCGCAGCGCAGCGTTTCCAGCGTATCCAGGATCTCCGCTGCGCTTACAGACCTGCTGATCAGGATGATGCATCGCTTGCCAATTTTCAATCCCATCATTGGAAGCATCTCATCCAGGCGATACTCCTCCGCCATCTCCATTGGGGCAGTCAGCCCGATCTCATACATTTCATTGTGATCGTCCATATTCCCACCTCCTTCTTCTGGGATCGATCTCCCGCAGTGACCCACAGGCAGGTTCATGCACCAGCACAAGGTCGCCGTTCTCGATCTCGGCTGGAAACATACTGAACTGCGGCTGGATGTACGGGCGCGGGTCATAGTTTGTAATAATGAGTTCGCCGTAGGTTGCACCGGCTTTCTGCGAAAGAGGGTTATTGCGTCGGAACGCAAGGATATAAAAATCGCCGTACAGACTGCGGATGAACGGGCAGTCATTGTACGACACGACGATGTATCCCGCACATTGCGAGAGAATGTGGTGCAGTTCTTCGTGCTTTTCCTTCGGGAAATCGACAGCGTATAAACTCTCGGCGTCAAAGTACGGCGGATCGCAGTAGATCAGGCTGTCCGACCCGTCACGTTCCCGAATGATGTCCAGACAATCTTTATTCTCAATGATCACATCCTGCAAGCGTTTCGAAGCATCATCAAAAAGGTAAAGAAAATTCGTCAGGTTGTTCGGCCTGACACCGAACGAGCTGGTCGTGCCGCTGAAACTGCCGCGACAGACCTTGTAATACGCGGCCGCCCGCTGGACATCGAACAGGCAGCTTCGCTCCCGCAGAATTTCTAAAAGTTCTTCCCGTTCTTCGCCGGAGAAGCATTCCATCACGGCGTTTCGCTCGTCTGCAATGCGCTGCTGCAAAAGCTCCTTGTGCTTCATGAACTCTTTTAGAAGGTCAAATTCGGCTCTCGAATGGAGCGGCAGGAATTTCAGCTCCTGCACCAACTGAATGGTACACTCCCTTGCACAGAGGAACAGATTTACAAGGTCGCAGTTGAAATCATTGTAAATATCCATGCGGCTGATTTTCGGCTGCATTCCCAGAAGCAATGCACCGCCGCCACCAAAGGGTTCGAGATAGAGCTTCGGGCTTGGCGGGAATACCTGCCAGATGTAGGGGATCAGCTTTTCCTTGCTGCCGATCCACGGAATGAATGGTCTAGCGATCCCGGCCACCCCCGTCCGAGGGTTCGGTAAAGGTTTCCATCGCCTGCTCCAGTCCGCAGATTGCCGCGTCCAGACCAGCACGCATTTCCTTGAGCTGCCGGATGGTGGAATACAACTCTGCAGCGTTGCTGGCGTAAAAATATCCTTCGCGGCTGCTGGCAATGGGGACGGCTTTTCGCCGCAGGCGGTTGACCTTCTTCCGGAGATCGCTTTCGTGGAGATTCTTCTGCCGCACGAGGTCGCGGCTGCAAATGAGATGCTCGCGTCCAAAGCAGAAGCGTTTCAGATAGTCGCGCAGTTCTTCATCATTCATGTTTGTCCTTTCCGGGCCGATTTCCCGGAAAAGGGCGCAAAAAAAGAAGGGCGGCTTTCCTCACTGGGAAAACGGCCCTGCGTCATCATAATATTATTGAATTTTTACATTCCCATCTGCGGTTCCTGCGACTGTTCCTGCTGCTGTTCCGGGAGCGGCTCGTGCAGCGGGCCGAAATCCGCGCGGTTGACCATGCCATATGGGGTAAGTTCCGCGCCGTACTGCTTGAGGACATCTTCCGCGTAAGCTTCGCAGTTCAGATGCTTGTAGATCAAGTCTGCATCCTTGCCGCCAAGAACAAATTCCAGTTCATCACGCACCAATGCGTCCTTGTCACGGATCTTCGCTTCAAAGCAATACTGCGGCAGCTTTTCAAGCCGGTCAAAGACATCGTCCAGCGTCTCACACTGCGTCGCGCCGAGCACCGCCTTGAATTTTGTAAGCTGCCCGCTGGCTTTCAGCTCCAGAAGTGAGTGTGCCAGTTCGTTGATCCTCGGAAGATCCTCCACATCGGTCAGCATGGTGTTCAGCTTTGGCACGATGGCATCACAGCCGGTGAACTGCGCATCATACCACTCCGGTGCGTCGAGTTCTTTTTGGACTTCCTGCATCCGCTGTTCCGTTGCAGGCAGATCCAGGATGGCTGTCCGCTGCTCGTTCTCGTGGTTCATGAGTGTCAGGCGGATCATATAGGTAATTTCCCGCTGCGACTCATGCTCCGGCAGCGGCTGCAATTCCTCCGTTCGGACAACGTAGCCGTGCGGCGTGAACACACCGGATTCGCTCTCGTGCATTTGCTTTCCAATTTTGGCGTAATCCAGGAGGGCATAGGCGCTGTCCGGCAGGGCATCCAGATCCTCCCGAAAGCCGTTTTCTACATAAAATTTCCCCAATTCTTCGTCGGTATGGACATCTGCAAGCACATGGCAATGATCTGCGTTGGCCGCCAGCATCATCAGCTCCGGTACAGTAATGACGCCGCCGTTCTCCTGCATATGCTTGTTGACCTGCATCTGCAAGAGTCCTTCCAGCGCCGTTTCCTGATAGCCATCCAGCATGGAAAGCTGCTCCGTCAGGGAATTGAACTCGAAGATCGACATGCTCTCGTCCAGATGGGGCGCGAGGTAGTCAAAACAGTAGAATTCATCCACCTGCCAGTAGACGTCGCCCGGCATCTTCGTGTGGATCTGCTCGAAAGCGTCCATCATTTCGTACTGGCTAACAGGAAACGTCAGCTCCACGCCGCGCTCATCGCTCGCTGCGCTGCTTACGAGATAAACCTCACATACTTTGCGCAAGGGTCATACCTCCTGTCTGCTCCTGCTTCTTCTGCATTTCTTCCACGAAAGCCGGGTCCGCGCCGGGCACTGTCCATCCGTGCATACTCCCGCAAACCATAGCTTCCTCCTGCGCCGGTGTCACACCGAGGCGCTGATTCTGCTCGTCTGCGATCTGACGGTTCTGTGCGCGATCCGGCGTGTTCCAGTCACTTGGGTAGTAACCGCTCTCGCCGCGTTTGATACAAATCAGCGCGCCGGTGCTGGGCAGCGTGGAAAAGCAGAGCTCCGGCAGACCTTCTGCATACTTCTGACTGAATCGCTCCTGCTCGGTTCGGATGCTCCAATTATCGCAGTTCCAGAGATGAACATATAATTCATCACCGCCGTTCACGCGAATTTCCTGCTGCTCGAAGTTCTCGCCCCAGCCGTCAGACATTTGTCCGGAGAGGTATTCTTTCAGTGTTTCCAGTTCTTCTGCGTCCAATTTGCCCGCAACGCGGCATTCTGCCACGCCCCAGAGCTGACCGTTCCGCTCTTCCACTGCGAATACAGCCGAATGAACCTTACGATTGACGCTGTCCGCTTCGCCATACCAGTGCATAACGCCGCGCTCAGCTTCCTCCGGCATCCGGCTCTTGAGAAGCGCCGCCGCGATTTTTTCCTGATATGTCTGCAGCGACCGGCCATCCAGCACGACACTCTCATTTTCGAGATCACCGTAGCGGTTACGCTCATAAAGATCGGCGGTCAGCGGCGCATAGAGCTTCAGCGTTTCCAGTTTGGGCGGCAGCACCGTGAAGCTGTCCTCGCCGGGAATCAGCGGCAGCGTTCGGCCATTGTTCCACTTCATATGGATCTGACCGGCATCATCCACCAGATCCACAATGCCCTCTATACCTGCCGGTACCGGTGAATATGGGTCACTCATAGAATTCAGGCGGATGCGTGTACCCGGTGGATACTGCGCCTGCATGAATTTTACCATTTTTCTGTCCAAATTTACATCCCTCCAAGCTGCATTCCCTGTTTTTCTGCCTGTTCCTGTCTCTGATACTGCTTCAGGCTCTCTTTCGCCCAATCCGGCAAGAATTCATCTTTCAGAACACCAACAAAATCATTCCGATTCCAGCGCGTCTGTTCGCCGTCGCCAAGACAGGTGCAAAGAATAGAACGCCCGCGTGCGGTTGGGCTGCACCCAAAGCCACTTCTTGCCAGCCAGAGCTGATTCTCCGGCGACCAGTATTCCTCTTTCAGCGTGTTGGGTGAGAGAACAAGCACCTTGCCGGTGTAATCCAGTTCGCTCGAATCCGGTTCGCACTGCTTCTGGTCGAACATTCCAAGATCCATGACGAGCTTTCTGTAGTTTGAAATGAAGCCATCCAGAATGGCAGAATGGCTTCGGGCTGCGAAGCAGTAATTATGCATTTCATCCTCCGGAATGTAACGGCTTTCCGCCCAAGCTCGGTTGTCCGGACGGAAGCGTCCATCGCCGCGCCGCTCCTGCACGGTGTTCGCTAAAACGTGTTCCACACGCTTGTAACCGTAAAGCTCGACGATCTTTTCCACCGTGCCGTCCTTCAGATGCATCCCATCGAAGTTTTCCCGAATGAGGATATCGATCCCGCCCGCGCACGCACAATTCTCACGGAAGCTCTCGCGCCACTTGTCGATCTCGCCGCGCTTCATTGCGTCTTTTGCCGAATACGGATAAAGCGGGACCTTATTCTGCATCGCCGGAGACCTCGCATGAACAGGGGACCGGTGTGATCCATACGCCCAGCATATCGTCCAGCGCCCGCAGATTGAAATGGTTGTCCACGAAGAATTTCAGCACATACTGCGGCACATCCGCCAGATCCGGCGCACAGGCTTCTGCTTCTCCGACAATGACATCTCCCTCATTCACAAAGCACGCCAGCTTCGCGTTTTCCGGGATGCCTGCCTGCTCCCGCGCCCAAGCAGGAATCGTGACCTCGCATTCCTCCAGTACGTCCTCGACGGTGAGCGCCTCGTCCGCTTTCTCACACGGCCCGCATTCCGCAGCAACCGCCGTCAGCATTTCCGCCGCGTACAGATTCAGTCTGTCCAGCATCTGCAGCAGCTCCACAATGGGCATGCTGTCCTTCGTCACCAGCACCACGCCGTCCATCGGAATGGCGGCAAGGATTGTCTCCTTCGACAGCCCTGCTTCTTCCAGCGCCGCTTCCGGCACGGCGTTCAGTGCAAATTTCTTTTTTACTTCTGTTTTCATGTTCCGTTCCTCCTGTTACATTCCGCCCATCTGTATTTCCTCAGATGGGGCTAAATTATAATCTTCTTCGCGGCACAGGTTTTCCTCGCCATAGAGGTCAAACACGATATTGTCTACCGCTTTCCGCACGGCAGGGTTCTGTGTGATCGTGCGGAACCGGAAACCGGTTGTCGCCTCATGCGGCAGTTCTTCACGGATGCAGTTCAAATATTCGTTGGCATCCGTAAACTGTTTTGCATCGCCATTTCTGAAATGCACCCGACCGACCAGCGGACGATAGGCGTGGTCGATCTTCTGCTTGTTCAGATCATAGCAGCTTAAATATGCCTGATAATCTCCCTTCACAGGATTGCAGCGCAGACAGTATTCGTAATGCTCCGTTTCTACGACGTAGCCGTAATTCTGCGACCAGCCGCCCGGTATTTCGCCGCCATTTTCATGGCAGAAGTGGCGCATGGAGGAAAAGTCTTTCAGAACCGTTTCCCGCAGCTTGTCCACGACCTGTTGGAGTTCTGCTTTGAATTTCGGCGAATTCAATTCCTCACGTCCGCGCGGATGCCAGGTGTGCCAGAACGCTGTGCCTCTTTTTCCGAAATCCATACGGACGCAGCCAATTGCGCCCATCTGCGCGTTTTGCTCTGGCGTCTGCGCAAAGAAAGCACCCGCCTCCTCCGGCTGTGCTGGCCGGACACGGAATGCGGGCGGATCAGTAGATATCTTCGTCATCTTCGCCGTCCTCATCCTCCGGCACATACAGCGCCAGTTTTGCAGCATCCGCCAGATGTGCGCAGATGGCAAGAACACCGGTCACGCCAATGATCACGCCAAGCGTGATTACAATTGCTTTTTTCAAATTAAAACCTCCCAATTATAATGTCATCTCGTCTGAATACGTCTGCTCAAGCGACTGGCCAATTCTTCGCACTTGTCCGAACTCCGTCTGCACAAAACCGGCGCATTTCGCACTCTCCTGACCGTAGCGCGCAAAATCCATATATCCCTCCAGCTCATAAATGCACTCGTCATCTAGATCAAACTGCTTTTGAAGCAATTTGATGCCGTAATCGTGCAGGCTGCCGGAAATGCGCTCGTAGCAGTCCAGATTCTGCGCCAGGTGCAGCGCATCCTGCATCGTTTCTGGCTTTTCCGCAGAAAGCACAGAAGTATATTTCAGAAGTTCGCCGTTCTCCGCATCCATCCGCCCAAGCATTTTTGCCAATTCGTTATAGTCCTGGATGCCGGGATTCCCGGCTGTCGGGATCAGATCGCCGAGATATGGTGAGAAGTATTGCACATGGTCGATCTGCGCTGTGCCGAGTTGCTGAACCGCTTTCAGTTTCGCGTTGTTCACAGGCAGCGCCAATTCACGCTCTTTTCCATCTGTTGTGCGAAGGTAGAGTGTCAGGAGTTCTGGCTCAGCTTTCTGCTGCGGATCGATGTTCAGATCCTCGAGGAGCGCTCTCGGTAGGTTTTCTCTCTGAACGACATATCCTCGAGCGCATGGCGCGCCGCCATGCGCGTCGCAAAATTCAATTCCAACGGCTTCATAATTGATGTACCCAATCAGCTTTTCCGGAACAGGGAACGCGCCGCAGCCAACCAGATACTTTCCAATGGACTGTGCACTGCCGCATCCCGGCAGAATGACGTAATCATCCAGCCGCTCCGTCAACTGCGAAATGTCTTTCGTGCCGGAGATGCTGTTTGCGTCCAGCATCCCAGCGAATTTGTCACAGTCGACCTCCGACATGTGCTCCAGCCGCTCGGCAAGCTGATTGATGCGTTCCAGCTCACCCTCTGCGGCAAGATCTACGCCGCTCAGATACAGGCCTAAATTCATGACCTCGCTTGCCGCACCCTGAATGGTGACCGTTTTGGACATAGATTTCAAGCTTTCCACCGTTGCGGCCACGTCCGCTTTTTCTGCCGGTGTCGTTGCAGGAAAGGAGAGAAGTACCTGCTTCCCGTTTTCACCCTGCCTTAAAAACAGCGTCACCATGTCATGCCCTCCATTTTTGCTTCCTGTTCCTGCTGATAGCATTCTGCCGGGTCATCCCGCATCAGCTCGTCCAGCGTCAGCGTGCCATGATAGGAAACATAGCCGCGATCCACAAATACACCGTCATCCTGAAGTATTCGCTTGACACCGTAGTCGCCATAGTTATAAAAATCTTCAAGGTTCTCGTCATATTCGTAATGACCGGACTGCTGGATCATGTATTTTCCAAGTTCCTCCGGCGTGTGGACATTTGGTGCGAAATCAAATTGATCGAGATTTTCTGCCAGCTGGCGGATATTTGCTGCACACGTCGGTTTCGCCATCTGGCAGACCGCGCCGAGCTTCACGAAATCCTGTTCCTTAAAATTTGAACACATCTGACATAGCCGGTTCAGTTCAAAGAGCGATTCGCGTTCAAAATCCAATGCGCAGTTGACCTCATCCGGGAATCGGCTGTCTGAAACCAGCATCTGCATTTCGCCGCAGGAGGCGATCCCGACGCGAAGCATCGCGCGCTCCAGCTTCATCCGGCTTGCCGGAAGCTGCACCCACTCCTGTTTCTTTGGATCATCTTTACCTGTGGCTCGGAGCTTCAGCTCCATGATACAGCTTTCTGGCATCCAGATCGGAGGCAGATGCTTGCGGTCATACGCCTGCTCCAGCTTGATGCCGTTGTCATACACAACACCGTATCTCGTTACATAGCCGGGCTGGCCGGAGATCAGCGCCAAAGCCGTCTCCTTGCCGTCCAGATTTTCCAGTTCTTCCGAATCACAGGCACCGTGGACGGTCAGATAGTGCCGTTTCCCGACCAGCTCCAAATCGCTGAAATCCGAAATAACCGTCACCTCTCTGGCGCAGAAGGAAAGATCGATCAGCTCGTCCGCTGTGGATAATCCGAATCGCTCCACCGCCGCATTAAATTGCAGCAGTTCATATCGGTCGAAGCTCTCCAACTGCTTTCCGAGCCAGTCCAGCTCATCCACGTTTGCCATTGTGCCAATTAACCGCTCCAGAGCAGGGCAGCCTGCCGTGCCAATGTCTGCAACGAAGCAGTCCTGCTCCACCACCGCGCCGCTCTGAATTCCATTCAACGCACGAATCGTTTCCTCGTATTGAGCTTCCGGAATAGGAAACTCGACTATCTCGGCAGCCGATAGCGGGTCGTTATCTTTTTTCAGCATCGCATCAAACAATGATTTTCCTCCTTTCATTGATTTCTTCCATGTCTGTCAGCACGCAGCTGCCATTTCCGTGGTCACACTGAAAGCCGTGCGCCATGTAATTGCAGTGTTGGCAGCGTTCATAGTCGCTGCACACCAGCGGCTCCGGCGGGTCGCGCGGGCAGTCCGGCGCGCACCGGCTGATGTGCAGATTCCAGTGCTTTGATTTATCTACAATGATCGTTCACCTCCAGAACGCAAAAAAGCCGGGACTTCTGAAAAGAAATCCCGGCCCTCTGCGATTATTACATTGTCTGTTCCATCTCGGAACGCTGTTCCTGCTCCTGTTCCTGTTCCTGATTTCTTGGCAGAAGAATTTCGATCTGCTCCTGTATGCTGCGGAGCCGCGTTTCGTCGCCATATGTGAGCGTCGCGTCATCCGCCAATGCAAACTCGCACGCATTCCGGATCACACCCAGTTCCTTGTCCGAAAAAAGGCGCTGGGGTTCTATCAACCTGGAACGGGCGGCGAAGTCTCGTTTTGCACCCGCATAGTCCTCTATAAAGTAGTGTCCCATATGCACACCATTGCGGTCAAAATCCCATTCCCATGTTACGAAATTAGCGCCCTTTTTCCCAAGCCGCCCGGCCAGCACCGCGTCCCCGAAATCTGCGAGGATTTTGTAGCTGCCCTCCAGCCCGATTGCTTTCAGTGCGGGAGCGCGTGCAAAGATCGGCATATATTCTCTGACCTGCGAAGCGATTTGTATCACAGTCTGAAGCGACGCATCTGCGTCTACTCCCCTGACCGTCTTCGACGGGAAACAAACCACACCGTCGCCATCAACGTCACAGAGCAACTGACCGTGCCATTTGACGTTGAGTATCCCGCCTTCCGTCATCTCCGAATCCAGTCCTTTGCGCAGGAGCTGCCGCTCCACCTCTCTCAGAAATCTCTCTTTCTTTGCTGTCTGTTCTTTGCTCATATTCATACCTCCAATCCCAGCGCCCTTTTTGAGCGCAAAAAAAGCGCTGGTCATTGGTTCGTGAAAACCAACAATCCAGCGCCCATAACTTTGTGAAAGAATATTCTTCGCTTTTTCCGAAATCCAGCCGCCGCAGCCCTCTGAAAAAGGGCGCTGACAGCAAAAACTCCTTGAATATGGAAAAACAGAGGTTCAAAACCCCTGCCATCCGTGATTTCATCTATGCTGCGTTCTAAGAATTTTGAGAATAAAAAATTGCCGAACACGTTGAGATGACTGGCTTTTTTGCCATTTCATCTATAGTGTTCGGCAATCATGGTGACCCGTACGGGAATCGAACCCATATTACCGCCGTGAAAGGGCGGTGTCTTAACCTTTTGACCAACGGGCCTGGTAGCGGCAATCTGACTCGAACAGATGACAACACGGGTATGAACCGGGTGCTCTACCAACTGAGCTATGCCGCCAGATTCAATTTGCTGCTCGCTGAACAGCAAGATGAATTATATAGGATAAAACGCGATTTGTCAAGTATGAAATGGGGAAATTTCTAAAAAATACGGACAGAGGAAAAATGTGCGGAGAGGATGGGGCGATGTGGGTAAGAATCTTGTGCTGATTGGGTGCGGAGGCGCTTTGTATGTGCTGGTGGAGCTTTGCTACCGGGGAAGGAGCCATGGGAGCATGTTTTTACTCGGCGGGGTGCTGTGCTGGCTCATTGGACTGATGGACGAAGCTTGGCCAGGCGCGCCGCTTGCAGTGCAGATGGCGCTTGGCGCGTGGGGGATCACCTGCGCGGAATTTTTGACGGGGCTGGTTGTGAACCGGGCCTTGGGGCTCGGGGTCTGGGACTATTCTAAGCAGCCACACAATCTGATGGGGCAGATTTGCCTGCCATTTGCGGCCTGCTGGGTTGGGCTTGCGGGGGCGGCGGTGATTTTGGATGATATTTTGCGGTTGGCGCTCTTTGGAGAGGCGTTTTTGCTGCCGCCGGTTTTTTAGATGAGCTCGGACAGAACGCCGTCTTCGAAGAGCTTGGTGACGCGGACGCGGCGGATTTCGTTGCGAAGGTCAGCGGCGTCGCAGTAGACCTTGACGTAGTTCATGGTATGGCCGGTAAAATAGCCCTTTTCGGTCTGCTCGAAGAGAACGTCGTGATCGGTGCCGATTTGCCGCGTGAGGAAGGCGTTATGGAGCTTGGCGGCGACTTCTCCGGCGAGAGCGGCGCGGCGCTCCTTTTCGGATCTTTCGATTTGCTCCGGCATGGATGCGGCAGGCGTTCCCTTGCGGCGGGAGTAGGGGAAGACGTGGATAGCGGCAAGGCTGCAGGTCTGCATGAAAGAAAGTGAGTCGGAGAACTCCTGCTCGGTTTCGCCGGGGAAGCCGACGATGAGGTCGGTGGTGACGGCGCAGTTGGGGAAGAATTCGTGAAGCAGGCGGACGCTCTCTAAATACCGGGCGGTGTCGTATTTGCGATTCATACGCTTTAAAACGGTATCACTGCCGCTCTGGAGGCTGAGGTGGAACTGCGGGCAGAGGTTTTTGCAGCCGGAGAGCATGGTGCAGAATTCCTCGTCGATGGTGCGCGGCTCGAGAGAGCCGAGGCGAATGCGGACGTCGGGCGCGGCCTGACAGACGGCGAGCAGAAGTTGGGGCAGGCGGCTGCCATCTTTCCATTCCCAGCCCCAGGAGGAAATTTCAATGCCGTTGATGACGATCTCGCGATAGCCTTCCTGCGCGAGCTTTTTCGTCTCCGAAACGGCGGCCTCCAAAGGCATGGAGCGGACGCGGCCTCTGGCGTAGGGGATGATGCAGTAGGTGCAGAAGCTGTTGCAGCCGTCTTCGATCTTCAAAAGCGCTCTTGTACGCGCGGCAAGACCGCCGGCGGGGAGCTGCTCGAAGGCGCGGGGAAGGCCGCTGGGCTCGACCTTTTCCCAATGGGCGTGGCTGGCTTTATCCTGCGCGGCTTGCTCCATTTGCAGAACGAAGGCTTCGCGGTCGGCCGTTCCGACCATCACGTCGACACCGAGGGCGCGGACCTCCTCCGGAGCGGACTGCGCGTAGCAGCCGCAGACGCCGACGGCGGCGTTGGGATTTAATTTCTGCGCGCGGCGGATGGCGTTGCGTGTTTTCTTGTCGGAGACAGCGGTGACGGTGCAGGAATTGACGATGTAGCCGTCGCAGGGTTCGTCAAATTCGCCGAGCGTATGGCCATGGGACAGCAACATTTGTTGCATGGCCTGCGTTTCGTATTGATTGACCTTGCATCCAAGGGTATAGAAGGAAAATTTCATAGGTAAAACCACCAAACAAGTTTTTTACTGACAAAAAATGTTTGTCTCATTTGTGAATAGCCACGGCTATCATTTTTGCTTATACTATATATCAGCTTTTATGTTATATCGATTCTCATATGGGCTTTCATACAGCCGACGACCGCGCCATACAATGGTATTATATCCGACAAAGTCTTGCTTGTACAGTCTTTAACAGGAGGATTTTCCGTGAGAGAGTTTACCGTCCAATTTGGCTCCGTGCAGGAGCTTTCCGAGTTTATGGCGCTGGCGAACCAGCAGCCGTTTGATGTGCTGTTTGTGCGCGCGGGCGGCGTGAGCAATGCGAAGTCCATGTTCAGCTGTTTGAGCTTGCAGCTTAATTCGCCGCAGCTGGTGCGCATTCTGGCCGATGGTGTGGATGTGTCGGAGTTCTGCGAAAATCTGCAGCCGTATCTGGCGCAGAGCGCGACGGCGTGAGAGGCCGGGTTTTTATAGAGTGGTAAAATTCCCCTTCGTTTCATATGCTTGTACCAAGCTGAAACGCAAGGGGGATTTTTTATGAAGCGATGGGCTGCGCTTTTGGCGCTGGCGGCGATGATTGCGGGGATATTTACCGGGATGGCACGGGCGGCGGATCTGGAGCTGGCCGCGCCGTCGAGCATTTTGATGGAGCGGGCGACGGGGGAGGTCCTGTATGAGGACAACGCCGACGAAAGGCTCCGGCCGGCAAGTGTGACAAAGGTGATGACGCTGCTTCTGGTGATGGAAGCGCTGGAGGATGGGAGGATCGGCTGGGACGATATGGTCACGACCTCTGCGGCTGCGGCAGGTAAGGGCGGGAGCCAGATCTATCTGGAGGAGAACGAGCAGCTGCCGCTTACGGAGATGCTGAAGTCGGTGGTGGTATCGTCGGCCAACGACTGCGCGTGCGCGCTGGCAGAGCACGTGGCGGGAAGCGAGGCAGCGTTTGTGCAGAGGATGAACGAACGGGCGCAGGAGCTTGGAATGGTGAACACGCACTTTGTCAACTGCACGGGACTGGACGATGGAGCGGACGCGGGAGAGCATCTGACGACGGCGCGGGACATTGCCATCATGTCGCGCGAGCTTTTGGGGCACGAGAAAATCAAGGAGTACACGACGATCTGGATGGACACGGTGCGGGACGGGCAGTTCGGGCTCAGCAACACGAATAAGCTCGTCCGGTTTTACGACGGGACGACGGGACTCAAGACGGGGTACACGTCGAGCGCGGGGTACTGTTTGTCCGCTTCGGCTGAGCGCGGCGGGATGGAGCTCATTGCGGTGGTGATGCACTGCAAGACGTCTCCGGACCGGTTCGAGTCGGCGAAGGCGCTTCTCAATTATGGGTTCGCGAACTACGCGATCGTGGACCCGATGGAAAATGTGACGCTGGAGGCTGTTCCTGTGGTGCTTGGAACACGGGATGTTGTGCAGGTGGAGGCTTCGGGCGCGGGGACGGTTCTGCTTGACAAGGCGCTGGCGGGGGCGGTGACGTGTACGGCGGAATTAGACGAAAGCGTGCAGGCTCCGGTCCAAAAGGGGCAGCGGCTCGGGACGCTCCGGGTAGAAGCCGGAGGGAAGGTGCTGCGGGAGATCGAGCTGGTGGCGGCAGAAGCGGTCCCGGCGCTGGGATTCTTTGATATCTGGAAGCAGATGCTGGGAACGGTCTGCATGGCGGGATGATATGGTAATTGTATGCTTTGCCTTTTTCCGGAGCGTGTAGTATAATACTGTTTTAAAGAACGTATGAAAGCTTCTGAACCGGGAAAGGGTGGTTTCGGATGATCAATGTGGAATTATCGAGTATCTGGAGCTGTGTGTCGCTGCCGCAGCTGTTGTCGTGTGAGAAGGATCTATTTGACGCGCATCTGCATCTGCGCAGCAACCAGCCGAATGCGCCGGAATTTCTGGGCTGGCTCGGACAGCCGGACGCGTTGACGGCGAAGACGGTGCATGCGATCCGCAAGGCCTGCGAGACGATCTCGGGGCAGTGCGACACGCTGGTGGTTGCAGGCGCGGGAGAGGGGTATCTGGCGGCAAAGGCGGGCATTGAGGCCATCGGTGGACGCTACCGGAATTTGCTCGACAGCCGGATGCGGATCCTCTTTACGGGGGACAGTCTGGCAAGCTCCGACTGGATCGCGCTGTGCAGGCTCCTGGAGGGGCATGATTTCTGCCTGCTGCTTCTGAGCAGCGAGGGAGTGGAGCTTGAAATGTGCGCGGCCTCGCGGGCGCTTCGGTGGCTGATGGAGCGAAGATACGGGCAGGGTGCGAAAGAGCGCGTGTATGTGAGCGCAAAGCAGGGGTCTGGTCTTGCGGTGATGGCGAAGGAAGAGGGCTTTACGTTTCTTCCGATGGACGGCTGCCTCGGAGGAGGCGCGAGCGCGCTCAACGCGGGAACGCTTTTAGTCATGGCGGCGGCTGGGATTGACCCGCTGGGCGTTTTAGAGGGCGCGGCGGAGGGCTTTTCGCAGTATGATCTGCGGGCGTTTGAAAACCCGGTGTGGATGTATGCGGGCGCGCGGTACGCGCTGACGCAGAAGGGGCGCTCGGCGGAAATTTTAGGCTGCTTTACGCCGGACTTTGGAGCCTTCGGCGCGTGGTGGGAGCAGTATTTTATGCGGCACACGTGTCAGGAGGGCGCGGGCGCGCTGCCGGTGTATGTGGGGCTGCCGGGGGGACTCGACGGGCTCGACACGATGATGCAGGGCGGAGAGAAGCGGGCGTTTGAGACGCTTTTGCAGGTTCCGGAGCGGTGCTTCCAGAAGGTCAACATTGAGATGGACTGGAAGGACTACGATGGGCTCGGCTTTCTGGCGGGCAAGACGCTTCTCGATGCGCAGGAGGCAAGCTTTCAGGCGGTCTTGCAGGCACATACGGACTTGGACGTGCCGGTGATCCAGGTGTCCATGCAGACCTTAGATGCGGCGGGGCTGGGAGAACTCTTCTACTTCTTTGAGCTCTCCGGCGCGCTCAGCGCATGCGCGTGCGGGATAGAAGCATTTGATGCAGACCGGAAAAGCGCGAGCAGAACGCTTGTAAAAACGATGCTCGGCGGATAAGCGGGGGTATTCAAGAAAAGTTTACGAAGTTTGACGCGTTCCCGGCTTGTGTTTCGGGCAAAAACCTGATAGAATGAATGTGACCATAAAAGACGCTGCGGCCGTGGGAGCGGTGCGTGCAGCGAGTGCAAAAGGAGGAATGCCCTATGGTTAATATTGTGATGGGCCCTGAGGGTTCCGGAAAAACCAAGCTGCTGATCGACGCAATTTCGCGCGCGCTTAAGACGGAGTCCGGCAGCATGGTCTGCATTGAAAAAGGACATACGCTGCGCTATGACGTTGACCACCGTGTCCGTCTGATCGACGCGAGCGAGTATTCGATCAAGAGCTATACGCTGCTGCAGGGCTTTATCAGCGGCCTGCATGCGGGTAATTTTGATATTACGCACGTTTTTATCGACAATCTGTACAGCTTGTCGAAGTCGAAGGACCCGGTTGAGACGGAGAACTTCCTCGACTGGTGCAATCTGTTCTCGGCGGAAAACAAGGTGGCGTTTACGTTCACCATTGCCGATGATCCCAGCAATCCGCCGGAGTATATTGCCCGATATATGGACTGAGGTTTGCGGAAAAGCTGGCGCTTGCAGATTTCTCGTAGGGGGCGATGCCTACATCGCCCCTTTGGAGAGCTACGAATTCGCCGAGAATTTCCGTAAAAGCGGCTTGTGCCGCCGGGGCGATGTGGGCATCGACCCCTACGCATGTGACCGCGCGTATACGTGTTATGATAGCGGCCGCCATCCAAAGATGGCGGCCGCTTTTGGCGTTTTCAGAAGATTTGAAGAATGTAGCCCTTGAGGTAGAGGGAATGGTCGGAGGAGAGGGCGGCGGGGTGGTCGCGGGACTGCATGAGAAGCTCTAAAAGATGCGCGTCGCGGCCCGCATCATGGGCAGCCTCGCGGAGCATGGCGAGAAACAGCTCGGGGGTCATGAACTGGCTGCACGAGCACGAGACAAGAAAGCCGCCGGATTCGACCATTTTCATACAGCGCAGGTTCAGCTCCTTGTAGCCGCGATAGGCGTTATCGAGCGCTTTGCGGCTTTTGGCGAAGGCGGGAGGGTCGCAGATGACAAGGCCGAACTGCTTTTGCTCGTCGGACCACGCTTTGGCAAGGTCGAAGACGTTTTCACAGACGGTGGTGATTCTGTCTTCCACGCCGTTGAGCGCGGCGTTGCGGCGAACGAGGGAAAGCGCCTGCTCGGAGACGTCGACGGAGGTGACGTGCGATGCGCCGTAGAGCGCGGCGTGGACAGAGAAGCCGCCGGTACAGCAGCAGAGGTCCAAAACAGATTTGTTTTCACAATATGGGCGGATACGGCCGCGGTTTTCCTGCTGGTCGAGGAAGTGACCGGTTTTCTGGCCGTTTGGAATGGAGACGAGCATGCGCGCGTCGTGTTCGCGGATTTCAAGCTCATCGGGGACGGAGCCGTAGACGCAGGTCTTGAACTGAGGCAGGCCCTCTTTTTCACGGACGGGAAGATCGTCGCGCTCGTAGACGCCCTTTGGCTGGAAGAGATCGACGAGAATGTCTATGATAACCTGCTTCCACGCCTCTAAACCGAGGCAGGTGATCTGGAAGCTGAGGTAATCGGCAAATTTATCGACAGTGAGGCCGGGAAGGCCGTCCGTTTCGCCGAAGACGACGCGGCAGGAATTCTCGAAGCCAAGCTTCTCGCGATTTTGCCACGCCGATTCGATGCGGGCGCGGAAAAAATCGGGGGTGATGAGCTCCTGCTGGTCGCGCGTTAAGACGCGGACGGTGATCTTGGAGCGGGAATTGAAAAAGCCGCGGGCGGTGAAACGGAGCTGCTCGTCTAAGACGTCGACAATGCAGCCGTCGGTACAGGTGTCGTCTGCCCAGTCGAGCTCGTTTTCAAAAATCAGCGTCTGACCGGCGCGGACATCGGGGGCCTCGCCGCGGCGGAGGCATACGTTAGGATAGGTCATGGTGTTCTCCTGAAGGTGGATTGCCGGAACCGGCACGATTATTATACCAGACAGGAACCGGATTGGAAGAAAAAAATAAATATTTTTGCTTTTTTCGGGAGAGTTGCCGGGATTCCGGCAACTTTCCTTTTTTTGCGCGGTTAGGGTGAGAAGAGGTTCTCAGGAAAAGGGGGATGGCATGAAGACGGATTTGGAGAAAATCCGGCGGCAGCTGCGGAAGATGGCGTTCGGAAAGCCGAACGACTGCGTGAAGCTGGCGATGTGCGAGGACGTGGACATTGAAAAGCTCGACCTTTCGATGCTGACGGAGATCAAGCGGAGCGAAAAGGGGACGGTGGAGATTAAGCTCCTCGACCGGACGAAGGTTTTGGAGCAGCTGGCGGCGCTGGCAGACGGCGGAAACGATGGCGCGGAGCGGTTTTTGCAGGCGCTGGCGCAGGGAATGGAGCGGGGCGATGACGAGTAGCTTTTCGAATAAGCAGCTGCGGGCGATGACGTGGTGGATGCCGAAGAGCCAGGACAAGGGGTTTGACGCACTGGTCTGCGATGGGGCGGTGCGGTCGGGAAAGACGCTTGCGATGGGGCTGGGGTTCTTTTTGTGGGCGATGAGCTGCTTTTCGGGAAGGCGGTTCGCGCTGTGCGGGAAGACGAGAGGCGGTGTGAGGCGGAACGTGGTGGAGGAGCTTTTGCCGTGGCTGAGGAAACTCGGGATGACGGTTGTGGACAGCCGGACGGCGCAGGTGCTGACGGTGCGGTTCGGGCGGCAGGAGAACGAGTTTTATCTCTTCGGCGGCAAGGACGAGGGCTCGGCGGCGCTCATTCAGGGTATGACGCTGGCGGGCGTGTTTCTCGATGAAGTCGTTTTGATGCCGCGATCGTTTGTGGAGCAGGCGTGCGCGCGGTGCTCGGTGGAGGGGAGCAGGCTGTGGTTCAGCTGCAATCCGGAGGGGCCGCAGCACTGGTTTTATAAGGAGTGGATCTTGCAGGCGGATAAAAGAAATTGCCTGCACCTGCATTTTACGATGCAGGATAATCCGTCTTTGAGCCAGACGGTGAGACGGCGGTACGAGCGGCTGTATACGGGCGTATTTTACCGGCGGTTCATTTTGGGGCAATGGTGCCAGGCCGAGGGACGGGTGTACGACTTCTTTGACACGGCGAGCGTGCGGCCCGCGCCGGGAGGGAAGTTTGAGCAGTGGGTCATCTCGTGTGACTACGGAACGGTGAATCCGGCTTCTTTTGGACTCTGGGGAAAGCAGAATGGCGTGTGGTACCGGACGGACGAGTTTTATTTTGACTCGCGGCGCGAGGGACGGCAGATGACGGACGCGGAATATGCAGGAAAGCTGCGGGGGCTCGCAGGAGGGCGGACGATCCGGGAGGTGATCGTTGACCCGTCGGCGGCGAGCTTCATGGAGGTCTTGCGGCGCGAGGGCTGGAAGGTGCGGAAGGCGGACAACGATGTGATCTCCGGGATCCGGAGAACGGCGGACGCACTGAAGGAGGGACGGATCGTGATCTGCGAGCGGTGCACGGACTGCTTGCGGGAGATGGATCTATATGTCTGGGATCTGGAAGCCGGCGGCGACCGGGTGGTGAAGAAGAACGACCACGCGATGGACGATATGCGGTATTTTGTGACGGGCGTTCTGATGGGCTCGGCGGGCTTTGCCGCGTGCGTGCCGGAACGGAAGATTTGAAGGGAGGATGAACATGCGGAAAAAGGTGAAAGCAGGTGTATGCAAGGCGGCGCAGCTGCGCGATGGATCCCGGCATCCGTTCGGGATGCTCGGTGGGGTGACGGCGCTGGGAGGCGGAGAGCTGGAGGTATACCGGCAGATTCGAAACGCGGTGCCGATTTTGGACGCGGCAATCGGGAAGCTGGTGCGGCTGACGGGCGGATTTACCGTTTCATGCGGGAACCGGAATGCGGAATGGGAACTGGATCGGTTTTTGAAGACGGTGAATACCGGGCGCGGGCAGGTGGGGCTCGAGAGCTTTCTGGCGGCGTTTTTGCAGAGCATGCTGGTCTACGGCAGGGCTGTGGGCGAAATGGTGGTCGGCGGGAACGAGATCACGGCGGTTTTGTGGGGCGATGTGACGAAGCTCTATGTGCAGGAGGGAACGTCGGCAATGGAGTTTGCGTTCGGGCAGTGGCAGGACGGGGAGGTGAAGATCTTTCCGAGGCAGAATCTGATTTTGTTCGCGGCATGGAACCCGGATGAGGAGAATCCGTACGGCGCGTCGGTGTTCCGGAGCATGCCGTTTCTGGTGGATGTGCTTTTGAAGATTTACAGCACGATCGGGACGAACTGGGAGCGGGCGGGCAATGTGCGCTACTCGGTGGTGTATAAGCCGCAGGACGAGGCCGGGAGGATCGACGCGCAGGAGAGAAGCGAGCAGATCGCGTCACAGTGGTCGCAGGCGATGCAGGAATCGAGGCACGGGGTAGTGCGTGATTTTGTGGCGGTCGGCGATGTGGAGATCAAGGTCATCGGCGCGGACGGACAGATCCTCGATTCGGAGGTGCCGGTGCGGCAGATTCTTGAGCAGCTGGTGGCGAAGACGGGGCTTCCGCCGTTTTTGCTGGGGCTCAACTGGGCGTCCACCGAGCGGATGAGCGCGCAGCAGACGGATCTTCTGACGTCGGAGCTGTGGGCCATCCGAAGGACGGTGGAGCCGGTCTTGCTTCGGATTTGCAGGCTGTGGATGCAGCTGCACGGGTATGCGGAGGATGTGGAGATCGTCTGGGATGAGATCAGCTTGCAGGACATTGTGGAGCAGGCGCACGCGGAGCTTTACCGGGCGCAGGCGGAAAAATTGACGGCAGGACAGGAGGAGACAACATGAAGGTAACGAAGGCGGCAGGCGTTGAGCTGAGCGGCGCGCCGAGCGAGGAGCAGCTGGAGAAAATCAACCGGCTGACGAAGACGAAGGTGGCGGAGGAGGACGTGTATGTGTTTTCCGTGCGGCTGTGTGACGATCAGGTCGACCGGGACGACGAGCGGTTTTCGGAGGCGTGTATCCGGGAGCTGGCGGCGCTTTTTGTCGGGAAGACGGGGATCATGGACCACGCTTGGTCGGCGGAAAAGCAGGTGGCGCGGATTTTTGACACGGAGGTTCTGACGCAGAACGGCGTGACGATGCTCAAGGGCTGGGCGTATATGCTGCGCGGAGCGGAGACGGACGGGCTTATCCGGCAGATTGAGGGCGGTATCAAAAAGGAGGTCTCGATCGGCTGCGCGGTAAGACGGAAGATGTGCTCGATCTGCGGCGAGGAGTATGGCGCGTGCGGGCATGTGAAGGGCGAGACGTACGGCACGGAGCGGTGCGCGGCGATTTTGTGTGAGGCGGCAGACGCGTATGAGTTTTCGTTTGTGGCGGTGCCGGCACAGAAGGAAGCGGGCGTACTCAAAAAGCAGACGGGCGGCGAGATGGCGCTTGACGAGGTCGCGATGAAGCGCTTGCAGAAGGATGCAGAACTCGGAAAGGCGTATCGGGAAGACCTCACGCTGCGGGCAAGACGGGCGGCGATGCTTTTAGAGCTTGGCTTGGACGATGCGCTCTGGCAGCGGGTGCTGCGCGCGATGCCGGCGGAGGATCTGCGCGCGGTGGCAATGGGGCTCGAGCGCAAGACGGCGGAGCTCTTTGCACCTGCACCGCAGATGACGGTGGAGAAGGAGACGGCGAGAGAGCAGAACAGCGCGTTTCTGATTTAGCGGGCCGCTCGATCCGGCAGACGGCTCCGGCGAGGCAGACAAGGGCAAGCGCGCGGGGCTTTGTGAGAGACAGACAAGGCGCTGGGGAAGACCGGCGCGTCTGAAATATTGATTTTTGGAAGGGAGAACAAGCAATGGCAATTTCTTTTGAGGCAATCGGCGAGCGTATGGTGACGTTCGCGGCAGGTACGGGCCTGAAGGAGGGCAAGGTCTGCAAGATGACGGCGAACGGCACGGTCGGCGCGTGCGGGGAGAACGACAGCTTTATTGGCGTCGTTTCGAGCGTACGGGGCGGCGCTGCAAACGTGGTGATGGGCGGCTACGTGGAGGTCAGCTACGCGGGCACGACGACCCCGACGCTTGGCTACGCGGTGCTGGCGACGGATGAGAACGGCGAGGTCGTTCCGGCAACGACGGGCAGAACGTGCCTTGTTGTCAGCGTCGATGCGGCAAGCAAGAAAATCGGCCTTTTTTTATAAGAGGAAAGGAGAATTACGATGGGTTTTGATCATGTAAAGCTGGAAAAGGGTATGTACCGCGAGAGCGGCAAGACGTTTACGCAGGTGCTCGAGTCGCTCGACCCGAGCGAAAACTACAGAGGCACGGCGCTCGAGGGAACCGACGCGTTCCAGCGTCAGCTCAAGCGCTTCGACATTCACGCGAAGGGTGCGTACTCCGACCCGGTTGAAAAATTCTTCCGCACAATGGACTCGAGCGTTCTGTTCCCGGAGTATATTGCGCGCGCGGTCAAGCAGGGCATGGAGGAAAACAATGTACTGCCGAAGATCACGGCGAGCACGACGAGCATTGACGCGATGGACTACAGAAGCGTGTATTCTGTGCCGTCGGAGCAGGATAAGATGCTCATGCAGGTCGCGGAGGGCGCAAGCATCCCGGCCACGCAGGTCAAGACGAAGGACAATCTGGTAAAGCTCAATAAGCGCGGCAGAATGCTCGTTGCGTCCTATGAGGCGATCCGCTTCCAGAAGCTCGACCTGTTCTCCGTCACGCTGCGCCAGATCGGCGCGTACATCCAGACGATGCATCTGAAAGACGCAGTGGATGTTCTTGTAAACGGCGACGGCAACAACAATGCGGCATCGACATTCACCATCGGTACGTCTCCTTTGACCGGCAAGGCTGGGACGCTGACCTATCAGCAGCTGGTCGAGTTCTGGGCGCAGTTTGAGCCGTATGAGCTCAATTGCTTTTTGATGAACACGGACGCGATGGTCAAGATGCTGGGGCTGAGCGAGTTCCAGAACCCGCTGACGGGTCTTAATTTCCAGGGCACGGGCGCGCTTTCGACCCCGCTGGGCGCGGAGCTGCTGCGCGCAAGCTGTGTGGATGCGGGCAAGATCATCGGTCTGGATAGACGATACGCCCTTGAGATGGTGCAGGCGGGCGATGTGACGGTCGAGTATGACAAGCTCATCGACCGGCAGCTCGAGCGCGCGGCCATCACGTCGATTTCCGGCTTCGGAAAGATCATGCCGGAGGCCTCGAAGGTACTGGTGATCGGATGACGATGCTGGAGGAGATTTATGAGGCGGCCAGACAGGCCGCCCCCTCCGGGACGGATGAGACGCTTTTGAAGCGGCTTTGCGAAATCTCGGCGGCGCAGTGGGAGGCAAGACTCAAGGACGGCGTGACGGCGGAGGACTGCCGAACGGTGTTTGTATGCGCGGCGGCGTGGATGGCGGTGGTCGGCATTTATGCGCAGAAAAGCGTGACGGGGTGGAACATTGAGAGCTTTACAGTGGGAGATGTGAGCGTGAAGACGACGGGGCTCGAGAATACGTCGCAGATGAGCGCGCCGCAGAAGCTCGAGTGGCAGGCCAGAATGCTGATGCGGCCGTTTTGCAGACCGGAAGGGTTCGCGTTCGTGGGGGTGCGCGGATGAAGACGCTCATGGAGAGCATTTTGCAGGGCTACGGGAGTCTTGTGACGGTGCGGGAAGGCGAGAGCGCGCGGACGTTTCGGGCACTGGTGCAGCCGGTGACGGAAAAGGGCTGGCAGGCGACAAGGAAGGTCATCGAGACGCTCGGCAAGATCCAGAAGGGGCAGTATGTGTACATTGGACCGGCGGACGTGGAGCTTCGCGCGGGGCAGAGGCTCGAGGTGCAGGGAGAGAAATTTCTTGTGCGGCGGTGCGAAACGCGGTATCTGGCGGATGAGGCGGTCTATGTGTGGGCGCTTCTTGTGAAGGCGGGAGGTGAAGCGGCGTGGAGCAGCTGATCGATGCGGTTCTGACATGGCTGAAGGGCGCGGGCTTTCAGGCAGTGCGCCGGATGCCGGAGGGGGAGTTTCCGGAGCTTTCCGGCGCAGTTGTGGCCGTTGGGCTTGAGAAGGCGGAGGCGACGGACGCGGGGCTTTATTCATATCTGGGCGTGACAGAGATGGACGGAAAGACGGTTTCGATCTATGGACGGCGGCTGGAGGCGCAGGTTGTGATGGAGGTCGTAAGCCCAGAGAATTTGGGCGCGAAGGCGTGCATGGAGGCTTCCAGTGCGCTTCTGACGAAGCTCTCCGGCGGAATTCCGGGGTTGGCGATTTCGAAGACAGTTATGGAGGGCTGCCGGTTCGAGGCGGATATGGACTGCTACTGCTGCAAGATGACGGCGACGGCGCTGGCGTATGTCTATGCGCTTGCCAATGAGGAAGAGACGGAGTTTACGGACTTTATGCTGAAAGGAGAGGTACGATGAGTCTTGTGTACCATGAAAGACCGGGCGTGTATTCGAGCTATGACGCGTCGTCGGTGATTGGAAGAGGCACGACGGAGCGTGTGATTGCGCTCGTTGGCAAGGCGGAGGCGAAGGCGGGACTTTACCGGCTGCATTCGTATTCGGAGGCAAAGGAGGCGTTCGGAGAAGCGAGTGAGCTCGGGCGCATGGCGAAGATCGCCTATCAGAACGGCGCGGGCACAGTCCTGGCGAGCCCTGTGGCGGCGGACGCGCTGGCGGATTATCAGGCGGCGTTTGCGCTGATTTTCGCGGAGAAGGAGGCAAGCTTCTGCGTGGCGGCGAGCAGCCTTGAGACGGTGCAGAAGGCGCTGCGCGATGCGGTGGAGGCGGCTTCCGCGCAGAATGCGGAGTGTATCGGGCTTGTGGGACTGTCCACACCGTCTGTCAAAGACCTGACCGACCGGGCGGCGGTGCTGAACTCGGAGCGCATGGTGCTCGTTGCGCCGGACGTCTACGTATGGGGCGAGACAGAGGCGGCGGGCGGCTTCATGGCGGCGAGCGCTTTGGCGGGCGTTCTGACCGACCAGTCTGACCCGGCGCTGCCGCTCAACGGACAGGTGCTCTACGGCGTGACGGGTGTGAGCGCGGTGTATGAGGACACACAGATTGACGCGCTGGTCACCGGCGGCGTGACAGCGCTCGAGTGCTGGGGCGGCAAGGTCAGCGTGATGCGCGGCATTACGACGAGGACGAAAACCGGCCAGACGCAGGATGCGACGTTCCGCGAGCTGGGGACGATTCTGATTGTGGACGATGTGGTTCCGGCCATCCGAAGAAGCCTGCGGGCAAAGTTCACACGGGCGAAAAACAATGCGCTGACGAGAAACGCCATCCGAAGCCAGGTGATCGTGGAGCTCGAAGACCGCATCGAGCGCGAGATCATCGAGGGGTATGACAACCTGACGGTGACGGCGCTGGAATCGGACCCGACGACGTGTCTGGTGGAATTTGAGTTTACGGTTGTACATGGGCTGAACCGGATTTTCCTGACGGCCCATATCAGTGTTTGAGGAGGATGGGTATGGCGATTCGGAAAATTCCGACGACGGCGGATATTTATCTGGAAGTGGACGGCGTACGTGTGGCGGTGGTGCAGAGCTACAAGGTGACGGCGAGCCGGGAGAGCAAGGCCATTTACGCGTTCGGCCAGTCGGAACCGGTGACGACGATTCGCGGGCAGAGCCAGTATACGCTGGAGCTGACGCGGATCTACGCGACGGACGAGGCAATTCGAGACGGGCTGAGCTTTGCGGATATGGGAGAGTTTTCGCTCGTGATCTGCAAGCCTGACCGGAACGTGATCTACACGGGCTGCCAGTGGAAGAGCTTGCAGGAGAGCGCGGAGGTCGGCGGAAACGTGCTGGAAAAGGTAACGGTTGAGGCAGGCCGTCGGGTGGAAAACCTGTTATGAGGAACGAAGCGTTTTTGAGGCTTTTTGCCGGAAGCGGGAGACGGGCGTTGGAGAACGGGCTGGAGCTGTGCGTGGTTCCGGCGTTTGCGGTCTTGCAGGCGCGCAGAGAGGCGCTGGACGCGTGCGGGGATGATGCGCAGGCGCTTGGGATCTGGATGAACGTGTGCCTTCTGGCGCGGGCGATTTACCGGGACGGCGCGCGGGCGTTCTCTGGCGGCGAGGCTTTGATGCGGGCAGCCTCCGCAGAGCAGATCGAGCGGTGGACGGAAGATTATGCGGCGCTCTGCCGGGAGGAAAATCCCGCTTGCAGCGAGGAAAACGCGCAAAAGGCGATGCAGGCGCTGGAGCAGGAAGACTATGAACGGCTCAAGTGGCGCGTTTTAAGGGCGTTTGGCGTTTTGCCGGGAGAGGCAAGGGCGCGACGGATGACGGATCGGGCGTATCTCTACTGCGCGGCGCAGATGATGCTCGATGAGCAGGAGAAGCTGGACGCGATGTGCCCGAGCTGCCGGGAGCGGGCGCAGAGAAGGCTCTGCCCGGTGTGCGGCGAGGAAATGCCGGAGGAAAACGCAGGGTTTGATGAAAGGCGGTTTGAGGAGCTGAGGGATGCTGGAGTATGTGAGACGGCTTCTTCTGGCGCAGACGAGACTTGCGGCGCAGTTTGACACTGCGCCGCAGCCCGAAATTCGGGAGGTTACGCTGCAAATGGAGAAGAAAGAGCAAAATTCTCCGGAGGAGGATGCGCCCGGACAGGAGAAACGGCCGGGGCTTATGCAGACGGGCGCGGAGATGGACGGGACAGAGACGTGGTCCGCCGAGCAGGCGTTGCGGGAGATGGCGCGGCAGACGCTGCGGCTCGAGAGCATGCAGCTGCAAAAATCGGCGCAGGCGCAGCTGGAGCAGACGAGAAAGATGGAGGCGGCGATGACGGAGCTTACTCAGAGGCAGCGCGTGGATATTACAGCCAGAACACCGGACAGCGCAGAGGGCGGCGTGGTGGGAAGCTACCGGCAGAAAATGGAGTTTGCGGGCATTGCGTCGAGTCCGTCGCAGCGGTCGATGCAGGAAATCTCGCGGTTTTTTGAGCGTGACGCCAGAAGATATGGATAGAAGTTTGAAAACAGCTGACGCTTTTTGACACGAGAGGAAAGAGAGGGAAGACGATGCTGAGAATGCGGTTTGGATCTTTTGTGTGGCCGAATAATCCGCGGACGTACACCATCAGCTGCAAACGGCAGACGGCGGTACACAAGGTTCCGATGGGGGGCTTTGTGGTGCAGGATCTGGGGCGGACGGCGACGGTGATGAAGGGCGAGGGCGAGTTTTTCGGCGCGGATGCCTACAGTACGTTTTTGGAGCTGCTGGCGGTTTTTCAGAAGGGCGGGCGCGGGACGCTGGTACACCCGGTCTGGCAGACAGCGGGTGCGTATTTGACGGAGCTGGAGCTGACGCAGGAGCCGCGAGACGACTATGTAGCCTACCGGTTCACGTTCTGCGAGGCACCGGGCGCGGCAGAGGAAGCGGCGGGCGATCAAGAGATGAACGGCCAGCGGTTTTATGAGCTGCGCGAGGGGCAGACGCTCTGGACCGTCAGCAATGCTTACGGACTGAGCATGACGGAGCTTTTGCGGCTCAATCCGCAGATCGCGAAGCCGAACGAAGTACAAAGCGGGACGAGGGTGCGGGTGCGATGATCGGAATTGTGACGGATTACGCGGGGAAAAGGACGGCGCTTCCAGCGTTTTTGCAGTGGAGCGTCAAGCGGACGGACGGGGAACCGTGCGATAGCTTCAGTGTGCAGTTCGCGTGCGGGAAGAAGACGGCATCCAAGCTTGAGGGGGCGACGGAGTTTCAGGCAGTGGAGGCCGGGAAGGTCGTGTTCACGGGAATCGTGGACGATTTTGAGCTCCGGCTCGGAAGAGACGGGGCGCTGGCCGAGATCACGGGGCGCGGCATGGCGGGAAGGCTCATGGACATGCAGGTCCCGGCAGCAGAGTATGTGACAGCACAGCTGGAGGATATTCTGAACGCCTATGTAAGGCCGTGCGGAATTACGAAGATCGAGGCAGTCGAGATGCCGCCTGTGCAGCAGTTTGTCGTGCAGACAGGTACGACGTGCTATCAGGCTTTGGCGGGATTTTGCAGGCACAGCGCAGATATTTTTCCGCGGTTCCTCGCGGACGGGACGCTGGTGCTGCGAAAAAATGCACTGGGGAAGCAGGCTTGGCTCGGAGATGAGATTTTGCAGGCGCAGTATGTGCGCAACCGCTACGGTGTGGCGGCAAGGCAGGTGCTCATCAACACGAGAAACGGCAGCATGCAGGCGGCGGATTACGCGGAGTTCCAAAAACTTGGCGGCACGAGGGTACAGTACGCGGGCATGACGGGAAACAAGATCCGCGCGAGCTTCCGCACGGCAAAGCAGCGGCTGGATGATGCAAAGCGCGACGAGAAGCTTCTGTATGTGACCGCGCCGGGCGTTTTTCTGGCGGAGCCGTTGGACATGGTTTCTGTGAAGCTGGACGCGCTCGGGATTTCCGGGACGTTTACGGTGCAGGAGGCGCAGTCAGGGTGCGACGAGACGGGAGCGACTTGTACGCTCATTTTGAGGTGATGGAGATGTGGTTATCAAAACGTGTGATGGCGGATAGAGACGCGGAGGATCCGGCGACACTCGGAACGGTGAGCATCGGAGGAAAAAATCCGGCGGTGGTCACGGACGCGGAAAAGCGGCAGGCGAAGGTCATCTCTCCGGGCGGCTATTGCTGGAACCCGGCGGCGACGGACTGTGTGCTGGTGGTGAAGGGAAATGAGCTGTATGTGGCGGGTATGCCGCAGGAGGGCACGAAGGGGCTCAGGGCCGGAGAGGTAATGCTCTTTTCCAAGGGCGCGAGCGTGAAGGTGACGAACGACGGGAAGATCCTTCTGAATGGCGATGTGTATGTGCAGGGGGATCTTTACGTGAATGGACAGAAAATGGAGGTGCCGTGAATGGAAAATCTGCTGCGAGACGGCGACTATGTGCCGAATGGCTTCGGCGGCTTTACGAGGCTTTACGGCGCGCAGGAGGTGCTGGCGAAAGCGCTTTTTAAGCTCACATGCAGGCGCGGGAGCTTTCCGTTTTTGCAGGACTTGGGCAGCAGGCTCTATGAGCTTGGGCGGCTCCGTCCGTCGGAGCGGGAGGCCGCGGCAAAAATCTACTGCGAACAGGCCTTGCAGGGAATGGGGCTTACGGTGGACGAGGTGAAGCTGACGCAGCTGCCGAGCGGGCAGGCGAGCGTAGAGGTCTGCCTCACGTATCAGGACGAAAAACAGGCGTTGGAGGTGCGGATTTGAAGGAAGTAGACGAGCTTTACGGGAAGATGCTGGCGGTTTTTGAAGAGAAAACCGGATTTACGATGGACGACACGGCAGACCTTGCCGTCCGGCTGTACGCGGCGGCAGCGCAGATACAGACGCTCTACGCCTACAGCGACTGGGCGATCAACCAGAGCTTTCCCCAGACGGCGACGGGAGAGTATCTGGACTACCACGCGGCGCTGCGCGGGATTGTGAGAAAGGCGGGGACGAAAGCAAGAGGCTCGCTGCGATTCCGGCTGGATGCTGCGCGGGAGGACGATCTGACGGTAAAACGCGGCACGGTCTGCGCGACGGCGGGGCTTGTCCGGTTTGTGACGACCGAGGACGGCGTCATTGCGGCGGGAGCGCTGTACGCGGATATCCCAGCGGAGGCCGAGAGCGTGGGCACGAGCGGAAACGCGGGTGCGGAGACGATCACAGTCATGACCCGCGCGCCGGAGGGCGTGTCCGGTGTGCTCAATCCGAAGGCCTTTACCGGCGGAAGCGGCGCGGAAACAGACGAGGAGCTGCGGGCGCGGGTGCTCGACAGCTTTATCCGGCTGCCGAACGGCGCAAACGCGGCGTTTTATGAGCTGCGGGCACTAAGCCATGCGGGCGTGGAGGCGGCAGTGGTCATCCCGAGAATGAACGGGATCGGAACGGTCGGCGTTGTGATTGCCGCGCCGGAGGGCGTGCCGTCGGAGGCGCTTTTGCAGCAGGTGCAGGACGATCTGGACGCAGTGCGCGAGATCGCGGTGGATGTGACGGTGCTGGCTCCCGAGGTACAGGCGGTTGGCGTTACGGCGCAGCTGCTTCCAAAAACGGGCGTCAGCTTTGAGACGGCGAAGGCGGCGGCAGAGAAAGCAGTGCGGGCGCTCTTTACGGGCGCGCTTCTTGGAAAGAGCCTTTATAGGGCCGCCATTTTGAACGCGATTTTTGAGACAGGGACTGTGCAGAACGTGAAGCTTTTGCAGCCGGAGACGGATATTGACGGGACGGAGCGGACGCTTTGCAGGCTGGGCGAAGTGACGATCACGGAGGCGGAGGCATGAGCTACGGGAATGAGCTTGTAACGATGCTGCGGCCGCTCGGCGTTTACAGCTTTCGGGAGGGAAGCTTTTCGCTCGCAGAATTGCAGGCGCTGGGCGCGGCTCTGGACGAGGCGGATGCGAGCTTTTCGAAGGCGCAGAAGGAAACGATCGTTCTGTCGGCGGGGGACGAGGGGCTCTCGAGATGGGAAGCGCTGTTCCGAAGCAGGCCGCCGGCCAAAACGATTGAGGCCAGACGCGCGGCCATTGCGGGCTTTCTCCGGATCAGCGGCGACAGCTTTACGCTTGCGGCGCTCAACCGGTGCCTGTGCGCGTGCGGCGTTGCGTGCAGCGTGGAAGAGACCGGGGAGGTCAACCATGTGAAGGTTTGGTTCCCGGGTGTGATGGGGATTCCGGATGGGTTCTCGCAGATGAAAATCATCATCGAGGACATTCTGCCGTGCCAACTGGGAATTACATATTGGTTCCGGTACTGCACATGGCAGGAGACGGAGGGCTACGGTCTCACATGGGGCGATCTGGACGCGATGACGTGGCACGGGTGGGAGACGTATCACGAGGATTAGAGGATAAGAATGGAAGAAGGGACGCGCCGCGTGCGGCGCGTCCCTTCTTGGTATTTTGGCGTGCATTGCGGCGGAAGGTTCGATGCTTTTGCTGAAGGTAGAGACGTCTTCTTGCATTTTTTAATGTCGATGATAAATGCTAAAAGATGTGCAAAGATGATACCTTATCTTCTGGAACTGCCTTTTTGTATCCGTTCTGCGTTTGCGTTCATTTGTGCCAGCGGAACGACCTGAACCTTGTGTGTTTTGGTGCGCCGGAAAATAATCTGGCTGTCCGGCAGGAACACATCCCCGATTAGAATGTTTCGGACAGTCGCAGCGCGACATCCGCTGTTCAACAGGAAGTTAATAATCACCCAGTTGCGGTATTCGCAGAAATTGCAATCCGGCGTGGGCTTTTTCAGCAGACGTAATAGCTCCTCATCCGTATACGTCTCTTTGACCGTCTCGACCTGTTTGTAATTTGGAACATCGAGTGTCGTATAACCTTCTCTTGCGCACCAGTGTAAAAATGTGCGGAAGACGCGCAGATAACTGCTGATAGAATTTTGCGCTAACCCATTTTGACGCATCGAAACGATCATCCGATCAAGGTCAGCTTGCTGTACTGCGCCAAACGTCATTTCCGTATGCTGCTGGAGCATATTGACCGGCAGATTGCGCTTGGAACTGACGGCTACATCTGCATCAAAGCAAACTCCGTCACCGAGCGCGAGGTCATTGACAAGCTGGTCGAAGCATCCCGTGCGGGCGTCGAGGTGCAGCTCATCATCCGCGGCATCTGCTGTATCCTGCCGGGTGTTCCGGGCCAGACGGAGCATATCCATGTTACCAGCGTCGTCGGGCGGTTTCTGGAGCATGGGCGCATTTATCAGTTTGGCCGCGGCGAAAATGCCGGGATCTATATTTCATCGGCCGATCTTATGACGCGAAATCTGAACCGCCGGGTGGAAATTGCCTGCCCGGTCCATGACGCGCGCCTGCGCGAGCAGCTCCAATGGATATTGGATTCCCAGCTCCGCGACACGGCAAAGGCCAGCCTCTTGCTGCCGGACGGCAGCTACTGCAGCAAGCACAGCGCCGTAGCCTTTGATTCTCAGGCGTATTTTATGCAGCAATCCTCGCACATCCCGGCCCAGCCGGGCAAAGAGCCGCCGAAGCTCATACGGCAGCTGAGAAGGCTGATAAAAGGCGCACTCCGCGCGTGAAATGAAAAAAGCGCAGATCCGGCATTCTCAGGATGCCGGATCTGCGCTTTTGAAATGGGGTTCTGGGGAGGCGAGATGCGAAGGGTGCTATTGCAGATACGCTTTGAACCAGTTCAGAATTTCCTGCAGGCGTGTGATGCGGTTATCCGGACGGCCGCTGCGGGAGAGCTCGTGGTTCTCACCATGGAACAGGCAAAGACGTGCCGGGCAGCCTGCACGTTTGAGGCAGCTGAACATCTCCAGCGCATCCGGCAGCGGGCAGCGCCAGTCTTCGTCGGAATGGATGAAGAGCGTCGGGGTGTTGCAGTTCGGCGCATATTTCAGAGGCGACTCGTTCCAGAGCGCATCGACGCCCTGTTCGCAGGAACCGAGATGTTCGCTGCGGATATTGGTCAGACCAATGTCGCTGAGATACTCGAAGTTTATCATATTGGAGAAGGAACGCTGCGCACAGGCAGCGGCAAAACGGTTTGTATGGCCGATGATCCAGTTTACCATAAACCCACCGTAGGAGCCGCCGCAAACGCCGACACGGGAAGCATCAATATCCGCATAGCGATGCAGGGCCGCATCTGTAAAGTCCATAATGTCTGTATAATCGATCGTGCCCCATTTGCCGCGGATATCGGCAAAGTCCCTGCCGCGTCCGTCAGAGCCGCGCGGATTGCAGTAGAAAACAAAAAAGCCATTGCTCGCCCAGAGCTGCATCTCGTGATGGAAAACATCTCCGAATATGGTTTTCGGTCCGCCGTGGATGTGCAGGATGGCAGGGTAACGCTGGCCGGGCATATATCCATAGGGCTTCATGCAGAAGCCGTGCAGTATCGTACCGTCACGCGCAGGAAAAGAGAAAAGCTCCGGCGCGCTGATGGCGTGGCTTTGCAGGTATGCATCATTGAAGTGCGTGATTTGCCTGCCGTCGAGATAAAGCTCTGCGACACCATTGCGGGGCATTTTTGCGCATACAATCGAGCTGACGGACAGATCAAAGCTTTCAATGGACCCGGCAAAGCCGTCTTCCTCGGTGATGTTTTTTTCAATGCTTCCGTCAAAGAGCATGCGGTTGATGCAGCTTCCGTCCATGACAGGGGAAAGAAAATATACGCCGTCAGGACCGAGGCAGATGCCCTGCCCGCCGCCGTATTTTGCGTCTGAGCCGGTGCCGCCATAGCCGATTTTCATATCAGCATCGGCGAAACGGCGGATTTCTCCGGAGCCGGTGTCCAGCGTGTAAAAATCGCTGTTTTGTCCCATGCTCTTTCCGGGGCAGTTTTCAATTCCGCTGAAAAGAAGCGAATCGTCCTTCCAGAAGCACAGCGCAAAGCTGTTGATGCGCCCGACGTTTGTCAATTGCCGGGTTTCACGGCGCTTGACGTCGTAGGCATAAAACGCGGGGGAATAGAGGTAGGGACGATAATTCTGCCATGGTGTGGCCTGGAAGATCAGCGTTCCTGCCCGGTAGGTAAAACCGTCGACGTCCGCTGTCTCGTCGCTCAGACGGCGCAGATTCCCGCTGGCGGCCTCATAAACGTACAGCGCGGTGCGGCGGCCGGAGGTATAGTGCTGCCCATTGCTGCTGAACGGTGCTTCGTCCAGAATATGATACCGCGCCGGTTCCGGTTGACTGTCATGTACGGCGGTGATGGCAAAGCATCCGTCTGAGAGCGGACGGATTTTTTTGGCTGCAATCGGAAGCGTGAACAGCGGCGTCAGCGAAGCGGATTCTGCATCGAGCCGGCAGACTGTCGTGCTGCCATGTCCTGTTTTCCAGATGATGAGCGTGTCTGCATCGGCCCAGAAATAATCTCGGACGCAGCCGCTCTGCGTCAGGCGCGTGCTGCCGGCGCTTGCGCGGGCGTAGACCCAGAGGTCTGTCCGGTAGGCGTTTTCCTCCCGGCTTATTTCGGTCACAAGGTAAGCGATCTTTTTGCCGTCCAGCGAAAAGCGCGGATCGCTGACATAATGCAGTGCCATGAAATCTTGAATTGCAACAGGTATTTGCTTCATTGTTACAGCACCTTCCTTTCAAACGCATTATATCAGAGCGCGAGGGCTGTGATTGTATTTCATCTTTTGCAGCCGAAAACTGTCCCGGCTCGAGGCAGGCTGTTTTTCTGGGTGTTTTTCATCAGAAAACAGGAAAAGGAAATAACAGGAATTGCACGGAAGAAAAAAATACAATCCAAAGATATTTTATATGCTATACTATAAAAGTTCGCGGCTGCGAAAACTGTCAATATAGGAGGAAAGCATATGATTGAACGCTTTGGACAAGGATTGCGGTATCACGATGTGGTTTCATGGAACGGATTGCTGTTTTTATCCGGTCTGACGGACACAGATGCGGGCAACACCATGCGCCAGCAGGCGGAAGGTGTGCTGAAAAAGGCGGATGCAATGCTGCAAGCGCACGGTTCCGACCGGGATCATATCCTGCGCGCGGAGGTATTTGTCCGGGACCAGGCGGATGTTGCCACATTCAATGAGGTCTGGGATCAGTGGATCAATCGGGATACGGCACCTGCGCGATATCTTGCGGTGAGTAAGCTTGGCCGGGAGCCGATTCTGGTCGAGGTTGTTCTGACAGCAGCAGTACGATAATTGCATTCCTTGAAAAAATAGAAAAAGTAAAAAATACAATCCTTGAATCTGCCTGTACGCGGTACAGGCAGATTTTTGGTTATTAGAAACAAATATCGGAAAATATATTCGTGCAAAAGTGTCAAAAACGTGAACGATCTTGATGCACATTTAATACAATCCTGCTTTTTTTACTTTATTTATGCAAAGCGTATTGACAGGAAACACAAAATTGTATACAGTTTTGTATACAAAATACGTGCTTGCAGCAGATAAAAGGTGGGAGGTTACCTTGAAGATCAGTGAAGAAATTGCCGAAACATTGCGCGATGAAATCATCGCCGGTATCTATAAGCCGAAGCAGAGGCTGATTGAAGAGGAGCTTTCCGAAAAATTCTTTGTCAGCCGCACGCCGATTCGCGAAGCGCTGAAGCAGCTGGAGGCCGCGGGACTTGTTACCATCGAGCCGTACAAGGGAGCGTTTATTTCGGATGTCGATCTGGAGGAAATCCGAAATATTTATGAGCTGCGGTGCGTGCTGGAGGCCTTTGTTACTGCGCAGAGTGTAGAACATATCAATCCTGAAACGGTTGCGCAGCTCCGCGGCTGTCTGGAGCGGATGAATATGTGCATCGATACCGGCGATACAGTCGGCTTTGCAGCGGAAAACACGAGCTTCCACGCGATTTTGTTTGAACGCTGTCCCAATAAAGTTGCGGTACAGTTCGTACAGAAGCTGCTTGATCGGACGGCGGCGTTCCGCGTGCTCTCGTGGCGGACGGTCAGCGGGATGAAAAAATCCATGGAGGGCCATCAGCGAATCTTTGAGGCGCTTGTTGCCGGAGATGCGGAAGCGGCGCAGAAGCATGCCGCGCAGCATATCCGGCTGTATATGAAAGAGGAACTGATACCTCTGACACAAAAGAAGGGAAGGGGCTCTGAAAAATGAAATTTGGAAAGTATGTTCTCAGGCGAATTCTACAGATGATTCCCGTCATTCTGGCAATTATCTGCATTTGCTTCCTGCTGATTCATCTTGCACCCGGCGATCCGGCGACAATTCTTGCAGGCGAAACGGCGACAGATGAATACATTGCGGAACTGAAAGCACAGTTCGGTCTGGATCTTCCCCTTTGGCGGCAGCTGCTGATCTATATCAAAAACACGCTGCAAGGCAATCTTGGAAACTCCTTTACGAAGAATCTCCCGGTCAGCACAATGCTTGCCGAGAAGATGAAAGTAACGCTCGTTCTGGTGCTGCTGAGCGAGGTCATTGCGATTGTGGTCGGCACGCTGCTGGGCATGGTGGCCGCGAAGCATGAAAACAAAGTTCAAGATCACATCATCTCCAACGCCTCGATGATCCTTTACTGCATGCCTACCTTCTGGCTCGGCATGATGCTGATTTTGATTTTTTCCATTGATCTCAAATGGTTTCCGACGTCCGGCATGGTGAGCTTCAATACACGAACCCCGCGAACCAGAGCCCCATCGGCACCGGTCCGTTTAAGTTTGTGGAAGCCAAGCTCGGCAGCTACTGCAAGCTCGAGGCCAACCCCGATTACTACGGCGACGGCCCGTATCTCGACGGCGTCATTTATAACTTCATTCCCGATGAGACCACGGCTATGACGGCCATGGAGGCCGGTGAGGCTGGCTGGATGACGGCGACGCCTTCCTTTGCCGAGTCGGATCGCCTTGCGTCTGTCGACGGAATGGTTGTTGAGACCCAGAAGACCAACATTGTTCAGTGGACGCAGTTCAACATGAGTGAAGATGCCGCGCGTCCCTACATCAGCGATGTGCGTGTCCGTGAGGCCATCTGCTGGGCAATTGATAACCAGAGCATCGCCGATATCCTGTATCTCGGCTACGTGAAGCCCAGCGACAACTGGTATACCTCCACTGTGGAATGGGCAGTCAACCGCGATGTTGTCTATCCCGGCTATGATGTGGACAAGGCAAATCAGATTCTGGATGATGCCGGCTACGAGCGGGGCGCGGATGGCTATCGCTTTGAGCTGACCTACCGCTGCTTCTCCACTTCGATTTTTGGCACGACAGATATCCCGACCCTCGTGGCGCAGAACCTTGATGCGATTGGCATTAAGCTGAACGTTGAAAAATACGAGTGGGCAGTTCGCGCAGAGTATCTGGACAACAATCTGGAATGGGATATGTGCTCGGCCGGCGGCTCCTGCGGCCCCGACCCCAGCTCGTTTGCGAATGTCTGGAACACAAGCTCGTCCAACAAGAGCAGATACTACAATGATGAAGTGATGAATCTGTTTGACGAGGGTAGCAAGTACGCGACCCACGAGGAGCGCGCACCGTATTACAAGGAAATTCAGAAGTACTTCTCTGAGGATATTCCCAGCTACAACTACATTGAGTATGCGTATGCCCGTCCTCACAGAGCAGATTACATCAACTTCTTCTGGATGCCCGACTGCGGCAACGCGGCCGATCACATGCTCAACACGGTTGAATGGACCGGCGGTGAGCTGAAGTAACAAAGCACCATACGCATGCATGTACCGCGGGAGGCAGGTCCTCCCGCGGCTTGCAGGAAAAGGAGGTTCCAATCATGCAGACCTATATCAATTTTGGACTGATAGACGTTGTCGGCAAGCGCTATGTTGAAAACAGCTATATGACGGTTGAAAACGGTGTCATCCGGTCGGTCGGTTCGATGGCGTCTTTGACGCAGGAGCAGAAACAGGGCGCGGTAGATCTTTCCGGAAAGACGGTTATGCCCGGCATGTTCAATTGCCACATTCATGCGCTTTCATCACCGATCGCCGCTCCCGAGTCCTTGAACTGGGAAACGTCCGGCATGTTTGCGCTGCGCGGTCTGCGGCATTTACAGCAGCAATTGCAGTCCGGCGTGACGTTTGTACGGGATATGAACGGACGCAAGCTCGCGGAAGTTGATTTGAAAAATGCACTGAATCAGGGACTGTTTGTCGGCCCGAATTATTATATTGCCCGGCAGTGCCTGTGCATGACCGGCGGACATGGCTGCAATACCGGCCGTGAGTGCGACGGAGCCGTCGATTGCAAAAAGGCCGCGCGCGAGCAGATCAAGGGCGGCGCGGATTTCGTGAAAATCATGGCAACTGGAGGCGTCAACTCTGACACCCGCCCGGAGTTCTCTCAGTTGGATCTGGAAGAAATGACCGCGGCAATTAACGAGGCGCACCGCGCGGGCAAAAAGACGGCCACGCATGCGCACGGGAAGGCCGGCATCAAAACTGCGGTTCTGGCCGGCATTGACAGCGTGGAGCATGGCAGCTACATCGATGACGAGTGCATTGATCTGATGCTCGAACGCGGCACAGCGCTCTGCCCGACGCTTGCTACGCACTATTTCACCTGCAAGTTTGGCGTGGAGGCAGGAATCGCGCCGTGGAAGGTCGAAAAAGGACAGCGCGCAGCAGAGGCGCAGCATATCGGGCTTGAAAAGGCATGGAAAGCCGGAATTCCGGTTACCATCGGCACAGACGCCGGTACGCCGTATAACCCGCATTGGGGCACGTTTATGGAGTTTGTGCTCTTTGTCGAGGATATGGGATTTGACCCAATGGAAACGCTTGTGGCCGGTACCATCCGTTCGGCAAAGGTGTGCGGCGTAGACGATTGGACGGGCAGCATCACACCCGGCAAGCATGCGGATTTTATTGTTCTGGGAGAAAATCCTGTCAAGAATATCCGCACGTTGGGACATGTGGAACAGGTTTATAAAGACGGGATGCTGGTCTCCCTGCCTCCGATTGATCAGAGCTGCACGGACTGAACGTGCGTTTAAAGCGGCGTTCCCGGAACAACGAATGACAATTCAGAAAAGCAACAGCCCAGACTGCATGCAAGGCAGTCTGGGCTGTTCGCGCTCCAAGGCGATCGACCTCACGGGGCTTGCAGGAAGCGATTATGTCGTCTATAATTCGGCTGGAACGTTGTGGAGATCAATGGAAACGACATGAATGAGGTCGTCGACGCGTTTGACAATCTGCCCGCGTCTGGCAGCAACGTTCCGACGATGATCGTCGCCAACACGGTCAAGGGCGCGAGGATTTCGTTTATGGAAAAGCAAATCAAGTGGCATTGCGGCAGCTTGAACGAGAGGGATCTCCAGACGGCGCTGGACGATCTGAAGGCTGCCTATGAGCGGGAAAAGGAGGCGTAAGCATGGCTGAATCGTATACACTGGACGTTTATAACTCCGGCAGAACCGTCGTGGGCGACGCAATCACGGAGCTTGCGAAAAACGACGAAAGAATCTGGCTTCTGACACCGGACATCGGCTGGGGCTGCAATGACTTCAAAAAGGCGCATCCTGAGCGCTTCATAGACACCGGCATTGCCGAGCAGTGCGTGGTAGGTGTGGCTTCTGGCCTTGCGGTGGAAGGCAACATCCCGTTTATCATCGGCATGATGCCGTTTATGAGTATGCGTTGCTTGGAGCAGGTGCGGACAGACTGCTGCTATCCGAATCTTCCGGTGCGGATCATTGCGAACTACTCCGGTCTGACCGGAAATGCCGGATCGACGCATTACGCAATGGAGGATATGGCGCTGTTTTCGTCGCTGGTCAACATGACGGTCTGCGCTCCGGCCGACCCCAACCAGCTCAAACAGATCATTTTCAGCAGCGTCAACGTTCCCGGGCCGATGGCTATCCGCATGGACCCGGGCAAGAACAATGCCGTCCTTTATCCGGCGGACGAGAAGTTTGAAATCGGCAAGGCACATCTGGCAAGAAGCGGCAAGGATATCACAATCATCGCCACCGGCGAAATGGTTCGCGAGGCCATTCAGGTCTCCTGTGCGTTGGAAAAAGAGGGCATCAGTGTGCGTGTCGTGGATATGTTCACGGTCAAGCCTATCGACAAAGAAGCGATTCTCAAGGCGGCGGAAGAGACAGGACGCATCATCACATGGGAGGACCATCTGATGAACAACGGTCTGGCCAGCGCGGTCAGCGATGTGCTGACGGATAACTGCGCAGCACTCAAGTCATTCAAGCGCTTCGGTATCCCGCAGGTATATCCCGGCTTCGGCGACGCGCAGGAGCTGTATCACAAGTACGGCTACGACGCGGAAGCAGTCACGAATTACATCCGGAGTTTGTTTTAATTCGGAAGGAGAAAAACAGTGAGCACTTCTTATTATTGGAATACATTCTGCCCGACGAAGTTCGGCACCGGCGCTTCGCAGTAGATCGGCGAAGACGCAAAGAAGCTTGGCTTTACGCGCGTGATGGTGTGCACAGAAAAGGCACTGATGGATTTCGGCATTGCCACGCAGGTGGTTGCGGCGCTGGAAAAAGCAGGTCTGACAGTGCTGGTCTATGATAAGTGCGTAGCGGATGCACCCAGTCGGATCTGCGACGAAGGCGTTGTGTTTGCAAGAGAAAATAAGGTCGACGGCATTGTCGCCGTCGGCGGCGGCAGCACCATCGACACTGGCAAGGCCATTGACCTTGTACTAAGTATGGGTGGCACAACGATTGCTGACTATTATCATGTCGCAGAACCTGAACATAAGGTCAAAATCATTGCGATTCCAACGACTTCTGGCACTGGAAGCGAAAACACGCCATGTGCGGTGATCTGCGATGCTGTCACAGGCCGTAAAGAAATACCAATTTTCAGAGCCGACCTAGCGCTTGCTGATCCGGTTCTAACTTATACTGTTCCCGCCAAAGTAACGGCTGCAACGGGATTGGACGTTCTGGCGCACTGCGCGGAGGCGATCACGAACCGGAACTACAATGCTTATGCGAATATCGTCGCTAAGGAAGGCATCCGGCTGACGATGAAGTATCTGAAGACGGCGTGCGAGAAACCGAAGAACGTAGAAGCGCGGGAAAAGATGGCGCTGGCTGCAAATCTCGGCGGACAGGCAATTGCGGAAACGGGTTGCTCGATTGGCCATAGCTTCAGCCAGACCTTCGGTGCGATGAACCACATTCCGCACGGCCTCGGCTGCGCGTGGGCGCTGCCTTCGTGCATGACTTATACAGCAAAGTACGGCCGCAGGGAAGATCTAGCGGAGACGGCGGACGCGATGGGCGTTGCATACAAAGATTCCGACGACGCGATGGTAATCGCAAAGGCGATCTCCGACGTTCTGGTCGCGTTCATGAAGGAGCTCGGCGTGGTGTCCATCAAGGATATGGGCTATACGCTGGAAGACTGTCTAAAGTCAGCTGATTTATTCCAGTATGATGCTGCATTTGCAAATGCGCCCGGAAAACCTAGTGTCGAGGAAGCCAGAGAGTATATTAAAGATACTTACTTTATTTATCAGTGAGAAATAACAACCGAGAAGGTCTAAGATCTTGTGGGTAAAAATGTGCTGAAAGACACAGCTTTTGCTCCGGCACGGCGCAGGTTCTGCTCCGCTATAGACAAAGACTACGCGGCCGGCAGCTTGTCGGCCGCGTAGTTTCATATTTTCGAGTCGCGGAGCCACTGCTGGAATTCCTCCAGCGAGATGATTTCGCGGTCGCATTTCTTCTTTTCTTCTCTGGCCTTTTCACTCCATGCGTAGAACTGCTCGTCGGTGATGCGGCCAGCCTTGATCCACGCGAAGCGCTTTTTGTACTCCTTGCGGTACGCCTTGAAAATCGGATCGTCGGTCTGCTTTTTTGTCCACTGACGGAATGCGCCGATCTCGCGGCAGCGCTGCTCGCCGTACTTCACGGGGCGCTCGCAATACTCTGCGCTCACACGGCCGTTCTGCGGGAACCAGCGGCCGCAGTTCTTGCAGCGGCGCACGGTCACGCCGCGCTCAACGCAGCTCCGCAGCGAATAGTCGATCATATCCCGCACGGCGGACGAGTACAAAACAGGCGCGCAGCGGCCCGGTTCGACCGGTTCAAAGCTCAGCGGGATTGGCTCAAATCGGAACAGCTCCGGATCTCTCGGCTGGTCGTGATGATAGTTTTTCGCCGCCTGTTTCTGCGGTTCACGCCCGGCGGAATCCACGTCCAGCACACATTCCAAAAACTTCTCAACCTGCTTCCTTGTCTCTGAAAACTGCTTTACAGACTCCTTTAGATCCAAAGAAATTGCCTGAATTTCCGCTTGATCGAAGCCATTTGCGGAAATGCAGCCGTAGCTGCGCGTGTATAAAAGACGGAAATAAATGTGCTTCTCAGCCAGCGCGCCGAGCTCCACCATTGCGGCTGTATATGCTTCACGGTCACGGGTTTCGACAAAGCGTTCCCAATTCACGCTGATGCGTTCGAGCATCGGCGTGATTTCTTTTTCGTCCAATTTCTGAAATATCAGACGACTTCCTGCCGTAGAAATACATCTTTGTATACCACATGGTTGTCACCTTAATAATGGCTGATGATGTAGCAACACAAATCAGCCAAAAAGCCGTCCGGCTGCTGCAACAGTCGGACGGCGCGCCGCGTTTCGGAAAACACGGACTGCAACTGTGTTTAGTTCAGGGTGTATCTGAAAGCCGCCAACGCGCCAGACAGCAGGTCTTTTCGCGCTGAGCTACGTCATTTTTCCTTGAAATACGAAAAGTATTCCTGCGGGAAAATGTCTTGCCCAGCACGAAAATCCCTCGCCGCTGGACACGTCGTCGGCTTCCAAATGCACCCTGACAGAGAGACCTCCGAAACGCAAGTTTTTTCTCTGAAATTTCTAAAATCTGATGGAGGTAAAAAGACTTTGAACACATCGAGCATCAAAAATTTTGATGAGCTGCCGCTGTTTCTCAACGCGCAGCTCGTCTCCCGCACGCTGGGCATATCGCCGTCAAGCGCCTACGAACTTCT
>CAKASQ030000021.1 GCA_916988195.3 Oscillospiraceae bacterium
TTGTAGCACTTCTGCTGTCCTATATTTCGGACTTTGTATCTATTTTTCGTTCAGCTGCGTGAAGCCGATAAGCACAAAAAATTATAGCAGATTTTTGTGAATGCTTCTACCCATGCCGTTTACGCTGTTTTTCTTCGCTGCTTCACTTGCCACCCTGCGGCGTTCCTCACTATATGGGGCGGTCAGCCGAAAGCTCAACCGTCCTTTTTCAATATCAAAGGTCAGCCCTCCTTGCTCATCATCGTCGGTCTGACGGCAGCATTGCGGGTGCTTTGCCGCAAATGCCGTCAGCCGCTTTTTGAGATCGGTATTGTGAGTTTGTACCTCAATGATGCGGCTATGCTCGTCAAAGTAAATCACGGTTGTCTTTTGCTTCTTGGTAAGCCCTGTTCTCATAAAACCTCTGTTTTTCATAGATTTTTCCCAGCTCTTGAATTGGCAAAGTGCTGCGATTTTTTGATGGAAACGCCCCAAACGATGCGGGGTACATTTTGTCTTGTCCTATCGGCTAATTTTCCACTTTTCCAGCTCTTGACTGCATTTTCACGATGTTTTGTTTGTGCGGCTTTTCAGCCACTCCACCAGCTCATTTTTCATCACCAATTTACGCCCGCCGATCCGCAAGGTTGGGAAGTCCGGGCTACTCAAAAGGTTATATGCACCCGCTTTGGGAATCTGCAACGCTTCGGCAAGCTGCTTTACATCCATCACATCAGGCATGGCTTCAAACGGTTCTCTGCTCATAAAATCTCCTTTCCCGCATGAAAAGCAGCAGCTACCATTTCGGTAACTGCTGCCGCTTCTGCGTCTGTTTACTTGTCCAAATACTTCTGATACTCCGCTGTCACATAGTCCTCATAAGCTCCGGCGATTTTGGCGATCCGCTTATGGACTGCGCTGGCGGTCTTGTAGCCAACCTTGTCTGCAATCTCCTGTTCGGTCAAGCCGTCCATGCGCAGCTTCAATATTTCCCGGTCTTTCTCGCTGATGCTCCGCTCGGCAAAGGCGGTGATCTGCATTTCGGAGATAACCTTCTGTTCAAACTCGCCGCGAGGGTCAGCGACCTCGAAAATATCGCCGTCCTCATTCTCCATCATTTCATCCAGAGAAATCGGCTTGCCGGAGCGGTTGTGATTCCACTTCCGCATGAAATCCGTCTTGACGGTGCTGCCGGTGGTTTCATAGTCCTCCATGGTGCGGTTTTCCCAGATCGCGTCGATCATCGGCTGCCAGTTCTGTTCCGCAATCACCATGTCGGTGACATTGCCGACCAGATTGCTGAACTGTTGATAGGTCAGCCACGGCACCTCCACGCCCTGCGGGATGTTATATAGGTTTTGAAAGCCCAATCCGTTCTGCTCAAATTTCATGCGGACGTAGGGGATGATACTGTACGATAGCCGCCACAAAGGGAAATGTCCTGCGTACTGATTCCAGCTGCCGGGAATATCGCGGTAATTGCCTTTGCGGTCTTTCACTTGAAAGAATTGCCATGCGCACCATGCGTAGCAATCCCACACAAGCAGCTTGAACATATCGTCACATACGATGTGGTCATATTTGTCCGTCCACAAAACCTCATACGGGCAGCGAGGCAGCTCATAGGCTGGTTTCCATTTCTCCGCAAGCTCTCGCGGCAAGCTGTAAAACAGCGTCAGCCATGATTTGTCGCTGTCCTGTGGTATCTCAATGATCTCACCGGGCAGCACCACAAGAAAACCCTTCGGGCCTGTCTGCTTGTCCATCAACGTCACCTCCAATCGCTTCTGCATTCAGCCCTCTACTATATATGGCATGAGAACGGCTGAATTGTTCCAATGCTTCTAAACTTTTTTGAGATTTTTTGAAAAAATCTCGGAATGGATGGGATAGGATTGGTTTAAGGCAATTATACCTGAAAGCTGTGAATAAATCTATTGCTTTTCGTGACGGCAAAAAAATAACGGGTATCCGGCTCTCACCAGATACCCGTTATTCCGTTGCCAATCCCGCCTGACAGATGCCATAATCGTAATTTCTGGAATTACTTTCTTATGAGCACCCATGCGATGGGGCGGCGGCTTTTTAAATGGGTTTTGTGGGTTTTGCACGCTCTGCCGGCACCGGTGGGCAGCGCGGGATCAGTAATTATCCGGCAGATAATCGATGACATCCGTCCGGTAACAGAGGCAGGCGTCTTCGAAGGGGATATCCGTTCCACTGAACTTGGAGACAAACGTCAGATACAAAAGCGGGAAACCGGTCAGCACCTGCAGCTTTTTTGCGATCTCATTCGTTGCGGAAACCGCCCGCAGCTTTCGGTCGAACTTATACACCTGCTGATGATAGTCCTCCTCAATAATGCGCATCATGGAAGACTCCGCCAGGTCATACTGCTCAAAACCGGGCAGATGCTCCAGGCTGATATAGCTTTTCCCATAGATCGCCGGGTCGTCATCTCCGTAGTAGATGCGCTCATAGAGCAAAACCTGCCTGCCGGGTTTGATGCGAAGGCGCTCGGCCACATCCTCCGGGCAGGGGATGATCTCGCGGCTGATCACGCGGCGCGTCGGCTTCAGGTTGAAACTGCGGAGCAGATCACTGCAGCTCACGCAGTTTCTGTATTTTCCCTCTTTTGATTGCGACGTGTCCTGGACAAAGGTTCCTTTGCCCTGGATGCGATAGATCGTCCCCTCCTGCACAAGATCTTCCAGCGCTTTGCGCACCGTGATTCGGCTGACCCCATACCGCTTCATCAACATGGACTCTGACGGAAGCATATCTCCGATTTTAAATTCCTGTGTGTGGATGCGATTTTCCAGATCCAGTTTCACCATGTGATATTTCGGAAGAACGCTATCCATTGTTGCAGCATTATATGCCATGCTCATCCCCCGCTCAGCTGTATTGTTCTGCGTGTGCTGCGTTAGCCGCTGCGCCCAACAGCAACTTGTTCTATACTTTTCTTTTAAATGATTATAACATATTATACATGATTTGCCAAGCCACGAAAACCATGAAATTACGGATCATTTCTGCCGCTTTTCTGATTATTCAGTTTGTTTCTGCAAGACTCTGGAAGGATTCCATCAACGGCCAGAGTTTTTCTTCGTCATCCCAGAGGCGCATCAGCACGTTCCCGATGATCGCGCCAGCCCCGCCGGTCTGCCGGACTTCCAGAAGCTGCTCATAGGTTCGGATGCCAAAGACACTGTAGACCCTCCCCTTTACGCCGCGCTGGCGGATATAGGCAAACTTCTTCGGCCAAGTCTCATAGCCAGGGACATCGTGCTCGCCGGGCTTTTTGTTGCGGAGAGAAATGAAGCTGTTCTCGCCGCCGGCAATCGCCAGCTGGATCCGCGCCTCCGGCAGTTCATGCGGAATGGAGCGGAAAATCTTGATACCTTCGCTTTCGATGCGCTCAAAATTCTCCAGCGACGCGCCCGGAATCATGAAGCTGCGCACACCGATCTCTTTGCCGAACGCGATGAACTTTTCCACGCCAATAGCGTCCACAACGTCGTTGTAGACCACGACATGCAGTTCCAGCTCCGGATGGCGCCGGCGGATTTCCCGGATGCCGTCCATGTAGGTATCATAACCGACGCCCTCGGAGAGGGTATTTTTCATCATCTCCTTGACGAAGTCCGTCTCAGAAAACGGATCCTTGGAGGGCATATCGATCTGGAAGGCCTTTGCGCCGTGCGCAACGTAGCGGTCCACCATTTCAAGCGTCCGCTCCACCGTCGGGCAGGCGATGCAGACATAATAGATCACCGAAAAACTCATAGTGTCTCCTTTCAATTCTTCAAATCATAGGGTATTCCGAACGCGCCTTTCCAGGCTTTCCGGGCGCTGTGCTCGGCGGCAAAGATCAGGACCAGCGCCGCGGCGATCATGCAAGCATAGATGCACCAGGCGGGGCGATACGAGTCGAAGCTGTCATGCCAGAATGCAGAGAAGGGAATGCCGATTGCCATGCCGAGATAGTAGATTGTGGTGATCAGGCCATAGTTTGCGCTGTAATCCTGGTCACCGAAGAGGCGGTTTGTGATATAGGTCGGCGGCACGATCTGGATCCCGGAGCTTACGCCGAAGAGCACAACTGTGCAGATGAGCAACATGCGGTTTCCGCAGAAGTTGAACATGACATAGGCCAAGCAGGCCGTGACACAGACAAAGGTGCTGGCTTTTCGAATGCCAAATTTGTCGTAGACCGCACCCATACAGGCCTTGCTTGCGATGCCGATCGCCATCATCACGGAATACCAGCGCGCCGCCTCGACGACCGGATAGCCGAGATCGCTCCAGTATGCGATTGCATGCTGCTGAACACCGTAACTTGTCATCGAGATAAAGGCAATGGCAACGGCAAACAGCCAGAAGCTCTTCTGGCGGATCGTCTCTTTATGGGAGAAACCGGCCAGGCTTGTCTGCCGTCCGCTTTCCGCCGCATGGGCTGCACCGAGCGGCTGCAGGCCGCAGTCTGCGGGCTTTTCCTTCAACAAGAACACAGACGACGGCACGCTGAGCAGGAAGAAGGCAATGCCCACCACGCGGTAGGCGGTCTGCCAGGAGCTGGTTTCGATCAGCTTTGCGGCGAGCGGCGAGAGCAGCATGCTGGACAGGCCCATCCCGGAAAACGAGATGCTGGTTGCAACGCCGCGTTTTTCCACGAACCAGTTCGACGTCAGAATCACAATCGGAACCGCATTCATAAAGCACGAGAAAAAGCCGCAGAGCGCAGAAAGGACATAAAATACCACAAGGCTGCGCGCAAAGGAAAAGCAGAACACTGCCGTGGCAGCAAAGACCGCGCTGCAGATGACCGTGCGCCGCAGCGGCACACGCCGGAAGATCCCGGCGACAGACGGCATCATCAGCATGATGGTCAGGTTGAGCACAGTGCTCGTCAGCGAAAACGCCGAGCGGGAGACGCCGAGCGCTTCGGAAACGGGCTTAAAAAAGGTACTGAGCACCCCGGAGAGGATGCCGCTTGCGGCGGAAAGCAGCATACAGCAAAGCACAATGACCCAGCCGTAGAACAGCCGGCCCCGGCGGGAAGTTTGTGTTTCGTTCATACACCCTCCCGCGCTGCATCGATTGCATTCCGAAATTCCCGAACCGTCCGGATCAGGGTATCGTGCTGGCCCTGGAGTTTCAGGATGGAGGTTCCAAGGAAGACGCCGTCTGCGCCGGCCGCTCGAACCTTGACCGCGTCCTCCGGCGTGCGGACGCCACCGCCGCAGTAGAGCGGCGCGGTTACGCCGGCAGCTTTGACGTACGCAATGCGCTGCGCAACAGTTTCAAAGCCGGGACGGCACTTTTCCGGTGGGGCGAAGGCCGTCATGTAGACGAATCCCCGGCAGTCACGGGCTTCTTCGACGGCCTCGTCCGTAAAGTTTGCGCGGACCAAGCCGGCGATCCGGATGCCCGCATGCTCCAGCACGGAGATGAGGGTGGGATCGGTCAGATTGGGGGAGTTGACGTCGCAGATCCCGTTTGCTTCGCAAAAGACGGCAAGCTTCTCCGCGCCGATGTGCTGCGCAACCTGCTGATAGAGCAGGAGCGTCACCGGGCAGGATGGGTGCCGGGCCGTGAAACGCGCGATGGCATCCAGATGGCACGCATAGTCCGGGCAGGCCATATAGGCCTGCACCATCAGGTCTGCAAGGTAGGGCGCCTCTGTGTTGTCCAAAAGCGGCAGGCTGATCTCCAGCATATCGCATCCGCCCTGCAGATATTCCTCCGCGAGCTCGAAGCTCGCTTCCACAGACGGATAGCCGCTGGTCACATAACCAATCAGTTTCATCCCGCGACCCCCTCCCGAACGGCCTGCATGAACCGTTTTGCCAGCACTTCATCTACCGGGTTCATCAGATCCCCGTGCTGCTTCAACGCAGAGCCGATGATCGCGCCGTCGCAGACCGTAAACTGCTCTTTTGCGTTCTTTTCCGTCATTCCGCTGCCGACGACGACCGGCAGATGGGTCGAAGCCTTGACACGCTTCAGCGTCTCCATCGGCGTCTCCATCCCGGTGGCCATACCGGTCACGATCAGCGCGTCCGCGCCAACGCTTTCCGCCCATTTACTGGACGCTTCGACCGGAATTTCGGGGTTCAGGGCGTAGGTATGCTTGACCTGCACATCTGCGAAGATGCGGATGTACTCCAGGCCGCAGCGCTTGCGGAGCATGACCGCCTTTGCCCCGTTTGGATTGATCAGGCCAGTGCTTCCAATGCGGATGTCCACGAAATACGGTACGCGGATAAACTCAATACCTGCCGAGCCGCCGATCATGAATCCGGCCAGTGCATCTCCGCAGGCATCGATGCCGATCGGCAGATGCACGCTGCGGCGGACATGGTCGCAGGCAATGGCAAAGGTCGAGATCTGCCAGGGAGACATCTGCGGCGCGTCATTCGGTGCGTCGTTGACGTTTTCCACGATAATGGCGTCAAAGCCGGCAGCTTCCAGTCTGCGTGCATCTGCAACAGCCCGTTCGATGATCGGGGCGATCTCGCCGCCGTAGTGCAATGTCCCGGGCAGGGGCAGAAGGTGCACCATTCCGATGGTGATCTTTTCCCCCTGTTTCATTCTTTCAACAATATCCATATTCTCCTCGCATTTCTGTGCTACATCGCATCCGGCCTGGTTTGATTGCGGGCGAGCAGCGCTTCCTCATCCGGCAAATTTGTTGTGCTGCCATCGCATTCGATGACGAAAGAGGCCAGGGTGCTTCCATACTGCGCGCAAACCGGAAGCGGTTTTTTCCTGGACATTCCGTAGAGGAAGCCGGCAACAAAGCCGTCCCCGGCGCCGACCGCATCCACAAATCCGTTTCCGCCGCTTGTGATCGGAACCAGCGTCTGCTCATAATCGCGGCCGCTGTTCTTGTCGTAGATCAGGCAGCCTCGCTTGCCAAGCGTCGTGACGATCACCTGGGCCTTGGCCGTTCGGAACAGATCTGTGATATGATCCAGAGAAAACTGTTTCTCAATTGCTCTTGCCTCCGCTTCGTTGGTGAAAAGCACGGCCGTTTCGCCGAGGATCTCACGGAGCATGTCGTGTGAGATCTGCGCCGGATCGTTCCGATAAGAATAGATCAGCGGTTTTTCGTGTTTTCGGGCCATCTCCACCGTCTGCCAGCCGGTATCCGGCGTACTCATGACGAGGATGACGGCATTGCTGTTTGTGAAGAACGAGTCTTGAAACGTCACAGGTCTACGCTGAAACCCGTTGCCATCGACATCTTTGCCGAACCAATAGGCGATCGTCAGATTGTCGCCCTGCTCATCGCCCATCATCAGGCACTGAAAATACCGCTCGGCCAACGGGCCGAAGATGCCGTCCTCCGGGAAGCCATAGCGGAGGCTGTCCTGGTGCAGCCGCTCGGCCAGCATGGGATGGGCATGCGTGAGCACCGGCATGACCGGGACGCCGAGCTTGGCCAGGCCGCTGTAGATATTGAAGCCGCAGCCCCCGAAGTACAGCTCCGCCGGATTCCGGTTGATGGGCATGGAGGTCTCCCCGACCTCCGGCAGCTTTTGAAAACGCAGCATCTGCACCATTGCGGCGCCGCCGACGAGCGTATAATCATACTGCTTCATATCTGCTCCTATCGCTTAAAACGCGCCGCTATCCAGGCGCTCCAGCACTTCGGCGGAATCGAGCACTTTGGCGAAATATTTGTTCATCTCCGCCAGATGGTATGCCTTGATCTCCTCGTTGTTGGTGGACGTCATATCCCGGATGATGTAGGTTTTATAGCCATGGCTGGCCGAATCGACGACGGTCTGCCGGCAGCAAATATTGGTTTTGATGCCGCAGACGACCACGTTTTCGATTCCGTTCTGCTCCAGGGCTTCCAGAAGCGGCGTTCCCCAGAAGGCACTGTAAGTATGCTTGCAGATAACAAGATCCTTTTCCGGCACAACCCGCAGCCGGTCGTCCAGCTCCAGCATTTCGTCGGTCTTCTTGCTGAGCACGCGCCCCTCCAGATCGGGATTGATTGCAGGCGCGGCGCAGGTCAGGCCGGATGAGAGCTGCGTCTTGGTCCAGATATAGATGATGAGAGCGCCCTTTTCGCGCATTTTGTTGAGGTTTTCCGCGACACGGTCCATCATTTCCGTTGCCGTTTCATAATAGTTGTTTCCACCCGGCATTGTCAGCGACTTCTGAAGATCCACCGCGATGATCGCGGTCTTTTTACTTACTTTCATCTTTCACGCTCCATTCTTTCAGCTCTTACATTTCTTTGCGTTCATTCCTCCCGGAAAATCCGCATGACGTTCTTGCGGGCACTCGGGATCTCCGTGATGAGGAAGACCAGGATAATGGTCAGATACGGAACAACGTCCATCACCAGGGCCTCATCCGGGCCCATAAAGTTTGCCAGCACCAGCTGCAACGCCCTGGAAAAGCCGAAAATGATCGCAAACAGGCACGACTGAACCGGCTTTCTCCGGCCGCAGTTGATTGCAGCCAGGCAGATGAGGCCACGCGCGGCAGACATGTTCAGACTGTAGGCACCCGCCTGCTCCACGGAGAGGTTGATTCCCGCCAGCGCGCAGGTGACGGCGGAAATCATCAGGGAAATCCATACGATTTTCTTCGTCCGGATGCCGACCGCTTCCGCCGCGTCGCGCCGCTCGCCGGTGACCTGGACGTAGACGCCAAACTTCGTTTTGTAGAATACAATGGTCAGAACAATGATGATCGGATAGGCCAAATAGGTCAGAAGCGTCTGGCCGTTGAGCACTTCTCCGAAAAACGGAATATTCCGCAGGAACGGGATGTCCAGCGCCATTTTGCCGACATCAATGATGTCCGTCGCCATCAGAAGGCCACGGTTTTTGAAAAACACCTGCAGAATATAGGGCGGTATGGCCATCATCAGCATGTTCAGCGAGAGGCCGACGATGACGGCGTCCGCTTTTAAGTTCACCACGAAGTGGCCAAAGAGTACGTTGAGCAGCATGCAGGAGAGCACCGCCGCCAGGCAGCCGACCAGGAGGTTTCCGCTGAGCACTGTGAACAGGATCGCAGTGAAGGCTCCGGTATTGATCGCGGCCTCCAGCGCGAAGTTCAGCGTGCCGGTTTTTTGGACAAACACGCCGCCGATCGAGCAAAGCAGGAGCGGAGTGGACATCTTGATTGTATAGTAGAGCAGACTTTGGATGATCTTAAGCATTCTGCTGTTCCTCCTTCTTTGCCGGGTTTGCTTTTTTCAGGTGCTTTTGGATCTTTTCCTTGTTTTCATGGAAATATTTGATGGAATAGAAGAGGATCAGAGCGCCCTGAATGATGTTGAGCAGATCCAGCGGGACTCCCAGTTTGGACTGCACTGCGATACTTCCGTAGCGGAAGCCGCCGAAGATAATGGCAATGAGCAGCACCGCGAGGGGATTGTTGTGCGCCAGCACCGCCACATAGTAGCCCTGCCAGCCGAGGCCGGGGTTCGTAGAGAAGTTCGGCATGAAATTTTTGTTGACGCCGAGCACTTCCGTCGCGCCCGCGACGCCGGCAATCGCACCGCTGATGAGGAAGATGAGCACGATCTTCTTCCGCACGCGCATGCCGACGGCCTCGGAAAACTCCAGCTGGCGGCCGATGGCCGAGATCTCATAGCCGAAGCTGGTGCGGCGGCTCACGAACCAGACGACCAGCACGATGGCCACGGCCAGGAAAATGGCATACGATACCCGGTAGCGGCTCATGATTTTCGGAATCTCCGCCGTTTCCTGGATCGCGTAGGTGGAATCATACGACTGATCTCCCTGGAAAAACGCTTTTGTCAGGAATTCCGTCAGTTCAATTGCGATATAGTTGAGCATGATCGTCGTTACGACCACATTTGCGTTCAAGTACGCCTTCAGCAATGCCGGAATCGCGGCATACAGCATGCCAGCCAGAATGCCAGCCAGCACCGACAGCGGCATCTGGAGCCCGACCGGAATGCAGTCCAGCCCGAAATAACCCGCACCCACCAGCGCGGCGGCAAAAGCGCCGAAATACAGCTGCCCTTCCACGCCGATATTCCAAAGGCCCGACTGGAAGGCGAAGGCCGTCGCGATGCCGGTAAGAATGATCGGGCAGGCGAAGCCGAGCGTCTGCATCCAGCCGCCGCCGGAGGTAAACGCAGTCTTCAGGATCAGGCCGTAGACCGTGAGCGGATTATAGCCCGCGATCATCGTGAAAATGGCGCCGAGCGCAAATGCAAAGGCCAGCGGAATAACGGCATTCAGAACCGGTATGGATCTTCTTTTCAAATTATCACTCATCATGTTACTCCCCACTCCGCTTATGCGTTTCCGCCTTCTCCGGCCAGCTGCTTCATTTCCTTTGCGCCGGACATATAAAGGCCCAGTTCGTTGAAGCTGACACTTTCCGCATCAAACTCGCCGACAATCCGTCCGTCGTGGATCACAATGATCCGGTCGGCCAGACTTTTCACTTCGCTCAGCTCGGAAGAAATCAGGAAAACTGCCTTCCCCTGGTCACGCAGGGCCAGGATGCTGCGATGAATAAACTCCGTTGCGCCGATGTCCACGCCGCGCGTCGGCTGGCTCGCGAGAAGCACCTCGGGGCCATTGCTCAGCTCCCGCGCGATGATGACCTTTTGCGCATTGCCGCCGGAGAGCGCAGAGACCGGAGGATCGTCCGCCGAGATCCGGATGTCATAAAGCTTCACCATTTCATCCTTGTTTTTCTGGATCTCTTTATAGTCCATCAGACCCGCATGGCAGAAGCGGCTGCGGCGATGATAGCCGGAGATCAGGTTGTTGCTGACCGGCAAGGAAAGGCAGAGCCCCTGCTTATAGCGGTCTTCCGGCACCACGCCTACCCCGTCACGCCGCAGCTCATCCGGCCACTCGTTTAAGATCTCTTTGCTGCGGAGCTTGACACTGCCGGCCGTCGGCTTCATCAAGCCCGTCAGAAGATACATCAGTTCTGTCTGGCCATTCCCTTCAATGCCCGCCACGCCCAGGATTTCATTTTCATGGATGGTGAACGAAACATCGCGGACCACTTCGCGGCCTTCCGCGTTCTTTGCGCTCAAATGGCGGACCTCGAGCACGGGCTTGTCCCCGACTGGTTTTCCGCTTTTACTGACGCGCAGCAGCACCGGGCGGCCGACCATCATTTCGGCCAGCTTTTCAGCGGTAGCCGCATCATCGTTGACGATTGTATCGATCAGCTGCCCGCGGCGCATGACACTGATGGTGTCTGCGCAGGCTTTGACTTCGTTGAGCTTATGCGTGATGATGATAACGGTCTGCCCCATCCGCTTGAGATCGTGGATCTTCGCGATCAGCTCTTCCACTTCCTGCGGGATCAAAACCGCGGTTGGCTCGTCCAGGATCAAAACCTTGACCTGGCGATAGAGCATTTTCAGGATCTCCACGCGCTGGCGGGCGCCGATGGACAGGTCGCGTATCTTGTCGTCCGGATTCAGGCTGAAATTATATTTTTGGATCAAGTCCTCCACGACTTTGCGTTCCCGCTTGTTGTCGATCAGTGGCAGGTTGATCTCTTTGTTTCCGATTTTTAGTTTTTTGTTGGTTTCAATGCCGAGTACAATGTTTTCATAAACCGTCAGGCTCGGGGAAAGTTTGAAATGCTGATGCACCATGCCGATGCCGGCTTCAATGGCGTCTTTTGGCGAGTGAAACTGAACCGGCTGCCCTTTGAACAGAAGTTCTCCCTCTGTCGGCTGCAGGATCCCGTAGAGCATGTTCATCAGCGTGGTCTTGCCTGCGCCGTTTTCCCCAATGATTGCCCGAACTTCGCCTTCCTGAACGCTCAGGTTAATGTCGTTATTTGCAGTAAAGATACCAAACCGCTTTGTCAGGTGTCTGGCTTCAATGATAGCGCTCACGGCTGTTTCCGCCTTTCTTATAGGTATGCGGCAGCCACCTGTTTCACACGGGTGGCTGCCGTAATGTCGTGCTTACAAACCGAAACTGACAGCCTGATTACGCCGGACGGCCAGCCTTGACCCACTCGGTGTAGTTGGTATCCGGATGCAGTTCCTTCCACTCATTGTATTCCATGTTGTCGTTCTGGAACGAGTCATAGACGATGAAGTCGCCGTTGATAATCTTTTCGTTCCACTCGTTGATCGTGGACTTGATCCGCTCGAGGTTGTCCAAGTTGACGCCTTCCACGCCCGCGATGGTCGCAAAATCCGTCAGGCCGACAACGCCGGAAGCGAGGCCCCAGTAGTATTCGTTCGTGCCCTTGAGCGTGCCGTTCATCCACTCTTCGATCGTGTTGATGACCATGTAGGTGGTGTTGTGCAAAACGCTGGTCGGGATCGTGCCGGGCTCTACGGCATCCTGGTTGCTGTCGCAGCCAAGTGCATAGGCGTGGTTGAGCTTTGCAGTCGTGAAGGCCGCCAAAGCACCGGTACCGACGCACGGCCACACAACCTCAACGCCCTGGTTTTTGATCATGTTTTCCACAATCTGCTGGTTCAGCGCCGAGTCGGTGTAGCTGCCGGTGTAGTCAAACACGGCTTCCGCATCCGGATTGAGCTCTTCGATGCACTGCTGATAGGCCGCGCGAGAGCGGGTGGCATTGACAGATTCGCCTGCGCGGATCATGGCGATCTTGCAGCCGGGTCTTGCATTCTCTTCAAACAGCTCGTTGCCGTCCTGCGCGATCAGGATGGACGCCATAGCAGCCTCAAAGGCCCACTCATGCAGCGCGGTGTACGGCTCCACCAGGTTTTCCTGCGTGCCGGGCCTGGGCGCGCCCTTGCCGAGAACCAGGAACATCACGTCCGGATAGTCTTTGGAGGCCTCGCGGACATAGTCGATAATGGTCCAGTCCAGGCAGATGACCAGCTGATAGCCGTCCTCCGCCAGCTGGCGGACGAAGGTGTCCGCTTCCGCGGCGCTGGGAGCTTCCACCAGGGTGCCGTTCAGGCCATACTTCTCAACCATCTGGTCCAGGCCAATCTTGGCGCAGTCGTTATAGCCCTGGTCACCAAGGCCGCCGGCCTGCATGATGACAACCACGGACTTGTCCGAATTGTCAGCCGTATCTGTCGCAGCATCGTCAGATGTGCTGCCGCTGTTTGCGGCGGCATCCGCCGAAGGCTGCGATGCCGGGGCTGCAGAGCTGGCATCAGATGCCGGCTCGTTCTTCGCGCTGCAGGCCACCATGCCAATGCAGAGCACCAGTACCAAGAGTAAAGCAACTAGTTTTTTCATTTCGTCCTCCTACTAATCATGTTTTTATTACCGCGGTATGGAAGCCGCCGATAACCGAGCAGAAATCATGTGACCGGAGTGCACATCACATGTTGTCATGTTGTTATGATAACTCGGAGGATTGCAAAAATCAATTGTCACTTTCCATCATTTTGCCCCGCCCTTTTTGTCCATTTTAACAGTTTTGATTTCGCAGGATCCGTTATGAATTTATCTGATTTTCTCGTGTTTTTGCATGAAAGACACTTCACTTTTATAATAATGTAGCATGGAGTTGCTTTTCAGCGCAGCAGACAGAATGCGCAAAAAGCGGCTCCTTTTTTTGTGGAGTATACCGATTGACATTTTTTCCATCAAGATATATTATCATAACAAGTCGAGCGCTCGAATTCGTTTTGAGCGACCTTGTTTGAACAGGAGGAGTATCAATCATGATCCAGAAGTACAAGCAAAACATGGATGAGTTTATGATTCAGGTTCCGACGCAGATCTTTTTCGGTAAGACCGCGCTCAACGATCTTGCCGAGAGCATCAAGCAGTTTGGTGATCGCGTCATTCTCGTTTACGGCGGCGGCAGCATCAAAAAGATCGGCCTGTATGACCAGGTCATCAAGATCCTGGATGAGTCCGGGATCTTCCACTGCGAGATTGGCGGCGTACAGCCGAATCCGCGCGTCAGCCTGATCGAGGAAGCGATCCAGATCGCGCGCGAGAACAAAGTCGACGTCGTGCTTCCAGTTGGCGGCGGCAGCGTCATCGATACCGCAAAGGGCATTGCCGGCGGTTATTACTACGAGGGGAATTTCTGGGATCTGGCCGGAAAGAACATCACGCATGACCACGTTCTGCCTGTGATCACTATTCTGACGCTCCCTGCAACCGGCAGCGAAATGGCGACCGGCTGCACGCTCGTCAACGATCATGTCACGCCGCACATTAAGATGGGCTTCCACGGTCCGTATATCCGCCCGCGCGTTTCGTTTGAAAACCCGGAATACACCTATTCGCTTTCCAAAAAGCAGACGGCGTCCGGCGTCATGGACATCATGAGCCACATTTTTGAGTCTTACTTCTCGAACGAGAAACGGGCCTATATGCAGGCGCGCACCGCAGAAGGCATGCTGCGCACGCTGATCAAATACACCCCGATCGCCTTTGCCGAGCCCGACAACTATGAGGCCCGCGCCAACATTATGTATTGCTCCTCCTGGGGCAACAACGGCCTGATCGTCAAGGGCAATTTCGTCAGCTGGAGCGTCCACGGCCTTGAAAATCCCATCAATGAGCGTTATAACACCGTGCATGGCGACGGCCTTGCGGTGCTGACCCCCGCCTGGATGCGCTGGGCCAAGAAGCCGGAAAATCTGTACCGCTATGCGGATCTTGCAGTCAACGTGTTTGGTCTGGACAAGAATCTGCCCGAAGAAGAGCTTGCCGATCTGGCGATTGAAAAGGTTCAGGACTTCATCCAGAATGTGCTTGGTCTGCCGAAAAACCTTCGGGAACTCGGTGTACAGAAGGAAGACATCCCAAAGATGGCGCAGGTGTTCTCTCTGCCGGGCAAGATCGAGTATCAGTCTGAGGCCTTCGTTCCCATCTCGGTGGACGGCGCAATCGAGATTTACAACATGGCCTATTGATTTTTTCGGTTTCCCGCAGTACAAAAAGCCCGGCAACGGCCATGTGCCGTGCCGGGCTTTCGCAGCGCTTGCCGCAGGGAAATCTTTGTGGTAAGATGGGAGAAATCAGTTCAAAAACGGGAGGAGCAGCTATGAACTATCGAAAACTTGGCAATACCGGCATTCTGGCCAGCGAGATCGGCATGGGCAGCGAAGGCCTGGTCGGTATGGCGCGTGAGGACGCCATCCGCCTGATCTCTGCCGCGCTGGAAGGCGGCGTCAACTATTTTGATCTCTACAACCCGCAGCCCGAGGTGCGGGAAAATCTCGGGCGCGCCGTTGCGTCGCGCCGCTCTGACGTCTATATTCAGGGGCATCTCTGCACGGCCTGGGTTGACGGGCAATATGTGCGCACCCGCGATGCAAAGATGACCGAAAAGGCCTTTGAGACAATGATGCATCTGCTTGGCACCGAGTATCTGGATGTGGGCATGATCCATTACATCGACAGCGAGGCGGATTTTGAAACGGTCTTCCACGGGCCCGTGATCGACTACGCCCTGCAGCTGCAGCGCAGCGGGCGTGTACACCATCTTGGCGTGAGCTCCCACAATCCTGTCATTGCCCGAAAAATCGTGGAGACTGGCCTCATTCAGGTTGTCCTGTTCGCAGTCAATCCCGCGTATGACATGCAGCCGGCGAACGAGGATCTGGAATTGCTCTGGGCGGATGAGAGCTATGTCAACCCGCTGCATAATATCGATCCGGACCGGGATGCCTTCCACAAGCTTTGCGCGCTTAACGGTGTTGGGATCACGGTGATGAAAGCCTTTGGCGGCGGCGACTTGCTCGACGCCTCCCTCTCCCCCTTCGGCATGGCCATGACGCCGGCGCAATGCATCCACTATGCGCTGTCCCGCCCCGGCGTGGCAAGCGTGCTTGGCGGATTCCGTTCCTTGGAGCAGTTGGAGCAGAGCTTGCTTTATAACACGCTCTCGGATGCCGAGCGCGATTTCGCGCCTGTGCTGTCTCATGTGCCCAAGCACACGTTTTACGGGAAATGTATGTATTGCGGACATTGCGCTCCCTGCAGCGTCGGGATCGATGTCGCTTCCGTCAATAAATTCCAGGATCTCTGCGTTGCGCAGGGCTTTGTTCCGGAGACGGTTCGGGAGCATTACGCGGCCTTGTCGCACCATGCCGGCGAGTGCATTGCCTGCGGCCAGTGCATGGAAAACTGCCCCTTTGGCGTTGACATTATCTCCGCCATGCAAAAAGCGGCCGCGCTTTTCGGTGAATAACGCTCTGTGCCCCGCCCCGATCAAAAGATTGGGGGCGGGGCGCCGTTCATCATCACAGAAGCGGCCGCAGGATGGTCTGCATGTATACGCGCGAAGCACGCCAGCAAGGCACACGCAAAAGGCCTGCGCCACATTGGGCGCGTGCCACTGTCGTATTTTCGCCCAAAAAGGCGTTTTAAAGATGTAAAAACGTGTCTGAGAGTTGAAGCAAAGTTCTTGAAGAGGGATAAGGTACAATAACTTGCACAAATTGAAAAGAGCATAAAAAGGCATAGTTTGCAGACTCTGGTAGAATGGAGGTCACGACACACCATTCTGAAAGGAGACAGCAAACTATGTCCAAGAAAATTGGTCAGCTAAATAAGGAAGTAATCAAGGGCCAAATCAAGGAATTGGTCCGCAGCAGCGTGTCCAACTCTCCGGTTCTGTATGATGAATCCTGCGGAAATTCTTTGGCGCAGTTTGGGCGGCACTGGTGCAGTTCTGGCAGCAATACTGGCGTTCTTCCCCTGCATAGACTGAAAAGTCTTCTCCGCACCACGCGCATACCTGCTGGCGGTGCGTTTCCTCCATGGCTCTGAGATAGCAGGCACAGCTGCAATACTTTTTCTGATCCGCGCGCAGCGCCTGCCCGCAGCATTCGCACCACAGGGGCTTTTCCTCCAAAGACGGATGGTAGTCCGTCCACCACTGGATACGGCAGGCGTCGCCGCAAAACCGACGCTGCGTGCCGGGTCCCCATTCCGGCTGAAAGTCTTTTCCTCATTCCGGGCATTCGTTGACCGGCACGTCCGTGCAGTACCGCTTTGCATTGTTGTATCTCACCTGGCATTCACTGCTGCAGAATTTCTGCCGCGTGATATGCAGGTTGGAACAAAGCCCTTTCCACAGTTCAAACAGGCCAGTTCATTCGCCATGAAGCCGTCCCCTCGTGTGTTTCTTCCATCTTACCACACTGGGAAAGGTTCAGAACTATTTGACGCTTACTTATGGGCTTCGCGGGTATCGCGGCAGAGCGGCGAGAGAAACGTCAACGCGTTCTAAATGCGGCTCAAATCGGCTGTGGAAAGGTTACACGCTCATGTCCAACCACCATCTCCGCAACCATACGCTGTCTCTCAAGGCAAAGGGTCTGCTCTCGCAGATGCTGTCGCTGCCGGAGGATTGGGATTACACGCTGCAGGGGCTTGCGCAGATCAACTCCCTTCCGGTTTCCCGGAAACTCCCGTGCAGAAGCGAACGGAAGCGAAGGAATCGTTTGAACGCTACCGGGACTTGATCTTGGAGAATATTGACTACGACGTTCTGGCAAGTGATCCTCACGTTGACCGGGAGCAGCTTGACGAGATCGTCGAGCTGGTGCAGGAGACAGTTTGCAGCACCCGCAGCCGAATCCGCGTTGCAGGCAATGACTACCCGACCGAGGTCGTGCGGTCGAAGCTGCTGAAGCTGAACAGCGAACATATCCGTTTCGTCATGGACTGCCTGAAGCAAAACACAACACGGATTCGGAATATCCGGCAATATCTGCTGACCGCGCTGTTCAACGCGCCGAGTACGATGAGCAGCTATTACGCGGCACTGGTTGCACATGATCTGGCAGCATAATGGCATCTGTGAGAATACTCACGGATTTAGCGTTTCAACGTAATGTTCAACCAGCTCTTGACACAATCCAGCCATATGTGGTCGTATTGATGCGTCTCTCCGGCGTTGTGGCTCGTTTGCCGGTCGCTTGTTGAAAGCCCGTGTTCTCCCTGCGGGAAAACATGGAGCTCAAACGGAACATGATTCGCTGCAAGTGCTTGCGCATATAGCAGGCTGTTCATCACCGGGACGCATTCATCTTCCGCAGTATGCCATAAAAAGGTTGGCGGCGTATCTGCGCGAACGTGCTTCTCACAAGAAAATAGATAAAGCTTCTCTGGTGAACAATGCGCTTTTCCTGTTAACGCAGTCATACTGATCTGGTGCGTCCATTTGGGATCTGCCGTGATCACCGGATAACCTAGGACTGTCGCTTGCACCGGCTTGCTGTTCGGAATTACTGTACGAATCGCGCTGGAATCATATGACGTTGCGTACTGCGCGGCAAGATGTCCACCTGCTGAAAAACCCATAAGCGTAATTCGCCCCGTGTCACAATGCCATGTATCTGCGTTTTGATTGATCAGTTCTATCAGGGCTGCCACCTCGCACTGTTGTGCCGGATAGTGATGCGGTGCAACAGAGTACAACAGGACAAACACGTTGAATCCTTCCGGCAGGAAGTGAAACGCGATCGGCTCGGCCTCCCGCTGACTGCAAAACTCATAGGCTCCGCCGGGGCAAACGATCAGGCAAGGATGCTGCTCATCATCGCGTCCCATTTCCGTTAAATTATCCGGAAGATATACCTTAACAAGCGGATCGCCGCTTTGAGTCCCAAGGTTCGGAAAAAATTGCTTTAAATGTAGAAGCTCATATTTCATGCGGCATTCCCTTTATTCACAAATCTGTTTTCCACCCATAAACACCATGACAAGGCTCAGCTCCTCGTCGCAAACAACGAAGTCAGCCAGCTTGCCGGATTCGATGGAGCCGATCTCTTTCTCGCGTCCGATCTCTCGCGCGGGAATGAGCGTCGCGGAGAGAATGGCTTGCTCTTTCGGAATGCCAAATTCGACCGCTTTACGCATACAATCATAGAGATTTGTCGCGGAGCCTGCGAGTGTGCCGTCCGCGAGCTTCGCCACGCCGCCATACAGGAACACGTCCTGTCCGCCGAGGGTGTACTGCCCGTTCGGCATCCCACAGCAGCGCAGCGCGTCGGAAACGAGGCAGATGCGTCCCGGAAACAGCTTGAACGCCATGCGCACCGCGCTCGGGTGGATATGCTGCCCGTCGCAGATCAGCTCCGCGACGACGTTTTCACGTTCGCTGCCCGCGCCGATTGGACCGGGCTTGCGGTGGTGGATGCCGGGCATGGCGTTATACAGGTGCGTCAGATGGGACGCGCCCGCGTCAAAGACCGCGCTGGCTTCTTCGTAGGTGCAATCGGTGTGCGCGATGGAGACGGTGCAGAGCTTGGACGCTTTTTCGGCAAATTCCACCGCACCGGGCAGTTCCGCAGCGATGTCCGCGATGCGGAGAATACCCTCAGAAGCGTCATAAAGCCGTTGGAACGCGGCAAAATCCGGCTTTCTCAGGTACGCGCCGTTCTGCGCGCCTTTTTTCTTTTCGGAGAAGAACGGCCCCTCCATCTGGATGCCCATCAGCCGGGCGCAGCCCTCCGGCTGCTCGTTTCTGAGCCGGACTGCCGTCTTGTACGCCGCCTCCAGCACGTCATACGGCAGCGTCATGGACGCTGGCGCGAAGCTCGTCACGCCGTTTTGCGCGAGATAGCGCGCCATTTTGACAAGGCCGTCATAGTCACCGTCCGAAAAGTCCGCGCCGGAGTTGCCGTGATTGTGGACGTCCACAAGACCCGGAATGACATACTGGTTTTCCAGATCGATGCCGTCCTCCGCAGGGACGGTGGTCAAAATTTCAGCGAATCTTCCGTTTTCCACGCGGAAGGAGCCGTATTGGAACTGACCGTTGACGAAGATATTGGCATTCTTAAAAAGCATATCATGCCTCCCCAAACCTTGCCGCCGCTTCGTCGCAGATAACAGTCACGTCGGGATGGAACTGCAGAATGGAGCCGGGAACCTCGGGCTTGACCGATCCGAAGAAGACCTGATGGAGGATCTCCGCCTTATCTGCACCGGTGACGATCATTAAGATTTTCCGCGCGGACATGACCGTGCCGATGCCCATCGTGATGGCGGAGGTCGGAACGTCTTCCAGTGAATCAAAGAAGCGTTTATTCGCCTCGCGCGTCATTTCAGTGAGCTTTACCTCATGCGTCATGACCGGGAAATGGTCGCAGGGTTCGTTAAAGCCGATATGCCCGTCGTGGCCGAGACCGAGCAGCTGAATGTCCACGCCGCCCCAGTCCTCGATCTGATGCTCATAAGCTTCGCACATGGCAGGAATGTCGGCGGCCAAACCGTCCGGGACGATGGTATGCTCCACTGGCTGATTCCCTGACTGTGGAGCCTGAGAATCTGACGATAGCCCAGTAGGTGAGCAACTCACCAGATAGCCATTTCCCAGTGCATAGCGTATGGAGCTTTTCATGACAACTATAATATCTGACACACTCTTGGGTGAAAGCCCTCCATTTCCGTCCAGTCTTCCGTTTTGAAGAAGATAATCAATGCATTCTTCAAGGAGAACGGTGCTTATTTCGCTGATTGGATAGCTCCCCAGGAGTGGTTGTATGTGACGCGCAACAAGATGATTGTATCTCGAGAAAGTTGACTCCTTCACACGGTTTTTAGAAGAAAGCAGCCACGCTTTTAGAACCTCGTCATACAAAGCAGATTGAGTCGCTTGACTGCTGGATGCCCGAATTGGAGTAGATGCGTTTTCTTTCAGTTTTGCTTTCGTTTCAGAATAACTTTTCCCATAGATATAACCGTACTGTATCTTTCCGTGCAGTGTACGACATTTAACATAGCGGCCTTCCCAACGCCCATCTTTTCTCTTGTAGATATTCTCGCCTCTTTTTGACATTTACGACAGCTCCTTTCGTGCCGATCGTCGACGGCGAAATTGACGGCGCATGGCTGCGAAGTACACTCATTTCGTGCGCAAAACAGGTCTCAGCTGGAACATTAATACAGATTTTCCCGTTATTTTGACTTTTTGCCTTCGTCACCTTGACGAAAACGACCGGAATTTGTATAATTATATTTGTATCTGTTGCCGAAAATGAGTGTCTTCAAGGAACCTACTTCACGAAAACCAAGCCGCTAACTGCTCCGAACAAGGGGCAGTTTATTTTTTGCGACTTGCCTTTCTTTATTCCTTAGGTCGCAAAACCTACACATCATTTTATTATAACATCTACAAACCCATATATCAAGAAAACATACATCTATATTCCAATACGATTAAATGGGTTATGGGTTAAAATATAATATATGGAGGTGAAGTAATGACAGACAAGGAGTTTTCCCTGAGACTGGCCAAATTGAGAACGCAAAAGGGCGTTTCGGCTCGTGACATGAGCCTTTCAATGGGTCAGAATCCGGGTTATATCAACAACATTGAGACCGGGAAGTCTATGCCTTCGTTAAGCGGCTTCTTCTACATCTGCGATTATCTTGATATAACCGCAAGGGACTTCTTTGACAATGGGAATGAATATCCCGAACAGCTCCGTGCCGTTTTTCAGGATATGCAGAAATTAAGTCCTGAACAGATACAGAATATTCATGCCATCGTAAAGGGGTTGCTCCGATAGGCACACGCCATTCTGTCACCGATACAGCCGAAGGATCACGAAATCCGCACAGCCATGTCAGCCTTGTTTTTTGCTCGGACGGCTGGTTTCTATGCTACCGGTAAGCCGCTGTACAAGTGCGAGTTCTGTTCTTCTTTGAAGTCATCTACGCTGCACCTGCCATATCGTGTGCGACCAGTGCCGCGTAATAGCTGTTCATCGTGCTCGGCGCGTTGAACAGCATTGCCAGCAGATATTGCCGGATATTCCGAATCCTCGTTGTATTCTGCTTCAAGCAGTCCATGACGAAACGGATGTGCTCACTGTTCAGCTTCAGCAGCTTCGACCGCACGACCTCGGTCGGGTAGTCATTGCCTGCAACGCGGATTTGGCTGCGGGTGCTGCAAACCGTCTCCTGTAGCAGATCGACAATCTCGTCAAGCTGCTCGCGGTCGACGTGCGGATCGCTTGCCAGAACATCGTAGTCGATGTTCTCCAGAATCAATTCCCGATAGCTTTCAAACGATTCCTTCGTTTCCGTTCGCTTCTGCGTGGGAGCGTCCGGAAAACCGGAAGGGAAAGGAATTGAATCGGTAATTGATAAGTCTGTACTTTGTCTTTTTCTTTTCTTAGTACTCTTAGTATTTAATTGCATTGGATTTTCCAACGTAGGTTTCTCCAACATAGGCTTTTCCAATGTTGGGTTATCCAACGCAGGCTTTTCCTGCGCAGGCTTTTCCTGCGTAGGTTCTTCCGGCGTTGGCTCCGTGTGCGGCTGCTCATAGATCGTGTAGACAGTCCCTCGCAGGCAGCCGCGCTCGTCACGCTCCCGGCTGCGCTTGATGTAACCGGCACGTTCCAGCTCGCGCACAGCTTCGCGGATGGCGTCGATGCTCTCTTTGTTGATCTGTGCGAGACCTTGCAGCGTATAGTCCCAATCCTCCGGCAGCGACAGCATCTGCGAGAGCAGACCCTTTGCCTTGAGGGACAGCGTATGGTTGCGGAGATGGTGGTTGGACGTGACCGTGTAACCCTTGCTTTTCTCGACACGGAATACAGACATTTTTGTGACCTCCTTCGTCTCAGGTTTCAAATTTAAGAAAAGAAAAAAGCGGCGTTTCAACCCTCTTTTCACGAGAGAGCGAAACGCCGCTTCATTTTGTATCTTGGTTTGTATTTCAATATTTCGTCAGATTGCGAATAGACCGGTACAGTATCTTGTGGTATGATGCCAGCGTTTGTTGTTTGAGCTTTGCAGAGGAGGGCAATCACCATGCAGTACACCGATAACGAAGCCGCATTGATCGGCGGCCTGATTTCAAACTATTTCTTCCAGCCGTCCGTGGACGCAAAGCTCCGCGAATCCTATCGCCGGGTGCTGCGCCATCTGCATGAGAACACACTCTCTGCGTCTGATTTGAGCCGCATTCAGAACGCGCTGACGTTTCTCTCGCCGCTCTGCCGCGATACCCGCGAAGCCCACAAAGACATGATGGGCGTGACATTAAAAACCGATGCTCTGCTGAGATCCAGCAGATAAACGGCCACCCGCTGCGTTGCAGCGGGTGTTTTGCTTTCTCGCGTCCCAGCATCGCCAATACGCCGTGTTTTCGTCCTGGAGTGGGATGGGGCTTGCCTGCGGTTTTAACGTCTGAAACGTCGCACAGTTGGCTAACGCGCTGGCATCTGTGCTTGGAGTGCGCATTCGGCAACACCAACAAAAACGCCGGTCAAAATTCTACATTTTGCCGAGAGCAAAAAAGAGCCGCTTTCCCGAAAAATTCCCGGAAAAGCGGCCCAAAATCGCGTGGGTAAAGGTTCAAGTCCACTGATTTTGCCAAAACCCTTTTTGATATCTTTTTTTCCAACTTCAAAAAATGGGCGCAAAAAAACCCGGAAGCCGTTGAAACTTCTGGGTTTTTCGCGTAGATATCTTTTTTGGTTCTACTAGATGGTGGACAGTACAGGACTCGAACCTGTGACCCCATGCACGTCAAGCATGTGCTCATACCAGCTGAGCTAACTGTCCATCGCGGGAGTTATTATACAAAAGCTCCCGGCATTTGTCAAGGACATTTTTTCGTTTTGCCCTACTTTTTCTCCAGGTACCACGCGATGAGAAGATCCGCGGCCTCGCCATAGCTCTGCACGCCCGCCTCTTCGGAAAAAGCCTTCAGATACGTATCGTTGACCTTCGTAGCCGCATCCTGGACCTTCCCCTCGTACTGCGCATAGTGGGTGTTGGCCGCCTGAATGTCGGCGCGCACGCCCTCTTTGAGGCTCTGCCAGATTTCGCTTGCCGCTGTTTTGTCGGCCTTATAGAGCGCGTTGTGGCAATAGACATAGGCCGCAATCGCGCCCGAGTACCGGAACTCCGGGCTTTCGTTTTCCATGCACGCAAGATACGCGCAGAAATTTGCGCCGTCCTCGGCGGCGACCGTCTGTCGGTGTGCCAGCTCGTGGCACATCGTAAACGGGAGCCAGACCTCGTACGTGTCCGGGTTCACACAGGCTTCCCCCGTAAAGCAGACGAAAATGCCCGTGATACCGAACTGGCTGAACATGCGCCAGGTTGCAAGCTTCTTGACCGGGTCGTGAGAGCCCGTGAACAGCTCGTAGCGCGCCGCCAGCTTGTCATAGCCCGCGCCAGCCTGCTTTGAAAGCTCCTCAAAGGACGAAAGCCGGGCAAGCCCTTGATTATCCCGCGAAACATCGTCCGCCAGCGCATTCACCTGCGCGGCATAATATCTTGTCGCGTCCGTCAGCTCCTGCTTCGTGTACTCGCGCACGGAAAGGCCCAGCTGTTCGCCGACCGTGGGGCCAAAGTGGTTGAGCCCCCAGAGCGCGACAAACAGGAACAGCCCCACGCACACGCCCAGCACAATTCCCGCCAGCCAGCACAAAAAGCTCCTGCGCTGCGTGAAGATGCGCACGAACGTGTATAAAAGCCACAAAACCGCAAGCCCCGCCAAAAGCTCCCACACAGCAAGCGGAATCACCCTCGTCACCGAGCTGATGACGGACAGGAGCTTTCTGGAAAACTCCGGGTAAAACGAAAACACCAGCGCGGGCGCGTATTTTGCCGCCAGCACCAGAAGCACAGTCAAAACAAGAAAGATGGCCGACAGCAGCAGCCTTCCGATGGTTCTCAAGAAAAACGTTCCTTTCCGATTGGGATACGAGAGAGTATACCACAAATTCCGAAAAAACAAAAGATTGTCTTGCCTTTTTCTTTCCAGCGTTGTTGACTTTGAGACACTTTTCATTATAATGTATCTTATCAAATCACGTCAGGAGGACGGATGCAAGCATGAAAAATTCCGAAAAGACCCTCGATATGATCGTCAACCTCTGCAAGAACCGCGGCTTTGTCTTCGCGGGCAGCGAAATTTACGGCGGTCTGGCCAACAGCTGGGACTACGGCCCGCTCGGCGTCGAGTTCAAGAACAACGTCAAAAAGGCATGGCTCAAGAAGTTCGTGCAGGAAAGCCCGTACAACGTCGGCCTCGACGCGGCCATCATCATGAACCCGCAGACCTGGATCACGACCGGCCATGTGGCAAGCTTCTCCGACCCTCTGCTCGACTGCAAGGCCTGCAAGGCCCGTCACCGCGCCGATAAGCTCATTGGAGACGAGCACCCCGAGGTGAACGTCGATGCGATGAGCTTTGACGAGATGGACAAGTTTATCGCCGAGCACGAGGACGTCGTCTGCCCCGTCTGCGGCAAGCACGACTTTACCCCCATCCGCAAGTTTAACCTCATGTTCAAGACGGCCATCGGCGTGACCGAGGACTCGTCTTCGACCTGCTATCTGCGTCCGGAGACCGCGCAGGGCATTTTCGTCAACTTCGCGAACATTCAGCGCACGACGAGACGCAAGCTCCCGTTCGGCGTCTGCCAGATCGGCAAGGCCTTCCGAAACGAGATTACCCCGGGCAACTTTACCTTCCGGACCCGTGAGTTTGAGCAGATGGAGTGCGAGTTCTTCTGCAAGCCCGACACCGACCTCGAGTGGTTCGCCTACTGGAAGGACTACTGCAAGAACTGGCTGCTGAGCCTCGGCATCAAGGAAGAGAACCTGCGCCTGCGCGACCATGAGCCTGCGGAGCTTGCGTTCTATTCCCGTGCCACGACCGATATCGAATACGCCTTCCCGTTCACCGACTGGGGCGAGCTCTGGGGCATTGCCGACCGTACGAACTATGACCTTGGCCGTCATCAGGAGGCCTCGGGCAAGAGCCTCGAGTACTTTGACCCCGAGACGAACGAGCACTATATTCCGTACGTCATTGAGCCGTCGCTTGGCTGCGACCGTGTGGCGCTGGCGTTCCTCTGCGAGGCGTACGACGAAGAGCACCTCGTCGACAGCAAGGGAAAAGAAGACGTGCGCACGGTGCTGCACCTGCACCCGTTCCTCGCACCCTACAAGGCGGCCGTCCTGCCCCTTTCCAAGAAGCTCTCCGAGCCCGCGCGGAAGATCCAGGAGGAACTCTCCAAGGAATTCATGATCGACTTCGACGACTCGGGCTCCATTGGCAAGCGCTATCGCCGCGAGGACGAGATCGGCACGCCGTACTGCATCACCGTCGACTTCGCGACCGTCGGCGATGAGAACACCCCGGCCGACAACGCCGTCACCATCCGCGACCGCGACACCATGGAGCAGGTGCGCGTTCCCATCGCGGAGCTCAGAAGCTGGCTGCGCGAAAAAGTCGCATTCTGATACCGCATTTCACCCGGAACTGAGGATTTTCTCGGTTCCGGGTTGTTTTTCACAAAAATGCAGCTTTCTTTTGGCGCATCCCACAAGAAAAAGTCCGTCCGTCCGGTAGAAATTTCGTTTGGTTTCCTGTATAATAAAAATAACTATCCGCCGCGCCCCGGAAACGTTTCCGCGTGCGCAGACCGGAACTTGCCTCCGCAGTCTTTTGCGGCGAACAAAGGAGTGAAGAATTTGGCCGAATCGGAATATGTCATTGAGATGCTGAATATCACAAAGGAATTCCCCGGCATCCGCGCCAATGACAACATTACCCTCCAGCTGAAAAGGGGAGAAATTCACGCGCTGCTCGGCGAAAACGGCGCCGGCAAATCGACCCTGATGAGCGTGCTCTTTGGCCTGTATCAGCCCGAGAGCGGCGTCATTAAGAAGAACGGACAGGTCGTCAGGATCAGCGACCCCAACGACGCGAACGATCTCAACATCGGCATGGTACACCAGCACTTCAAGCTGGTCGAGTGCTTCTCAGTGCTCGACAATATCATCCTCGGCGTGGAGCCCAATAAAGCGGGCTTTTTGCAGAAGAAGCAGGCGCGGGAAAAGGTCCTCGCCCTGTCGCAGCAGTACGGCCTGCGCGTCGACCCGGACGCTAAGGTAGAGGATATCTCCGTCGGTATGCAGCAGAGAACCGAAATTCTCAAGATGCTCTACCGGGACAACGAGATTCTGATCTTCGACGAGCCGACAGCGGTTCTGACCCCGCAGGAGATCGACGAGCTCATGCAGATCATGAAAAATCTCGCGGCGGAAGGAAAGTCCATCCTTTTCATCTCCCACAAGCTCGCGGAAATTATGGCCGTCGCCGACCGGTGCACAGTGCTGCGCAAGGGTAAATGCATCGGCACCGTCAACACGCGCGAGACGACCATGGAGGAGCTCTCTTCCATGATGGTCGGCCGTCAGGTCAACTTCAAGGTGGACAAGCAGGATAAAGCGCCCGGCGAGGTCGTGCTGGAGGTCAAGAATCTCACGGTTCCCTCGAAGCTCCACAAGAATAACGCCGTCAAGAACGTGAGCCTTCAGGTGCGCCGGGGCGAGATTGTCTGTCTTGCCGGTATCGAGGGCAACGGCCAGACGGAGTTTGTCTACGCGCTGACGGGCCTTGAAAAGCAGTCGGCGGGCGAGATCACGCTCTGCGGCAAGGACATTTCCCACGTGTCCATCCGCCAGCGCTCGAAAGACGGTATGAGCCACATTCCCGAAGATCGTCACAAGCATGGTCTGGTTCTCGACTTTACGCTCGAGCAGAACATGGTCCTCCAGCGCTACTGGCAGCCGGAGTTCCAGAAAAACGGCTTCATCAACTTCCCCGCCGTCCGGGCGTATTCCGACCGCCTCATCGAGCAGTACGACGTGCGCTCGGGCCAGGGGTCCAGCACGGTGGTGCGCAGCATGTCCGGCGGCAACCAGCAGAAGGCGATCGTCGCGCGCGAGATCGATAAGAACCCGGAACTTCTTGTGGCCGTGCAGCCGACGAGAGGCCTCGACGTGGGCGCGATCGAATACATCCACAAGCAGCTCGTCTCCGAGCGCGACGCTGGCAAGGGCGTTCTGCTCGTGTCGCTGGAGCTCGACGAGGTCATGAACGTCTCCGACCGCATTCTCGTCATGTACGAGGGCGAAATCGTCGGTGAGTTTGACCCGAAGAATGTGACCGTGGAAGAGCTCGGCCTGTATATGGCCGGCGCAAAGCGGATGTAAGGAGGGCGCAAAATGAAAAAGAAAACACTGCTGCAGTCCTCCGGCTTTGTGACGCTGTGCGCAAGTCTGGTCTGCATTGTCATCGGCCTTCTGGTGGGCTTTTTGGTTCTGCTGCTGCTTGGCGGCGAAAAGGCCTATTCCGACGGCTTCAAGCAGATCCTGCTCGGCGGCTTTTATATGATGCCCTCCGGCATCGGCAAGGAGATCGTTACGGCGGTGCCGCTCATCATGTGCGGCCTTTCCGTTGCGTTCGCGTTCAAGACCGGCCTTTTTAACATCGGCGCGGCCGGTCAGTATACGGTCGGTGCGTTCGGCGGCCTGGTATTTGCGCTGCTGCTGCACGCTCCGTGGTGGCTCTGCCTGATCGCTTCGACGGTCTTTGGCGCCGTCTGGGGCGCGATTCCCGGCATTTTCAAGGCTTACTTAAACGTCAACGAGGTCATCACGGCCATCATGTTCAACTGGATCGGCCTGTATGGCTGCAACACGATCATGTACGGCCGCGGCACGGGCCCGATGTACAACGCCAAGCAGTCGAAGACCTTCGCCGTCACGGGTGACAGCATCATCCCCTCGAAGCTTTTCGGCTGGGACATGTCGGAAACGTTCGGCTACAAATCCTGCACGATCGCAATTTTCCTCGCCATCATCATCGCGATTCTTCTCTACGTCGTCATCAACAAGACGACCTTCGGCTACGAGCTCAAGGCCTGCGGCTGCAACAAGAATGCGGCCAGATACGCGGGCATCAACGAAAAGCGCAGCATCATCCTCTCGATGATCATTGCGGGCGCGCTCGCGGGCTTCGGCGCGGGTCTGTACTACCTCTCCAACGCGGCGCAGTGGATCCCGGGCGACTCGACGGCGCTGCCCTCGGAGGGCTTCGACGGCATCTCCGTCGCGCTGCTTGCCTCGTCCGACCCGATTGCGGCGATCTTCTCGGCCATCTTCATTTCGCACATCTCGACCGGCGGCGGCTTCATGAACGCCTCTTTGTTCCCGCCCGAGATTGCGGACATTATCTCCGGCATTATCATCTACCTCTGTGCGTTCTCGCTGCTGTTCAAAAACCTCATTGTCACGCTCTTCACGGGCAAGCACAAAAAGCAGGCGGCTAAAGCACCGGACGCGGAAAAGCCAAACGGAAAGGAGGCGCAGTAAGATGCTTCTGATGCTCAAATACGCGCTGCTTTCGGCGACAGTCCTGATGCTCGTGGCGCTCGGCGGCTGCTTCTCGGAGCATTCCGGCGTCATTAACCTCGCGCTCGAGGGGATCATGGTCATCGGCGGCCTGGTCGGCACGATGGCGCTGAACCTTCTGCCCGCTGACATGGCGAACGTGTGGAAGGTCACAATCTCCATCTGCCTTTCCGCGGCGGCAGGCGTTCTCTACTCGTCTCTGCTCGCTTTTTCGGCCATCAATCTGAAAGCCGACCAGACCATCGGCGGTACGGCGCTGAATTTGCTTTCAACCGCCATTGCCCTCGTCGTGGCCAAGCGCTACAACGGCTCGCAGTCGGCAAAATTAAGCTACGACAATTCCCCGTTCATCTTCCAGATCGGCGGCCTCACCGTGAATGTGTTCCTGATCATCGGCCTCGTACTGCTGGCCATCTCCATCGTCCTCCTCTACAAGACGCGCTTTGGCCTGAGATTGCAGGCGTGCGGCGAGCATCCGCAGGCGGCGGGGTCGGTCGGCATCAACGTCTACAAGATGCGCTGGGCTGGCGTCCTGATTTCAGGCTTCTTGGCCGGTATCGGCGGCTTTGCCTACATTGTGCCTGCCGTGCAGACATGGAACTTCGAGGTCGGCGTAGCCGGCATGGGCTTCCTCGCGCTGGCGGTCATGATCTTCGGCCAGTGGAAGCCGGGCAAAATCGCGCTTGCTGCCATCTTCTTCGCGATTTTCAAGTCGCTTGCCAACATCTACGACTCCATCGGCTGGCTGAGCGCGCTGCATTTAACGAAGGAGCTCTATAACATGATGCCCTTCGCGGCCTCCATGGTCATCCTCGCCTTTACCTCCAAGCGCTCCAGAGCGCCGAAGGCTGAGGGTATCCCCTATGATAAAGGGCAGAGATAAGCATTTGCACTGCACCCGCTGGTTGTTCGTAGGGGGCGATGCCCACATCGCCCCATTGAGTACCACCGAATTCGCCGAAGATTTCCATAAAACCGGTGCATGCCGCCGGGTCGATGTGGGCATCGACCCCTACGGTCTTTCCGGAAGATTTTCAAAAAAACCGTAGGGGCGGACAAACCTGTCCGCCCTTGGGAAGTCACGAATTCGCCGTAGCTTTTCATAAAAACAGCTTTTTCTGCGGGCGGACAGAGGCGTCCGCCCCTACGCGCCTCCCGGAGGTGCGCGGAAATTGCGAACGCTGTCGGCAAAACGTTTTTGACGTTACAAAGGAGAACTCTCTATGAGAATGGTTGATTTGATTGAAAAAAAGCGCGATGGTGGCGTGTTATCTGACGAGGAGATCCGCTTCATCATTGACGGCTTTACCAAGGGCGACATTCCCGACTATCAGATGTCCGCGTGGGCGATGGCCGTGTTTTATAAGGGCATGACCGACCACGAGACGGCCGTTCTGACAGACGCGATGATGCGCTCGGGAGACACGATTGATCTGTCGCGGTTCGGCACAAAGTCTGTGGACAAGCACTCCACGGGCGGCGTGGGCGACAAGACGACGCTCATTTTAGCCCCGATTGTATCGAGCCTCGGCGGCAAGATGGCGAAGATGTCCGGGCGCGGCCTTGGACACACGGGCGGAACCGTCGACAAATTAGAATCCATCCCGGGCTACAAAACGACGCTCTCGGCCGAAGAATTCATGCAGCAGGTAGAAGACGTCGGCGTGGCGGTCATCGGTCAGTCCGGCAATCTGACCCCGGCGGACAAGAAGCTCTACGCGCTGCGCGACGTGACGGCGACGGTCGACTCGCTGCCGCTGATCACATCGTCCATCATGTCCAAAAAGCTCGCGGCGGGTTCTCACTCGATCGTATTGGATGTGAAGGTCGGCTCGGGCGCTTTCATGAAAACGCTGGGCGACGCACGGAAGCTGGCAGAAAACATGGTCGCCATCGGCAAGGCCTGCGGGCGCAACGTGCGCGCGGTGCTCTCCAACATGGACGTTCCGCTCGGCATGGCCATCGGCAACGCGCTGGAGGTGCAGGAGGCGGCGGAAATTTTGCAGGGCCGCGGATGCGACGATCTGCGCGGCGTGTGCATGACGCTGGCAGCCAACATGGTCGAGCTCTGCAACGGCTGGGATGAAGCGTTTGCAAAGCAGCAGGTACATGATGCAGTTGCGTCCGGCAGGGCCTTTGCGCAGATGAAGCGCTGGATCGCGGCGCAGGGCGGCGACGCATCGGTTCTCGAGGACTTCTCGAAACTGCCGCAGGCCTCCGTCCGCCATGAGATTCTCGCGCCGCAGGACGGCTGGATCTGCCGCATGGATACGCAGAAGGTCGGTGAGGCTTCGAGCCTTCTTGGCGCGGGGCGCATGACAAAAGAGGACACGATCGACTTTGCCGCCGGTATCGTTCTTTCCAAAAAGACCGGTGATTACGCCAAAAAGGGCGATGTGCTCGCAACGCTTTACACCAACAAGGCCGCTTCCCTCGCGGAGAGCGAGGCGATGTTCCTGCGTGCGCTTTCGTGGAGCGAGGAAAAGCCCGAGCCCGAGACGCTGATTTTTGATATCATTCGATAAAGAGAAAGGAAAGAAGCTATGTCTGATGTGATCGTAATCGGCGTTGCCGGAGGCACCGGCAGCGGCAAAACCACGCTGGTCAAGGCGCTTGTAAACCGATTCGGCGACAACATTACCGTCCTGAGCCACGACAATTACTACAAGCGCCACGATGAGCTGACCTACGAGGAGCGCACAAAGCTCAACTACGACCATCCCGACGCATTTGATACGGATATGATGATCGAGCATTTGCAGCAGCTGCGCGAGGGCCATGCCATCGAGTGCCCGACCTACGACTACACGATCCACAACCGTGCGGCCGAAACGATCACCATCGAGCCGCGCAAGGTCATCGTGGTCGAGGGCATTTTGATTTTTGCGAGCCGGGTCCTTTGCGATCAGATGGACATCAAAATCTTCGTTGACGCGGACGCGGATGTGCGCCTGTGCCGTCGAATCCGGCGCGACGTCAAAAAGCGCGGTCGGACCATTGACTCCGTCATCGAGCAGTACCTCACGACGGTCAAGCCCATGCACGAGCAGTTCGTTGAGCCCAGCAAGAAAAACGCGAACCTCATTGTTCCCGAGGGCGGCAAGAACCTCATCGCGCTGGAAATGATCATCAACCGCATCCAGAAGCACATCGATATGGCTTAATGGCTTAAATGAAAAGCTTACGCTTTTCATTTAAAGGGACTGCACCTCGACTGCACGCATAATTTTGCGCCTTCGGCGCAAAATTCCACACTTGCGAGGTGAGCAGTATGTTTCCGGTCGGCAAAGCCGCCGGATAACATGGATTTCCAATTTATTTTGCCATCTGCGGATGGCGAAACTCTACGAGTTTTTTACGAAAGCAGGACACGCTGTGTCCTGCTTTTTTCTGCCGATTTATAAAGAGTTTTTCCATTTGTGACAAATTGACAGGGCTTTTTTTGTATGCTATCATAGCAATAATTAGTATGGGGAAGTGTTGATATGACTCGTTTTGCAAGGCCGGACGACTGCGCGGCGATGCTCGCCATTTACGCGCCGTATATTGAGACAACCATCACCTTCGAGCAGGAGGTCCCCTCACGGGAGGCGTTTTCCTTGCGCATTGCGGATGTGCAGCGGGAGTATCCGTGGATCGTCTGGGAAGAAAATGGCCGGATTCTCGGCTACGCGTACGCGCACAAATTTGCCGTCCGTATCTCCTATCGCCCGTCGGCGGAGCTTTCCGTCTACCTCAGCCCCGACGCGCGCGGCAAAGGCATTGGCCGGAAGCTCTACGAAGCGCTTTTCGCGCTCTTACAGCTGCAAAACGTCAAGTCGGTCTATGGTATCGTCACAACGCCGAATCCCAGAAGCGAGGCCATGCACCTTGCGCTCGGCTTTTCGCGGGTCTCGACGCTCCATAACGTCGGCTATAAGCAGGGCTGGCGCGATGTGTCGTGGTACTGCAAGCAGATCGGAGAATACCGTGAGCCGCTTGACCCGTTCCTTCCGATCGGAAGCGTAGACCCCATGCAGCTGACCGCCATTTTGAACCGGTTTTCCTGAACCAGAAAGGACATCTCATGGATATTCGCCTGATTGCCTTCGATCTGGACGGAACGCTGCTGCGCTCCGACAAATCCATCTCTCCGCGCACCATGCAAGCGCTCTTGGCCGCGCGCGAAAGAGGTGTGCTGCTCGTTCCGTCGACGGGCAGGCTTTTGCGCTCGCTGCCCGAGCCGCTGCTGGATAAAAGCCTGACCCGCTACCACATTCTCGTCAACGGCGCGCAGGTTTACGACAGCTTTGAGGACAAAACGCTTCTGCGAGAGGAGTTAACACCGCAGCAGGCCATGTGCATGCTCCATTTTCTCAAGTCGCGTAACGTCCTGCGCGGCGTGTATATTGACGGCCTCGGCCACATGAGCCGGGAGGACTTCTCGGAGATTGAGGCCGTCGCCGCGACGCCCGCCACGGCAACGCTCATGCGCCGCAGCTATCAGACCGACGAAGACCTCGACGCCGTAACGGCGCAGCACGACTCCGTGCAGAAGATCATCGCGTTTTTCCGCAACCCGGACGACAAGCAGGCGACCATCCGCGAGATCACCGCACGCTTTCCGGGCTACGCGGTGTCGAGTTCGCTCGGAAACAACATTGAGATCAATGCTCAAAACGCAACGAAAGGCAGCGCCCTGTGCTTTTTGTGCGAAAAAATCGGCATACCCATCGGCCAGTGCATGGCCTTCGGCGACGGCACAAACGACTATTCGATGCTCCGCGCGGCAGGCTTCGGCGTGGCGATGGGGAACGCGTCCGAGGAAGTTCAGTCCTGCGCCGACGCGGTGACGGAAACGAATGAGGAAGACGGGGTTGCGCGCATGATTGAGCGCGTGCTGGGGCTCTAGGCATGGGACGGATTGTTCCGATTGCGGACTTCGAAGATCCTGCGCTGGACGTTTACGCCCGCCTGACCGAAAATCAGCTGGTCTGCCGGGAGCGTCCGGAAGACGGCCTTTTCATCGCCGAGAGCGCGCTGGTGATTGAACGGGCGCTGGACGCAGGGTTTGAGCCGGTGTCGTTCCTCGCAGAAACAAGGCTTCTTCCCAAGGCGGAGGCGATTTTGGCCAGATGTCCGGAGGAGCTTCCGGTTTATACGGCAGAGCTCCCCGTTCTCGAGCGGCTCACGGGGTACGCCCTCACGCGCGGAATGCTCTGCGCAATGCGAAGGCCCGCTCTCAGGCACGCGGAAGACCTTTTGCAAAGCACGTCGTGCGTCGCCGTTTTAGAGGATGTGATAAACCCCACAAATCTCGGGGCGATTTTCCGCTCGGCGGCGGCGCTCGGGGTCGAGGCCGTGCTGCTGACCGACAGCTGCACCGATCCCCTTTACCGGCGCTGCATTCGTGTCAGCATGGGAAACGTCTTTTTTGTGCCGTGGGCGTATCTTCCAGATGATCAATGGCAGGCGCTTCTGCACGAAAACGGCTTTGAGAGCGTCGCGATGGCCCTGCGCGAGGACGCGAAGGTCCTATGGGATCCGGCTTTGCGGAAAATCCAAAAGCTTGCCGTCGTCATGGGCTCGGAGGGCCCGGGTCTCAAGGCCTCTACGATCGCGTCGTGCGATTACACGGTGACCGTTCCAATGACAAACGGCGTGGACTCTTTAAACGTTGCCGCGGCCAGCGCCGTGGCGTTCTATCAGCTTGCGCTTTTGCGGCAGCATCCGCTTTGAGAATGCTGCCGCTTTTTTCTTATAATACCGCTCTTGACCGTTCTTGCGTAGGGGTCGATGCCTCTGCGGGATTCACGAAATCCCTGCAACTGTGCGTAGGGGTCGATGCCCACATCGACCCGGCGGTATAAACCGATTTTACGAAAATCCAATGCGAATTCGATGATACCCCATGGGGCGATGTGGGCATTGCCCCCTACGAACCTTCTTGAAGTGCGTAGGAATTCCGCAGCGGAAGTCATTTTTCAGGCAGCTCGTCCTCCGCGTCGTCCTCCTGCGCTGCGTCGCGGGTGAGCTCTTTCATTTTGCCGGTGTGAAGGATGAGCAGCACGCCGCCGCTTCCAAGCACCAGTACAGCCGCCGCAACAGCGAGCATCCACCACTCGAAATTGTCGGGGTTAAACTGAAATACAGACGAAGCCTTCGTCTGCTCCGGGGCGGTTTCCGCTTCCTGCGTATCCGCCTGCGCCATCGAAGCTTTCTCAGCCTCCAGCAAAGCCGCCTCCTGCGCGGCTTTTTTTGCTGCCTGTTCGGCCTCATACTGCGCGGTGAGCGCCTGCATGGCTTCCTCCGCGCGGGCTTCTGCTTCCTGCATCCGCGCTTCCTTCTCAGCTTCGAACGCATCGAGCTGCTCCTGCAAGGCCTTCTTTTTGGCGAGCTCCGTCTGCCTTGCATTGTAGTCGGCGGCGAGCCTTGCCGCGTCCTGCACGACAAGCTCTCCGACATTCTGCGTATAGACCGCGAGCAGGAACGGGCGTTCGGCGTAGAAGATGCCGACGTCATTTTCCGCGCCCTCGAAGCTTCCGTATTTGTGCGCGACCTCCATCTCGGTGACCTTCGCCCGGAAATAGCCGTTCTGCGGGTGCGACTGCTTCATGTAGTCGACAAGCTCCGTCAGCTCTTCCTGATGCGCATAGATATACTTGAGCGTATCCATCATCATGCGCGTGCAGTAGTAGTTGTCCTGATAATACTTGGGGTCGATTTCTTCGTCCGTCATCGTAAAATACGTGCGCATGGCGTTTTTGTAGTCGTGAAAATTGCCGATGCGGTAGAGAAGCGCGTGGGAAATTTCGTTGTTCGACTCGACGATGCTTAAGTAGTGGCACCAATCGAGCGTCGCACCGCCCTGGGTAATGAGCGCATCCGGGGCGATCTCGCCCGCGTTTTCGAGCTCGTAATAGTAAAGATTCAGCGGAAGCTTGAAGGTACTGCCCGCGATCATCATGTGTGTCTCGTTCCAGTCGTAGCTCTCGCCCGTGACGGTGTCGTAATAGCTGATGGCAAAATTATCCTCCGTCAGGTTGCGCGCCGCGCGAAATTCATCGAACAGCTCGGCAAGCCTCGGCTCTTCCGCCGCTTTCGTTTCATCCTCGGACGCCGCTTCTTCCTCGGGTGCGTTCTCTTCCCCGTCTTCCGTTGGTTTTTGCATCGGCGTAACGACGGTGGGCAGCTCCACAACCTCCGGGATATCCTCGGCGGCAATGAAAGACGCAAGGGGGAGCGCCAGCAAGACGGCAAGCAGCGCGCAAATGAATTTTCGTACCATGGCAACCACACTTCCAACAGCTTTGTTTTCTCCATGATAGTCGAATTTGGCCGAAAAAGCAAGAGCGCCGCACCGCGCACAATTTCCGGCAAGGCGGCATATCGTAGTTGTAGCCGAAAGAAAACCATTCGTTTTGAGGAGTGATGATATGAATCCAAACTGCAACTACACAACCACCGGCGGCTGTAACTGCGCCCAATCGCAGAATACCTGCCCGTCCGCGCCGTCCTGCCCGCCGCCCGCACCCGCGCCTTGTCCGCCGCCCAGTCCCAATCCCTGCCCGCCTCCGTGCCCGCCGGGATGCATGCCGGTACCTCCGTATCCGCCCATGCCGCCGCGGCCGCCTGTGCCGCCTCCCCCGCGCGCGGAGGAAGCGGATGTGGACTGCGGCTGCAATTGCGCGGCGGGGATGCTGGGCGCGCTGGAGCTTCTGTGCGACCCACGGCTGGCCCCGCTCGTCGATTACAACCAGTTCGCGTTTTTTACCCCCAATTTTGTCCTTGGCACGTCTTTAAACTGCCCGGACGCGGCCACGACCGCGTATGATAACCTCACAGGGCCGCTTGCGGGTGAGTTTGTAAGCATCAAGCCGTGTACATGCGACGACCTGGAGGTCAGCGGCCAGCTTTACTATCCGATTCCGGTCTGCGCGGCGGACTCCTGCTGCGCTTCGGGCCCGGCGGTTACGGTCAGCTCCGTTTCAGTGTGCGCGTTGACGGCTGTCGCGTTCACCGTGCCCACATCCGATACGCAGGATACGGTCTACGCCCAGCTCAAGAGCCTTCTCTGGCAGGCGCTGCATCCGGGCCGTCCGCCGCTCGGCAATAACGCCCCCGTCATGAAGCCTACACCCTGCGACTGCACGGATACAAAGCTCTCCGGCCGGCGCACAGCCACCGCTGCGGCAGGCCCGCTGCTCATCGCGAACGCGGCGGTTCTCGGAAGCGTCGGCGATGTGCTCGTGCTTGCAAACGATGCGGACCGGCGAATCTACTACGTCTGCCAGTCCTCCGTCAGCTTCTCCGGCTAAAAAACGCGCCCCGGCCTTTGGCCGGGGCGCATCGTTTAATCGTCAGGGTAGCTGTTGGGAACCGGGGTGACGACGGGCTTGCCGTCTGCGCCGAGAAGAACCGACATACCGCCCGCGTAGCCGGAGTTCACGAAGAGATAATTGACGCCCGTCTGCTTGTCGACCCAGACGGTCCGCATCCAGCCGAAGCCGTTTCCCTCCTCGTGGACCTTTAAAAAGCGTTCGTCCTTCTTTTTTGCCATCTTACTTTGCTTCCTTTACCGCTTCGGTAATGCCGGTCGCTAAGCCCGCCAGGCCCTGAAGCTCAGACGGAATGATGATCTTCGTCGCCTTGCCGTCCGCGACCTTCTGCATGGCCTCGAGCGCCTTCAGCTTCAGCACCTGATCGTTCGGCGCTTTCTCATTCAGCATCGCAAGCGAATCGGCCAGCGCCTGCTGCACCGCGCGGATAGCCTGCGCCTCGCCGTCGGCGCGGAGGATTGCGGATTCCTTCTCGGCCTCTGCCTTTAAAATTGCCGCCTGCTTTTCCGCGTCTGCCTTCAAAATGGCTGCTTCCTTTTCGCCCTCGGCAACGAGGATCTGGCTGTGCTTCGCGCCCTCTGCCTGCAAAATCGCCTGCCGGCGGTCGCGCTCGGCCTTCATCTGCTTTTCCATCGAGTTCTGAATATCCTGCGGGGGAAGAATGTTCTTGAGCTCGACGCGGTTTACTTTAATGCCCCACGGGTCGGTTGCTTCGTCCAAAATGGCGCGCATGCGCGTGTTGATGACGTCGCGGGAGGTGAGCGTCTGGTCAAGCTCGAGGTCACCGATGATGTTGCGGAGCGTTGTCGCCGTGAGCGTCTCCATGGCCATCATCGGGTGCTCCACACCGTAGGCATAGAGCTTGGGGTCGGTGATCTGGAAGTAGACGACGGTGTCGATCTGCATGGTGACGTTATCCTTCGTGATGACGGGCTGGGGCGGATAGTCGAGCACCTGCTCTTTGAGACTGACCTTCTTGGCCACACGCTCTACAAACGGGACCTTAAAGTGAATGCCGACCGTCCAGACGTTGCTGAACGCGCCGAGCCGCTCGACAACGTAGGCTCTCGACTGCTGGACGACATAAATGTTGCGGACGATGACGATGAGCGCCAGCACCGCGATGACAAGTACGGGAATCCATTCCATAAATACATCCTCCTTATGGTGTTTCTTTTCTTTGTTTCTGATGTAAAAAATGACTTATGCTTCTGCCGGGACCCCGGCGGGCTTGACATAGACCTTTGCGCCCTCGATGCGCTCGATGACGACGCGCGTGCCGATGGGGATCTGCGTATCATCTGCGCTTTTTGCCGTCCAGAGCACTCCGTTTATGCGAATCGCGCCCGTCTCGCGGAGATTATCAATTTGCTCTGTGACAAGCGCCTCCTGCCCGACCAGACGGTCGGCGTTTGTTTTTGTGGGCTTGACGCGCAGATACTTTTTAAGCACCGGCCGCAAAAGCGCGAGTAGACCTGCCGATACGGCAATGAACACTGTCCACTGCAAAAGCGCCGGCACGCCCAGAATCGCGCACACGAGCCCTGCCACCGCGCCGCCAATGAACCAGATCGAAACCAGATTCACCGTCGCGGCCTCCACGGCGATGAACGCCACAATCAGCCCGAGCCAGACATAGACCATGGGAACTCACTCCTTTCTATGGTAACAGTATACCGGACATTTGAAGAAAAGTCATCCGCTCTTCGTAAAAAGAACGTGAAATAAAAAAGAAACACATTGCTATTTTGCTGCGTTTTTATTATACTGATGTGTATTGTGAAATATGGACGAATTTACGAAATATAGGAGAACCTGCATGCAAACAATGACCTTTTGCGTACCGTGTCTGTTTGGGCTCGAGGGTCTGGTCGGAGACGAGCTCCGGCGGCTGAACCTTTCGAATGTCCGCGTCGAGGACCGGCGCGTTTTCTTTGACGGCGACTTTGCCGCGATGGCAAGAGCGAATCTCTGCTGCCGGATGGGCGAGCGCGTGATGATCTTGCTCGCGCAGTTCGAAGCGAAGAGCTTTGAAGACCTCTATCAGGGCGTCAAGCACATTGCGCTCGAGAACTTCATTCCAAAAGACGGCGCGTTCCCGGTCAAGGGCTACAGCCTGGATAGTCAGCTCCATTCCGTACCGGACTGTCAGGCGATCGTGAAAAAAGCGGCGGTCGACCGGCTGGGTGCAAAGTATGGCCTTTCGTGGCTCCCCGAGACGGGCGCGACATACCAGATCCGATTTTCGATCATGAAGGATCGCTGCGAAATTTTCTTAGACACCTCCGGCGTGAGCCTTCACAAGCGGGGCTACCGCGAAAACGCGAATCTCGCGCCCCTTCATGAGACGATGGCGGCAGCGATGGTGAACCTCGCACGGTACCGCGGGCGGGATTTTTTCTGGGACCCGTTCTGCGGCTCGGGCACGATCTGCATCGAAGCTGCGATGATCGCACTCAACCGCGCGCCGGGCATGAACCGCTCGTTTGGCGCGCAGAAGTGGGCATGCGTCCCGCAGGAGGTCTGGCGCGAGGCGAGAACGGAGGCGTTGGACAAAGAATACCGCGGAGACTACCGCATTTTAGGCACCGATATTGATCCGGCAGCCCTGGATATTGCGCGCGACAACGCCAGAAAAGCGGGCGTTGGGAAGCTGATTGACTTCCGCGAGGCGGACGCGACCAAGATGAGCCTGCCGACGGACAAGGGCGTTATGGTCTGCAACCCGCCCTATGGCGAGCGCATGCTCGAGCAGCGAAGCGCCCAGCAGCTCTACCGGGCGTTCGGCCGGCACGTAAAATTTGCCGACGGCTGGAAGAAGTATATCATTTCTTCCGAGCCCGAGTTTGAGCACTATTTCGGCAAGCAGGCGGCAAAGAAGCGCAAGCTCTACAACGGCAGGCTTCAGTGCAACGTCTACATGTATTTTTAAGCGCCTGTACCCTTAAGACGAAGGATGAAGGAGAAAGTTCCCGTCATGAAGCATATTTTTATTCTGAATCCTGCCGCCGGAAAATCAGATCAGACGCCGCGCTTTACGCAGGACATCGAGCGCATCTGCGGCGCACGTGGGCTCGATTATGAGATCTGCGTCTCGAAGGCCCCCGGCGACTGCAGGGCTTTGGCCAGACGCGCGGCGGAATCCGGGCAGGAGGTCCGGCTCTATGCCTGCGGCGGCGACGGCACGCTCAACGAGGTCGTGTGCGGCATGGCAGGCTTCGAGAATGCGGCGGTGACGCACTATCCGGGCGGCTCCGGCAACGACTCCATCAAGGTTTTTTCCGACACCGCGCCGTTTTTTGACCTCGAGCGGCTGCTCGACGCGGACGAGACGCGCTTCGATCTCATCCGCTGCAACGGCACGTATTGCGCAAATATTCTATCGATCGGACTCGACGCGAAGATCGGAACGGATATCGCCCGCTTCAAGCGGCTGCCGTTTGTTTCCGGCAAGGGCGCATACATACTGTCTATTCTGGCCAATGTCCTCTCTGGCCGCAGCGCGCACTATGTTGTAGAGGTAAACGGTGAGCGGATTGACGCGGAGCAGACGCTTATTTGCGTGTGCAACGGCCGGTGGTACGGCGGCGGGTTCAACCCCGTTCCCGAAGCGGAGCCGGACGACGGGCTTTTGGATGTGCTGCTGGTTAAGAAAGTAAGCTTATTGCAGGTCGCGGCGGTCATCGGCAAGTACCAGAAGGGAAAATACGCCGACTACCCGGCGCTCATCCGCCACGAGCGCTGCACGAAGCTGACCATCCGGTGCGATACGCCCTCGGTCGTAAATATCGACGGCGAAGCGCTCCACACAGACTTCCTCGACATTTCCCTCAAGCCAAAGGCCCTGCGCTTTTTCTATCCCAAGGGCCTGACGTACCGGCTGAAAGCAGAATAACCAAGACGCAGGCAGTATCTGACTGCCTGCGTTTTTTGCGTCTTTCAAGCCATGCGTAGGGGGCGCGTGAGCACATTGAATGCCGCAACCTTGCGTAGGGGGCGGACGCCTCTGTCCGCCCGCAGAAAATCCCGTTTTTATGAAAATCTTCGGCAAATTCGTAACTTTTCAAGGGCGGACAGGGTCGTCCGCCCCTACGCATATTTTGGAAGGTTTCTAAATTTCTCTGACATGGGCACGATTTCTCTTGCGATTTTTAGTATGACTTGTTATACTAAGTATGAAAAGTCATGTTTCAAGGAGGGATACATATGGCAATGCAATTTCCGAAGGGAAAGTTCATCAGCATGGTCAAAGTCGGCGAAAAGGGGCAGATCGTGATTCCGAAGGGTGCGCGTGACCTGTTTTCGATTCAGCCGGGAGACAATCTCCTGTTGCTGGCCGACGAGGAGAAAGGCATTGCGCTCGTGCCGTCAGAGTCTTTGGACACACCCGCGTCACTCTTTGCGCTAGGAAGGGAAGTGAGCCGCGATGACGATTCTAAGGGTTGACGGGCTCAGCAAGCGCTATCCCGCGTTCTGCCTGAGAGACGTCAGCTTCTCGATCGAAGAAGGGCGCGTCATGGGGCTCATCGGCCGCAACGGCGCAGGCAAAACGACGACCATCAAGTCGATTCTGCGCCTTGTGCGCCCGGACGGCGGAACGGTTCAATTTCTGGGAAAGCCTCTGGATATGGACGCGTCTGCACTTCGCCGGGAGGCAGGCTATGTTTCGGGCGACCTCTGCTATTACCCGAGAAAAAGGCTCTCGCAGCTGACCGCCGTCACGAAAAGCTTTTATCCCTCGTGGGACGACAAAAAATACGAGGCGCTGCTGCACAGGTTCTCACTCGACGAAACCAAGCGCGTCTGCGAGCTCTCAGCGGGCATGAAGGTCAAGTATCAGCTGGCCTGCGCGCTGTCTCACGGGGCGAAGCTCCTGATTCTCGACGAGCCGACCTCTGGCCTGGACCCCGTGTCTCGCGATGATCTGTTGGACCTTCTGCGCACGCTCTGCGAAAAAGACGGCGTGTCCATCCTGTTTTCGACGCACATCACAACGGACTTAGACGCGTGCGCCGACGATGTGACGTATCTGCAAAACGGTGCGGTTGCGGCCAGCTGCCCGCTTTCGGAATTCACCGCGCCGTGGAAAAAGCTCACGGGGCCGGAAGCTTCTCTTTCGCCGGAGCTTAGAAAGACGCTGCGCGGCCTTCGCGTCCATCGGGGCGAATTCGAGGGGCTCTTTCCAAGCGCGCTTGCCTGTCCTTCGGGCTGCCGGGAAGAAGCGGCGGATCTGCAGAGCGTGATGGTGTTTTTAGAGCGGGAGGTGGAGGAGCGATGACGCTTTTTAAAAAAGAGTGGAAGCTTGTGATGATGCCGGTGCCGCTGCTGTTCCTGCTTTTGAGCGGGCTAGTCCTGATCCCGAATTATCCGTATTACGTCACGTTTTTTTACACAACGCTCGGCATTTTCCTCATGATGCAGTCCGCGCGGGAAAACCGCGACCTTTACTATATGGCGCTGCTGCCCATCACCAAGCGCGAAATGGTCAAAGCCCGTTTCTCGCTCGTGCTCACGATCGAGGCCATGCAGGTCCTCGTCTGCATCCCGTTTTTGCTCCTCCGGGCAAGCTATGGGGAGATCAAAAACGCCGTCGGCATGGAAGCAAACATTGCTTTTCTGGGCTTTTCTCTCGTGCTGCTTGGGCTATTTAACCGCATCTTTTTCCCGATGCACTACAAAAACGCCTACGATCTGGGAAAGCCGTTCGTCGTCTCGAGCGCCGCGCTCGCGCTTGGCATGATAATTTTAGAGACGCTGCAGCACGTGCTGCCCTACCTGAAGGACGTGTGCGACAGCTATGAAGCGGCCGACCAGCTGCGCCAGCTGCCTGTACTCTTCGGAGGCCTTCTCGCTTTCGTACTCCTGACCGTCCGCAGCTTTTCTATCAGCGTTCGCCGCTTTGAGAACGCCGATCTGTAAGCGCCCGTTCACCAAGCGTTCGTAGGGGCGGACGCCTCTTGTCAAGGCCAGATTGTTTACAGGTTGACCGGGAGGATTGTTTACACATTCCGGAT
>CAKASQ030000022.1 GCA_916988195.3 Oscillospiraceae bacterium
TAGCACTTCTGCTGTCCTATATTTCGGACTTTGTATCTATTTTTCGTTCAGCTGCGTGAAGCCGATAAGCACATTTTAAAATTTTTCGAAGAAAACACTTGCAATTTCCGCCGCAATCTGTTAGAATAATTCTCGCCGATGGGGGTATAGCTCAGCTGGGAGAGCGCATGACTGGCAGTCATGAGGTCAGCGGTTCGATCCCGCTTATCTCCACCAGAAAAGTCCTGAAATCTCACGATTTCAGGACTTTTTCTTTACTTTCTTCCGTAAATAATCGACCGCATTTTTGCAGTCATGCGGCTTGACCCAGATTTGACCCAAACGGGCGCGAAAACGCGGTGGATTTATCGAGATTTATTTGACAAAACAGCACAAGTTTCTCTGTTTTCAAGAATATTTTGAACGTTTGAACGGCGGCTGCAACTTGCAGCCGCCGCGTTGATTTTAGCTCAGATCGCGTTGCGGATGGTGTTTCCGATTGCGTCTGCCGCGCTCTGTTTCATGCCTGATGTCGAGTGGACGTAGGTGCTGAGCGTGAATCCCGCACTGAAGTGACCCAGCGTTTCAGACAGCGTCCGCACGTCCACGCCGCTTTTCAGCGATAAGGTTGCAAATGTGTGCCGCATGTCATGAAAACGCACATGCTCCGCACCGATTTCTTTAATAATCCGATCATGCAGCCTGCGGAAGCCATCCGGGTCCCACGTCTCGCCTGTGCGCGGAGATGGGAATAAATACGGATTTGCTGGGTGTTTTTCATGTTCTTCCACGAGAAGTTTTATCGTATCTTCCGGCAATAGGACTGTGCGAATGGAATTTGGCGTTTTCGGTGTGCTGATGACCAGCTTTCCGTCCTGCCGCGCGACGCTTTTGTTGATCGAGAGTGTACGATTCTGCACATCTAAGTCCTCCCAGCGTAAGGCCAGCAATTCCCCGCGCCGCAAACCCGTCGTCAGCTCCAGATACATCGGCGCAAGAATCCCATGCTCTTTCGCCGCACTCAAATATGGGCCGATCAACGCTTCCGGCAGGATGTTCATCTCCTTGCGAGTGTTTTTCGGAATTTTGCATTTCTTTGCCGGATTTGCTAAAATCAGCTTTTCTTCCACTGCATGTTCCAACGCTTTGTTGAGTACTACATGAACGCACTGCACCATGCGTGGGCTGAGTCCGTGTTCTTTCAGCTCCGGCTGGTTTTTCTTCTGCACACGGCCGCTTTTGAGCAGCTCATTGTAAAATTGCTGGATTTGCAGCATCGTCAGCTTTTCCAGCTTCACATTTCCGAGCTTGGGAATGATGTGATGATCGATGGCGTTGTGGTAAAACTCTCTGGTCGAGTATCGCACCTGCGGTTCAACGTAAACGGTGTACCACAGCTTCAGCCACTGTTCGAGTGTATAACTGCCAGCCTTCACAGGATCGAGTTTCTTGCTGTCCTCGATGGCCGCACGCAATTTATCTTTGACTTCTGCTTGCGTCCTTCCAAGCACATTTTTCGTGATCGCCTTTCCGTTTGCATCGTATCCGGCAGTGTACCGGCCTTCCCACCGACCATCTTTGCGCTTCCGAATGTTGCCTTCGCCGTTGGCTCGTCGTTTCGGCATCGTGTCTACCTCCTTCGTTTTCGGTTAGCACACACGATTACCACAAGCACAGCTGAATAGCAAGTCCAATCTTCCTTCACGCACATTTTTGTTCCTCACCCTGCCGATCCAGCCAATCGAGGAATTTCTCGCGTGAAACGACAATCCGTTTGCCGATCTGAAATGCCAGAAAGTCTGCGCTGTGCGCGAGTTTGTAAGCTCCGGCTCTGGAAATGCCAAGGGCGGCAGCAACATCTGTCATGTTCATCATCAACGGTAACTCTTCCAGCGAGTGGTATTGTTTCTGGTTCATTTGACGTCCTTTCTCCCATTCTGGGGATCAAAATTTGTTTTTTGAATGGCCGAAAAGAATTACCCAAGTAAAATTTATTGTTCTGTTTTCTTCACGCCGCCACGGCGGGCGGACGTGGCGTTTGTGTGGTCCAGACCTGCACGGATGCGCGGTCGGCTCGCAAAACCGCACACGTCGGCACAACGCGCCCCACGCCGCAGAGCAAACGGCTGCGCCGATGTGCGTTTCCGACTTGTGCCATAGTTCAACCGTTAGTCCTCCGCCTGCAGGCGGCATTGGGGTCAGGGTTTTCCCTGCAAGCTGCGTTTTGGTACCAAAACGCGATGCTTGCGCTTTTCTTGCGCAGCAAGAAAAGCCTAAAACGCAGCCTGAGTCTCCTGCCGCCGTTTCGTACACCGCATATCATCTAGCTTTTTTGCACTTTGAATTCCGTAGTCGCTACATTAGTCGCTATGCCGGTTCGAAATTTGATTTTTTGCCTTTTGTAGTCGCTACAATAGTCGCTATGGTTTTCTTTTCCGCCGTATTTGCAGCTCGCGCCCCGGCGATGGGGAACAGCGCGGACAGAGCCTGGCAGCTCTCACAGCTCGTGGAAGGGGTCTCTACTGCTTTCAACCCCAGCCACGGCAGCCTGTCTTACGTGCAGGCCGGACGTTGTGTGTCCAAACAGATTGGTCGGCATGATGCAGCCTGCCAAGGCTGCCCACGGCGCGTTTCTCGCTCGCCGGAAGCTTGCTGCTTCCGGGTCGTCGCGCGCGCCGTGCGCGTTTCCCAACCTGCGGTGTGATCCGCGTTGCTGGTTATTCAGTTGTTTGGGATTGTGGTCCCACCCCCCATATTTCCCTAAAGAGCACCAAAAGGAGCGCTGCGGCCATTCTCGGCCGCAGCGCTCCTTCATTTCTTTTCATGGTGCGCTTCGGATTATTCTATTGTCGGCAGGATTTCCTGCTATGTTTCACATGATAGCACTAGAACAAACGTTTGTCAATGGCTCTTTGCAGAAAGTTTTTCTCTTACTGCTGCCGTTTCAAATCGAATCGATTCTATCCGTAATTTGTTTATCATTTTTGCGTCGGATTTTCCAGCGTTGGAAAATCCAATTTTTGAAAAAACGAACTGCCGTATTCAGCCATCCTCCCATTCGTCCCATGCCTCATCCTCATCTTCAAACCAATCCGGATTATCCTCGTAGAGATCTTCCGGGTTGTCATATTCGTCACGCAGACCGTTCGAGCCGTGGTTCGTGCCGCCGGTTTGGTTTTGAGATGGGGTGCTTGGTTTGTACTCCGGCTGATGATAGATCGTTCCTTTTAAAGCCATGCCGCTCCAGTATTCCAGATTTCGCTGCTCCGCAGTCAGAACCTCCTCGTCTTCTGTGGTTACCACAAATACCGGATAGAGATAGTCGCCAACGCGGATCTGCCATACAAACGTATAGCGAACCTGCCCGGAACGCATTTCGTGCGTCACTTTGCTGGCTTTGCCAAGTTTTGTGGATGTCAGTTCCTCATACGGCATTCCCGGATAGGGCAGATCGGCGTTTTGAAGTGCTTCGATTCTGGCCTGTTTTTCCTCGCGCCGACGCTGCGCGGTAGCTTCTTCCTCCAGACGGGCCTGCTCTGCCCGCCGTTCTTCCTGCTCGCGTTTCTCCCGCTCTGCAGCCTGCTGTGCAATGACCATCTGACGGTTCGCCTCGGCAGTTCTCTTGAGCGGCGGCAGGGCAAATACGAAAAATGCGATAACAGCAACGGCTGCGGCCAGCCAGCCCCAAGGAATCCGGCGTTTCGGCTTCTTCGGTTCGTCCTGCTCCGACGGCGGCGGAAGCGTAAACGTTGGTGCTTCCGGAACTGGTTCGGCTTCAAACGAAGCTGGCTTCTCCGGCACAGACTGCGCCACAGGCGGTTCTACTGGTACGGGCGGCATCGGAGCCGCAGCTTTTTCGTTCTTTGCTGGCTCGATGGGCGGGGTTTTCTTCTCCGGAAATGCCGTTTGCTCAGATTTCCGAAGCACAAACTTCGCCTTTTCCGGCGGATATGGCGCATCCTGTGCGCTGCAAACAAAAACATCCGTCACGCGACCAGTTTTCTCCGCATTCCGGTTTCCAACCGGAACGACCACAAAATCACCGACCGCAAGCGGCAAGCCGCCTGTCAGATAGGCGTATGGACTTCCGCCGTCTTTGAACTGCACCTTGCAGAACTGATAATATCCGCCGCCATTACCCGCAGGCACAGTCTTTTCATAAAAATCTGTCCAAGGCTTGGATTCTTCCTCCGGTTCCTCATCTTCGTCATATTCTTCGGCTTCTTCCGGTTCTTCCGGCAGTCGAATTGCCGCCCAATATGGCTCAATCTCCTTGGCAAAATCAATTTCCGGTGCGCTGTCATCGCGGAAATAGTTATAAAGACGGCTCGTATCGTCCAAAAGCTCCTGCAAATCATCATCTTTCCCGACGCGGCGTTCCGGCGGCAGATTGTCGAGTAGATTTCTCCAGAACGAACCGAGACGCTTCTCGGAAATCTCACCGATTTCTGCAAACATAACCTGCTTCGCGCACAATGCCTGATAAACGCTCTCATCCAGCGTCGGCTGAAACTCATTCCAGAACGCGCGCAAAAGATAACGCATACTCTCATCGACCTTCTGCGTTTGAAGCGCGGCGGAGATCGCATACAGGGTCAAGTGCATCGTGCGGATGGCCTGATCCTCACGCTCCTCCTCCAGATGCGCAAGGTCGCGATACATCCAGTTAATGAGGTCAGAGACATGATCTGTAAAATCCGCTGCAATTTGTGCACGCTTCTGCTCGGCAGCAGCGTTGGCACGTTTGCGCTTTTCCTTCGCTTCGATCTCATCACCGTAAGCGTACTGGTACCATCGCTGCCACTCAGCACCCTTCAGCTTGCCGTCGCCGTTCTTGTCAAATCGCTTCTGCGAGCCGTAGAGCATAGAACATACCTCCTGTTCTCAGGGATATTCTATCACGCGAACTGTCCAAAAAACGGACTATATGACCTTCTGCATCAGTTTTTCAAAGCTGTCCACGACTTCATAGACAACTTCTTCATTGCTGATTGCCGCGAAGTGGCGGCGTGCGCATTCGATTTTCGCGTTTTCAACGCCGCGCAGCTCCAACGAATCCGTATTGCCCTTGGTTTCTGCGACGAAGAAAATGTGCCGGACGCTGCCTTCTGTAAACGCGATGGCCCAGTCCGGGTTATAATGTCCGACCGGTGTGGAGATGAAGAAGCTGCTCGGCAGCTTGACATAGACAGCCACTTTTTCGCTGATATCCAGTTCTCCGGCAAACTTCCGCTCGTTTTCCGAGTCATAGATCACATGGTCATAAAGACTCTTTTCCGCGCGCATTGCGCTGACATTCAGCTTTCCGCGCAGCTTTCCGGCAGCAAAAATGTCGCTGTCATAAGCCGCCTCCAGGCGGTTGTATGTAATGTGCTCCACAATCATCGTTGCTTTTTGATTGTTGATGATCCGGCCCACTTTCAGGATGAACGCTTCCGGATTATTCCGGAACATGGCAAACTTGAGCGGCGACATACCCTGCAAAATTGTAGCAATGCTGGCGCGCGTGAGTCCGGTTTCTTCGACCAGCTTCCCGATGAGGTCATACCGCACACTGCCAAGCGGCGCGGTTTCGGGCGTTTGCTGGTCTGTTTTTGTCTTGCGGAAGCCCTCGCCGTTTTCCAGCTGCTCTTTGGAGGTCAAATGGTCTGCCTGTTCGCCGTATTCCTTTCGGATCACAACCTGTGCAACATCCAGCTTTTCATCCAGTTCCCGAATGGAATTTTGAATCAGCTCCTGCGTATCAAAGGATACTGTATAGACGGATTTATGGTTGATTCTGTTCCAGAGCGCAAGAAACTCCTTCTTTTTCAGCTTCTCCGGATCCAGATGCGCTTCCACATTGCCGCCGTTGGCATCCTCCGGGAGCATGCTGCGGCTATCGAAAATCGAGGAGAGCACGCGCACGACCGACGCTGCACAGTCCTGCACCTCCGCGGCCACCTGCACCGTTCCGTTCTGCTTGTCCGTGTAATACTTGTCGGTCAGTTCTCCGCAACGGACATAGCCGTTTTGAATCAGATCTTCGTAGATGGCGTCCGCCAGTTCTTTTGTGACGCGCACCGACTCGCCGTTTGCATTTTGCAGATCTTTCCCCAGGAACAGCTGCGGCTCAACCTTGCGCGGCCTGTCGGCCAGAACCTCAGAAAGGCCAGCCTGCAGCGCTTTCACATACTCGCCAAACGAAAAATCCGTAATGATCGTCAGCTTGTTGAGCTCCTGCACCTCTCCGCCGAGTACGCTCTCGTCCATGCGTTCGCCCTGCTGGTTGACGCACAGGCGCAGGCCGCGCCCAATTTCCTGCCTGCTGCGAATGTCCGAATCGCTCTGCTTTTTCAGTGTGCAGATCTGAAACACGTTCGGATTGTCCCAGCCCTCGCGGAGCGCAGAGTGGGAGAAAATGAACCGAACCGGCTCGTCCATGCTGAGCAGCCGCTCTTTGTCCTTCATGATGAGGTCGTACGCCTCAGCATCGTCGGAAAGCTGCGTCTTGCGATCCACCTTGCTCTCCACAAAGCGCGCTTTCTTGCCCTTTTTCTTGTCAATGGAAAAATAACCCTGATGCGTCCGGTGCGGGTCGATTTTGCTCAGATAGTCCATGTACGCATCATCGCCAAATTCGCGCTGCAAATTGCCGACGACGTTTTCATATTCTTCTTCAAACATCTGCGCGTACTCGCCGTTGCGTCCCGCATCATCGTCGCCGTCATAGCTGCGGTATTTGGAAACCTCGTCAATGAAAAACAGGCTCAGAACCTTGATCCCGCGCGGGTACAGTTCCCGCTCCCGCTGGATGTGGGTGCGGATCGTTTCGCGGATCTGGATACGCCGCTGAAGCGACACCAACTGTTCGTTGCCGCAGATCTGCCCGGCATAAATTTTCAGGCCGTTCAGGAACGTGACTGAATTGTCGCGGCCGTCAATGCCGTTTGGCAAGATCCGATAGCGGTCCGCATATTCGGCCAGACCGTTGGAGAGATCATACAGATCGTCGCCGCCATAGACCTTTCTTACGACCGTTCTTGTTCCCGCTGCGCCTTTGACCTCAAAGCCGAGACGCGCTGTCGGTGCTTTGTCCTTATAGAGGTCGATACCCTCGCAGTAGACATAGCCATTCGTCGCCGTGCTGCCCTCAAGCGTCACGCCGAGGGCGGCAATTTTCTTGACCAGATGCTGATTATAGGCGTCCAGCGCGTCGAGCCGATAGACCATGTCATATTTTTCCTTGTGTGTAGCGGAATAGCGCAGCGTAAAGAGCGGCTGGAACTTTTTGAGGCTCTCCTTGGTCTGCTTGCCCTCCACGCTCTGCGGCTCGTCGATAATCAGAATCGGATTCGTCTTTGCAACAATATCGATGGGCTTGCGGCTGCGGAACGTATCGAGCTTTTTGTCAATGATGCGCTGGTTCTTGCTGGAATTGAACGCCTGCATGTTGATGATCATGACGTTGATCGCGCTGTCAGATGCAAAACGGTCAACTTCCGTCAGACGGTCAGAATTGTAGATGAAAAAGCGGATTTTCTTATTATATTCGCCCGCAAAATGCTCCTGCGTGGTCTGGAGCGATTTATAGACGCCCTCGCGGATGGCGACGGACGGCACGACGATGATAAACTTGCTCCAGCCGTAGCGCTTGTTCAGCTCGTACATTGTTTTGACGTAGGTATAGGTTTTGCCCGTGCCGGTTTCCATTTCAATCGAGAGATTGACGCCCGGCCCGGTCAGCTCGTCCGAGGGTTTGAGCCCGTTTCTGCGCTGCACCGCGCGCAGGTTGTCCAGCAGCTTTCGGTTCGTCAGCTCCGGCACAAGCGGCTGATTACGGAAGCCGACCTCGGTATCATAGGTGCTTATCTGCACGCCCGTCAGATCGCCAAGATCGCGGCGATACGTCACCGTGCGGTACGGCTGGCCGCAGAACACGTTGCAGACGGCATCGGCGGCTTCCGCCTGAAACGGCTGGTGCTTGAATTGCAGCTTCATCAGATCACCTTCACCTTCGTATCCGGGGAGAGGTTTTTGAATATCTCCGTGACGTTGATCTTGCTGTCATCCGCGGCGAACGAGCTGTCGCGGAACACCGCGCGCAGCGGCTGCTGCTTTGCCATGTAGTCTATGACCGAGAGCGGTACACGCTCGTCAAAGCAGGCACAGAGCGCGCCGTTGTCCACGTTATGTACCGTGCAGCCGTCGATCACCGCCTGCGTATGCGATAGGCTAATTTCCACGCCCCAGTCGAGCAGACAGGCATAAAGAAGATCCAGATCTGTCCGATCCGGCTTGATGTTCGACACCATGCCGCCCAGCATCGTCTGTATCAGCTCCTCCGGGTGGTAATAGATGTCCTCCATATTGCTCTCGTCCACGCGGAACACACGGAAGCCGGTGTCCAGCTTCGCGTCCGGATGCTCGGACTTGATTTTGTCGCCCGCGCGGCGAATGCGCTCCTTGCCGATCTCACAGATGTTCTTGTACCCGGCTTTGTAGGCTTCGCTGGACTCGTCGCACTTTTCGGGAAGCTGCACCATGATAAACTTGCGATGTCCGCCGTCCTCGGCGTTCAGCTGCATGACCGCATGGGCGGTGGTGGCGGAGCCGGAGAAAAAGTCGAGGATAATTGAATCTTGACCGCTTCCGATAGCTGCCATTCTTTTGATTAACTCTGGCGGCTTTGGGAAACTCATAACATTTGACCCGAACAGTTCTTTTATTGCTTTCTTACCATAATCGTTGTTTATGGTGTTTTCTGTCCAAAGAGACTTGACTAATGTGGTGGCAGTTGAACCATCTTCCGCAACAAGGTAATCCTTTCGAAAAATCCGCCATTCATTGCCCGTGCGCTCAGCTGTAATTAAGTGATTTTCGCTGTCAACTTTCTTTTTCATCCACGTCCAACAGGTTTTAATTCCGTCTGGGGTATCTGGAAATACTTCGTCTGTAAATGTATCTGTTTTTACGGTAGAAACCATTTTTGTGTTCGGATCAACGTATAGGGGATAATACAAATTCGGTCGAGTTATCGGATTGAACGCTTGATTTCGATTTCGTAATCCAATCAGTCGATACGCGCCCCGTACATCTGATTTGTTATACTCATCGACCATCTTTCCTTCCTTTTCTATTCCAAGAATCGAGGCAGTATTAAGATAATCGCTGACATATACTAAAACTGACTCATGTGTCTTGGCTATATATCTATCCAAGTTGCGCCCGCGCGGATTCAATTGCACAGCCAACTGCGCAACAAAGTTTCCACCGCCAAACACTTCGTCACAGATTTCTTTTAAATTAAATTCTTCATTGTCATCAATAGAGATAAACACAACACCGTCCTCTGTCAACAGATTCCTCGCCAGCATCAACCGTGAATAAATCATGCTACACCAATCAGAATGAAAACGCCCGCGTGTATCAGCATTTTTGAACAAACGGTTTTCATCTTCGTCATACATTCCCATCTGTTCATTTTCTTCTTCCTGCGTGCGCATGAAATCATCGGCATAAATGAAGTCGTTGCCGGTATTATATGGCGGATCAATATAGATCATCTTGACCTTGCCGAGATAGCTCTCCTGCAAGATTTTCAGGACTTCCAGATTATCGCCCTCGATATAGAGATTCTCCGTGGTGTCCCAGTTGCGACTGTCCTCTTTAACAGGGCGCAACGTTTTGGTGATCGGCCGTGACGCTTCTGCCATCGCCGCCTTTTTCCCGACCCATGTAAATTCATAGCATTCGTCGCCGTCCACCACATCCCGGCTTAAAATCTGCTTCAGAACCTCAAAATTGACCCCGCGTTTGATTTCCCCATCCTCGCCCCGCATCTCCGTGATTGCCGTGGGGAACAGAGCAGCGATTTTGTCTATGTTTTCCGATACCATGTCCGGTGTTTCAAATTTCATGTGTTCCATTTCATAAGTCTACCTTTCCCGTGATATGGTTCCAAATATCACCTTTTTTCTGGTGTTCCGGTTTTTCTTCGGATGTTACGATATTTGTCCCTATGGTATTATTGTCACCATAGATTACCGGACAGTTAATGCAGTCTTTTTGGCTATTGACATTTAAGTCTCCACTAAATACTTTCTTTAACGCATTCCAAATTAAACGAATTCTTTCAATTAGCTTCATTTTCCAACAGTCCTTTCTCAAGTTTTTGAATTTCTCTCCTTAATTCCATCTGCTTTCCCAAATTCTTTTCCTTCTTCATCTTTGCCTTCAGCTGCGTGATCTGCCGCTGGAGCTTTTCTTTTTCCTGCGCCTGTGCAACGGCCTGCTCCAAGGGCTGCTTCGGGGCGGCAAGCGCGTCGCCTGCAATCGCGCGGACAATGGACGCGTATAAGCCGTCCATGTCCAGCGCGTCCAGCGGGAGCGTCAGACTTTCCGGCGGCGCAAATTCCGTGGCGTAGCTCTGCCGCAGGCGGAACGCGTTGTCGCCGGACTGCGCCGCCTCCTTATAGCTGATGCGCAGCTGCATTTGTCCGTCCGGCCGTTCCAGCACGAACAGAATGTGATACGGAATCTGCCTGTCCATCAGCTCCAGTGTCCGCTTATCAAGCTCCTGCCCAGTCAGGCGGATATGAAACACTTCGATTTCCGTGACCGTCTGGCCTGCGCCGAGGTTCATCGTCTGCGGCGAGAGCTTGTTCGCCCATGTGATCAGCTTGATCTGGTCGATAAAAAGCCGCTTGACCTCCGGGGAAACGTCCAGATGCTCATAAAACTTCTGTTTCGGCACGCGGCGGCCAAATTCTGTGGAACTGGGCAGATTCAGCATGACGGTTCCTCCCGCACGACCAAAAAGCAGATCAGTTCAAAATCGTCCAGCCCGGACACCTGACTGAGCAGTGCGCTCGTGCCGCCGGCGGAGAACAGGCTGTCGAGGTCGCTGTCCTCCTTCGTGTCCAGAATGGACAGCACCGCATCCTCCAGCAGGCCGGAATACACGGCCATATCGCGCCCGTCGTTCGTCTCCCGATTGAATGCCTGATAGAGCGCTTCAATCGGCTTGTCCTTTCCCCGGCAAAGCTGCCGCATCGCGTCCAGCGTGTCTTTGGGGGAAAGGTGGTCGTGAACTGTGACGCCTTCCTCGCTCAAGTAGACCAAGTAATACGGGTGCAGGCGGTTGCGCTGGTCGGCGTCGACCTCGTTATGCACGTTTTTCAGCACAAACACCACGCCCGGCGGCGCGTCCGGTGTCGCTGCCGCGACCGCGCTGATGCCGCCCGGACTGTTTTCCAGCTCCGGGTGCGTCTTGCTGTATTCCAGAAGCTCCATGCGAAACTCGTTCAAGCCCAAATCTGTAATGGAAACGCCTGTTCCCATCTCCTCCAGATCAACGACCTCCGTCTGCAATCGCTGTAACTGCTGGCGGCGGTATTCCAGATCGCCCTGTTCCTCTGGCGAGAGAAGATTGTCGTCGCCTGTGGATGTCATGACCAGCGCTTTCATGCGCAGCTCCACACGCGCTTTCAGATTGATGTACGAGTCGAGGTCGAGATCAGGCCAGAAGTTAATGAGCTGGATTTTGTCATTGCGGCTGCCGATGCGGTCAATTCGCCCGAACCGCTGCACCAGCCGCACCGGGTTCCAGTGAATGTCATAGTTGACCAGGCAATCGCAGTCCTGCAAGTTCTGACCCTCTGAAATGCAGTCCGTCGCAATCAGAATGTCGATGTCCGGTCCGTCCGGCATAAGCGCGGTCTTGTCCTTGGAAATGGGCGAAAAACAGGTCAGAATGTTATTAAGGTCTGCCTTGAACTTCGGAACGCTCGTCCGCCCATCGACCGAGCCGGTCACCAGCGCGGTATTGAGGCCATAGTTTTCTTTCGCGTATGCGCTGATATTCGTAAACAGATATTCCGCCGTGTCGGAAAACGCTGTGAAAATAATGACCTTTTTGTTGCCGGGATTGATCGGCTGCGAGATCTTTCCGGCAATCGTCGCCAGCAGCATTTGCAGCTTGCTGTCGTGCTGGGGCGTAATATCAGCAACCATGCCGACGAGCAGGTTCAGAATCTGCAAATCCGCCTGTAAATCCTGCTGCCATGTCAGATAGTCCATATCTGCAAGTGCAATATGCACCTTCTTCCCGACGGCCAGCAGATCATTTTCCGCATCATCCGCGTCAAGGTCCGTGCTTCCGGCTGTGAGATCCTGCAATTCCATCGTCTGGTTGGGATCAAAGGCGTTGATCGTTTTCAGCGTGTCCGCAATCAGCTTCTGAATGCGCTGCAAGGTCAGGCGGAACGAATGCACCGAGCTTTCCAGCCGCTTGAGCAGGTTAATGCTCATCAATCGGCGGATGCCCTGTTCACGCCCTGCCTGCGTCAGGCTGTTTTTGCCCTCATGGTTCAGATCGGCGTACTTTGCCATCCGGCTGGGAAGAATGTAGTTGGACGGCGTGTAAATGCTCAGCGTCAGGCTGATAATCAGGTCGTAAATTTCACCGTATGTAATCGCGTCAGACAGGTCGGTCAGCGGCGGCCGCTTGGAAATCGGCGGCAGGCGCGTTGGGAAGTGGCCGATCTCGTTCATGTTGTAATATTTTTCAATGTGTCTTCTGGAACGCGCAATCGTGACGCTGTCCAGAATCTCAAAGAAATCAAAATCTAACATCCGCATCAGCTGGTCTGTTGTGCGCAGCTCCGCATCGGAATTACTCCATGCGTTAAAGGCTTTCTGCGCGTTGCGGAAAATTTCTTCCACGCTCCGGTGCGTGGAAAGTTTGTCTGCCCACGCGCTGCTGTTGCCCTCATAGGCCAGCGCGAGCTGGTTGCGCAGGTCGTAAAAGCGGTTATTCACGGGTGTTGCCGACAGCATCAGTACCCGCGTCCTTGCGCCCGGACGGATGACCTTGTTCATAAGCCGCGTGTAGCGGTTTTCCTTGCCCTCCTTGTCGGCGTCGCCGCCATTGCGGAAATTGTGCGATTCATCGATCACCACAAGGTCATACGCAGACCAATTCAGCTTCGAGAGGTCCGTTCCGCCAGAGAAACCGCCGGAACGTGATAGATCCGTATGGTATAAAACGTCATACCGCAGTCGATCTGCCGCGATGGGGTTATTGACGTAGTTCGCTTTGTAGGTCGTCCAGTTGTCCGCAAGCTTCTTGGGGCAGAGCACCAGCACGCGCAGGTTGCGGTTTTCGTAGTATTTGATAACGGCCAGCGCAGTAAATGTCTTGCCGAGGCCGACGCTGTCCGCCAAAATGCAGCCGTTATACTGTTCCAGCTTACTGATAATTGCGAGAACCGCGTCTTTCTGGAATGTGTAGAGTTTGTTCCAGACCTTGCTCTCACGGAAACCGTTGGTATCGTTCGGCAGATCATCGGCAGATACATTGGTCAGAAAATCGCTGAAAATGTGGTAGAGCGCGAAGAAATACAGAAACTCCGGGCTGTTTTCCCGATATGCAGTAGTGATACGTTCGAGTACCTGCTCTGTCACATCCTTCATTTTTCTGCGGTCTGCCCAGAGCTGGTCAAAGAGCGTTAAGTATGCCTTGCTCTCCGGCGCTTCAATTTTGTTGATCATGCTGAACATATTGCCGCCGCGCTCACAGCCAAGCTCGGCGCGCGTAAAGCCGCTGATGGGTGCGTAGGCACTGAGCGCGTCGCCGTCCACCGTCAGAAATCCCGGCATCTGTTCGTCTGTGCTATTGGACTTAAAGACGGCCTTCTGCCGAATCCAGTCGGCACATTCTTTGGAGATGGCACGCTGCGTAAACGCATTGCGCAGGCGAATTTCAAACTCGCTGCCATGCAGCGCCTTTTCTCGGTTGCGCCGCGGGATATAAAACTCGCGCTGCTCCTGCTTTGGCTGCTCTGCCAAAAAGGTCGGAGACGTAAAAATAAAGCGCAGCGCATCGATCTGGAGCAACTGCGTCTTGAGCTCTTCAAAGGCATAGACTGAAAAGCAGGCAGCCGCGATAGAAAGCCTGCTGCCTGCACGAAGATCCTGTTTCAGTTCGTCTGACAGCTTCTCCGTAATATTGTTGATGATCTTCATTCCGTTCCCTCACCGCACGATTCTTGTTTATAGTCATCAAAATTCCAAATTTAATATTTATAGTATACATTCCGCGCATAAAAATATCAATAGTCTGTTTTCTATTGACGAATAATACTTATAGTCATTGATAGAGGTGAACAGGCATGAGCATTGCAAAGATTATCGGAGATCGGATCCGCGCGTATCGCAACCAAAAGGGTTGGAGTCAGGAATATCTGGCCGAAAAGGCAGATGTCCACCACACCTATATCGGCCAGTTGGAGCGCGGCGAAAAAAACGCCACGATTGAAAGCATTTCAAAAATCGCCGGGGCGTTGGGTGTTTCTCTTTCCAGACTCTTTGAAAATATCAGCATCGAGCAGCAGGAGGACAATCTCCCCGCGCAGTGCTATGCACTTTTGCAAGAACAACCCGTGAACGATCAAAAGGCGTTGGCAGAAATTCTGGCTGCGCTGATTCAATATAAAAAGGCATAAAAATCCCCCCCCCCCGACGGACCGTAATCAGTTCTCGTCGAGCTTTTCGTTGTCTGCCCACTTCCGTGAAATTGCACACCCCTCGGTTATTATGGAATCTGTATAGAATCCGTTTGGAATGCTGTGTTGAAAGTCCGTTTTATTGTCCTATTTTGCATATTTTTGCAAGGCATTTTCAGGACTTTTTCGTTTGCTTTTGGATTTCCAAGAAAAATATTTTTCTTGGATTTTCAATCGGTTCCGTCATTTTCGAAAAATATCCGAACTTTTTCCGGATTTTCTGTTTTTTCAGCCTGCAGCTTGTCTTATATGGAATGCTTCACAGCTTTTTGAAAATGAGCAATTCGGCCCTGTCTCTGAATTGCTCATTTTATTATTGGAGAAGCCTTCCTTTCATATCGAAATTGAAAATACTTCCTGAACATTTCGGGAAAATTCTTGCCTTTATTCGCTATGACAATTATAATCATACTGTAATTTTATAAGCAGATGCAGGAATGAACTGCGACAGAAGCGCCGACTATGAAATACCTACGAGAATATAAGGAGCGCAGCATGGTTAAGGAACTGTAAGGGAGGTGCGTGTTTTGAAACTACCGTATGAAAACGAACTGTATGAGCTGCGAAAGTGGATAGACAATACAAATACGCCCTTAAATATGCAGTTTCTCCACACGCCTCAGGAAATTCAGCGTGTCTATCAATGGATCAACGCAATCGCGAGAGGAATTCAAACGGATTATCCTTTCTATGCGACTACGCTCCCCTGTGTTGCAAATATACTCTTTCAGCAAAATGAAATGGGTGCCATTTTCCTAAATCCTGCGGCATTTGGTGAGTTGGTGGTAATTGTTCGCCATATTGAAGCAGAACCTGTTGTTGTCCAGTTCTGGGCTGAGATTCATCCGCGAATTGCGAATGTCTCCCATGAGTTATATGTAGATGGTCACTACTCAACCGCAGCAGAAAAGGCGGTCAAAGAAGTAGAATCTCGTCTGCGTGAAAAGTTTTTGGAGTTAAAAACCGGCGCAGCAGTTCCCGCGAAGATTGGTGATGTGATTGGCGCACTTATGAGCGAGAACGGCGCTTTCAAATTCTGTGACACAACTACTGCCAGCGGCAGGGACTATCGACGCGGAATCCAATCTCTGTTTGAAGGAATCATGGCAGCCTATCGCAATCCGGCCGCTCATGCTAATCTTCAATATGAAAAGCGCGAGGCTATGGAGCAAATTATGCTGGCAAGCCAACTGATGTATGTGTTGGACAAGCCGCAAATCTAAGAAGAAGGTGAAATAAATTATGTCATATACTGTAAAGTCATCAGAAAAATTGCGGAAGTCCGGCGCGGAAACTGAAACAAAAGCATTATTATATTTAATGAACTTCAGATCAGACAGTGATGATATATACTATTTCGTTGTTGACTTCTTTAACGATTTAACCGGCATGAATAACATGGCGACACGTTTATGGGACGTACAGTCAAAAGGAAATCATAATGTTGGTCCCAAAGCTATAGGTAGAGAACTGGTAACGCTATTCAAAAATTACATGAGCGAATTTACATTTGAGACCTATATCCTTTTCGTGGGTAGTGTTTCGGGTGCGCTTAGGAAGGATCCATCACTTACAGTCTTTGGAATTGAAAACGCTAAAGATACCGCAGTTAAGCTGATTAAAGAGGGCCTTGTTGAAGAAGGTAATGCTAAGGAATATATAGATAATTCCAGTCTTACAGATACAAATATTGACGCTTTCTTGAAGTCGGTTCTATTTGTGATTGACGATGATAAAGAGCCACGTGAATATGTAAGAGCAATTATAAAGCAGCATCCAAATATCGTTCCCGAGGACAAGGTTCTGGATGCGATATTTAATGAAATACGAGATAAACAATCAAGTAAAAAGAATATATCCGTTGTCGAGGGTGTCGTTATTGAGACTACCGATGAAGCGCTGAATTATTGCCGCCATCTGACTAATAATGAAATAAGACTGATGACACTTCAACGTATTATTAGCAGAGATCCATTGAGTCAGGGTATTCCCACCTCTTTTATCCCGATTTATAATTCTTGGCCACCAGAGAGACAACGTGAAATGTTTGAAGACTGTCAAGGTAGTCTATGCAGGGCGCTGTTCAACAAAAATGCAGCCGATGGGTTCTGGTGCCTTTTTGAAAACACATATCAGTTAATCATAACGCATCCCGATGAACCAGTACAACAATTATTTGTACGTCTTCAGGTATTGGGAGATTGCGTCTCGCGTTGCCCGGATTTTGATGCCATTTCGCTAAAGTATTTTATTTCCGTTGTAAAGGATGGTATCCAACAATGAAAATATTGAGGGTTGCTGTAGGTAATTCAAAAGAAGCGTTTATTGAAAGCCGATTCACCGAAGGGCTGAATATTATTTCCAGTGATGACAATAACAAAGGGAAAACCATTGTTATTCAGTCTATGATGTATGCGCTGGGGAATGAACCGACCTTTCCAACTTCTTTCGAATATCAGAAATACTATTATTATGTTGAATTTGAAGAGCACGGGAAAAATTATCAAATATGCCGTTCTGGGAATGGATTTGTCCTGAGTCAAGGATCGTCCATATTGATTTTTGATAATGTTGCAGAACTCAAGCGGTACTGGTCAAAACATATTTTTTCACTTCCAGCTATAGTAAAGAATCAGCTTTCAATGATTGTTGATCCTGTACTATTTATGCAGCTTTACTTTGTTGGGCAGGACAAGAAAGATACTTCAAATATCGCACATCATGGTTTTTATAATAAGCAAGACTACATTGAAATGCTCTATGCGTATGCAGGATTAGGTGGCGAACAGCTCTCGCAAGAACGAATTGACGAGATTAAGCACCGAATATCTGAGCTTTCCGATGAAAAGAAAGTGCTTTTGCAACAACACAAAATATTGAAGTCCAAGAAGGCTCCCGTATCATATCTTAGTGCGGAAAGCGATCGCTTGGCATTTGGCGAAAAGGTTGCGAATTTAGAGAGGGTTCAGTCAAAAATTGCCGAGCTTCGGAAATTACGTAATGCTTCAACTATTCGGAAGAGCAAATGGGAATATACAATTAATGAGCTACGATCATTGAATCGTTCTATCTCATGTGGTGAATTGCGATGCATGGACTGCAATTCTACTAATATTTCATTTAGCACTGGGGAAATATCTCAGACATCATATTCCTTTGATGTGTCTACAGTAGAGATGAGAACTGAGATAATCAACTCAATCTCCGAGAAAATTGCTGCATACGCGGAAGAGATTCAACGTTTGTCCGCAGAAATCTGTGCCGAGCAAGAAAAAATGCAGTCTTTGATGGAAGACGAAAACGTTTCTCTTGAATCTATAGTCGCATACAAAAAAGACATTTTTTCCGCGTCAGACGCAGAGGGCAGAATCAAAGATATTGAAAATGAAATCACTTCTCTGAAAAGCCAACTTGTAGCTAACGAGAATTCGTCTCAGGAAACGCAGGCGCGGAGGGTTTCTCTGCTGACCGCAATTTTAGGCAAAATGAACGAGCTATACCATCAAATTGATCCGGATGGAAATCTTACGTATACAAGCCTTTTTACTCAGCGAAATGAGGTCTATTCCGGAAGCGAGGCAACCGTGTTTCATTTAGTGAAGCTTTTTGCCTTACAACAAGTTCTGAGACACAACTGCCCGATCATAGTCGATTCATTTCGCGCTGAGGACCTATCAACAGGAAAAGAAAAAACTGTGTTAGAAATATCAAAGTCTATTAACAACCAAGTAATATTAACAACCACGCTTAAACATGAAGAATTAGGTAAGTATGATTCTATTGAGGGGGTTAACCATATTAACTACATATCACATATACCCAGCAAGATACTCGATGGCAGATATGTGGCAGATTTTTTAGGGCTGTTATCTGCGTTGTCCATAAAAGTTCAAAGCTAATCTATAATAAATTTACAATCCATCTTCAAAATCCGGGTTGACATCTGCTCGGATTTTGATTATACTATGCTTAACCCGAATTGGAGGTTGAATTACATGAAACAACTGGGTATGCGTCTTCGCGCATTGCGGGAAGGCATTGGTTTATCCCAATCAAAATTTGCCGATGTAATCGGTTCTACACAGTCCAGCATCAACCGTTATGAAAACGGTCAGGCAACGCCGACAGTTGAGCTTCTACGCAAGTATGCGGACTACTTTGACGTTTCAATGGACTATATCTTTGCCCGCTGCGATGACCCGCACGGCAAGCTGTATGAGGCAAAACCTCCGGTTGACGCGAACAATCCTGAACTGAGGAAGTTCGTTGAGATGTGCTTCGATCCGGAATCACCGATGAACGAAAAACTGAAAGAAGCGATGCTGAAAATGCTGGGGGAGGCGAAGACATGAGCAGTGAATTAACCCATAATCCGGGACAGTTTGACGAGGTCATCCATATCATCGACAACGCCCGCAGCCGCGCCATGAAAGCGGTCAATGCAGAGCTTATCCAGATGTATTGGAGCGTCGGTGCGTATTTGTCTGAGCTTTGTTCTGCATCGAGCTTTGGCGATAAGATTATTGACGAAGTTGCCGCATACATTACGCAAAAGAACCCCGGCGTCAAAGGTTTTAATCGTCGCGGGCTATATCGCATGAAGCAATTCTACGAGACCTACAAGGACGATGAATTTGTGACACCACTGGTGACACAAATCAGTTGGACAAACCATCTGCTTATTATGTCCGGCTCCAAGACAGCAGAGGAACGGCATTTTTACATGGCACTCTGCGCAAAGGAACATTATTCCAAGCGCGAGTTGGAGCGTCAGATCGGCACATCGTACTACGAACGTTCGATGATTTCCGCCAAGAAGCCGATGCCTGAATCCGTTTCGCATAATGTGCGTGAAAGCATCCTCGATACCTATGTGCTTGAGTTTCTGGACTTGCCGGAGCAATTTTCTGAAAAGAATCTCCGCAAAGCGATCATCGAAAATTTGAAGCAGTTTATACTCGAGTTTGGTCGGGACTTTACCTTTATCGGGGAAGAGTACCGCGTTCAGGTTGGCAATACAGATTTCTTTATTGACCTGCTGTTTTATAACCGTGCGCTCTCCTGCCTTGTCCCGATCGAACTGAAAATCGGGAAATTCAAGCCGGAACACATCGGGCAGATCAATTTTTATCTCGAAGCGCTTGACCGCGATGTGAAGAAGCCAAACGAAAATCCAAGTGTAGGCGTTATTCTTTGCGCCAGCAAGGATGACGCAGTTGTCGAATATGCTCTAAGCCGCAGTATGTCGCCCACCCTCGTTGCAGATTATAGGCTCTGTCTTCCCGACAAGACGCTTCTCCAAAACAAGCTGCGTGAATTGACAGAGCTTGCGTTGGAAAGCGGCGAAGGCAACGAGGGTGATGAAGACTGAACGCTGTCATCTATGCCCGCTATTCCTCAGATAGTCATGCAGATGCGGACATTCTGAATTTTTGTTTCAACCTCTTATGACTTGACTATCGGCAACTCTCAAGCTACAATCCATGTCCACGCCGGAGAAACTCCCCCGAGTTCACTTGTCTGCCCTGACCCAGATTGTGACCCAGGTGTGCGCGAACGCGTGTGGACGCAATGGATAAAACCTTGCAAAATCCCGCACTTTTCGCTGACGGAACGGACGGATTAGACGTAAAAACACTTAATATCACGAACCGATCGCAGCTGGCAGTCATGAGGTCAGCGGTTCGATCCCGCTTATCTCCACCAGAAAAGTCCTGAAATCTCATGATTTCAGGACTTTTTCTTTGCTTTTTGCTCCAAATAATCGGCCGCATTTCTTTAGTCATGCGGCCTGACCCAGATTTGACCCAAACGGGCGCGAAAACGCGGTGGATTTATCGAGATTTATTTGACAAAACAGCACAAATTTCTCTGTTTTCAAGAATATTTTGAACGTTTGAACGGCGGCTGCAAGTTGCAGCCGCCGCTTTGGTTTGGGGTCAGATCGCGTTGCGGATGGTGTTTCCAATCGCGTCTGCCGCACTTTGCTTCATACCCGGCGTCGAGTGGACGTAGGTGCTGAGCGTGAACCCCGCACTGAAATGTCCCAGCGTTTCAGACAGCGTCCGCACGTGCACGCCGCTTTTCAGCGATAACGTCGCGAATGTGTGTCTCATATCATGAAATCTCACATGCTCCGCGCCGATTTCTTTGATGATCCTGTCGTGAAGTCTGCGGAATCCATCCGGATCCCACGTCTCTCCCGTGCGCGGAGACGGGAACAAATACGGATTCGCAGGATGTCTTTCGTGCTCCTCTATGAGAAGTTTTACCGTGTCCTCCGGCAATAGGACTGTGCGAATGGAATTCGGCGTTTTCGGTGTGCTGATGACCAGCTTCCCATTCTGTCGAGCAACGCTTTTATTGATGGACAACGTGCGGTTCTGAACGTCCAAGTCCTCCCATCGCAAGGCTAACAGTTCTCCACGGCGCAGGCCCGTTGTCAGCTCCAGATACATTGGCGCGAGAATGCCATGCTCCTTCGCTGCGCTCAGGTACGGCCCGATCAATGCCTCAGGCAGAATGTTCATCTCTTTACGCGTGTTCTTCGGAATTTTACATTTCTTCGCCGGATTTGCTAAAATCAGCTTTTCTTCCACTGCATACTCCAACGCCTTGTTCAGCACCACATGGACACACTGCACCATGCGAGGGCTGAGTCCATGTTCTTTCAACTCCGGTTGGTTTTTCTTTTGCACGCGACCGCTCTTGAGCAATTCGTTATAAAACTGTTGGATTTGCAGCATCGTCAGCTTTTCCAGTTTGACGCTTCCAAGTTTCGGAATGATGTGATGATCAATCGCGTTGTGGTAAAATTCCTTGGTCGAGTATCGCACCTGCGGCTCGACGTAAATGGAGTACCACAGCTTTAACCACTGTTCGAGTGTATAGCTCCCTGCTTTCACTGGGTCGAGTTTTTTGCTGTCCTCAATCGCGGCCCGCAGTTTGTCCTTGACCTCTGCCTGTGTCTTGCCGAGTACATTCTTTGTGATTACTTTCCCGTTTGCATCGTATCCAGCAGTGTATCGGCCTTCCCAGCGTCCGTCTTTCCGCTTCCGAATGTTGCCTTCGCCGTTGGCTCGTCGTTTCGGCATCGTGTTTACCTCCTTCGATTTTTGTCAGCACACACGATTACCACAAGCACAGCCGAATAGCAAGTCCGATTTTCCATCAGGCGCATTTTTGTTCCTCACACTGCTCCCCCATTCTGGGGATCAAAATTTGTTTTTTGAATGGCCGAAAAGAATCACCCAAGTAAAATTTATTGTTCTGTTTTCTTCACGCCGCCACGGTGGGCGGACGCGGCGTTTGCGTGGCACAGACCTGCACGGATGCGCGGTCAGCCTGCAAAACCGCACACGTCGGCACAACGCGTCCCACGCAGCGGAGCAAATGGCTGCGCCGATGTGCATTTCTGACTTGTGCCGTAGTTCAACCGTCAACTCTCCGCTCGCAGGCGGCATTGGGGTCAGGGTTCTCCCTGCAAGCCGCATTTTGGTACCCAAATGCTATGCTTGCGCTTTTCTTGCAAGGCAAGAAAAGCCTAAAACGCAGCCTGCGTCTCCTGCCGCCGTTTCGTACACCGCATAAAATCTAGGTTTTCTGCACTTTGGATTCTGTAGTCGCTACAATAGTCGCTATGCAAGTTTGAAATTCGAATTTCTGCCCTGTGTAGTCGCTAGTATAGTCGCTATGGTTTTCTTACGCCGTATTTGCAGCTCGCGCCCCGGCGATGGGGAACAGCGCGGACAAAGCTTGGCAGCTCTCACAGCTCGTGAAAGGGGTCTCTACTGCTTTCAACCCCAGCCGCGGCAGCCTGTCTTATGTGCAGGCCGGACATTGTGTGTCCAAACAGATTGGGCGGCATGATGCAGCCTGCCAAGGCTGCCCACGGTGCGTTTCTCGCTCGCCGGAAGCTCGCTGCCTCCGGGTCTTCGCGCGCGCCGTGCGCGTTTCCCAACCTGCGGTGTTATCCGCGTTGCTGGTTATTCAGTTGTTTGGGATTGTGGTCCCACCCCCATATTTCTCCTAAAGAGCACCAAAAGGAGCGCTGCGGCCATTATTCGGCCGCAACGCTCCTTCATTACTTTTCATGGTGCGCTTTGGAATATTTTGTTGTCGGCAGGATTTCCCACCGCAGTTCCATGATAACACTGGAACAAACGTTTTTCAATGACGCATCCGAGTACCTTTTTCCGAGATGAGTTCAAATATGGATCAGCTCTTTTAGAGAGATTGCACGATCAAAAGGAAACTATCTCTGCACCCTTCCAGTACCATCTCCGCCCATAAGCTTCGTCACATCGGAGACGGAAACACGGTTGAAATCTCCGATGACGCTGTGCTTGAGGCAGCTGGCCGCGACTGCAAACTCGAGCGCAGACTGCTTGTCCTCATACTGGTTCAGGCCGTAGATCAGGCCACCTGCAAACGAGTCGCCGCCGCCAACACGGTCGATAATATCCCGAATTTCGTACTTTTTGGACACATAGAAGTCCTTGCCGTCGTTCAGGCACGCCGCCCAGCCGTTCCAGTCGGCACTGTGGCTCTCACGGAGCGTGATGGCAATGCACTTCATGTTCGGATAGCTTTCCAGGACCTTATTTCCGAGTGCTTTGTATTTTTCGCGGTCCAGCTCGCCGGACTCGACGTTCACATCGACCGTAATTTCGAGCGACTTCTGTACATCTTCTTCATTGGCGATTGCCACATCGACGTACTTGGCAAGCTCGCGCATGACCTCGCTGGCCTTCTTGCCGTATTTCCAGAGGTTCTTGCGGTAGTTGAGGTCGCAGGAGACGGTGATGCTCCGCTTCTTTGCCTCTTTCACAGACTCTAAGCTGAGCTCCATCGCAGATTCTGAAATGGCCGGGGTGATGCCTGTGATGTGGAACCAGTCCACGCCTTCAAAGGCCTTGTCCCAGTCGATATCGCCGGGCTTTGCCAGCGCGATGGAGGAATACGCGCGGTCATAGACAACCTTGCTCGGCAGCTGGTTTGCGCCACCCTCTAAGTAGTAAATGCCCATGCGCCCCTCGCCGCGGACGATCTTCTTCGTGTCCACGCCAAAATAGCGCAGCTCGCGGATGCAGGCGTCTGCAATATCGTTCTGCGGCAGAACGGTCAAAAATTCCGCGTCCATGCCGTAGTTTGCAAGGGAGACTGCCACGTTCGCTTCGCCGCCGCCGAAGGTCGCCTCAAGCATCGGGCTCTGGAAGAAGCGCTCGTGTCCCGGCGCTTTCAGGCGGAGCATAATTTCACCAAATGTCAGAACTTTCATCTTCGCCCCTCCTTACTTTTGCAGCAGATGCACGGCAAAGCCGCCGAACTCATCTTTGAGGTATGCAACTGTCATACGGCCGTTTTTGTACTTTACCGAGCTTTCGTCATACGCAAAGCCCTTCTTTGCAAGCTCTGCCACCGCCAGCTCCACAGAGTTGGTACGAATGGCAATATGACCGTTTTTACCCTTGAACATGGTCTTCATGACCTCGATGCCGCTCGAAGCAAACATCGAAGAGCTACCGTCTTTGACCGGCAGGTCAAACGCTTCGTTCAGCTTCTCGCACACTGCGGACGCCACTGCGGCATCTTCGCAGTTGACGCCGATATGCGCGACCTCAAAGCCGAGTGCAGCGGCTCTTGCCTGCTTGCAAAGCTCTGTGATTTTCTCAAAGTTGCCTGCCGTGATATCTGCCTTCGGGCAGACCCAACTGCCGCCGACCGCGTGGATGAACGGCGCGGCGATGAACTCGCCGATGTTCTGCCCGTTGACGCCGCCGGTCGGGATGAATTTGATCCCGCCGAACGGGCCGGACAGCGCCTTCATCGCGGACAGACCACCGTAAACGCCGGCCGGGAAGAATTTCACAACGTTCAAGCCAAGCTTCATCGCAGCCATGATCTCGCTCGGAGTCACACAGCCAGGAGTGACAGCCACGCCGTTCTCCACACACCAGCGGACGACCTCTTCGTCAAAGCCCGGCGAAACGATAAATTTGGCACCGCACTCGACGGCTTTTTTACACTGCTCGAGCGTGATGACCGTGCCTGCGCCAACGAGCATATCGGGGCAGCTTTCCGCGACCGCCTTGATCGAATCCGCAGCCGCCGCCGTGCGGAACGTGATTTCCATCACGTCCACGCCTCCGGCAAGCAAAGCCTTTGCCGTCGCGACCGCATCTTTTGCGTCGTCCAATACGACAACCGGCACAACAGCCGCCATTTTAAATCTTTCCGTCATTTTAATATCTGCTCCTGCAACTCCATATACCAAAATCTACAATCAAGAATAACTCTCGTCGAAAGACCGCCTATAATTATACTGTTCGAAAATATGTCACAGAATTCGGATGTTGTTCTACGAATTTTTGCATATAATCCTCGCGGCAAGGGCAAAAAACGTCAATAACGCGACAATCTTCTTCAATAAACGCACCATGCGGAACGTTGGCTGGAAGATAAAGCACATCCCCTGCGCTGACAGAATAGATTTTTCCATCAATAATCTCATCGCATTTACCCTCCAGCACAATCATGCACTGACTCTGCGGATGAGAGTGGACATCAAAAACTGATCCTGCTTTCATCGTAAGGAAACTAACTGTAAGCTCCTTTGTAGAAACAAGATGACTTTCAGAACCTGGTACCAGCATTGTCAAGGGAATTTGCTTCTCAGGCCGGACGATATACTGTTCACGATCCTGCTGTCCAGCGAGCATAAAATCACTACGTTTCATATAATCTTTTATTTCCTTTCATTTGTAGAATTGTCCCAACTATTTCTTCGCGTCGAGGCATAGACGGAATCCCACCACGCCGGGTAATACTAAGTGCCGCAGCGATATTTGCGCAGTCTGCGTAGCGGCGCACATCATCTAATTTCAGTTTTGAAAGGGGAATCTCCTCTTCTGTAAACTTCGCGATAAACGTTCCCCAGAAAGCATCTCCCGCGCCAGTCTTGTCCACAATAGGTCCGAGATTCAAGCCGGCGGATTGGCAAACGCCCTTTCCCTTGAGGCTGATATATGCGCCTTTTTCACCAAGCGTAACAACGACACATGTAATTCCCTTCTTATGCAGAAATACACAAGCTTTTTCAGCATCAGTCTCTCCAGTCACAATTTCAAGCTCCTCTTCCGAGACTTTCACGAAATCGACCGATTGTAAAACAGAACGAATCATCATACGAGCCGTTTCTGTATCCGGCCAAAGGTTTTCACGGAAATTAGGATCATAAGAAATCACCGCTCCTGCGGTCTTTGCAGTTTTCAACGCTGAAAGCGTAGCCGAACGGACTGGATCGCTGGTTAAAGAGATTGAGCCAAAATGGAACACCCGGCAATTATGGAGAAGTTCGACGGAAAGTTCTTCCTGTCGAAGGCAGGTATCGGCACCTGGCTTGCGGGCAAAGGAGAATGTTCGTTCCCCAAACTCATCCAGTGAAACAAACGCGAGTGTTGTAAACACACTTGGGTCCAGCAACATACCATCGGTACAGATACCCTCAGAAACAAGAACCTCCTTTAAAAAGCGGCCATGCATATCATCTCCAACCTTACCGAGGAATGCCACAGAACGTCCGAATCGTGCTGCAGCAACAAGCATATTACCAGGTGCTCCCCCAGCATTCCGTTCAAACAGCTTCATCCCATTTGGTGAAAAACCACTGTCTGTGAAGTCAATTAACAATTCTCCGAGTGCAACGATGTCAAACATATTATTTTCCCATTTATAAATATTGATTAAATTCCACACGTTCCCCATTGGGACCAGTAATCACAAAAAAACGCACCCCCCGTTCAAAGAACGGAAGCTTCTGCACGCAAGTTGGCTGCAACGGCATTCCCGATGTTACATACTCAAACGCAGCATCGATGTCGCAAACATTGATTGCAATGTGATCCCATGCACCAGTCTGCTGAGTGCATGCGCTGCATTCATATACCTCTAAAATGAGATCATTCAGGCGTAGAAAACAGACACGGCTTGCGCCATTTATCTCCGTATCATACGTCTCAAATCCAATTCGATGATAGAAGCTGATTGTTTCTTCATACCGATCCGTTGGAAGCCCTACATGCTGAAGGCCCAAAAACAGATCCTTTAAATTCAAATTACTTCCTCCCATCAAGAACTGCAGCAGCATACGCCTTCGGAATGGTTTCTCGGATTCCAGTGTCTTGAAATTGATTTTGCGCCGCGTCCAAATGAAATATCTGGATTCCGCCAGTGCTGGCACACCGTTCAGCGGGGAAACTATAGGCTCCTACATCGATGAACTCTTCTAAGACGGCAAAGAGATACTCCGAAGCAGCATCGAACCGCAAAATGCGCGCCCATCCATCCGTTTTCACCGTATCGTAGTAATATATAGCGCCATTTCCATCAATTTCATATAAAACGATATTATTTTCTCCGCGATTCGATGCCGCCAGCCACTTTCCATTTGGCGAAACAGCAATGTCGCCGCCAATGCTGCCATCGCGTCCACTACAATGTAAATTGCTTAGTGTCTGCGTCAATTTCAGTTCGCCACATGTGTTAAAGCGAAATACAAAAATATCAGAGCTGATCTCTGAAATGGCATAGACAACATTTCGTGTCGGATGCACCGCCAGATGTCTCAGACCTGAACCGGCGGGCACTGTTACCTCAGAAATCTGACAAACAGAACCTGTTCCATTGAGAAGCCGCAGTTTGTCACATCCTAAATCTGCAGTAAGCAAGATGGAGCCACCTTCCGCTGCAATGGTACAGTGCGGATGGGACGCATCCTGCCGCGGTCCAGCTATAGCTCCTTTGTCCTGAAACTGAAGAAGCTGTCTGAATTGCCCAATGCCCCCATCACTACGGAAACCATAAAACAGCAATGTGCTTGCCAGAAAATCTGAGGCGACCAAACTTTCCGTCTGTGGATTCAGGGAAATATGCGTTGCGTCAAAACCCGAGGCGGCTTGGCGGTTTATGAGCTGCAGCTTGCCGTCGTGTTGAATGGAATAAGCACTAAATAAATTGTTCCCTGCACAATCCAACGACGAAGTGTAGAGGTATGTCTTATTTATTGCAAGACAGGCAACATACCGCAAGACATCCTCTGTACCCATCTTCGTAAGGACACAAGCTTGAGGATCAAAGTTGTATCGGAGCAGTGCGCCTTCCTCATCCCGTTTACAGATATAGAGACAAATCGAATCATTCATATGTTTCATCCTTTATACTCGAATGCTGTACACTTCCTGCTGCCAGATATCCACCGCTCGAGCCAGATTTATCATTTGAAATCCAAAATGAAAACAGCTTGCCTTGCTCCAGCTCAAAAGCAATACGCACGGGCTTTCCGGATATAGCATGAAGTGAGACTGCAGAATTCCATAGGACTTGCTGCTTTGTGGAATTGACAGAGCGGCAGATACAGTCCTGAAAAGACAATCCCGGAAGTGCATGACCATTTTTATCTTGTATTTCAGCCCTCAATGATTTGCACTGTGCATTTATCCAAAGTCCTTCTCCGTGGAAACACACAGGAGGCGTCGACATACGTCCGGTAGAGTTTGTCGTAAGTGCAGCAAAGCCATCTCTGCGAAGTGTTGCCACTCCTGTGCTTCCACCAGCATACATATGTCTCCCCATACGCGGAGAATTACCAGACCATGCGCCGAAATAGAACAGCAGTTCGTTGCCGTTGACAATGCATATACCAGATGCTGGATGGATATAACCCTCATCCCATGCACCATGAACGCCGCTTCCCGCAATAAATGGCTTCCGGTTTAATCTAGAAAATTGAATGCCATCCCGACTAAAGCCAATGTAAAGATCACATTTTTTGGGTTCTCCCAGCTGTTCAGCAACAGCATTATGCGGACCCTTAAAAATCTGAAAGATACCAAGCATGATACTCTCGTATGCAACACAGTCCAAGCTGTACAACTGTGTATCGCAATCCCAAATATCATCCCGTTCGTCGTTTGCATCTGCGCTTTGCCAAAAATACTCCCGGCGGCAGTCTGCAAGCTCCGAAAACGAAGCAGCCTCCCGGTAGGATCGATAGCGGTACAGATATTTTCCCTTTTGATACAAGCTTCTGACGCTCAGTACCCATCTGTCGCGGAAGGGGTTATAAAAAAGTGATGTCGTATCTCCGCAAGACATAATACGCGACGGGGCAGACCAGTCCAACCCATTGGCAGATGTTCGCAGTTCAGCATACTCTCTTTTTTGCCGATCCCGTGTGAAAAGGAACATTTTGAAACGCTCAGTATCCGCGTTCTGGTCAAGCCAAATGCTGCAGCCATCGCGAAAGCGATCTTCAAATGCAGGAAGAATGCGATTTGAGCCATCGACAGCAATATGTGGCCGTATCCAGTGAAAGCCGTCGCGGCTTTCCGCATATGCAACCGCTCCAAACCACCCAGCCTGATACCATAATTTGAACTTCTTATCGGTCGGATCATAAAAAACGCCGTCTTTGAATGGAGCAGCTACCGGGCAATTGCCATGATCCATCTCTAACACGGTTTCCGGTGTCAGCACCATTCCCTTGATTTCCGGAGAATAAAACTCTCGATGCAAACTACTTTCTTCAATCAGAAAGTCGTCGACGAAAAGCTGTCTACCACAATCAATTGGAATTACATCAGGGCGTTCTTTTAAGTAGTTTGGCGCCTGCGGCAACGTTTGGAAGGAGGAGCGATACGACCAAGCAGTTGGAAGTAACGCGTCCACGCAATCCGGCGACAAAATCCCATTATGTAAAATCATCAATCAAATATCAAAGATAAAGTTTATCTGTTCCTGTGTCAGCGGAACCTGCGCGCTTTCTAATGTACTCTTCATCTCATCCGGACGCTGTGGTCCGACAATGGGCAAAACCGGGAACGGTTGCGCCAACGTGTAGCCAAGAACAATATCCTGAAGTGTCATCCCGGATTGTTTGGAGAGTCGAAGTGCTTGTTTGGCCCGGCGGAGAGATTCGCTGTTGTAGAAGTACTTTCTCGAATAGGAGTATCCTATATTTTCCATATAATCATCTTTGAAGCAGTTATAAAAGAAACCACTTGCCTGTGAACAATAAGCAAATACCGGTCGCTGCGTCCGCTCATGGTATTTGCGCATACCAGGTGTCAGCCAGGTCTGAATCAGCTCATCGACAGCCGTCATATTGGGGTAAGCCATATTGAGCATAACCTGATTCGCACTGAATTTACGAAGACCATGTGCCTCTGCATAGGCATCCGCCTCCAAAATTCGTTCGATTTTCCAGTTGGAACAACCAAAATAACGAATCTTGCCCTCTTCAACGCAACGATTCAGTTCCTCGAGAATTGCTCCAACAGGTTGGCTCGGATCGTCCTGATGCAGCCAATAGAAATCAATATAGTCTGTGTGTAAATTACGTAGGCTTTCAGTTAGATCAGACCGCAGAAATGCCGGAGTCATCCGTTTCTCATATGGTTTATTTGTTGCATAGCAGCAGCCTTTGGTACTAATCAGCACTTGCTCACGCAAATGGTTCTCCTGTAAGAAATCACCAACCAGGCACTCGCTCAGAGATCGCCCACCAACGAGAAAGCTCCCATAATAATGAGAGGTATCCAACATAGTCCCACCGCAATCGACATACGTTTTAAGAAGGTCTCTGGCGATATCTGCCGGAACATTACTCGCATAATCACCGGTTCCGAGCACATACTGCGGCACAGTCAAATCTGTTCCTTCAAGTTTTCTGTATTTCATCTTTGCACCTCAATTCAGCTTACTGATAATCTTTCTTAAAAACGATCCATCTGAAACCAGTTTCCCGCGCAGAATATCCTCTTCCGTGATCCGCGCCAGCAGCAGCTCCTTTTCGACATTTCGCTCCCGGTCATAGATGATGTAGATTTGATCGTCCGGCGTTTGCACCGCATCTGGATAAGAAACGAGTTCGCGTTCATCCAGAAGAAGCGGAGCGCTCCATGTTTTCCCATCATCAACCGACAAAAACGCTGCCAGGTTGTTTCTCGCCATATAATCAGGATCATCGCCGCGAGGTGTGTCAAATCGGTTGTCTGGACTCCAGTGGTTGATCAGCAGTATGTGGCCAGAATGAAGTTTCCGAATGTGGAAACGAGAATTAGGTCCACCAAGGCAGAATTTCCCGATTTTCCCCCACGTTCGGCCGCCATCATGGGAAAATGCTTCACCGATACCGTCCTTTCTTCGCGTCAGCATCTGTAGCGTACCATCATTTTTTTCGAGAATCATGCTCTCATCAAACCAACGGTTTGGCATATCAACGCCTCCCCGGTATTCAAATGTTTTCCCTTGATCAGAAGAGACATACATTTTTGCGAGGCAGTTTGGCACGTTGGGGTTTAGGCTGGACTTTACATGACCCCACAGCGTAATCGGCAAAGCCCACTCGCCATTCATAAGAACTGTCGGTTTGTTAAGCATAACGCCGTCAGCAATTCGTCTTGGCTCAGTCCAGACGTTCGGCGCCTCATCCGGGTCTCGACACACTGAATACCAGCAGCCGGCACGGCCATCAAAGCCACCGTAGCTCTGTGCCCAAAAGAGAAACAATTCATTTGACGGCGTGCGCCAAAGGCAAGGATCAAATGCGCGAACATTTCCAGGCGGATCAATCACCACGATCGGCTCAGACCATGTATCACACGCATCGTCACTGATTTCAACTGCAACGTAATTATCAGGTCCCTCGTCATTGCCGCCGCTGAAAAAGCACCGCCAAAAACGCCCACCATAAGTGCGTTCAATTCCAGGAATTCCTTGCCACAGCCTACTTTTTCGGAAATATGTTTCATCAGGTGTTGTATTAAGCGGAACGGGCTGGAGTGCCATGTCCTTCTCCCGCAATGTTTTTTCATTTGCTTCCAGTGATATCATGTCGTTACCTCATTTCACTATCTACTCTCGGACAACAAAAGTGCCCCGGCCGTGACTGGCAGTATATTCATCCGCGTCTGACCAGTAATCCTCACCGCAACTGACCCCGCCGTCTACAAATATATTAATACCAGTAATAAACCTAGCCTCTTCCGACGCAAGAAACGCAGCAGTGAAACCAATATCAGTACCATCACCGCCGATCCGCAATGGAATTCGAGAGATTTCCTCTGTGTAATCCCGATCCGCATAGCCCTCTGGATACACGCACATGCATCCGGGAGAGATCGTCGAAATACGAATCCCATGCCGCCCGTACTCACGCGCCATGGACTGCGCCGCGCGATTAAGCCCCGCCTTCAGTCCTCCGTATATGGCATCCATCGGTGTGGGGGTTTTAGACCGGATGGAAGATGTGAACAGAATCGTACCGCGGATACCTCTATCCACCATGTACTTGGCTGCAGCATTTGCAATGAGCAGGCTCCCCCGGAAGTTGACTTCGTAAACATAGTCGATTTCCTCCGGGTGAATCAGCCGCATATACTTTTCGAGACCAACCCCTGCATTACACATTACAAGGGATACGGAAGAAAACGCCAGCAAAGCCTGAGTCATCAGTGTTTCTCCGATGGTACGTTCGCGCTGATCACAATCAAAAGTTACAACGCGAACCCCGAATTTCTCCCGTAATTGCTGTGCAACATGTGCAGCTTTGTCTGCTTCTCCGCAATGCGCCATGAAGATATCGTATCCTTTGCTTGCCAGTGCATAGCAAATCCCTTCGCCAACACCGCGGTTGCCTCCTGTAACAATTGCAGCTGTGTGGTTCATAATAGCAGTTCTCCTTTACACAACTCTTTTTACACGGCTTTTACTGGCTTGCCGGAAGCAGTCGATTGCCACAGCCAAAATGACGAGAGCACCCATCGCGACATCCTGCCAAAACTGGCTGACATTCAGCAGATTCAAACCATTATTGATAACGCCCATCAAAAGTGAGCCGACCAGTGTACCCCAGATGCTTCCAGAACCGCCATTCATGGATGTACCGCCAACAACGCCTGCCACAATGCAGCTGAGTTCTGCGCCATTGGCCATAGTGGAGTTTGTGAAGTTTAGACGTCCGGCGAGCATCATACCAGAAATCCCGCACAGGGCACCGGTTATGACGTATGCCCGCAGCTTCATTTTTTCAATTTCTACGCCGGACAGTCTTGCAGCTTTTTCGTTGCCGCCGATGCACTTTATTTTGATACCAAACGGTGTCTTTTCCAGCAAGAACCATGCTGCAATGTATAAGGTGAGCAACACAAAAATGCCTCTAGGAAAAACGTTTGCAACCTTGCCCGCGGCAATCCAGCGCAGACCTTCTGGCATAATCAGCGAGTTTTTTGCGCCTGTAATAATGGCCGCCATACCACGAAAAATGTAGCTTGTACCAAGCGTTGCAACAAAGGGCGGCAGCTTAATTTGGGTGACGAGCAAGCCGTTGATCAAACCGCAGAGTAAGGACACAGCCATCGCAATCAGAATCGCCGGCACAGGAGCCATACCATATTTATTCGTCAGCAGTCCCATGACACAGGCGCTCAACGCCAAAATAGCACCCACAGAGAGATCTATCGCGCCAAGCATAAAGAGAATTGTCATGCCGATCGCCATCAAAGCTATGTATACAACCTGATTGGTAACAGTGAGCAGATTTCCAATTGTCAGAAAGTTTTCAGATAAAAATGACAGCACGATGCAGAGAATAATAAGTGCCAAAATCGTGCTGATTTGGGAACTGTATTTATTTGTAAATTTTAATCCCTGAGACTTATTGTTCATGTTTCATTTCCTCTCGCCGTGTTGCTAATTTCATAATTTTTTCCTGTGTTGCCTCGTTACGGAGTAGCTCGCCCGTCACCTTTCCTTCGTGCATCACCACGATGCGGTCACTCATACCAAGAACTTCAGGAAGATCCGAAGAAATCATTATGACACCAATGCCATCGGCCACCAGCTTATTGATGAGATTGTAAACTTCAACCTTCGCGCCAACATCGATACCACGGGTCGGTTCGTCAAAAATAACGAGTTTTGAATTGGCAACCAACCATTTTCCGAGGGAGATTTTTTGTTGGTTTCCTCCAGACAGGTTTTCTGCATGCAAATCTAAATTCTCAGTATTTAAATGCAGTCTGCGGCTAATATCGTGGCAGATGGACTGAATTTTTGTTTTCTGAAAAATGCCGTACTTTGTGAAAGTATTTACTGCGGCAATCATCAAATTAGAATAGAGGGACGCAGAGAGGAAAAGGCCTTCTTCTTTCCGATCCTCCGGTACAAGCGAAATGCCAAGTCGAATCGCATCAGATGGTCTTTTGGGTGAGATCTCCTTTCCAAAGTAATAGATCGAGCCACCAGTCTTTTGCAGCGCGCCAAAGACAGTCTTTGCGACCTCTGTTCTTCCTGCCCCGACAAGTCCTGAGAAGCATAAAACCTCTCCCCTGTGCAAAGAAAAATTAACATTCTGAAAAAGGTCTCCACACGACAAGTCTTTCACCCGCAGAATTTCTTCGCCGCGCTCAAAAATCTGCTTAGGGAACTGCTGATCCATAGGATGACCGACCATCATACGGATTATGTCATCAATCGTGATGTGCTCTTTGTGAATATCGTGACAGCCGATTAGCTTGCCATCACGCAAAACGGTCACACGATCACCAATTTGCATAATTTCATCCATGCGATGTGAAATATAACAAATTGCTATTCCTTGCTGTTTTAAATTGCGAATTACGGTAAATAGTTTTTCAACCTCTACGTCAGTCAGCACAGCAGAAGGTTCATCAAAGATAATCACTTTGGAATTCATGCGAAGTGCCTTTGCAATTTCTACCATTTGCCGCTGTGCAACACTGAGCTCCTTAACAGGGATCGTGACATCAATATTTGCACCAATCATCTCCAAGAGCTCTCTGCTGCGCTGAATCATCGCTTGCCGGTCCAAGATCTGAAAAGGTCCCGCCTTTTTCACGATTTGATTTACCATGAAAATGTTCTCATAAGCGCTTAGCGTTTCAACTAAGTTAAGCTCCTGATAGACAACGCTAATACCCCTTTCCAAGGCCTCTAAGGGGCTGTTGACCGTTATCGTCTCCCCATTCAGTTTGATAATACCGGCGTTCGGAATATATGCGCCGGCAATAATCTTGATCAAAGTCGACTTTCCTGCGCCATTTTCTCCTATTAAGATGTGAACCTCGCCTTTGCGCAATGAAAAGTTTACATGATCCAGTACAGTCACGCCACCAAAAATTTTTGTGGCGCCATTGACCTCCAATGCAAGGTCATTGTGATTTGTGTATTGTTCCAATTTGGACATTCCTCCCGTGTTTTGCTACTGATCAGACCCGCCAAGCTAGGCCAGCGGGTCTGATCAATGTGTATTTTTCTGACGGAAGCTGTTCCGTATCAGTTCATAAACCGCTCAAGGCCAGCACTTTCAATAAACTCTTCTACGTTTTCAGCGGTGACGATAGAGCAACCAACAACTGTCTTTTCCTCGGCCTCTCCACCAGTCAGAACCGTGTTCACGGTCTGCATACCGACTTTTCCAAGTTCATACAGCGGCTGGCCAACTTCTGCCTGAAGCTTCCCCTCACGGATATAGGTCATAGAGGTGGGGGTGCCATCAAAGCCGCACACAATAACATTATCGGACAGTCCCGCAACTTCCAACGCAGACACGGCCGCCAAAGCACCGCCATCCCACGCAGAAAACACGCCGACGATACGGTTGCCGTATTGAGTAATAGCATCCTCAACGCCAGCGAGTGCCGTAGTAGAATCCCAGTTCGCATAAATCTCATGGATTTCGATGTCAGAGCGCAAATTTGTAATGGTTTCTACAAAGCCATCATGACGCTGCTGTGCATTCGTACGAGCCATATCACCGTTAATCATCAGAACAACACCCGCGTCAAGTTCTTTTGCCATCCATTCACCAGCAACTGCCGCCGCAGCATAAGAATCAACAGTGATGTTCCACAGATTTCCCGCATTCGTCGGGTTGTCGATCTCGACGCACTTGATTCCTTCTTCCTGCGCCTTGTGAACCGTAGCTGCATACGACTCGTCTGCGCCGCCGTAAATGATAGCATCGACTTTCTGCTGAATGAACGTATCAACTGCAAGAGCAAAAGACCCTTCATAATCGCTTGGATCAAGGTAGAGTTTGGAAATCTCAATATTAAGTTCCTTTGCGGTATCTTCAATCGCAGCCGCAGTTACCTGCCAGCCTTCATTCGTTGCCTCCGGGCAAACGAAACCTACCTTGAACGCTTTTTGCTCATCTTTTACAGTGTTGTTGGCTTCATCAGTGCTACCGACGTTACTTTCCGCACTGGGGTTATCAGTAATGTTGTTGTTTGATTTTTCACTACAGGCAGTCAGACTGATCAGGGCAGCAATGACCATAAGCAGTGCAAGGATTTTTGTTTTCATAAAAATTTCTCCTCTCATTTTTAATCGTTTGCGTAATCGATTAAATCTATTCTGTATTCTAATTGACATATTCCTAATTGTAAATTGGCAGAATAATAAAAGATTCATTGATTTTTTTGTGTAATCAGCTGAAATATTTGCATTGTATAAAATCGATTACTTTTCTCGTGACATTTTCTTTATTGTATAGTATATTATATTTTTAGATTTGTATTTCCTCTTAAAATCATTTTATTAAGAAAGGCGACCGCTTATTTACATTCTTTCATCCTAGTTTTCGCGGATACATGGCGGTCGAATGGTTGATTTATATGGGTAGCATAACCATTCAAGATGTTGCACGTTATGCACATGTTTCATCTGCAACCGTTTCGCACGTTTTTAATAAAACGCGATACGTGTCACCGGAGAAGGTCGTGCGTGTCATGGAGGCTGCAAAAGAACTTAATTATATACCAAACACTTATGCAAAGAGCTTTCGCACGGGAAAAAAAAATATAATTGGTTTCATTGTACCCGATATATCCAATCGTTTTTTTGCAACAATCATTGAAGCGGTGGAATCCACACTTTCTCAGCACAATTATCGGTTGATTATTGCCAATACAAAAGAACTGGAAAGCCGTGAACTAGCGCATCTCTCCTACTTTTCTTCTGGCGTTGTAGACGGCCTGCTTATCGCATCCACATTAGATCGGTATGAGAACATTGTAGGTTTTCTTTCCCCCAATCTTCCGGTGCTTTTCATCGATCGAAAATTTGACAATATGCCCGCCTGCTCTGCTACCATCGCCAACGCCGAACCAATTTACCAGGCTACAAAAGAGTTGATCCAAGCGGGCCACACGCGGGTCGGCTATATTGCCGGAATCCCACACCTATCTACCACAAAAGAAAGACTTCAGGGATATCTTGATGCGCTGCATGATGCCGATATTGCCATGCAAGAATCTTGGATTGTATATGGGCATTCCGCAGAAACAGCTATAGAACGCTGTGTGAATCAACTGATCCATGAAAAATGCACAGCAATCATCGTATCAAATGGCGCAATGTCGCTGCACGTTGCTAATTACCTCTATCGGATTGGTGAGACACTGCCTACAGTATATTTTGACGATGACTATAAACTGGACATGGCTCCACGTTTTGCAACGATTTCACAGCCTTCATTTGAACTTGGCCGAATTTCTGCTGAACAAATCTTGCGCTTGATTAAGGATCCTGCTCAAGATATTAACCATATTATTCTTTCCGGCATCTACAAACGGAATGATATAAGTAGAATCCATTCTTCGGGTGCATGAGCACACAGGCGTCGTTATTTTTATCAATTTAAATTTCAATGATATTTGGAATTCTCAAACATATATGTGGATATTAGAGGGGGCGCTCCTCCTCAACAAATAATAATCTGCGCAGTTATTTTTCTTCAGCTTGTTGCAGTATTCAAGTTATGAATTGGTCAATATCAACGAACATTTTTTCAAATCCACTCGCGGTCACTGACCCAGATTCTGACCCAGGTGTGCGCGAAAGCGTGTGGACGCAATGGGGAAATCCCTACAAAATTCCGCATTTTTCTCTTACAGAACAGACGGATTAGACGCAAAAAATGCCTGATATCACGAACCGATAGCAGCTGGCAGTCATGAGGTCAGCGGTTCGATCCCGCTTATCTCCACCAGAAAAGTCCTGAAATCTCACGATTTCAGGACTTTTTCTTTACTTTCTCCCGCAAATAATCGGCCGCTTTCTTGCAGTCATGCGACCTGACCCAGATTTGACCCAAACGGGCGCTAAATTGCTCCCCAAGTCAAGGACAAAATAAGGTGACCCATTCCGCTAGCATGGATAGCTGCCGGTTGTCAGGTACT